>JAZNSH010000050.1:0-136017 GCA_045591115.1 Clostridia bacterium
GCGTGACGAATTCAATCGTATGATGAGAGATTGCCGGGCGGGAAAAGTTGACCGCATCTATGTAAAAAGCGTGTCCCGTTTTGCAAGAAACGCGCTCGATTGTATTGAATACGTCAGAGAACTTAAAAAGCTCGGTGTATCTGTGTTCTTTGAAAATGACGGTATAGATACGGAAAGCATGAATCACGAGCTGGTTCTGTATATTAAGAGCGCTTTCGCACAGGAAGAGTCCCTTTCCAATTCCAAACGCGTCAGAAGATCTAACCAGATGCGTATGGAAACGGGTACATTTACCTTTTTGAATGCACCGTTCGGTTTTCGAATCGAAGACGATACCTTAGTGCCGATTCCTGAAGAGGCTGAAGTTGTACGTCAAATTTTCAGGTATTATCTACAGGGTATGGGTTTCGGTAAGATAGCACAAGAGCTGAATGGTCAGGATGTGCCGGGTAAACCTTGGGGCAAGGAAAGAATTAAGTATATTCTCAGCAATGAGAAATATATCGGTGATACACTTCACCAAAAAACATATACGCCTGAGGAACTGCCTTTCCGCAACAGGAGAAACAGGGGAGAAGTAGACCAGTATTACGTGTCTAATTCCCATGAAGCGGTGCTGGATAAGGACACCTTTGCCGCTGTTCAGGAAATGCTGAAAAAGAATCTGGAAAGGGAAGCCTTGAAAGCGGCTCCTCAAAAGTACTTTTTTAGTGGAAAAATATTCTGTGTGGACTGTGGTTGGGCGTACAAAAGAAGGGTGCAAAACGACATCGTTTACTGGGTGTGCTCTAAAAGCGGCACTGCCGGTCAGCATTGCTGTACCCACCCTTTGAGCGAAGAGGTTATCGGAAAAACCTTTTGCAATATGTATAATAAGCTTCGTCAACACGAAAACGAACTGCTTAAAAGCACCTTAACTCGTCTTGTGGAGCTCAAAGCGGCAGTTACTAAAAGTCGCTCTGAGGTTATAGACATTGATGAGAAATTGATTAAATTAGCCGATAGACTTGCCTTTTATACGGAACAATATGAGGCGGGTGTTATTGATGACGGTGTATATAACGACAGAACGATTGCTGACAGGAAAAAGGTATCAGAGCTACGAACCAGGCGCAATAAATTGCTCACTGATGATGAGGATGAACAGTGTATTGATGAATTGCGTCAGCTCATACTTTATCTGGAGTCGCAACCGAAGGCAATATTGTCGTTTAATGAAAATATCTTTGATGGTGTTGTTGAGCGTGTTACAGTCGAAGAAGATAAGCTGTGCTTTGAGATTAAATCCGGCATACTCCTAAAGGAGGTGATTGCATGGAATTAAGACGTATTTTTTACGGTTATCGCAAGGACCAGTTTGATTACTACATCGTGCAAGAGGAAGCCTTGGTTGTAAATAAAATCTTCCGTGATTATTTGGCCGGACATACGCTCTTGGAAATTGCCAAAGAGCTGACTGCAAAGGAGATATCCTACTATAAGGATAAGACTCAGTGGACCAAAAATATGGTTTGCCGAATCATTGAAAATGAGCATTATTGCGGAGATGAGGAATATCCGCGTATTATTGATAGGGAAACCTTTGATAAGGCAGTCAAGCAAAAGGCAGAAAAAGGCGGTGTTAGAGAAAAAGACACCGAGGAAATTGCCTACCTGAAAGCCACCACTATATGCGAGACGTGCGGGAAACATTTTACCCGCAAAAGTAAGTATAAAGTGCGTGAGCGTTGGCTTTGCTCGGGCGGTTGTCCTGCTACAACTCAATACTTAGATGACCCGCTGTTATTTTCAAGGATAAAAACGGTTATGAGTGCGGAGAGAAATCAGCCATACCTCATTATGCTGCCAAAGGGAGAAAGCACCTATGTGCCGTCAAAGGATATTCGACTTAAGGAACGGCAGATAAAGTATTTAATCACACAGCCAAACTCGATGTTCCACCCGATTATGAAGCTGATATACGAAACCGTGACGGATAAGTTTTCGGAGATGGAGCTTGACCCTTCCGCCGCTGTTTCGGACGCGCTTTATGATTTGTTTTCGGAATATGAGCCAGAGGATGAACAGGTGTTAGATATTCCGTTTATGAAAAAGACCGTATCCGCTATTATCATTCAGCCGGACGGTAATATACGCATCCGCTTTGTTAACGGTAAAGAAATCGGTAACGAGGAGGTGTGTGACAATGGTTGAAACTGCTGAAAGAAGACGGGTTGTTACCAAAATTCCTGCCGATGCCGGTAAAAGTTCCCGCATTGCGTTTGGAAAACGAATGAAAGTAGCCGCATATTGCCGTGTGTCCACCGACGACGAGGATCAGCTTAACAGTTACCGTGTTCAAAAGGATTACTATACTCGCTATATTGCCAATAACGAAAAGTGGGAATTTGTAGACGTATATGCCGACGAAGGTATTACCGGAACGCAGGTCAAAAAACGTGATGAATTCCTTCGTATGATAAAGGATTGCGAAAAGGGTAAAATCGATATGATCCTGACGAAATCGGTTTCCCGTTTTGCAAGAAATATCGTGGATAGTCTGTCCTTTGTTCGCAAACTTAAGGCGATGGGTATTGCTATCTATTTTGAAGAGCAGAATATTAACTCGCTCAAAGAGGATAGCGAAACTTATATTGGTATTTACAGCGTTATGGCGCAGTCGGAAAGTGAGAACATTAGCGCCAACGTTAAATGGGGCATATCCAAACGGATGGAGAATGGTACATACTGCTCCAATATGAATATGTTTGGCTACCGCCGTGATAAAATTACCAAAGAAATTTATATTGTGGAAAGTGAAGCCGAGGTCGTTCGTTGGATATTCAATTTGTTTCTTGACGGTAAAAGTGCTCTTCAAATCAAGAACTGGCTTGAAGAAAACGGCATAAAAACCTTTTATGGCAAAAGTGTTTGGCAAACAACTTCCATTCTGGCGATACTGCAAAATGAAAAGTACTGCGGCGACGTTATGTATCAAAAGACTTACTGCGTGGATTGCCTGACCAAAAAGAAAAAGGTTAACAACGGTCAAAAGACAAAATACTTGGTGGTTAACGATCATCCTGCCATTATTCCGCGTGATATATTCAAAGCGGCGATGGCAGAATTCGCTCGCCGTAATGCTTTACGCAGCAAATCGGACAATACCATTTCCTGCCGAGGAAGATACAGTGCAAAATATGTATTAAGTGAACTGCTCATTTGCGAGGAATGCGGCAGTCATTTCCGCCGTAAAACAGTTACGAAAAAAGATGTCGTTCATCACTATTGGCGTTGCATCAGCCGACTGGATCATAAGGATAAATATTGCGATTTTTCGAAGGGGCTTGAGGAGAAAAACCTGCAGGCTGCTATTTGTCGTGCAATCTCCCGCGTGTTGCAGGGGAGAGAAGACGGATACGAGCTTCTAAAAAGCAAACTTATTTATGCTACTTCGGATGTAAATACCGATGAATTGTATCTGGTCGAAAAAGGAATTCATGACGAGCAGATCCGCATTGAAGAGCTTGCCGACCTGGCGATTCAGTCAAAAAATAATAAAGATCGGTATACCGAAGCCATTGCCGACTGCTCCCAAAGGATAAAAGACCTTCGGGAGAGACGGGATATGCTTGTTGCGCATATTAGGTGTAATGAAAAAGCCAGAGAAGAAATTGAACGGATTGAAAATTACACAAAACAGATGAAGCCGGTTATGACCGAGTTTGATGATGCCATCATTCACCGAATTGTGAATTCTATTCAGGTGACAAAAGATCTCAATTTAAGAATTTTTATAAAGGGTGGGGCGGAGATCGTCGAGCCTCTGTTTTTGCCTGAGGAAGAGTCGGCATAAATTTCAAAAAAATAATAAAAAAACAAATAACTTTCTGCATTTTTTTATTGCGGAAAGTTATTTTTTATGGTATAATCAATTTGTAAAGAAAAACTGGGCAAAACCCAGTAAAATTAAGGGTTTCTCACCAGTTCTTTTTCGAACAGGAGAGACACAATGAATCACCCCTCAAATCTGAACTATACGTGTTCGATTGAAGGGTGATTTATTTTTTTATTACTAGTATTTATGCGGCTTAAAGCCGCATTTTTTATTTTATCTAATGCTACACGTATAACCAAAACTCTTGAAAATTCAAGGTGCTTAATATATTTTCTTTCATTTTATGAACCTGTTGTGTTCGATTCGTTATTTGCACGCTTTTCAAGCCTTTCATAATAGGCCGCTTCATAGGCAGATGGTGTCATATACCGCAGTACAGTATGTGGACGGACCTCATTATAGTGAAGTGTGTATTCACATACGGCTTGTCTGAATTCCAGTTCTGTACGGAATTGTATATGATATAATTTTTCTGCCTTTAAAGTTTTAAAAAATGCTTCAACAATCGAATTATCATAAGGCATACTTGCTCTTGAAAATGATTGTTGAACGCCCAACTCTTTTAAGTATTTCATGTAGGTTTTTGAAGTGTAGTTGGCCCCTTGATCACTATGAAATAATAAATCGGTTGGTTTCCTATTCTCATATGCCTGTTTAAATGTGCATTTAGTTAGGTGTGTCGAGTTAGAGGTTGACACTTTGCATCCAACGATTTTTCGCGAGTATATGTCAAGAATTATGCAAATATAGAATTTTTTATCATTTACGTTGAACTGTGTGACATCTCCTGCCCAGACCTGATTAGGACGTGATACTTCGAACTTTTGGTTGGATATGATTAATTTTCTATCTTGCGCTTGATCATACAGTTTCTTTGCGCCACCTCTTGATGAAAACAAATCGTTTTCGTGCATGATTCTTGCCACCGTGTTACGCCCTATTATATATCCCTGCTGTTTAAGTATGTAATGTATTTTGTCAGCACCATAAGTGCGGTTGCTTTCTTCAAATATCTTTTGAATAATAGGTAACAATTCCGCATGGCGTTGAGCGGCGAGAGTGTTTCCATTTTTGTTTCGCAGTGTGTGATTGAAATAACTTCCTTTATCTACCTGTAGAGCTTTGCATGTTAAAGTTATGCTGTATCCAAATTTCTCAAGCATACTTTTAACTGCATCATACCGTTCGCTTAAAGGAGCACTTACGGTGCAAGGGGAGGCCCAAAGAATTTGTATCATTTTTTCTTGCTGTTCGCATTTTTGCTTAAGGTCATTGTAATCTCTCATATTGACTAGCTTTGTACTTTTAGGTTTTTGTTCATATTCTTTGATCCAGGCAGTTAATGTGCTGCGTGCAACACCGGTTTCGTTTGAAATTTCAGTGATGGTTTTACCGGCAAAATACATTTCTACTATTTTCTTTTTCTGCTCTTCTGAGTAAACCTTTTTCATGTTTGAACCTCCTTGAAATGATGTTTTGGGGAGGAAAATTATTACCCACTACTATTGTACAACATTTCAAGAGCCCACTCGCCCCTTTAAAATCGCTATTTTAATGACTTTTTGGCGAAAAAGGTGTATTTAGACGATTTAAAATCGCCTAGTGTTTTTTGCGATGTTTTAGTTCAATAAAATATATAGTATTAAAAATCGAAATATGGTATAATATAGAAAAGGAAGTGATAATATGTCTGTTTTAAAAGATTTTGATGAAATATATGATCATGCGCATATGTGGAATTGGGGACCAGATTGGATAATTGTTAAAGACATTTATACTAAATTTCCGGATTCATATTCAGTGTTGACTCCTTTTGCCTATACATATTTTGAGGAATTAATACGTTCGACTACATCTGAGTATGGCGTTCCGCTGATAGATAGAGAAGGGAAGAAAAACAATCTAAAGGTAGGTATGAAACTTATTAATCTTGCAATTGCGGAAAATCCTGATAAACCAGATTATATTAAACTTCTTGAGAAGGCAAAGAAATATTTCAAATATGATTATGAAGATCCGCATGAAGAAAATGGGCGTAACAAGGTGCTGCACGGCCACTTGCATCCGAGATTTTGGAGCAAAGAGGAATTTGAGAAGCTAATTCATGACATAGCAGAAATGTCACAGTATGCGGGATTTTAAAAGATATTTGATGCTGAAATTTTAACTAGAAGAAGGAGAATAATATGTATATTAGTCATATAAAAATAAATAATTTTCGGAATTTTTCTAATTTCGAAATGGATTTTCAAGATGGGTTGAATGTCATTGTTGGGTCCAATAATTCGGGGAAAACAGGATTACTCCGTGCGATTGATTTGCTAAACAATCCGGGTGCTGTATCAGTAGATGATTTTAACAAGAACGATTTGCTAGTAAACTTTTTAGAAAAGTACAAGCAGCAACCTCCTGAAATAATTATCGAGTACGATATTATACATGAGATTTCCGAAGATAATACAGAGGACGAGAGTATTATTAAATTATTATCGTTTATTGGCATGGATAAAATAAATGAATCAAAAGCGGCTGCTGATGATCCGACAAAATACTCAATTAGTGCAAAAGTAAAAGCAATTTATAGTATGAGTCCTAAAGATATTGGAGAATACATTTCAGCGGTTTCAGCAGCAACTGATTATGAATCTTTTTATAATGTTTTACAACTTTTTGAAAAAAGTTATAGTTGGGCATATACAAATGGCTTAAGCGAAACAAGAATAGATTCCAAGGAAGCAACAGAAATATTTAAGGTGGATTTTATTGAGGCCGAACGCAATAGCGAAGCAGTTTATCATGAAACTAAACGGGAGATCGAGAGATTTTTAAAAAATGATCCGTCTGGTGCTTCTAAAATACAGGAAATACAAAAGGGCCTTTCAGACAGCATGAAGGATGCTATCAAACCGGTTTTAGATAAAATATCAAATTTGGTAGAAAATGAGAAAAATGATATTGGTCTTTCCAAGGGGAATGTAGCTATATCTCAAGATATGCGTCCGTCTGCTACTATTTCTAATTCTTATGTAATCAATGTTCGTGATACAAAATCGGATTTTATTATTCCTTTATCGCACAACGGGTTAGGATATAATAATCTGATAAACATGTATATGCTTGTTAAGCTAGTTGAAATTCAAAAGGGAAAAGACTTTCGAATTTTGTGTTTGGAAGAACCAGAAGCCCATCTTCATCCTGCTATGCAATATAAACTATTCAAATTTCTAAAAAAGTTAGACGAAGAAGATAATTTGAATCAGCAAATATTTGTAACAACTCATTCGTCTAATATTACTGCAGTTGCAGGATTGAATAATATGTACATGCTTAGTTATTCTAGAACGGAAGATCAAGCTGATTGTGTACAACGAAGCTTAAAGATTCAGTTTGAGGAAGATGAAACTGCAAAAAATCATATGATGAAATTTTTGGATGTTACGCGCTCGGATATACTATTTGCTGACAAAGTGATTTTGGTAGAAGGTTTAGCCGAAAAATTGCTTTTCCCTAAACTTATGGAAAAGTGTAATTATTCTTACGAGGATGAACATATTTCAATAGTTGAAGTCGGAGGTAAAAATTTTGCTTATTTTTTAAGAGCTTTTGCAAATAATCCGGTAAAAAAAGATGTTTTGTGCATAACAGATAGCGATTTTAAATGGATAAAGGATGATGAAACCACTAGTTTATCTGATTACGCTGGCTATATTCCCGCACACGTAAATGTGTTGAGCGAACTTTTTTCAGAATATAATAATATTTGTGTTATGTTTCAAAAGGAAGGAGGCTCAACTTTTGAAGATGAACTTTTTATAAGTAATTTTGAAAATACAGATGTAGCCAAAAAACTTCTTAAAGTTGCATTAAGTGAATCGCTACATCCGTATATCGATGCTAATCAATTGAATTTTGATTTATGGGATGTTAATAGAGAACAAATTGATGGTAGAAGTCGTTCTAAAATAACGAATTTAATTGATAGTTTTAAAAGTATAATTGCTGCCGAACAAGAGGATGAGAAAAAAGACAAAATAAAAAAATTGTTTTTTGGAAAATTATTCTTAGAGTACGCAAAGGACTGCAAAGGTGATATAGCACTTAGCATTTTGGTAGATGAAGAATTGGTAGATGCCTTAGTGGTACCTCAATATATTAGGGAGGGCATACAGTGGCTTTCGAGAACATAAGCTCAGATTATATTTTGACTAAAGAACAGCTAAATAAACATTTCAAAGTTTATGCTGGACCAGGTGCTGGTAAAACTCATTTCCTTGTTGAAAACATAAAAGAAATTGTTTCTAATAATGAAAAAATAACAAAGAGCAACTGTAGAAAATTACTTTGCATTACCTACACTAATGCGGCTGTTGATGAAATTAATACTAGATTAAAAAACTTTTCTTCTTCAGTCGAAGTGAATACAATTCATGGGTTTATAATTGACAACATCATTTTGCCATTTCAACAGGATTTAAAGAAGGTTATAAAAAAAGATTTTGCTATTGATATAACTGGGAACGCTGTTATTACTTCACAAATCGAAGGACTAGGAGTTTTACATGGATATGAAAAGGAAGAGATTTTAACTTATGTAAAAAACAAAACGGATTGTGAGAATATTGATTATAGTAAAAAAATCATGGGCGACGTAGAGATTGATATTGATGCGTATTTGAATGACGGTTCCTGTGATCTTAAGGCATCTAAGCAAATCGATACTTCACACAAAAAGCATATAAAAGAATTCACATGGAACGTTGCTAGAAAGTTAACTCATAATGAAATCTTATATTTTGGTTATAGGCTTCTTATGGAAAATTCTACGGTGTGCTATGCGTTGCGTGTAAAATTCCCCTATATTTTTGTGGATGAGTTCCAAGATACTAATCCATTACAAACTTTAATTATTAAATTGTTAGGTTCGAAATCATCTGTTCTTGGAATTATAGGCGATGTTGCACAGTCTATTTATAGCTTTCAAGGTGCCAAACCGTCACAGTTTAATACATTTTCCGTTGACGGGGAAAGAGAACTAGAAGAATATCATATTCTTGACAATCGTCGTTCCACATCTAATATTGTGAAGTTTAGCAATTATTTTAGAAAGTCGGATGTTATCGTTCAAAAAAGTATTCGTCAATATAATGCCGAAGAAGAAAAAGAGCAAATAGAGAAAGCTCCTGTTCGAATTTTGGTTGGCGAATCTACGGAAGCTTTAGATAAGATTGATGAGATTGTTAAACAAGGAGGTGTGGTATTAACTCGCACCTGGGTATCTGCATTTAGATATATGCATGATGTTGATGATGAGCAAAAAGAAATATTAAAAAGTATATACAACAGTTATTTTGTGTCTTCTATTGATATAAGGAAGGATATTGAAGAACATAATAGGGTAACTTGGGTTAGAGCATTTAAATTTATAATTATGCTTTATATGGCTTATTCTTCAGGCTCATTTGTTGATGTGTTAAATGCGTTATCTTTGTACTGTAAAGTTAGTTCTTTAAAAAAATCGGGTGTTTTCACTTCATCAGTTATGATTACAATTAAAAAGATGCTGTCAAAATTGTTCGCGGAAGTAAATAGCGACACCTTAATTTCAAGCGTTATTGATCATTTTAATATATTAATAAATTCAGCCGATTATTTGGCGTTCAAAAGATGCATCTCCACTGATGAAACTTTTACTGTTCCGTTTATAACTGAATACGATGCAAAGATTGAGGATAACCTTACAAAAATCAAATGGAATACGGCAAGAAAATTGTTTGATGAGGTGTTTTCTCCTAATGGTAAATATATAACTGTGCATCAAGCAAAGGGATTAGAATGGGACAAAGTTGTTGTAAGTGTATCTCCGTCGCGGAATGATAAAACTACATTATCGAAGATGTATCAGGATCCAAAAATTTTGGGTGAAACACCAAGCGAAGAATTTACAAGAATATATTATGTTGCATGTACTAGAGCAAAAAATGAGCTGTATATTCATGTTCCAGATGACAAAGAGCTTGTAGGGGTTATTAATGATATTATTGAAAAAACTTCGAATAATACGATTACTTAAGTTGAAAGGAAAATTGAAATGACTAATGATATAATACGTCATTACGATCTGCTTATTGATGAAGGAAATGATCCAGTGCACGACCCTGAGCCTTTACGAGAGTATATGGATAAGTGGGATGGACAAGTCTTTATTGACAAGATGCAGCTTGATGAGAACAAGACAGTACTTGAAATCGGTGTAGGAACCGGCAGACTGGCTATTCGCGTAGCCCCTTTATGTGGTGAGTTCTATGGTGTGGATATTTCCCCTAAGACCATCGAACGTGCCAAAGATAACCTTGCCAAGCTTGAGAATGTCAGTCTGACTTGTGCCGATTTCCTTTCTTATGAATTCAATGGTACTTTCGACGTCGTTTATTCCTCTCTGACCTTTATGCACATTGAAGATAAACAGAGAGCCGTAAATAAGATTGCCGGATTACTGAATGACGCAGGCAGATTTGTTCTTTCCATCGATAAGAATCCGAGTGAGTTCATCGATATCGGCACGCGCAAGATCAGGATATTCCCCGACACACCGGTTGAGATGGCAGAATGCATCAGGACTGCAGGATTAACTATATTGAATCAGTATGACACACAGTTTGCGACGATATTTGTTGCGCAGAAAGGATAAAGAATGTTTAAGACGGATGTATATATTCCCGCATTGATTGAATTACTAAAGGCTGCATACAAGGAACGCCTCCTTTATGTTGGTCTTCAGGGCAGTTATTTAAGAGACGAAGCAACGGAACATAGTGATATTGATATCATGGTTGTGATCAGCGATATGAGTGGTGCGGATCTTGCCAAATATAGAGAGGCAATCTCTTCTCTCGAAGATTATGATAAATCGTGTGGGTTCATTTGCGGAATAGAAGAATTACAAAACTGGAATCCTCTTGAGATATGTCATCTTCTTCATACAACGAAGGATTACTATGGAACATTAGCAAAACTGGTTCCTGAATACACAGAAACCGATGTGCGCAATTTTGTGAAAATGAGTCTGGGAAACTTATATCACGAGATCTGTCACCGATATATTCACGCTCCAAAAGAAAAGAACGTTTCCAAGCTGCCGTTTACATATAGGTCGGTATTCTTTATACTGCAGAACTTATATTATTTGAACAGTGGCAAATTTGTTGGTACTAAAAAGGAACTTCGAGAGGCGTTGTCTAGTAATGATAGACTTGTTTTGGATACAGCAATTGCTTTAAGCAATGGAACTGAATTTGACTTTGACGAAGCATTTGACTTGTTGTTTACTTGGTGCAAGGAAACAATAATCAGTATTTAGTAATATTACTCAACTTCGGTAGGATTGAAAAATGATATTAGCTAATAAGCTTGTCCATATATATCAAGAATAAGCAATGGTTTGGTGTTATCATAGGTTAAGGGTGCAAGATGAATGATGTAAAAGCGGTGGTTTTGGCACAGGAGTATATCAAATCGCATCACACTGATATGGATTTCAGTGTTGAAAATGTATGTAGTACGGTTGGATATTCCCGACGCCAGCTCGACAGATTATTTAAAAAACATATGGGTGTTACCCTATATGAATATATAAATGCTGTCCTGCTCAGCGAGAGTGCGGCGAAGCTAGTTAATTCAGATAATACTGTAATTGATGTTGCTTTAGACTATCACTATCAGTCTCACGAAGGTTACACAAGATCATTTGCAAAACGATTCTCCATCACGCCCAGTGAATATCGCAAGAACAAAATCGCGATACCTATATTCACCCAGCATCCTGCAAACCATTACTATATTTTGAAAGAAGGACAAACAATGGATGCTACATCAATTTGTACGGTTACACCGGTAAACAGACCCAAAAGAAAGCTTATCTACCTCACATCTCGTTCGGCTACCGATTATCTTTCATATTGTGAAGAGGTTGGTTGTGACTGGGAAGGACTACTTAACAGTATCCCAGAAAAGTTTGATACAGCTGCATTGATTGATCTGCCTGATTTTCTGCACGAGAATGGGATAAGTACAATAGCCTCAGGAGTAGAAGTGCCGCTTGACTATGAGAAACCTCTACCTGATGGATATAAGATCGCAGAACTTCCGGAGTGCATAATGCTCTACTTCCAAAGTGAGCCATATGAGAATCCCGATGATTTTGGCAAGTATATTGGGCAAGTGTTTAAGGCGATCGAACATTATGACTTTGAACGCTATGGGTATGTATTGGCTAATAATGTTGCTCCGTCATTTAATCTGGGAGCAGATACAAGAACAGGAGCAAGGATTGCAATTCCGGTGAAATAAAAGTGACTTATAAATTATGTGGGCTTTATATTTGACCTGATTTTTGAAAAAATGTGTAAAATACACTCTAAAAAACTTGAAAAAATGTGTTTTTAAGTTTTTGAACGTGTTTTGGGGCCAAAATTAATGTTTTCTTGAAACCGCAAATAAAACAATTCTTATACTTATAAACGAAGAGTCGCGAGAGCGGCTCTTTAGTTTTTATATAAGTGAGGTTTTATTATGGAGAAGAAACTGAGTTTTGAAGATGGAAGAGAATTGTTCGTTAAAAAACTCTGCAAGTTAATGGATGAGAGGAATTTATCCTGTCAGTATTTGAGCAGTAAGATTAAAAAGAATGACGGATACATTAATCGTATTATTAACGGTAAAAAGGATCCTTCTTTTGAGGTTTTGTTCGATATAGCCGCCGCATTAAAGATTCCGGTGGCAGAATTGTTTAAATAAAAATTTGCATGATCTGTGGGGCCATGTTTCTGCCAAACCCATTGACCTTATATTTCTGCAATGGTATAATAAGTACAACAAAACATCAGAACGGCTTGAAGCACAAGGCAAGCCAAAGGATGAAAAAAAGGAGCTTTCTTAGTTAAACTGTTTCGGTTCTTCTATAGGGGCCACGAAAGTGGAGAAGAGTGCGAAGCAGTAGCAAATAGGGAAGTCTTATTTCCGTGCGCAGGAAACAGTCTCTTGGATTCCGACAATTGATGTTATAATAGTGCGTATCTTTTGCAATGCAGTTTTAGGGTGAACTATGCATTAATAGGGGAGAGAAGTGTTTTATCAACTAAATATATTATTCGATAACGGTTGTAGTTTTGCAGGCGTTTGCTTTGCATTGCCGTTATAAAATTGATGGGAACTTTCTGCATTTTTATATTGCAGGGAGTGCTTTTTTATGTTATAATAAAAATGTAAAGAAAACTGGGCAAAACCCAGTAAAATCAAGGGTTTCTCACCAGTTCTTTTTTGGACACGAATGACAAACGAAAATCCGTTCACGCAAGTGGACGGATTTTTGTTTGTATTATTCACTATTCATTTTTCATCATTCATTATTCATTAAACGAGAACGGATTTCCGAATGAATAATGAAGAATGAAGTCGCACAGCTAATGAATAATGAATAATTATTGCGGCTTCGCCGCTTTTATGCTATAATACACATAAAGGTTGGTGATGAGATGAAAGCTATTCGAATATTTTAGTGGATTATTATTTGTACAATTTTCTTATTAGGACTTTTGTACTTATTTACAGGTTCGTTGGAATGGTTTCCAACTCCCGAACAACAGGGAAAAGCACATATAACTGCTATTGTTATGATGGTAATACCTGCTATCAGCGGCATTATACTGTTCTTGACAAGAAAAAAGTAAAAATCTTAAGTTTTCAGGCACATTTAATTCGTGCCATTATGTTCAAAACACCCAAAACAAAGAGATACTCAAACGAGTATCTCTTTGTTTTTACCCATAATATGAATTTCGAACCTGCACCACTGCTTAACAGAAGTATCTATGCGGCGAAAACTTGCAAGTCACCGACTGCCGCCAGTGGCGGATGAAAGGAGGGGACTTCTGTGCAGCGGTCAAAATCTGTAACGAGCCACCGTGCGAGTGCCTACAGATTTTGGGCACCGCAATCCGACGTGTCACAAGGGGGTCGTACATATGGGTGATATGAAATATTTCTATTTTTTGTTGCAAACAATTCAATAAATTTAATATAGATATAATTGTTTCGTTGATGTATAATAAAGCCAATGAAAGGAGCGAGTATAATGTTAAATGAAATTTTAGGTGAAAACATAAGAAAATATCGTCTAACATTTAATTGGACACAGGAAAAATTGGCGGATGTTTTAAGTGTTTCTCATCAAGTAGTTAGTAAATGGGAAAATGGTATTGCATATCCAGACATTGCCACTTTATGTTCGTTGTCAAGAATTTTTAATGTGACGTTAGATGAATTATGTAGTGTTACACCACAAAAGGTTGATGTATTTATTGAAGAAATTGAGAGTGAGAGCAAAAAAGATAATACAACATTTCAATCTTTGTTAGAAAAGTGGGATGAAATAGAAAAACAAATAATGTTTCATTCTACAAATGATAAAATTTTATTTGTTGTATTAAAATTTCTTCGTACTATGCACGATAAAATTGAGACAGATGCTCAAAAAGAGATGGTTAATGCAGAAATTCTCAAAGTTAGCGAAAGACTTTTAGACTTCTCAAGAAACGATTCATACCGCAGTTATGCGAATTATAACCTTGCAGTTTACTATTCAGAACAAGTAAATCTAAAGCGTAGCAACGAACAAGATGTAAAAAATGCAGAAAAATCAAAAATGTATGCAAATTTAGTTCTGTACAAAGATATGAATAAAAGTTTTTATCTTACATTTGGCACTACAACTTTGCAAGAAGATTTGAAAGCAAAAGAAAAAACGTTTGTTGAAATGATTTATGGAACTAAGAGAGCGTGTGAAAATCTAATTAGATGTTATAAATACCATTTTTATGATGATGATAATAAAAGTGAGTTTTGTAAAGAGGTTGTAGAGTTATTAAATGAATTAGAAGTATTTTTGAGCAAGGCATCATTATACTGTAAAAATTAAGGAATCGGTTTTTAACCAGGTCTTTTTTATCAATAGGCCCAAAAAGCAACTACGTTTGTAGTTGCTTTTTGTTTTACCCTTAATATGAAATAAAACTTATACCATTTTTTTACACAGAGCAAATCTATGCACTGCAATCCGAGAGTGTCATAGAGTGCATATTGCATCCCCACCACTTTTATGTTATAATACATCCAAGGCGGTGATTTCTATGAACATTAAAGCAGCAATATTTGATATGGATGGAACATTAGTTGATTCGCTATCACTTTGGGATGTGCTTTGGTCAACTTTTGGAGAAAAATATTTGAATGATAAAAACTTCACTCCAAGTGTTGAAGACGATAAAAAAGTGCGCACGATAACGCTGAAAGATGCGATGAATTTAATTCACGAGAATTATAATTTTGGCGAAAGCGGAGAAGAATTATTGGCACTGGCTAACGCTATTATGGATGACTTTTATGCCAATGATGTTGGATTGAAAAACGGTGTCAGGGAGTTTTTGGAATATTGTAAAAATAATGGCATCAAAATGTGTATTGCCTCGGCAACTGCACCTGAACTGATTTATATAGCATTAAAACATTGTGATATTGAAAAATATTTCTTGAAGGTTTTTTCGTGCGGAACGATCGGCAAAGGTAAGGATGAACCCGATATTTTCTTGCAAGCAGTTGATTTTTTAGGAACGGAATTAAAAGACACTTGGGTGTTTGAAGATTCCCTTGTAGCCATTGAAACTGCTGTAAAGATTGGTATGCCTACTGTAGGAATATATGATAAATATAATTATGGACAAGATAAAATAAAAGAAATTGCAACAGAATATGTTGCAGAAGGTGAAAATCTCTTGAAACTTATAAAGTGCTGATCTAAGGTGGTGAGAATATGCATGAAGACGTCAATATTATTAACGGCATCGAGTTTTGTTCAGCGCTAAACACAAAACTTAAAAGTTTTTGCTTATCATTGTATGTTCGTGCCGGCAGCATATTTGAAGATACGTCAAATAACGGCATTACTCATTTACTTGAGCATTGTCTTTTTAGAAATCTTAAAGGCAAGTATGATGATTTTTATAACTTGCTTTCTGCACAAGGTATTGAAATTCAAGGCTGCACTTATAAAGAATTTTTACGTTTTTCTATCAATGGACCTCATTGCGAATTTAATTTTGCCACTGATATTTTGTGTAGTTTATTTGATGAAATAAATATAGGTTCCAAAGAATTCAATAATGAGAAAAAGCGAATAAAGGCTGAAATAAGAGAAGAGGATGAACGAAATTCATTAGATTATTTCTTTAATAGAATTGTTTGGAAAGATAGTGAAGCAAGTAAAACTGTTTTAGGATATTGTAAGGTTTTAGATAATATATCATTAAAGAAGCTTAATAATTTTAAAAATAGATGTTTTTCTAAGGGGAATTGCATTGTTTTTGTAACCGGAAATGTTGATAAAAAAGATATTGATAATTTGAAGAAAAAAATCAGTACAGTTAATATCGAAGAAAACGGAGTTTTTTATACTAATACTCTTTCTGTCTCAAATGAATTTTTTAATAGAAAGGATATTGTAAGTGTTAAAAATTCTTGTTGGCATTATATAAAGATTGGTTTTGATATTGATCAGACCAAGTATTCCAATGGTGTTTTGGAAGTTCTTTATGCCGTATTATTTAATGGTGAAAACGCTTTAGTATATAGCTATTTATCCGAAGAAAATCCTATTATATATTCTTACGACAGTACTCTTGAACGATATGATAATATAGCTAATATGAATTTTAAGTTCGAAGTTGAAAAAAATGATCTTGAAAATGCATTGAATAATATTGTTATATTATTAAATAATGTTAAAAAAGGAAAGTTTAATTTTGAAGCAAATCTGAAGGCTGAAATGTATTATGCGGAAATGGAGATGGATAGACCTGATGACTTAAATTGGAGCTTGGCTTATTATAATCATATATTAAAAGTGCAACCAACGGATGATTCTAATATCTATTACGGCAGATTTAATATTTCAAAAGATCAGATAATAGAGGCAGCTAAAGAAATATTTCAATCAAGAAATATAACGGTTGCTATTAAGGGAAATAAAAGAAAAATAAACATTTCGAATATAGAAAGTATTTTAAAAACACTTGATAAATAACTTATTTCAGATAACTTAATTTTTATTTCAGCTCAGTTTGAAATACGAAATAATAAAAAAATACAAAAGCAGAGGTTAAAATGTCAAACGTTATTAAGCAAATTAAAAAAACAGTTGATGCTACTATTCCTGATAAAGAAGAATTGACGCATGGTTTACATCCTATAATTGATTATATTCTGTTAGTTCTTCGCAATTTATTTGTTGCAATAGCGGTTAGTTTATTTGTTGTTTCTTTTTTTATACCGGAATATAATCATTTGTTTAAGGCAATAGGATATTTTTTTGGCGCTGGTGCATATTTATTTGAATGTCTTGCGGTAACTGACTGTTTTCAGACAAAAATCCCACATACGGAAATGTTTATGGTATATTGCTTCGGACCGTTATATTTATTGATGGGGTTTGGTTACATATTTATGTATTAATAATTTTATTCTTGCATTTATATTATAATATGGTATAATAATATTGACATTTTATGTCGAAAAAGATTATAGGAGATGAACTTATGAAAAGAATTTTATCAGTTCTGTTGATGCTTGCGGTTGTATTTTCTTGTATCACTGCTTGTACAACAAACGAACAACAAGAAGAAAAAAATTATGAGGCTATTGCATTTGAGACAAAGCAAATTGATGGAAAGCAACAGATTGAGGTTAAATGGGAAGACCCTTCTTACGCGATCGTTGATGTTACTGTTAAACACGGAGATCAAATTGTTGCTACTGCGTCAGTAGAAGGTCAAAGCGCACAGAGAGTTAAGCTTGATGTTTATTATGGCAAACATCAAGTGCTTGTTGAGGCTAAAAAGTCAGAAAACGGCGAGTTTGTTAAGTTTGCTGAAGGCACAAAAGAAGTTGCTCTTTCTGCTGACGAGTACATTATTGCACCTATTTCGGGTTCAATGCCTCAGCTTTATTTCACGCTTAATATGAAGGAAATCACAAAAGATTATACTATTCCTTCCTTTGTATGGCTTGCTCGCCCCGGTAGCTGGAACTGGGACAATCTTCCCGAAAACGTTTATGCAATGCCTAACGTTGATAAGGCGGAAGTTCTTAAGCATGATAACTATGATAAAATGGTTCAATATACAGATGCTTATATTGAGGAACTTTATAGCATAAATCCTAATGCAAAATTTAACTTATATATCAATGATTTTAACTCATATTTGTATCTTAAACTTCTTGCAGGTAACGGTATTCCTGAGGAAAACTATTATGTAACACTTCTTTCTGATGGCGGTGCATCATATAACGCATTTAATAAAGCTTTTAACAGTGAAGATGAAAACTTTGATGCTGATGCAAAATATGCAGATATGGCAACAAAGCTTACAACTCTTTATACTGAAGTAAGAAATGCAAAAGACTATAATCCTGATGGCACATTTACTGTTGATACATCAACCTTTAACCAGTATGCATACGTTTGTGCTAAAGAAATGGATAACGTTGAGTGGTGGATTCTTCGGCCCCGTGATGGAGTTCTTTGCTCACCTGATAAGGATTTCATAACAAGGGTTCTTAACGATGATAAGACAGAAGGAATTATTGAGGAAAGAAATTTTGCAAATCCCTTAAAAGAAATGACTGATGATGAAAAGAATTCACTTAAGTCACTTTATAACTTCAATAATGAGATCTTTGAAGCTGCTGATACACAGAATAAAAAGGCTATGATGATCCTCGGTTCATGGGCAAAGCCTGAAAATGAGCCTGATTTTGAAAGCTATGTAAGATTTACAAAGCTTTATTACGGCGATGAGTTTGTTTACTACTATAAGGGACATCCAAACACACCTACAATCAACTATCCCGATAAGCAAGAACAGCTTAAAGAGCTTTCTTTGATCGACGTTGAATCATCAATCAACGCAGAACTTATCTTGTTCTTCTATCCTGATATTTATATGTGTGGTTATAATTCATCAACTTTTATGTCAGTTGAAAAGCCTGAAATGGCTTGCGCAATGTTCAATATGAAGAAGGATGCCTGCACAGCAGAATATAAGGATCTTATCGGTATTTATTTGTCAAAAATAGATGGTGAAAGTGAATATGCTTCACTTTGCACCGAAAAAGAGCATACATACTTCCTTGTTGAGTATAATGACGACACAAATACTATCGGCATATATGATGACAATGCAGGAACAATTAAGAACTTTAAGGCAGAAAACGGAACATTTACTGAAATAACCAAATAAAAACATAAGCACCTCTTCTGAGGTGCTTTTTTAGAACCGATCGTGGCTTTTTCTATATTCACTTGGAGTCATATTTTCATTTTTCTTAAAAAGCTTTGTAAAGTAATTATAATCGTGAATTCCTACGGTAAAGGCAATTTCATTAATATTCATATCAGTGCTTATTAAGAGAGATTTTGCTTTTTTTAGACGCATTTCGGTAATTAATTGATGGATAGTGCTTCCTGAATACTTTTTAACTGTTTTACAAATTGATGAAACGCTTACACCTAAATCCTCAGCCATTTCTTCAAGTGAGAAGTTAGATGCAAAGTTTCTGTCAATATAATAGTCAATTTGTGCCCATAAGCCGGTTTTTGTGGCATTAAGAATCTTGTTTAAATGAATGTAGCTTATGCACGCAGTCATAATACTTTCAACGGAATCAATGTAATCCGTAGAGAGCGTTCTTACTGAAGAAATTTTTTCCTTGAAAAGAGATTTTGAAAAATATTTTTTTGTAAGCTCTTCGGTGTTTTTATGTTGAGCATCTACGTTTGAATCATATAAAATCTGACCAAACATAAGGTATCCGATGATTCCCATATCGTCTATAATTGGGGCACAGACTTCTAAAAGCCCTGCGTGGCAACGGCAACGAATAGTTTCGCCTTTTGAAGCTTCTTCTAAAAGCGAACGATCAGAATGAGTGCAAGCAACGTGTCCGTGGGGAGTACTGCGAATATGCTCACAAAAATCGCAACGCTTATCAGGGTATTTTGTTACAATCTCAAAGTTGCTATCAAATAAGGCAATACGTTGACCTGTCACGGTATAAAAGTCTTTAAATAGCTTTTTAATTTCTTTGCTGTCATAATTCATTGTATAAATTCCAATTTTATACTATAATTTGCAATAATTATACTATAATTTTCAATTTATGTATAGTATAATTTTAATATAAAATATAAGAGGTGAAAAAGTTTATGAATGAGTTCCTTTTAAAATATTCAAACAGTGCAAAAAAATGGGAAGACGCTCTTCCGTTAGGTAATGGCAGAATCGGAGCAATGGTTTTTTCCTGTGGCAAAGAAGAGATTCTTCGCTTAAATGAAGAAACGCTGTGGGAAGGCTTTCCTTACGATTTTGATAATCCTGAAACACGCGAATATCTTCCTATAATTCGAAAACTTATTTTTGAAAAAAAGTATTCGCAGGCTCAGGAAATTGCATTAAAAAAACATATTTGTAAAGACGGCGGAAGTGCGAGGTGTAATCCCGGAGAACCGTTCGGTACATTCAGAGGTGCAGGAGATCTTCTTCTTGAAGATATGAATGAGGTCAACGTTTTAAAGCGCGAGCTTGATTTAAAACACGGTATTGTATATACTCTAACCGACAGATACGTTCGTACTCATTTTACTTCGCTTACCGAAAATGTTTTCGTCGTTAACGTAAAAAGCAAAAAGGACAAGTTGAATATTGCTTTCAGATTTGATCATAACGGCGGTGATTTTGTTGATGACAAAAATAACATCGCTTATAAAAATGAAGATAACAGAAAATTTTACGGTACCGAGATAATAAAGGATTTTTCTGAAAAGTTTGAAGGTGTTGAGGTAGCTGATTCGATTAGTTACTCAGAACAGCTTTTGGGCGACGGTGCTATGAAGTGGGCATTTTTTTGTGATTTTGTTACTGATGGAAAAAGGGAAAAACTTTTTGACGGTATAAAAATTACTGATGCGACAGAAATAACGGCATTTGTTTCCATTGCAACGTCATACAACAATGAGGATCCCGTAAAAACAGTTTCTGATACTGTAAAAAAAGCAATACATACGGGATACGAAACTCTTATTTATGAGCATAAAAAGGCGTTCTCGGAATTGATGCTCAGATCTGAACTTCATCTTGAAGGTGATGAAAAACTTCAAGAATTAGATACTGATGTACGTCTTAATTTGATTAAAGAAGGCGGAACGGATAACGGATTTGCGGAACTGTATTTTAATTACGGTAAATACCTGCTGATATCATCTTCGAAAAAAGGATGTAAACTTCCTGCAAATCTTCAGGGGTTATGGACAAAGGATAATCAACCTCCGTGGAGTTCGGATTATCATATAAATATAAATCTTCAAATGAATTATTGGCCCAGCGAGGTTACGGGTCTTTCGGACTGTAATGATTCTTTCTTTGAATATATCAGTTTTTTATCTGTTCACGGCAGAAAAACAGCCGAAATTATGTATGGATGTTCGGGATGGGTGTCACATCATGCAACAACACCTCACGGATTCACGTCTGCAGGAAATAATCCCAAGTGGGGAAGTTTTGTGTGCGCGGGCGCCTGGTGCGTAACCCATATCTATAACCATTACAGATATACACTTGATAAGGAGTTTTTAAAAGGATATTGGGATATTATAACGGAGAGTGTAAGATTCTTTCTTGATTATCTTGTTGAAAGTCCTGAAGGATATCTGGTTACCTGCCCTTCAAATTCACCGGAAAATTCATTTATAGATCCCGAAACAGGTGAAAGGGTCGGATTGTATCCCGGTCCTACAATGGATACGCAAATTATCAGGGATCTTTTTAGCGGTTACGTTGAGCTTTCGGAGGCTGTAGAAGAATATGAACTTGTGGAAAGAGTAAAGGCGAGTCTTGAAAAACTTGTTCCTACTCGAATAGGAAAGCACGGAAATATTATGGAATGGCTTGAGGATTTTGACGATGCTGACCCGGGACACAGACATATTTCACATTTGTACGGACTTTATCCTTCGGAACAAATCAATAAAAACACTCCCGAACTGTTTGAAGGAGCAAGAAAAACTATTGAAAGAAGGCTTCAGTACGGAGGAGGTCACACAGGATGGTCAAGGGCTTGGATCATAAACTTCTATACGAGGCTTTATGACGGTGAACAAGCGTATTTTCATTTATATGAACTGTTTAGAAAATGCACTCTTGATAATTTGTTTGACATTCATCCGCCATTCCAGATAGACGGAAATTTTGGCGGATGTGTGGGAATTGCAAATATGCTTTTATCTGATGTTGAAGGCGAGATAACATTACTTCCCGCATTACCCAAGGAGTGGAAAAACGGTTCGTTTAAAGGTTTCCGCGCAAAAGGAAACAAGATTGTTTCATGTTCTTGGCGTGACGGAAAAATTATAGAAAGTAAAATTGAAAATATTTAATATAAAGGAGAATAAAATTATGGCAAACATGAAAATCGGTATTCGTCCCGTAATTGACGGCAGATGGGGCGGCGTAAGAGAAGGTCTTGAAGAACAGACAATGAATATGGCAAAAAATGCCGCAAAACTCATTGAAGAAAATTTGAGATATGCTGACGGTACTCCCGTTCAGTGCGTTATTGGTTGCACAACCATCGGCAGTGGCGCAGAAGCGGCAAAGGTTCTTGAACAGTTTTCAAAGGAAAACGTTGTTGCAACACTTTCAGTTACACCTTGCTGGTGCTACGGCTCAGAGACAATGGATCTTGATCCTACAACCATAAAGGCAATTTGGGGCTTTAACGGAACAGAACGTCCCGGTGCAGTGTATCTTGCGGCGGCTATGGCGGCACACGCTCAACGCGGACTTCCTGCCTTTGCAATTTACGGTCATGATGTTCAGGACAGAACAGATACAACCATTCCTGATGACGTTAAGGAAAAAATTCTTTTGTTTGCAAAGGGTGCAGTTGCAGTAGGTCAGATGCGCGGCAGAGCTTATGTTAATATCGGCTCAATTTCAATGGGTATTGCAGGTTCTTTCTGCGATGCTGACTTTTTCCAAAAATATCTTGGGATTCGCGCAGAATGGCTTGATGAAACTGAACTTCTCCGTCGCATAACTCTTGGCATCTATGATGAAGAAGAATACAAAAAAGCACTTAAATGGGTTAAGGCAAACTGCAAGGAAGGCTTTGATAAAAACGAGGGCAAGGATCTTCCTGAAATCATTAAGAAAAGTAAAGTTGTTTCCCCCGATAAAGATTGGGAATTTGTTACCAAAATGGCAATTATCATAAAAGATATTATGCACGGTAATGATAAGCTTAAGGAATTAGGCTGGCACGAAGAAGCTTTAGGCAGAAATGGCATTGCAGGAGGTTTTCAGGGACAGCGTCAATGGACAGACTGGCTTCCAAACGGCGACTTTGCCGAAAGTATTCTCTGCTCAACTTTTGACTGGAATGGTAAAGGCGCACCTACTATTCTTGCAACTGAAAACGATAACTTAAACGGCGTAACAATGCTTTTATTAAACCTTTTAACGGGAAAAGCACCTTTGTTCTCTGACGTTAGAACTTACTGGTCACCAGATGCGGTTAAGCGCGTAACGGGCACTACTCTTTCAGGCTATGCAGAAAACGGAATTATTCACCTTATCAATTCAGGCGCAACGGCACTTGATGCAACGGGCGCAGTCAAAGATGAAAATGGAAACGGCACTATGAAAGAATGGTGGAATATGACGGAAGAAGACATTAAGGCTTGTCTTGAAAACTCCGATTGGTGCAGAGCTGATTATGAGTATTTCCGCGGTGGCGGTTTCTCAAGCCATTTTAAGACGAATGCCGAAATGCCTGTAACAATGGCTCGTCTTTGCCTTGTTGACGGCGTTGGACCCGTTATGCAGATTGCAGAAGGTTATACTTGCGTTGTGGATGAAAAAACTCACGAAACGTTGGATAAACGTACCGATCCCACATGGCCCACAACTTGGTTTGCGCCTATTCTTAACGGTAAGGGCGCATTTACTGACGTTTACTCTGTAATGGCAAATTGGGGCGCTAACCACGGCGCATGGGTTCACGGTCACGTTGGAGCAGATCTTATTACATTATGTTCAATGCTTCGTATTCCCGTAAGTATGCACAACGTTCCCGAAGAAAAGATATTCCGTCCGCAAGTCTGGGGACTTATGGGAACGGATAACAAAGAAACTGCTGATTTTAAAGCTTGCGAGACATATGGTCCCCTTTATAAATAACAAAAAAATGACTGCTGAAAAGCAGTCATTTTTACTATTGTGCATATGGTACTGAAGCAAATAGGAAAAATACCATAATGTATAGATAAATTATTACCACCAATTTTAAAAGAAATTGGTTGCTTGATGGATTCTTATCTTTATTCATAAGAGTTTGAACAAGACACGCTGTGATCGGTAAGCAAAGAATAAGTGCAAGAGATAAATTGATTGCAAAGAAAGAGGGCATAATTCTTGCTTGTACACAAATGTAAAAAACTATTAATGCAATCGGAAAAAGAATCCATAAAATATTTCTTAAGATTTTCATCAGTTTTTAAGGCTCTGCAGGGGAGCGGGGATTCTGCCTGCACGTGTAATGAATTTTGTACAGTCTGCTTTGTTTACCGGCATAATGGGTGCTTCGCCCAAAAGACCACCAAAGCTTACCATTTCACCAACGCCTTTGCCGATGACGGGAATAATTCTTACTGCCGTCGTCTTTGAATTAACCATACCGATGGCGGCTTCGTCAGCAATTATACCTGAAATTGTTTCAGCGCTTGTTGAACCGGGGATAGCAATCATATCAAGACCAACGGAGCACACGCAAGTCATTGCTTCAAGCTTTTCTAATGTAAGTGTGCCTGATTTTGCGGCGTTTATCATACCGATATCCTCAGAAACGGGAATGAATGCGCCTGAAAGACCACCAACATAGCTTGATGCCATAACACCGCCTTTTTTTACTGCATCGTTAAGCATGGCAAGTGCAGCGGTTGTACCCGGACCGCCTGTTTGGGAAAGACCCATTTCTTCTAAAATATGAGCAACTGAATCTCCCATAGTAGGGGTAGGGGCAAGGGAAAGGTCGACAATACCAAATTGAGCTGAAAGTGCTTCAGCGGCACGTGAAGCAACAAGCTGACCCATTCGTGTAATTTTAAAAGCAGTTTTCTTAATTTCCTCAGCCAATTCGCCTAATGAAGCATCAGGCATTTTTTCAAGAGCACATTTAACAACACCGGGACCTGAAACACCAACATTTATAACGCAATCGCCTTCTCCTGCACCTAAAAATGCACCTGCCATAAAGGGGTTATCTTCAACTGCATTACAGAAAACCACCAATTTTGCACAACCAATGCTGTCGCGCTCTTTTGTTTTTTGAGCACTTTCAACGATAATTTGTCCCATTTTCTTTACGGCATCCATATTTATGCCTGCACGAGTTGAACCGATATTTACTGAAGAACAAATATGATCGGTTACTGCAAGTGCTTCGGGAATACTGTTTATAACGGCAAGATCGCCCGGAGTAATTCCTTTATGAACAAGAGCTGAAAAACCGCCTAAGAAGTTTACGCCAACGTTATTTGCTGCCTTTTCAAGAGCTTTTGCAAACTTGACTGCATCATTAACTCTTGATGCTGATGCGATATGAGCGATAGGGGTAACTGAAATTCTTTTATTAACGATGGGAATACCTAACGTTTTTTCAATTTTTTCAGCTTCTTTAACAAGGTTTTCTGCTCGCTTTGAAATTTTATCATAAATTCGTGTGCAAGCCTTATCAGCATCGGAATCAGCACAATCGTAAAGGGAAATACCCATAGTAACAGTGCGCACATCAAGATGCTGGTTATCAAGCATTTGTATGGTTTCGTTTACTTCGTTAAAATTTATCATTTTATTTCTCCATTAAAGACGGTGCATACTATTGAAAATTTCTTCACTTTGAATTCTTACTTCAAGATTTTCATCAAAATCCTTAAATGCTTCCTGAAGCCCCTGGATATCAAGGTCACTTGATTCAAGACTCAGGAACATAACCATCGTAAAATAATTATGAAGAATAGTTTGCGTAATATCAAGGATGTTAACGTTATTATCTCTCAATTTTGCGCTAACATCGGCAATAATTCCAACTCTATCATGGCCGATTACTGTTAAAAATGCTTTCACTGTTTTAAAACTCCTTTTTGTCTAATAGTATAAAATTTATATTATCTGCAAATTTGTTTGTAAGTGCAGATATAAATCCGTTATCTGAATATGTATTTTCAGGCTTTCCCAAAATAACCGTATCAATATTTTTTTCGGTAATAAAATTACAAATTGCTTTTAATGCATCATCAGAATACAAAACCGTCATATCAGCACCTGCTGAGAGCGAAACGGAATAAAGGTATTCAAGGATTTCACCTTTATTTTGTTCAGAATTTTTTGCAACGTGTAAAACAAATAAACTATCGTCTTTTTCTTTTATTGTTTTTGCGTAGTCAATGAGCCTTTCGCAGATGCTTTGCAATGTAACGCAAACCATAATATTTTTCAAATAAATCAGTCCTCGATGTAAATTATAATATTTCTGTGCGTTTTAACTTTTATAACAGATCCTTCTTTTAATTCAGGGTAGGGAAGATCGGAAAGAAAATATAAGGTTCTGTTAAAAACTTCTCCATCATCTTCAAAAGTACAAAGAAGACGTAAAAGACGCACACCGTCATGCTCGGTAACATCGTCAGTTTTCTCAAAAACATAAGAATCATCTTGAGTAATTCCTAAAAAAACACTGTTATAAAACTTTAATAATTTGTTTTTATCAAAAATAGCACCGTAATAAAAAAGAACCAGGAATATAACAGAAGAGATTCCAATTAACATTGTGATCCAAAGCTTGTTAAAGGTAAAACTATAAATATACAAAGCAAGAAGAGCGACGGAAAATATTATAAAAACGCATAAAAAAATATTACGCTTTTTTCTTAAATGCTCGAAAAAATTTTTTTGTAATAAATTCATAAAAACACCCTTTTATATTATAGCAAACTTTTCAAAATAATGCTATAAAAATTTTATAAAAAAAGCCGAATATTTTAAATTCGGCTTAAATACTTTATTTTGCTTCCGAAAGAGTAAGAGAAATATCAATAGGAGTTTTTGAATATTGAACTGACCACCCTGAAATATTTGCTCTGTATACCTTGAGAGTAACTATATCACCTGGTTTTTTTGTAAGCAAATATGAGGAATAATCAGCCATCGAAATTATTGTTTGATCGTCAATAGCACAAATTATATCATACTGCTTTAAACCTGCATCCAGTTCATTTTGACCTGTTACTGCAGTGATGCAAAGACCTCTTGGCAAAGAGTTCCAGCCTGACATTCTAAAAACAGCAGAAGGAAGTGCCAACGTAAGGTTTATTGTTGCACGGTTTTTAACGTAACCATAATTTAAAAGATCGTTAAGAATAGGCGCAGCTTCATCATAGGTTATTGCAAAACCCATATTTTCATAGCCTTCAGCAACGATTTTTGATGAAGTTATGCCGATAACATTTCCGTAAAGATCTATAAGAGGTCCGCCACTATTTCCGGGGTTAATGGCGGTATCAGTTTGGATACAATGCATTATATAGCCGGTTGTATCATCTTGAATAACTCTATCAACGGCGGAAACGATTCCGCTCGTGACACTTGAAGAAAAATCTAATCCTCCGGGGTTTCCGATAGCAAGAACGCTATCTGCAATGCTGAGATTTTTTGCTGAAGAAAAGGTTGCGACAGTAAGATCTAAGTTTTCTGAATCAATTTTTAAAAGAGCAAGGTCTGTTACAAAGTCAGCACCGATAATTTGTGCATCACAGGTTGTTCCGTCAAATAAAATTACTTGAACAGAGGAGGCACCTTGAATAACGTGTGCGTTTGTAATAATATATCCGTCTTCACGACTTATAATACCGCTTCCTTCAGAATAGAGGGAAGAAGCATCGGAGTTTCCAAAGTAATTATTTGTTGTATAGCATTGAATACAAACTACACTGGGGATAACCTTTTGTGCTGCCTGCTGAGGTGTTAAAAGTTGACCATCGACAAGGGTAGGTGTTGCGGTTGGCTTTACTTCAACGATTGTATCAAAGGCAGATGGATTGCCGTTATTATCGTTGGTTATTTCAGATGGATTAAAAGAATCAATTGTCGGATTGAAACTTGGTTGCTCAATGACACGATTCTCATTAGACTTTAAAAATGTTACAATGCAAAGACCGGAAGAAATTATTGTAATGCAGAGTAACACACAAATTATTGTAATAAAAAATCCATTTCCACGAAAATTTTTATTTTTTATCTGCCCCATGTCAGTATTATAGCCATTGCCTTGAGCATAACTTGTGTTATTTGGGTTATAGGTGTAATGAATACCTGAATAATTATTTTGCTGTGGATTATTATTAAACTGATCATTGGTAAAGCTTTGTTGTTGATCAAAATTGTTTTCGCTCATAAAAAACTCCCTTTTAATTTTCTACACTTATTATACTTTCAAAATATGATAAAAATATGATAAAGTATTGAGAAAACAAAAAAATAAAGGCGAACAGATGTTCGCCTTAACTAATTAGTCTACGCTGTAGGGAAGAAGGGCAACAGTGCGAGCACGTTTAATAGCTGTTGCAAGCTCTCTTTGGTGCTTTGCACAAGTGCCTGTCATTCTGCGGGGTTGAATCTTACCACGCTCAGAAATGAACTTACGAAGCTTAGCTACATCTTTGTAATCAATTGCTTCAACTTTATCTGCACAGAATTGGCAAACCTTTCTTCTGGGTCTGCGGTTATTGCGCATCTTCTTAAAATCCTTTTCGGACATCGTCGTTTCCTCCTAATAAAATTTAGAATGGAATGTTCTCATCTTCAACGGTTTCAATATTATCGCCGAATGGAGAATTTCCAAAACTCTGTGCGCGTGCAGCGTCATCAACATTCTCATTTCCGCCGGGACGGGATAAGAACTGAACTTCGTCTGCAACGACCTCAGTGACATAACGTTTTGATCCATCAGGAGCATCATAGGATCTTGTTTGTATTGAGCCGGAAACAGCTGCCTGACTGCCCTTATGCAGATATTTAGCGCAGTTCTCAGCTTGTGCACGCCAAACAACAACGGGAATAAAATCAGCTTCCCTTGTCTGCGAATCACGGTTTGCAAAACGGCGATCAACGGCAATAGTAAAAGTACATACTGCGATACCGCTGGCGGTTGCTCTTAATTCAGGATCTTTGGTAAGTCTGCCGATAAGCATTGCTCTATTCATAAATCAAAACTCCCTTAAATTAAATTATGCTTCCTTCTTAATAACGATGAAGCGCATGATATCCTCGCTGATTTTGAAGTTTCTCTCAAGCTCTGCGGGGAATGCAGGTTCTGCGGTAAAGTTCATAAGCACATAGAAACCCTCGTTAACAAAATTGATTTCGTATGCAAGCTTTTTAACGCCCTGCTCTTCGATACCATCAACAGTACCGCCGTTCTCTGTAACGAGATTTGCGAACTTTTCGATTAAAGCCTTTGTAGCTTCACCGTCAAGTTTGGGGTTGATGATGTAGAGTGATTCGTACTTATTCATACTTCAATTCACCTCCTTATGGTCTTAATGGTCCCTTTGTACACAAAGGAACAAGGAAAATTTATCTGCCGAATAATAATACCACATTAGGGTAAATTTGGCAAGTGTTTTTTACAAAAAACAGGCTATTTCCTGCAAAATTTGCATTATAGATATATTTTGAGTAAAAATATTAGTTTTTATATTAAAAATGAATGGTTTTTTAATTGAAATTGATTTAAAAAAGTGTTATTATTACTAAAAAGAAACAGTTTTGCGGAATTTCAGCGGTGAATATCCAACGTGTTTTTTAAAAAAGGAATAAAAATATATGTCGTTTTCAAAGCCGCATAAGTTTGCAATGCGTGAAATGCTTAGATTACTGTACTTTAAAAGCGACATTGCGTTGTTGAGTCTTAAATCAATTATGGTTTTGTGAAGAGGCTTTCCCACGTACTTATTAAAAAGTCTGTCAAGAGTTGCTCTGCTTATATGGAAATGCTTTGCAATTAAATCTCCCTTTAAATCCTTGTCTAAATTTGTATGAATAAACTGAAGTATTGGTGAAATAATATTATCTTTTTCCTTGAGATATTTTGGAGATATTTGAGAAAGATAAGCAAATATTTCCAAAAGACAAGCACATTTGTAAGCTTCCGAGAAGCGTTCATTGAAAATATTCATCACCGTGTGTTCGAGATGTTTAAGTGATTCGTTTTCGTAGATTGACGAATGAGAAAAAACTTCTCTATTGATTAACCAAGGTGCGCAAGAAAGAAGTTCTTCTGAAAAATATATAACAAAGCGTTCAAAAGTATCGGAGCATTCCTCTGATTCCATAAGATGAACAGTGTAAGGATTTGTAATAATAATGCAAGGTTTTTCAATTCTATATTGTTCACCGTTATGAGTTAAAATTTGCTTTGTCGGCTTTGGACAAAAATATAGTTCATAGTGTGGATGAAATTCCAGGTGATCATAGTTTTGCGTGTAATTTGTTTTGTGCACGGTGGCAATTCTTGATGAAAAAAGAACATTTTTAAATAGGAAATTCATAAATTCAATCCTTTTATGATTTAAAATCTGAATATATTTTAATTTTAAACAATCTTTTTGTCAATAGAAAGGGGAAAAAATATGGCAACTAAAACAAGAATTGTAGAACCATCCTTCAGAATAGGTGCGGGAAGGTATCTTCAGGATAACGGTATTTTAAAAGAAATTGGTAAAGAGGTTTCTCTTTTGAAATGCAAAAAAGCTTTTGTTATGGGTGGTACAACTGCTTTATCGTTGACACAGCATACTGTTGAGGAGAGTCTCAAAAAAAGCGAAATAGATTTTATTTTTTATGAATTTAAGGGTTTTTGTGTTCCTGATCACTGTGAAAAAATAGTAAATAGTGATGATTTTAAAACTTGCGATATAGTTATAGGCATTGGCGGCGGTGTTTTGATGGATGCCTCAAAGTTTTGTGCTGTTTTGAGTGATAAACCTGTTATTTGTGTACCTACATCAAGTGCCACCTGTGCTGCCTATGCGCCTTTAAGTGTAACTTATAGCGAAATAGGTAAAACTTTAGGTACAAAGCATCATAATCGTGAAGTAAACTGTGTTATGGTTGATATGGATATTTTGACAAAACAACCTGCAAGATTGTTCGTTTCAGGTGTGTACGATTCACTCGCAAAGCTTATGGAGCTTAATCAACGCTTAATTGGAAAGGATGAATCCGATATTGAAATTGGACTTCGTTCGTCCTATGAATTGTCGAAATTCTTGTTTGAAAGACTTAATCAAAACTTTGATTCTGCTTTAGCATCAATAAAAAAAGGTGAAGAAACCAAGGAAGTTTTCGATTGTGTTTATCTTGCAATATGTTTAACAGGTGTTGTTTCAGGTTTAGCTCGCGGTTCAAATCAAACAGCAATAGCGCATAAAATTTATGAATCGGCAAGAAAACTTTTTCCTGAAAAAATCAGCAAATATCTTCATGGCGAGGTAGTCGCCGTTGGGCTTATCGTTCAGGCTGCTTATAATGGTACTGATGAAGATGCAGTTCAATTTAAAGCTAAGATGAAAGAGAGAGGAATGCTTACAAGCCTTAATGATATGGGCGTTGAAAAAACTGATGAAAACTTTGAACTTCTTTATAATACTATGCTTGCATCCACTGCAATGGCGGGTACCAATGAGGAAGAGCAATTGAAGCTTAAAAAATATCTTAGATTAATAATTTAAAATTAAGAGGCAACTTCAAAAAGAAGTTGCCTTTTGCTATTTGATCTCCACCGTTTTGTTAACGTGAAAGAAATGTATGTAAGGATATACAGTTTTGCCCGGATAAAGCTCTTCCAAAGCAGATTTGTACATTTTAAGCTGTGGCGTGTGATGGAGAATATGATCATCAAGATCATTTTTGATATAATCGGTTTTATAATCCAAAAGAATTATATCATCGCCTTCAAAGAAATAGCAGTCGATTATACCTTGCACCAAGGTTTCGTCACCGTCATTATTAAAGGGGATAATGTGACAAAAAGATCTTTCACGGCAGATAAGATCCGAATTTTCCATTCGCTTTTTAAATGGAGATGACATAAATGCTTCAAGTTGTTCAAAGGGGAGAGCGTTGTATTCTTCTTGCGATAGAATTCCTGATATAAGCATATCATCAGCTTGTTTTTTTGCGCTTTCTCCGGAAGTAAAGGAGACGTGCTCCATAAAGAAGTGCACTACGGTTCCTTTTTGAGCGCCTTTATATTCTTTATCTTCAAAAGACGGCTTACGCAATGGAATTTTAACACGGAGGTCCTTTTTGCTGGGAGAATGTTTTGTTCTTTGCGTTGTTGATGAAGCATATTTATATTGCCAGGAAAAATTTTCTTCAATTCTTTTTAGATAATCAGCTTCGTCAAATTCAATTTGATCAGAAACTGTTTCGGCTTCATCGGGAAGAATGAGATCACGGTATATTTCCACAACCCAATCGCTTTCGGTATAATGCACTGTATCAAAGTCAAACTCACCGTCAGCAATATAATCTCTTAAAGCTTGTCCATCCTTATGATATGTGAGGAGCGGGAGGAATAGATCTGAATAAGCTGAATAGTCTGCAAGAACACCGTCAGATAAAGGAGTGCAACTTTGACAAATTGCTTTTTTAGTATCGTTCAAGGATAAGATCAACTTGTTTCTTGCACGAGTGAGTGCAACGTAAAATACACGCATTTGCTCGGCTCGCTGTTGTATTTTTTGTGAATGCTTAATAACCTTCGTTGCTATTGAGGCGTGCTCGCTTCTCACGTTGAATTCATCAAGTGTGTTGTATTTGAAAGAAAAACCGTATTTTTCGTCGAAGGCATATGAGCTTTCACGAGGTCTATCAATTTCCGAGCATCCTGCAAGGATTACAACGGGAAATTCAAGACCCTTTGATGCGTGAATTGTCATATAATGCACATTGTTGTCATTTTCATCAATAACAAATCCTTTTTTCTTTGGCTCAGAAATGTTTTTATAATAGTCAACAAAACCTAAAATACCTTTATCGGAAAAACTGCTGTATGAACGCGCACTGTTAATAAGTTTTTTCAGTGCTTCCTGTTCCTTGCTGGATTTAGGCAAATATGCCGTATGATATATATATCCCGTTTCATTTACAAGATATTCTATGAATTCAGCAAGCCCCATTGTTTTTTCAATCAGTTCAAGCTTGTCAAGCAACTCAAAGAAATCGCTGATTTTTTTCTTTAGATTTTTATTGTCATCATAGTTCTTTAACGCATCATAAAAACTACCGTCTTGATGTTTTGCTCGGATTTTTCCAACTTCTGTTGGCGTAAAGGATCCGATAGGCGATAAAATTACCGTAATAAGATCAATATCATTACGTCTTAATATAAGAAGTCTTAAAAGCGAAATAATTGTAATGGTAGTATCGGAGTTGTCGGGTTGCTCTTTTTCATTCATAGAAAAGGGGATGCCCATTGATGCGAAAACTGATGAAAAACGTTCTCCTGCGGCATTTGTTCTGCCTAAAATAGCAATATCACCATATCTTAATGGCCTTAACATACCATCCTGATAAACAGATGTTTTTAAAAGCTCCTTGATTTTTAGCGCAATAGCGTAAGCCTCCTGCTCCTTTGAACCTTCTACAATAAGAAGCTCGTTTGCAGGTTGTTTTTCACCATTCAAATATAAACAATCGGAATATTGGAGAAATGTTTCATCGGGTGACGGATAAAGGCAAGCGTCGGCATCATATAATATTTCTGAAATTTTAGGATCAGTCATAATATTTTTAAAAATAAAATTAACGCCTGTAAGTATATCGGGATATGAACGGAAGTTGTTTACTAAGTTCAGCCTATCTCCGCCTGAGTTTTTTGAGTAGCTCTCCATTTTTGCTCTGAAAAGCTCAGGGCGGGCATCCTGAAAGCCATAAATACTTTGCTTAATATCACCAACGAAAAACATATTATTACCTTTTGAAATGGAGGTAAGAATATATTCTTGGAAAGCATTTGTGTCCTGATACTCGTCAACGTAAATATAATCGATACTGTCTTTTAGATCATCACAAATATCGGGATTGTCTTTAAGTAATTGAACCATATGCCTTAAGACACCTGAAAAGCTTGTTCCACCTTCCTTTAACATTAACTCTTCAAGACGGTCAACGTATTTTTCATGAAGAATAAATAAACCTTCAATGGCAGGCTTTAAATGTGTTAGGTTATAAGAATCTTCGTTGTTTAACAATTTCTTTGCAGTTTCACGAAGTTGCTTTATAACCAAACAGTTATCAAATAACATAGCTTTTAAAGTAGGAGATTTTGCTTTAGTTCGTATTGAAGGAAAGGTTATTGAAAGAGACTCAAATTTTTTGTCAGGGTCAGGTTCATTTAAAGCAGTTTTAAAATAATTAATATATGCATCCAAAAGGCTATTTGAATAATCCTCTATAATTGTACCGCTATACTCAATAAGTAATTTTTCTGAATGCTTGATTGCACAGTTAAGCAAAAAGTCAGCACTGTCTGTTACAAATTTTCTATAAACAGTCCCCTCGCTATCGCTGTAAATGTCAAGAACACTTTTTTTATATTCTTCAGGATAGAGCATATCTTTTATTGCATTCTGAAGACTCTTGATTATTTCTGCTAAAGAAGAATCCTTCTTTTTATTTGCAAATTGCAAAAGAGCATCCTTATATTGTGGGAAAAATCCGTCATTATAAAGCTTAGCGGACTCTTCCATAATCTCATCAATTGCGGCAGCTTCCAAGGCTCTTTCCTGAGCACCTTCAAAAATTCTGAAATCAGGGGGTAAGGGGGTACGAAAATAATATTTGCGTAAAATGTTAATACAGAATGAATGTATCGTTGAGATATTGGCTCTTTCAATAAGCTGCTTTTGCTTTAAAAGGAGGTCATTTGAAGGATCCTTTAAAAAGGCATCACCGAATTTTTTGCTGAGCTTTTCTTTCATTGATGCGGCAGCGGCGTTGGTATAAGTGGTAATAAGCATTCTATCTATAGAACCGTTGTTTTCAGTAACTGTTTTGAAAATATGCTCAACCATAACTGCGGTTTTTCCGCTTCCTGCAGCCGCAGAAACAAGAAGGTTGGTGTTTTTATGATCTATTACTGCTTGTTGGTGTTTAGTCCACGTTGGCATCGTTAGCATCCTCCTTGTGCTTTATTCCGCATATAGAGCTGAATTTGCAATATTTGCAAGAATCGTCGTTTTTTAATGACTGAGCTTTAATATTACCGCTTAAGATGTTTTTAACAAGATCCTGAGAAACTGACTCGGCGGTATCTAAAAGGTGATCAAAATGCTCCTTTGTGATACCTTTTTCGTTAAAATCAAGTATTTCAGGGCCTGAAAATGTATTATCAATAACAGACATATATTGTGCAGATGCGGGTTTGTAATTTTTAAAGTGCTTTAATAATGCTGACATATATATCAAAAGCTGAAGATTTTTTCCCGATGAAAGTTGTGCTTCGGAAAAAGTGTTATTTCCGCTTTTGTAGTCTACTATGCGCAAATAGAGTTGATTATCTTTTGTTAAAACATCAGCTCTGTCGATTTTTCCTTCAACATAAACAGTTCCGGAATCCGTCTGAATTTCTATTGGAGGATATTTACCGTATCCAAAGGCAATCTCTTCACCAATAACCCGGCAATCAGAAATATGTTTCTTAATTTTCCAGGAAGCCTCACAAGCGATATTTTTCAAAATATTGTTAAAAGCTTTTTGACGGTCTGTAGCAAGCATTGCGCCGAAATGAACGTTGGGTAAACGTTCATCAAAAATTTCCGAAGCTTTTTGGTAGCATTCTTCCCTTGTAAGATCTGCATCCTTATATTTTTTTAGGAATTTTTCAAAAGTATGGTGTAACAAAGAACCGATATCTAAATCGTCTATAACGTATTCCTTGCTCTCAGTGGGGGAAAGACCAAATTCGATAAAATGCTTAAAAGGACAAGTTGCAAAAGTATCAAGCTGAGTAAAACTTGTCGTTTTTTTTGATGTAAAGAGCTGAGATGCCAACTGAGGATCAATTTCCGTTTCTCTCTTCTGAAGTTCTCTCTTTAATATCTGTGTTTTGCGTTCGGAATTTTTCTCAAGATAATCAAGTAAAGCTTGGGATTCGGGGGAAGAAAACTTATCTTTTGCCATTTCAAGCATAGCTTGATCCTTAGTCAAAGGATTTTTTAATTCTTCTGAGGCATTTGTTTTTTTGTAATGCTTTGAAGAAATCTTCGGAAATAATGATTTTAAGTGACTGAAAATATATGAAGGTCTTTGAAGCGAACCACTGAGGCTGAATAGAGGACAAGAGAATTCAAGTGTGTGAGTTGGAGAGCATATTGCTGAATAAATGGTATAACGTGTGCGAGCATCCTCTGTATCTTCCGTGTGAGCAAGCTCCATTCCGAGCTCTGAAAGAATATTACTTTCAGCTCTTGTTACAAGCCTTTCATCTGTGCATACAGCCGGTATTACGCCATCATTAGCACCGACTATATAAACGAATTTTATGTGCTGTTCCTTTGTAGCTGAAAGGTCTCCAAAGGTCACAGAATCAATAACGCTTGGAATAGTTGAAATTTTCGTTGCCTTAAAGCCTTCATACAACGTATCGGTAAAATCTGAAAGAGAAATTTTGCGTTCACCTGAAAGATCAGAGATGCTTTCAAGTAATTCGAGCATTTTGTTCCAAATTTGACTTGTTACATCGGAAAGTGTGAATTGTTCAAGATCCTCATATTTCTGCGTGAGCTCTTGAATTTTTTGATAAACACCGTTTTCTTCCATAAATTTATAGCAAACGGAGGCAAGCTCTCTTGCTGTTGAGGCATTTAAAATTTTTTCCTTGAAATTTTTTAATGGATTAATGAATTTTAAACGTAAAGAATCAAATTCTGCTTGAGATTCTTCAGAACCACGTTTAAAATATAAACCGTTTTCTATTTCGCTTGGGTTTACACCTGTTTCTCTTATATATGATATAAATGTATCTCGTTCGTCTTGGGAAAGATTTGTAAGCGAAGATATGGCAATAGCCGTAACGTTTTCTGAAGTAAAACCGTGTGTTGCGCATTTTAAAAGCGAGAATAAATACATTGCGACGGGATGCGCGGTTATATCATGGCTTTTGTCTGTATATACGGGAATATTATAACGGTCAAAAACAGCGGATACAATAGATGCGTATTTTTTTACGTCATTACAAATAACTGCATAATCTTTGTATCTGGTACAACTTCTTACTCCTAACAAAATTTTCTTTGCAATTTCGTTAATTTCATCGTCAATGGAGGGGTAGAAGCACAATGAAACGTTCTCGCAATTTTTTGTGTAAACGTCAGGGACTTGCTGATAAAAATTATCTTCAATAAAATGTATTTCATCTGACTTTGTTTTTGCTGCTCTTTTTACATTTTCTATCTTATATTCACAACAACAGTCTTTTGCAATGGCAATGATATCATTTAAGGTTTTTTTGTGAATATCATATCCTCGGTCTGTATCTGTAAAATCCGAATTTAATGCAATAACAACATCAGTGCATTTAATGAGTTCTTTGAAAAAACTGTATAAACGTGATGTAAATACGTCAAAACCGTCAATATATACAATGGTATCTTTAAATTCAGGATAGAATTTCAAAAGTTCTTCGGCGGTTTTTAATTTATCGGCATTATCGGTGTAGCCCGAATCAAGAATATCAATATATGCCTTGTAAATTACCGCCATATCATTAAGCTTATATTTTAAAATACCGTTATCAAGTTTTTGCAAAACAGAAATCAAATCTTCATAGGTATAACCGCAATTTTCAATAACTGAGATCATATTCAGACAGCGTTCACAAAAGCCTTTGCGCCTTGATGCGCTTTTAAAAATCGTCAGCTTATCTTCGTTTTCAAGCACGGCAATGCGGACAGCCATTGTCTTTGAACAGTCATCAAGATAAGTTTTCTTGTTTTTCCCAAAATAGTCTAAAACGCGGGAGGCAAGTCGATTGAATGAGCATACGTCAACATCAATAAAGCCTTTTATATTAAGTTGATGACATAGACGTTGTTCAAAGTTATAGGTTACAGGGTCGGGAACGATAAGAAAGGATTTCTTCTTGTTTTTTATCCGTTCGCCGATTTCGTCAATAAGAATATGCGTTTTGTTTGTAGCAATTCTGCCCGTAATAATTCTAAGCAATGTGCTTCACCTCATACTGTACTTTGTATTATTTTATCACATTAACTGACATAATTCAACTAAAGAAATAAAAAAGTTCCGATAAAGATCGGAACTTTAAAAAATCAAAAAACAAGCTTTTCCTTAATGAAGTCTTTAACTTCTTCGATTTTAAGTGTAACCTGCTCCATTGTGTCACGGTCACGAACAGTAACGGTGCCGTTTTCAATGGTATCAAAGTCAACGGTTACGCAATAGGGAGTGCCATTTTCATCCTGTCTGCGATAACGCTTGCCGATTGAACCTGCTTCGTCATAATCAACGGGGAAGTGCTTTGCAAGCTCAGCGTGGATCTCAAGAGCCTTTTCCGAAAGCTTTTTCTGTAAAGGAAGAACTGCACACTTGAAAGGAGCAAGCGCAGGGTGAAGATGCATAACGTTTCTAACGTCACCGTTTTCCAAGGTTTCCTCTTCAAAAGCATTGCAAAGGAAAGCAAGAGTTACGCGGTCAGCACCAAGAGAAGGCTCAACACAGTAGGGAACGTACTTTTCGTTTGTTGTGGGATCAAGATATTCCATATTCTCACCGCTATGCTCTGCGTGCTGCTTAAGGTCATAGTCAGTTCTGTCTGCAATACCCCAAAGCTCACCCCAACCAAATGGGAATAAGAATTCAAAGTCAGTGGTTGCTTTTGAATAGAATGAAAGCTCTTCCGGTGAATGATCGCGAAGTCTTAAGGATTCTTCTTTAATGCCAAGATCAAGAAGCCACTTTTTGCAATATGAACGCCAATATTCAAACCATTCAAGATCAGTGCCGGGCTTGCAGAAGAATTCAAGCTCCATCTGTTCAAATTCGCGAGTTCTGAATGTGAAGTTGCCGGGTGTAATCTCGTTTCTGAAGGATTTTCCTATCTGGCAAATACCAAAGGGAACTTTTTTTCTTGTTGTACGCTGAACGTTTTTAAAGTTAACGAAAATACCCTGAGCGGTTTCGGGACGAAGATATACTGTTGAAGTTGAATCTTCCGTTACGCCCTGGAAGGTTTTAAACATAAGGTTAAACTGACGGATGTTTGTCCAATCGTTTTTACCGCAATCGGGGCAAACAATGTTGTTTTCCTTAATATATTCTTCCATCTGCTGATTTGACCAACCGTCAACAACGATATCAGTGCCTCTTTCGTGGTTAAAGTCCTCAATAAGCTTGTCTGCACGGTATCTTGATTTACAAGCCTTGCAGTCCATAAGAGGATCAGAGAATCCACCAAGGTGACCTGATGCAACCCAAACCTGAGGGTTCATTAAGATTGCACAGTCAACACCAACGTTATAGGGGGATTCTTGAACGAATTTCTGCCACCATGCTTTTTTTACGTTGTTTTTTAACTCCACACCTAAAGGACCGTAATCCCAAGTGTTGGCAAGACCGCCGTAAATTTCGGAACCGGGGAAGATGAATCCTTTGCCCTTGCAAAGAGCAATAACTTTATCCATATCCATAATATGTACCTCCGTACTAAAATTCTAATACCTATTATTATATGGAAAAATACGATTATGTCAAACTAAAAATCGTTATTAACGGTATTTAATCGAAACAGTTTTGCGTTGGACACAATAAATTAATAAAATGTAACAAGATTTGAAAAAAATATGTTGATTTTTTTTAAAAGGTGTTGTATAATAAAACTACCAATGTATTAGGAGGTATTTTAAATGAAAAAATTGTTAGTAGCCTTATTGGCTATGTGCATCGCTTTTTCTGCATTCAGCTTTGTGGTTCTTGCTGAAGAGACAACCGGCGATGTTACTGCAGACGCAACCACAAATGAGACCGAAGCAGGCGAACAGAAGACCGTTGAAAGCCTTGTTGGTGCTTTTTATCTTCAGGGTGAGGGCGGCAGTGATGTAGATGCTAATGGTAACGTTGTGACAAGTGACTACAATTATCAGATTGCTGACGTTATGGCAAAGGCTCTTAACGGAACAAACAAGGTTCCTTTCTATGCCTTTAACAGAGACAATGCAGTTTCGCTGGAAGCCTTTGCAGAAGCATATGTAGTTTCGGAAATTAATGCGGCTGCTGAAGCAGGTATTGATTTCTTTGCATATGACCTTCATATGAGTTATGCTTCAATCAATAGTTCAACCGAACTTGCTCGTACTATGAATAGTATGCTTATGCGCCACAAATCACTTTTTGGTACAAAGACTATTGGTGATTCAGTTAGATATGCAATTGTTCTTGATGGCAATTTTGATGCAGGCAAGAGTATGGAAAGAAATCTTATTGTTGATCACTTCCTTACAATAAAAGGGTATCTTGTGGCTGAAGACGGAAGACCCGTTGTATTTATTAAGTGGAATGATGATATCCAGAATCAGATCACAAAGCTTAATTCAACCCTTAAGAAGGCTGTTAAGGATCCCACAATGCTTAAAGATGGTGTTGAGTCAATCTATGCAGTTGCTCTTAATGCTCCCAGCTATGATGAAGCTATCAATGCAGGTGCTGAAGCAATTTCCTGGACAGAAGGCTCAGGTAAAAACGGTGCAGCTTATGCAACAATGACTGCAACTGTTGAAGCAAACTGGGCAAACGGCACAGCTGTTATTCCCAACGTTGTAACCGGTTTTGATAAGACCTTACTTGCCAATAACCCCATTAACGTTGAAGCAAATAAACAGTCAGGCAAAGACAAGACCTTTGGTGTTCGTTATTCAAGAACAGGCGCAGCTGATGATTTTGTTGCAGCAGCTACACCTGAAGAGCTTGTTAACCACGTAAAGAACGCAGTTGCTACAACAAATAAGCCTGCAAACTTCCCTGCAGTTATGGTTTATGCTTGGGATGACTTTATGGGTGGTGCATATCTTTGCCCCACAAAAACTGATAAAGATTATCAGTACAATGTTGCATATCTTAATGCTTTAAGAGCATATTTCTTTGGCAAAGAAGATGGCATTAGCTCTATTAAAGTTCTTGATAATACAAACCAAGATGTTATTACTGATATGAGAGCACAGACCATCACTGTTGGTAAAAACGAAAAAGGTGTTTTTGTTGAAAAATCCAAGGTTGACTTTGATGGAAACAATCTTCTTGAAGTAGCTCCACCTGAAGAAACTCCTTCTGTAACCGGTGAACCTGATACTACTCCCGGAGCAACAAGTGATCCTGACGTAACAGTTCCTGGTGGCGACGATAGTGAAGGTAAAGATGGTGGAATTGATCCCTTAATGATCGGTCTTATTGCCGGCGGTGCAGTAATCGTTATTGCTATTGTATTAGTTATTGTTTTAAAGAAAAAGAAAAAATCTGAATAATTTTTAAGCCGCCTTTATGGCGGCTTTTTTATGAGTATGAACAGTAAAATAATTTTATCTAAACTTTTGGAAATGTATCCTGATGCTGATACAGAACTTGAATTTAAAAGCAATTACCAGTTGCTTGTTGCCGTAATTCTTTCTGCACAATGTACTGATAAACGTGTGAATGTTGTAACAAGAGAGCTTTTTAAAGAATATGGAACGGCTGAAAAAATGGTTACGCTATCTCAGGAAGAGCTTGAAAAGAAAATTTTTTCCTGCGGTTTTTACAAAAATAAAGCAAAAAATATTTTGTCAACAAGTAAAATAATTATCGAAAAATTTGGTGGGAAAGTGCCCCAAGATTTTGATGATCTGCAGTCACTTCCGGGAGTGGGAAGAAAAACTGCAAATGTCGTTGCTTCCGTTGCTTTCAACATTCCCGCCATAGCAGTAGATACTCACGTTTTTCGCGTTGCTAATCGAATCGGTCTTTCTGATGCTAAAGATGAACTCCACACCGAGCTTCAATTACAGAAAGTAATTCCTCAAGAAATGTGGTTAAAAGCACACCATCTTATTATTTGGCACGGCAGACGTTGTTGCGAATCCCGTAACCCAAAATGCGAAAAATGTTTACTTGTTGATGAGTGTAAGTATTTTAATGACTTGTCAAAGAAGTAATGATGTGGTAAAATACTTAAAAAAATACGGGAGTATTATATGTTTATAGATTACGTTAAAATTTTTATTAAAAGCGGTAATGGCGGTAACGGTGGATTATCTTTTCATAGGGAAAAGTATGTTCAGTCCGGTGGGCCTGATGGTGGTAATGGCGGCAATGGCGGTGATATCGTTCTTGTGGCAGATCCTGATATGCGCACCCTTCTTGATTTCCATTTTCAGAAGCATTTTACGGCAGGTAACGGTGAAAACGGTATGAGTAACCTCCGCACCGGTGCAAGAGGTGAGGATGTTGTTATTCGCGTTCCAAGGGGCACTGTTATTAAGGATGCAGAAAGCGGTCTTGTAATTGCTGATATGTATGAAAAGGATGCCCGAAAGATTATTCTTAAAGGTGGGCGCGGTGGAAAAGGAAATGCCCATTTTAAAAGCGCAAAAATACGTACACCAAACTTCTCTCAGAACGGTGAGATTACTAAGCAACGACAGATCATTCTTGAACTAAAAACCATTGCAGATGCCGGCTTTGTTGGATTCCCTAATGTTGGTAAATCAACTATTTTATCGATAATATCTAAGGCACGACCTAAGATTGCAAACTATCATTTTACAACTCTTGAGCCTAATTTAGGTGTTGTGAAAATTGATGAATCAACCTTTGTTGCCGCAGATATTCCCGGGCTTATTGAGGGTGCATCTGAAGGTGCAGGTTTAGGTCACGCTTTCTTAAGACATATTGAGCGCACGCGTGTTATTGTTCACGTTGTTGATATTTCAGGTTCGGAGGGCAGGGATCCTGTTGAAGATTATAAAATAATCAATAATGAACTTGAAAATTATTCTTTTGCTCTTTCGGGACTTCCTCAGTTTGTTGTTGCAAATAAGTCAGAACTTCCCGGAAGCGACGAAAATCTTAAACGTCTTCAGGAATTTTTAGGCGATACACCCATATATAAAGTCTCAGCGGCCACACGCCAAGGCTTTGAGCCACTTTTGCGTGCTGTTGCCCAAAAGCTTAAAGAGCTTCCTGAGCCTGAGCCGATTATTGAGGATGGTGAGCTTGTTTATTATGAAGATCCCAATGAATTTATTATAACAAAGCTCAATGCTGAAATTTTCGTTGTTGAGGGTAATCTTATTGATTCTCTTCTCAGAAAAGTTAATTTTGAAGATCCCACAAGCCTTGATTATTTCCAACGTATGCTAAGGGAAAAAGGCGTTATTCAAGCCTTGCGTGATAAGGGTGCAAAGGATGGTTGTGTGATCAGGATTGAGGATATGGAATTTGATTTCGTTGATTAATTCTTTTCAGAAGCTTTTGAGATAATCCGAAAATCATCAATGATGATCCGAAAAGTATATAGTATATTTTGTACGGTGTAATGATGCTTAAAAGTAGCAAAATTACACCGTATTTTATTGAAAATTTTCTAAATTCTTTTGTAAAAATTACTTTTTTAATTTTTGTCAAAACCGTAACTTTTTTTATTTCGGGATTGGAAACAAGATCCTTTGCTAAAGCAAGGATTTCGTCGGCTGAATGAACCGTAAATTTTTTGTTTATTGCGTTTAAAAACTCTCTTGTACTATCAGAAATTCCCCTTACTGAGTAAATATGAATATCACCGCTATTTTTTCTCATAAACTTTATAATTTTATCCTCAGTAATTCCTATAAAAGAGTTATCTGTTAATGAATTTTTCGGAAACTTCTCCATAAAAACTGCACTTTCGACAAAAAGCAGGGAAACTAATTGACTTTCATCCGTTCTTTTTTTATTATTTTTCTTGTCAGTCAGTTGACGAACTTTTGTTCGGATAGTATAATATAAATACGAAATAACGAAAGCCGATAAAAGTGAAAAAAGCATAGCTCCGTTTTTTGTTGGGTAGATATATTCGGCTATTACGTATGAAATAATGAAAAATATTGGATATAATACTATGCTGAATATTAAGATCATAATAACACCTCAAAATGATTTTTTACAAAAAAGGTAAATGATATACTATGAAAATTGGAATTATGGGAGGATCCTTCGATCCGATTCATTTTGGTCATCTTGATATGGCTGAAAAATGTAAAGATGAATTCTTATTGGATGCAGTAATGTTTCTTCCATCAGGCGAACCGCCTCATAAGAAAAAAATTACGAATAAAGAAATTCGTATTGAGATGCTATCTTGTGCCATTAAAAAGTATCCGTCATTTTATTTAAGCAGAATGGAAGTTGACAGAGTTGGCAAGACCTATACCTTTGATACTGCGCAAGAATTAATTGATTCTCAAAAAGAATATTTTTTTATTATTGGCGGAGATTCACTTAATACTTTGCATAAATGGTATCGTGCGGAAGAGCTTTTTAAAATAATGAAATTTATTGTTGTAGACCGTCAGCATATAGATGAAGATAGCTCTCTTGCTGAAAAAATGGGTGCAAAACTTTATTTTTCCAAACATACGGGACTTGATGTTTCGTCAACGGAGATCCGTGAAAAAGTGAAAAAGAATTTACCGATAGATGACCTTGTTCCATCGGAAGTTTCGGAGATTATTGAAAAATATGGATTATACAAAGATTGAATTTTTTAAAGAGAAACTAAAGAAAGATTTAAAGCCGCAAAGATATACCCACACCTTATTTACAACCTTAAAAGCAATGGAACTATCTGTTGGTTTGAATGTTGATAAGGATAAGGTTTTTCTTGCTTCGCTTCTTCACGATTGTGCAAAATATTTAGAACCAACCAAAGAGCAAGCCGAAAAAATAGCTGATTTTATTGATTTTAAGCCCATTATTCACGGACCTTTAGGTGCAATTATTGCAAAAGAGGAATATGGAATCAATGATGAAACCATACTTAATGCAATAACATATCATTCAACCGGCAGACCTAATATGACTGATGAAGAAATTATTGTCTGTTTAGCCGATGCAATTGAAGATTCCAGGGATTATCCAAATGTAGATAACATAAGAAATGCAACGAAAAAAGGATTAAAAAACGGATTGCTTGAATATCTTCAGGGCGTGGTTGCTTACGAAAAATCAAAAGGGAACGCTATTCATCATTTAACCTTGGAAACAATACAATGGCTTAAGGAGATTTTATGAAAAGACAAGAAATAATTGAAAAAATTTGCAATGCCGCATTAGATAAAAAAGCTGAGAATGTAGTTGTTATGGATATTAAAGAGCTTACGGTTATTGCAGATAATTTTATAATTTGTTCGGGCACATCTCATTCTCAGGTAAAAGCTATATGCGATAATATAGAAGAACAATTAAAAAAAGCGGGGGAAGAGCCTGCCAAAATTGATGGATATAATGATGCTCGTTGGATAGTTATGGATTATTCAGATGTTTTTGTTCACGTTTTTTATAATGAGGACAGACAGTTTTATAATCTTGAACGTTTATGGCATAACGGCAATAATTTGTACGTATTTTCTGATAATATATGATAAAATAGTGCATAAAACCGCATAAAAATTGCGGTTTTTTTGTTGCATATAAATCCCAAATGTGCTATAATATATGAGAATGTGAAATTATATACAAAGTGAGAAGGTAAGTAAAAAATGGAAAAGTTGAAATTGCGTTTAGATGTTAATAATATGATGGCCGATTATATTGGTGAAAAAGGTTTTACTGAAGCTGATTTAAAGGCTGTTATGCCTAAGGCTGAGGCCGCATTTGATTTTGTTTTGAAAAATCGCGGCAAAGGTATGATGGGATGGACCGAGCTTCCGTATAATCAGGATGATATCGTTGAAGATATTTTGGCCACCGCTAAAAATATTCAGGCAAAGTTTGATTATTTTGTTGTTTTAGGTATTGGTGGAAGTGCTCTTGGTCCCATAGCAATTCAGCAGGCACTTAATCATATGCATTATAATGAACTTTCTAAGGAAAAACGCAATGGTTGTCCTAAGCTTTACGTTGAGGATAACGTTGACCCTGAAAGAATGGTTGCTCTTTTTGATGTTATCGATTTGAAGAAAACCTGCTTTAACGTTATTTCAAAGTCCGGCAGCACCAGCGAGACAATGACGCAGTATCTTATTCTGTGGGATGCTCTTAAAAAAGAACTTGGTGATAAAGCAAACGAACATATTATTGCTACCACTGATGCTGAAAAAGGTAACCTTATAAAGCTTGCTAATAAGGAAGGCTTTAAAAAGTATGTTATTCCCGATGGAGTTGGCGGAAGATTTTCTGAAATGTGTCCTGTTGGTCTTCTTGCCGCGGCAGTTTGTGGTATTGATATTAAATCAATGCTTCAGGGCGCTAAATATATGGACGAGCTTGCAGCATCATCTGATATTTATAAAAACTCACCGCTTATGGCAGCATCACTTCAGTATTTGGCTATGAATAAAGGCTATAATATTTCTGTTATGATGCCTTATGCCGACAGTCTTAAATATATGGCTGACTGGTATTGCCAGCTTTGGGGCGAATCGTTGGGCAAGAAAAATGATCTTAACGGAAACGTTGTAAACGTAGGACAGACTCCTGTAAAAGCTCTTGGCGTAACAGATCAGCACAGTCAGGTTCAGTTGTATACGGAAGGTCCTTTCGATAAGGTTATAACGATTCTTGGTGTAGATAATTATCGTGCAACTGTTAAAATTGCTGATGGATGTGAAGATATTCCTGCTGTTAACTTCCTTTGCGGGCATACGATGAACGAACTTATTACTGCAGAGAGAAATGCCACGGAATACGCTTTATTAAAGAGTGGACATCTCAACCACACGATTATACTTCCTGAAGTAAATGCCTTTACCATTGGTGAGCTTATGTACTTCTATGAGCTTGAAACTGCATATTGCGGTGCAATGCTTAATATTAATACCTTTGATCAGCCCGGTGTTGAAGAGGGTAAAAATGCTACTTACGCACTTTTAGGACGTCCCGGCTACGAAGAGAAAAAAGCCGAACTTGAAAACAGACCTGAGAAAACTTCTAAATATATTATTTGAACAGGAGCATAATTATGGAAATTACTTTTGATACCATATTCAGGGTTATTCGCAAATCGATAGCACTTATTTTAATTTGTGCAATGATTTGTGCGATAGGCGCGTTTCTTGTAAGTAAATATCTTATGAAGTCTACATATGTTTCTGTCCTTGAAATCAATATTATTGGTACGCAGGATTCTGAGGGCGGAATCGTTAATGAAAACAATCAATGGGTATTTGCTAACCGTCTTGTTAAAACTTGTAAAGAGATTATTGATACGAATACTTTTAAACGCAAGGTAAAAGAGGTTGCAGGCATCGATCATAAGCCAACCTTTACTGTTTCTTATGATGAAGAAACAACGGTTATCGGAATTAATGTTCAGGATAATGATAGGAATGATGCTTATAAGATAGCAAAAGCTATTGAACAGATCGTTAATGATCATCTTATTGAAAAAACTGCTACTTCAGTTTCGGTTCGTGTAATTGAAGAACCTGTTGAACCTACCGTGCCTTCATCGCCAAATGTTATGTTGAATACTGTTCTTGTTGCTTTTATTGGTGCGGTAGTTGTTGTTATAGTTGAAGTTATCCGTGAAACCTTTGGAACAAAGGTTAAGGATGAGGATGAGTTGAGAAAGCGTTATGATTTACCCGTTATTGCGGCAATTCCTGATTTTAATGAGGCGATGCGCAATAGCTATAAGTATTCATATTCCGAATATGCTTCAAGGGGGACGAATAAATAATGGTAACGAAAGCTCCTTACACAAAATATAACCGTTCAGGTGATGCTGAGTTCTTTACAGTTGAGGCTTATAAGCTTGCAAGAACAAATATTGCTTTGTCAATTATTAAACAAGGTTGTAAAAGAATTGTATTCACGAGTGCGGTTGCCGGTGAAGGCAAAACAACCACATCTTGTAACGTTGCTGCGGCATTCTCAAAACACTTAAATACTAAAACTGTTATTGTGGATTGCGACCTTCGTAAACCTACAGTAAGTAAGTTTTTTAAAGTTAAGAATAATCCCGGCATAACAAATTATTTAAGCGGAATGACTGACCTCGACAGTATAATTCAGGTTGTTGAGGGAACTAATCTTTCTGTAGTTCCCGCAGGAATCGTTCCTCCCAACCCATCAGAGCTTCTTGCAAGTAAAGAATTTTCCGATTTTCTTGATGAGCTTTCCCAAAGGTTTGATTACATCATTTTGGATACTCCGCCTGTTAATATTGTTTCTGATGTTCTTCCGGTAGCGGAAAAAGCAGATGGCGTTGTCGTTGTTGCATATGAGGAACGCTCTAATTATGTTGAGTTAGACAAGGCAATAGAAAACCTTAAGCGTTGCGATACAAAAATCATTGGCTTTATTCTTAACGGAAGTCGTAAAAAAGAAAAGAAAAATAGAAAGATCAAGTCATACAGACGATGAGATTTTTTGATACTCATACACATATTTTGCCCGGTATTGACGACGGTTCGAAGAATAAAGAAGAAAGCTTGAATATGATAAAAATGCTTGGTGAACAGGGAATAACAGATATAATCCTTACGCCGCATTTTTATAATTATGAAACAACTCTGGAAAAATTTGTAAAGAAACGCAAGGATGCATTTGATGAAATAAAAGAGTTCTTTGGAGAGATAACGCCTCATTTAGGTGCAGAAGTTTATCTGGTTGATACGATTTTCGGTATTGAAGATATTACGGAGCTATGCATTGATAAAAGCAACTATATTCTTGTTGAACTTCCCTTTAATGAACATAATCAGGGTAAAGTTATTTCGATGATCAATAGACTCTGCGCTACTTTTCAGGTAATACCAATTCTTGCGCATATTGAAAAATATCATTCTTTTTTTAACGCAGAATTTTTGCGTGAAGTAAGTAAGCTTGATTGCCTTGTTCAGATTGACATTGATTCTCTTAAGCATCCTCTCTTAAGGAGAAAAATTAGCAAATTTATTGAGCGGGGCTACATACAATTCGTTGGCAGTGACTGCCATAATTTAAAGGAAAGAAGACCGAATTTTGACGTTTTGAAAAGAAATTTGCCACCTATTATGTGTGAATTTCTTCACAACAACAGTGATATAACTTTTTAAACTAAAACAGCCTGCATATGATTTGCAGGCTGTTTTTTATTAGCTATTCTATATCTTCATTATCAATGCTTTCGATTTCATCAGAATCATCAGAATCATCAGAATCGTCAGAATCGTCAGAATCGTCAATCTCTATTATTTCATTATCCAAATCAGCATCTAAAATATCATCGATCTTTGAGTTAAGAATTTCAATAATTTTTTTGTTTATTTCATCTGCTCTTTCTTCATGGAGAAAGTGACCGCAAGCAGGAAGTGTTGCTGAATATACTTCAGGCAATGCGTCTTCAAATAATTCCATCATTTCGATGGGGTGCCAGGTGTCTTCTTCTCCCCAGAATATGTAAGCCGGAGCCTGAATAGAAGATAATTCGTAGCCGATATTACTGTCGTCCCAATTACTGTAAGCAATCATTGCTGAGTCAAGATTTTCTTTGTTTGAAAGAACTTTATAATAGTGACGGATAACATCTTTCTTAACCATAGTAGGATCGTAATAACCCTTGCTAAGAACCTTCTTAACCGTTGATTTTCTAAAGAAAGTAAAAATAATATCTGAAAGAATAGGGGTTGAACAATGCTTAATATGTGAGGGATATGTTTTTGTAACACCACCGGGTGTAAGTAAAAATAAACGTTTAACATATTTGGGATATTTGATTGCAACGTCAAGGGCGATGATTGCACCTGTTGAAAAACCTAAGAGAGAAGCTTTTTCAATTCCCATTGCATCCATAAAATCAACTATAAGCTTTGAGAAATCATCGATAGTGTAATCAATTTCGGGCTTTGATGATAAACCGTGACCAATAAGATCCAGGGAAATAACGTGACAGTGTTCAGATAAGACACGAACATTTTTTCTAAATGTATACATTGCCTGCCCGACACCGTGGATAAAAATAACTGTTTCGCCGGATCCTTCCTCAAAATATCTGATGGTATTTTCACCAACTTGTATAAATTGTCCGCTTGATTTGCGTTCTGCATTTTCGCTCATTATATTAACCTCCTGATTCTATACTGATGGCGTTATCAGATTACTTGTTGGCGGGCCGATAGCATCTGATGGAGTAACGTAAAAAAATTCGCCTTCAACAATAATATATTTTTTTTGAAGATAACCTTCCATACCACCGTTTGTACGAACCTTTATCCATTCTTCATCGTAATCATCCAAAACTGTAAGCTGGGTGCCGTTAGCAAGTCCCGCCTGAACAACGGAAGTCGTACTTGGTTTATATCTTAAACGCAGTGTGCTTTTTTGGTCTGAAAGCTTTATTCTGTATAGTGAGCCAACTTGATAGGGAGCTGTAGGAGCGGGTGTTGTAACGTTTAAAGGTAATGAAAGGGTTTCGATTGGTTCTGCGGGAACTTCTGGGTTTTCCGGTATGGTTGAGGGGTCCTGTTCTTCATCAATGCTGGGATGCATTATCGCGCCGTCATCGGGAATAAGAGCATTTGGATCGTCCTTTAACATTTCTTGCGGGTCAGGGTAAACCATTTTTGCGTGAACAATTATTCTTGAATTTCCTGATCTGTCACAAGTGGAAAGCGTAAGAATTCGATCGTATGGAGTGAATATAACGTTTGTATCTTTATAGATACTGCGGTTCCTTGTTTGATTACACCAGTTTATAAATGAAGTATTGCTATCAAAATCAACGTATAAATACAAGCTTGAGGGGGAAGTTTTATAAACACTGTATATTTCATAACGATATGTGCCGTAAAGCGTATCGAAGAAAATATACTTATGTGAATCATAATAAGCTTTTGTGCCTTCAAGGAAGTTGTTAAGAGTTGCAAACATTGTGCCATCGCGCATATTATGACCGTGGATAATTATGTTACGGGATATTGGATTAACATCGCAGGCATCTGACATAAAAAGCGTACCAGATGTTGAAGGAGTACCATCATAGCTGTGGTTAAGATAATAATCCTTTTTGCCGTTTTCTTGGGCAATGGGATAATTTATACCCATTCCGTACATATAGATCCAAGAATTAACGTCACCGTTTATTGCCTCGTTAATAGACCAAAGCATTGATTGCTTGCTTGTGTAACCAAGAGCACGTTCAAACTCTGTTGTGCCTAACATATCAGATGGCTTCATACCGTTTGTCTCCTGCAAGGGTGAAGCAAGAAGAGGGTCAAATCCATCAGAATCAGTTGTGGAATAAGCTGTAGACCAATCTATGTTAAGAGGGTCGTATGTGTCGAGGCTGGGATCGTCAATCTGACCGCGATTAGCCAGTTCACTGTATTTAGTTTCGGCGAGATACTCGCTAATGCTCTTATCAAATAAGGAAAAACTGCAAACTGCAATGACTACTACAAGAGCAATTGGAACTATACGAAAGAATATTGTTCGTACAATATCTGAGTTCATACGTTTTTTTCTTTTGATTTTCAAGGGCTTGTAATCACTCATTAAAAAACCTCCATAATAGTGTTAAGTATATTATACTACAAAATCAAAAAATTTGCACTACTTATTTTAATTATTTTATAAATATTCAAATATATTATACTATATAAATAAATCTATTGCAAGATATAGTTTTTTAGGTTAAAATAATAATATAAATTTATTAAAGGATTTTGATATGGACGAAAAATTATTCAGAATACTTGAGTTCGATAAAATAAAGGAAAAACTCAAAAAAAATGCAGTTTCACCGAAAGGGAAAGAATTCATTGATGAATTACAGCCGTCTACGGAAATTAATGAGGTAAAAAATCTTTTATCCGAGACGGATTGTGCAGTTGAACTGATTGAAAAAACAGGAGGCTCTCCAATTCACAGCTTTGATAATATAGAAGGAGTTCTTTCAAGAATAAAAATTGAAGCAACACTTTCTATGTCGGAGCTTTTAAAAACGGCCGTTTTTTTAAAAGCGGTTCGTGAGGCACGCCGCCAGATCTGTGATACAAGCCGGGAAAATATTTTGTTGGAATATGCTCGATTATTAGTTCCGATGAAAGATATTGAAGAAGAAATTTTTGCGGATATAATAAGTGATGATGAAATGGCGGACAATGCAAGCAGTAAGCTTCGCTCAATAAGACAGCAGATCCGCAGACAGAATGAAAGTATAAAGGACAGGCTTAACTCACTTGTGAGAACTTTGGATAGAGATGGCGTACTTCAGGAGGGGATTATTACAATCCGAAATGATCGTTATGTTCTTCCTGTGGTTGCTGCTCATAAAGGTCGCGTTCCCGGAATAGTTCACGACCAATCTGCAAGCGGTGCGACGCTTTTTATTGAACCAATGGCTGTCGTTGAAATAAATAATACTATTCGCCAGCTGAAGCTTGATGAACGTGATGAGATCGTAAGGATACTTGAAAGCTTTTCAAAAGAGCTTTTTATGGAATATAAAAGCCTTGAAAGCAACTACATTCTTATGGCAAAGCTCGATGTTATATTTGCCAAGGCGAAGCTCAGCCGTGAGATGGAAGCCATTTGTCCGCAGATCAATGAAAAAAAATATATCTTTATTGTTAACGGTCGTCATCCGTTAATTGAAAACAGTAAGGTTGTGCCAATAAGTATCAGAGTCGGTAAGGAATTTACTCAGCTTTTGATAACGGGACCTAATACAGGAGGAAAAACCGTTTCTTTAAAAACGGTGGGACTATTTGCGCTTATGACACAGTCGGGCTTGCACATTCCTTGTGAATTCGGTTCACAAATGCCCGTTTTTGATAATGTCTTTGCAGATATTGGTGATGATCAAAGCATTCAGCAAAGCTTAAGTACCTTTTCTTCACATATGAAGAATATCGTCAAAATTTTAGGTGAGATCACTGAGAATTCACTTGTTTTGCTGGACGAACTTGGTGCAGGAACCGATCCGGCAGAGGGAGCGGCACTTGCGATGTCTATTCTTGAGGAATTGCGAAGAAAACGCATCAGAACTATTGTAACCTCACATTATGCTGAATTAAAGGCGTATTCGCTTTCTCATTCCGGTGCGGAGAATGCTTCAGTTGAATTTGATGTTCAGTCATTAAAACCAACTTATAAGCTTTTGGTTGGAGTTCCCGGAAATAGTAACGCCTTTCTTATTTCACAAAAATTAGGTCTTAATAAATATCTTATTGATCGAGCCTATAGCTTTGTTAGCGAGGACGCTCGTAAGCTTAACAAGGTTTTGACAAATGCGGAGGAGTACAGAGCATCAGCACAAGCAACAAGAAGTGAGGCTGAGCGCTTAAAATTGGAAATTACTTCTTTAAAAAAGAAAATTGAAAAAGAAGAAAATGCCTTGGAAAGAGAACGTGAAAAAATTCTTAAAGATGCAAAAAGAGAGGCTGAAAGAATTAAAGAAAATGCGTTGAAAGAAACAGAAAAGATAATTGAAGAATTAAAAAATTTAAAGAAAAACAATGATGATTCAGCTATCTTCAAAGCAAGAGAAATAAAGAAAAAAATCAATGTTACAAAATTAGAAAATTATTTAAACGAGCCGGCAGAGGGTGAGAAAATAAAAGAGTTTATTATTGGGATGGATGTTTACGTTTCCAGCCTTGATAAAGAAGGAACACTTGTTACTTTGCCGAACTCAAAAGGTAAAGCAACTGTAGCAATAGGTATTATTCAAACGGAAATTGATAAAAATTATCTTATGTATCCAAAACAGAATAAAAAAGAAGTGGTATCAGGCGTATCTGTTTCGAGAGCGCACACAAACGTTCCGATGTCTTTGGATGTACGAGGTCAGCTTGCTGATGAGGCGGTAATAAACGTTGATATGTACCTTGATCTTGCTGTAGGCAGAAATTTAGGCTCTGTAACCATCATTCACGGAAAAGGAACCGGAGCATTAAAGAACGCTATATGGGAATATCTCAAGCAAAACAAGAAGGTCTCAAAGTATCGTTTGGGAGCATATGGCGAGGGCGATGCGGGTGTTACTGTGGTTGAATTAAAAAATTAAAAAAATTATGTCACAAATTTAGATTTTATGTTATAATATGGATATAAATATAAATGTTTTAATATTGGAGGTAAAATATGTTAAACAAAACAAAAATTCTGGTAGTTGATGATGATAAGCACATTTCTGAAGTTGTAAAACTTTATCTTGAAAAAGAGGGCTATGAAGTTTTTGTTGCTGAAGATGGTGCAGAAGCGGTAAATAAATTCAAAGCAGTTCAGCCTAAGCTTGTTGTTCTTGATATTATGCTTCCCGTAATGGATGGAATGCAGGTTTGTAATGAGATTCGCAGAATTGATAACACTCCTATTATTATGCTTTCTGCAAAGGGCGAGGTTTTTGATAAAGTTCTTCTTCTTGAACTTGGTGCTGATGATTATATGGTTAAGCCTTTTGAGCCCAAGGAACTTGTTGCACGTATAAAAGCAATTTTGAGAAGAAGCACACAGAGAGAAGAAGTGAGCGAGAATGTTGAATATAAAGAGCTTGTGATCAATATAACCGACTATACGGTTACATATAAAGATGTTAAGATCGAAATGCCTCCAAAGGAAATAGAGCTTCTTTATTATCTTGCTTCACATCCCAAAAAAGTGTTTACCCGTCAACAGCTGCTTGAACAGGTATGGGGCTTTGAATATTTTGGTGATTCCCGCACCGTTGACGTTCACATTAAGCGTATCCGCGAAAAGGTTTGCGGAAACGATCAGTGGAATATAAAAACTGTTTGGGGTATCGGTTATAAGTTTGAGGTAAATGAGGAATGATCTTTAAATCCTTAAGGGTCAAGCTTGTTGCAATATATCTTCTTATAGTTATTCTGTTTATTGTAGTTTTAGGTGCGATTCTTGCATTTAATTTTAAAAAGCATCTTACGGATATGCGTGAAAAAAGCATCATTGAGTGTGCAGAACAGATTGCAAAAATGTATGCGGATAATTCTTTGAAGGTTCATGATGTTAACGAAGGACAAACCGTTCCCGTTTTAGTCACAACGGCAAAGGACTTTGATGCTACTATTCAGATTGCCAATGCAGATACCAGGCGCCTTAACTATAATATTGATTCAGAAAATATAACAGTTTATGAAAAAAACGAGCTTGTGAATGATGAAATATATAACACCGTTTACACCAAAGAAGAGGTTTATATAAAATCAGACTATTTTAATGAGCAGATGGGTGAAAACGTTTTAACCGTTGCTTATCCGCTTTTTTATCCTAATTCTGACGGTAAACCTCCTTGGGCAATTTTAATCATAAATTCATCACTTGATTCAGTTAATGAAACGTACACGAAGGTAATAAACACGCTGTGGCTTCCTGCCATCGGTATTTTTATGGCAGGATTTGCAATGATTTATATTCTTGTGAATAATATTGTTTCACGTGTGCGAAAGCTTAATAATGCAACACAAGCGGTTGCTAAAGGTCGTTTTGATATTGCTCTTACAGTTAGGGGAAATGATGAAATCTCACAGCTTGCTCGTGACTTTAATAAAATGGCGGAAGACCTTAAAGTCAGCGATGCTTCAAAGCGCGATTTTGTTTCAAATGCCGCCCACGAGCTTCGCTCACCGATGACAAGTATTAACGGTTTTGTTGAAGGAATGCTTGATGGCACTATTCCGCCTGAAAAGCACAAAGATTATCTTGAAATTGTTTCTTCTGAGGTAAAAAGACTGACAAAACTTGTTAAAACAATGTTGGATCTATCAAGAATTGAATCAGGCAGTGATAAGATCTCGATGACGAAGGTTGATATTAATGAAGTTATTCGTCACGTAATTATTAGGCTTATGCAGAAAATTGAACAAAAGGGAATTTGTCCTGAAATTGAAATTTCAGATGATCCTCTTTGGGTTCTTGCAGACTCCGATAAGATTGAACAGGTTTTGCAGAATCTTATTGATAATGCGATAAAATTTACAGATGAAGGTAAGCACTTGTTTATTTCAACGGAGAAAAAAGGTGCAAAAGTTTTTGTTAAGGTTAAAGACGAAGGTGCAGGCATTAACGAAAACGATCTCAAGTTTATTTGGGATAGATTCTATACCGTGGATAAAGCACGAAGTGGTGAAAAAACAGGTACCGGTCTTGGACTTTCCATTGTCAAAAGTATTATAGACCAGCACGGTGAAACCATCAGTGTAAAAAGTACAGTAAATGAAGGAACAGAATTTATTTTTACACTTCAAGTGGCAGGTGAATAATTATGCGTGATGATTTTTTTGAGGAAAAGAAGCGTAGAGGAGTAGGAATAACCTTTATTATTGTTGCAATTCTTGTTGTTGCAATGATAAGCTCTATGGCAACTTACTTCTTTATGCCTAAAACGTATACGATAAAAAAAGAAGATAATCAACCTTTGCAGAGCACAACTACAGTTGTAACCGAAAAAGTTGTTGTTGATGGTGGTATGGAAGACGTTTTTACGGCTTTGTATGAAAACAATCGTGATACCGTGGTTGTAATAGATGGATATGTTATTCAAAATGACGAAGAAGTACACTATAGTCAGAGCTCTGGTTTTATCGTATCTGAAGATGGTTATATATTTACAAACCATCATTGTGTTGCCGATATGGATAAAATAACAGTGTCCCTTTATGATGGCAAAGAATATGTTGCGACGGTTATCGGAAGTGATGACAGAACCGAGGTTGCTGTAATAAAAATAGAGGATGAAATGCCTTTTAAAAAGGCGATTCTTGGTGATTCGGATAAGACTAAGGTTGGTCAGTATGCCGTTGCAATAGGTAATCCGATCGGTTTTGAATATTCTATGAGTATTGGCTTTGTTTCGGGTCTTGAGCGCGAGGTTGATTCCCAGAATTTCAGATATAAAATGATTCAGATTGATACTCCTCTTAATTCAGGCAACAGTGGAGGTCCGCTATTTAATTCTGACGGCGAAGTTATTGGAATCAATACTATGAAAAGCTCGTCATATGTTTCAAATATTGAGGGAATCGGCTTTGCCATTCCGATAAATTTAGCAAAAAACATTGCTGATGAGCTTATTAAAAACGGAAGGGTAACACGTCCGGCAATTGAAGCAACGGTTGGTAGCTACATCGGCGAGGGTGGAGGCGCACTTGTTGCCGAGGTCGTTGAGGGCGGTGCAGCTGAAAAAGCAGGAATTAAGGCTAATGATATTATTATTTCATTCAACGGCGCGGAAATTCAAACTGTAAACGATCTTATTTCTGAATTGGAAAACTGTAAAGCAGGGGAAGAAAAAGAAATTATTGTAATTCGTGATAACGAAGAACTTAAATTGAAAATAATATTGGGTACAACTAAATAATTTCATAAAAAAATAAGGCCGAGTTTCATCAATAAAGATGTAACTCGGCTTTTTCTTTATTATTCTGTTACGGTAGTATTTTCTGCGGATTCATCGGTTATCGCTATATTTTCATCAAGTGCATCCTCAGAAATAGTAGGATCTGTTGCATACCAGAGCTTAAATACGGGAGCTTCTCCTTCGGGCATCTCTGTCAGTTGGGCGATAAGATTGTAGTCAGTATTTAACTCTATTTCATCAACGGCATTATATATATCAAAAATCAATTCACAATCATCAACGATGGCTTTTAACTTATACTTTCCAACAACTTCTGTAAATTTAACGTTATTGAAAGTGTAATGTTTGTCTGTTGAAAGGGTTAATAAAGAATCTTTTGTAAAGGCTTCATTGTTAACTGCAAGTGCTTCCTTGCTTGGCCAATATTTAAAGGATATAACTCTTTCTACGGTTATTTCATCGGTCACTGCGTACAAAGAAACGTTTACTATACCGTATTCACAGCTTGAAATATCCAAAGTGATTGTATGAGAATTTGTTTCTGCATTATATGAATTATATGTAAAAGGAAGCTTTGTTTTTATTGTAGGTCCGTGATCAACTGTATATGAAATATCAACGGTCTTTTCACTGTGAACATCAGAAACCTCTGAAGAAATGCTGAAGTTAAATGGGGCAGGATCTTCAATAAATTTGATCTGTTCCTTGATTTGATGTCTGTAAGGCTGTGATACGATTATATCACAAATTACACCGCTTTCGGGACTCATCTGATGACTTACGATGCCAAAGGCATTTGGAGTAACGAGTTCACCGCCGATAGTAACAGTAGTAGCTTCATCTACCCAGAAGCTAATATTAAATAAGTTTTCTGATATAATAACCTCTTCTGTCCCTGACTCAAGATCAGTGTCAGCAGCAGGAAGGGTTAAGGTTGCAATTTTTGTTTTTAAAGGGTATTCTTCTTCCCTGGAATGATAAGCCTGAAGATCAATTTCAACTTTACTGTCCGCAAAAATCTTGTCAGCAGGGAAGATATCCTCTATATAAAGCTTAAGCTCAATTACGTCTGAAGTAAAATCGTAAGATTTACCATTGCAATTTAGCGTTAATGTGTCGCCTGCTTTGCCATAGAACTTTCCGTTTATAAATTCCTTGCCATTATCATCAGTTAAAACCGAAATTTCCGGTGCGTTGATATCAAAAGCTTCTGTAGCATCAATAACTTCTTGCTGACCAGGCTGAGAGCTCTGACTATGGCTTTTAAAAATGTAATATCCGATTATGGCAACCAAAGCAACCAATAAAGCAACTAAAGCAAAAGCAACGATCTTATTTTTTAAGGATCTTTTTGTTGAGCCGTCTTCGCCGGAAATGTCTTCCGATTCCTCACCAACATAAACAGAATCGATCTGCGCTTCGCTGGAATTTGTTTCTTCGGTATCTTCGGAATCAGAGGGAACATCGTTGTTTTGTTCTTCTTCTGTGGTATCGACTGCTTCAGCAGAACTTTCGTCAGACTCAATCATATCTTCTTCAGTTTCTTTTTCATCTGCTTGATCATCGGAAGTTTCAGATGTTTCTTCAATAACTTCTTCAACTATATCAGTTTTTTCTGATGATAAAACCTTTTCAGAGGCATCAACTTCTGCGATAGGCTCAACTTCTGCGATAGGCTCAACTTCTGTGATAGGCTCAACCTCTGTGACAGACTCAACCTCTGCGATAGGCTCAACCTCTGCGATAGGCTCGACTTCTGCAATAGACTCAACCTCTACGTTAGGCTCAACTTCTGCTATAGGCTCGACTTCTTCAAGAATTTCAAAGTCCTCAGAAGGTGCTTCGTTTGAAGATGTAGGCTGGGCTTGTACAACCTCCACAACAGGGGTGCTTGTTTTTTGTTTTATAAGTGGTGCACCGCAATAAAAACATCTTTTACTACTATCTCTGTTTTTAACACCGCATTTGTTGCAAATCATAAAAACTCTCCTAAATTATTTTATGATAATAGTATATCACAACTTTCTTTACTTGGCAATAATTTGAATATTTTTTTTACATATGATGATAATATAAATCAGGTGATATATGTGTTTAAGAAGAAGAAACGATATTTTATATTGATTCCGCTTGTACTCATCGTTATAATTTCAGTATATTTTTTTTCAGGAGTACCGGATCTTTCTGTAGAAAAAATAAGATCCACATCTCAGGTGCTTACTATTTATGATAAGGATAATAATATTTCGGCATATCTTGATGGCGGACAAACGAGAAAGAATGTTTCAATCGAAGCTGTTCCCAAGCACGTAATAAATGCATTGCTCGCAATAGAAGATATCAGATTCTATGAACACAACGGTATAGATATAAAAAGAATCTTTGGAGCAATGATCAATGATATTTCATCAGGTAGCTTAAAAGAAGGCGGAAGCACGATAACACAACAATTGATTAAAAACTCACACCTGAGTAATGAAAAAACTTTTATAAGAAAGATTCACGAAGCAATTTTAGCACTTCAGCTTGAACGGCAATACACTAAGGATGAGATTCTTGAAATGTATTTGAATTACGTTTACTTTGGTCGTGGTGCATATGGTATTCAGGCTGCAGCGCAAATGTATTTCGGTGTTGATGTTCAAGAACTTTCCGTTTCACAGGGAGCGATGCTTGTAGGTGTGTTGAAAGCACCATCAAAATTAGCACCGCATATAAATATGGAAAAGGCGATAGAGAGAAGAAATAATGTTCTTTTTCAAATGAAAAAGTACGGTTTTATTTCTGATGAACAATATAAGGAATTTTCATCTGAAGATATAAAAATTGTTGAAGATATTTCGCATCCCGATTATGGGTATTATACGGATTATGTTTTGGAAGAAAGTGCTAAAATGCTGAATATTTCAGTGGAAGAACTTCTGAATGGCGGTTATAGTGTATATACATCACTTGATTCTGAATTACAAGAAAACGTTCAGCAGTTATTTTCTGATAATGAAAATTTTCACGATAACAAAGTTCAGGCCGCAACGGTTGTTATAGATAATTTCACGGGGGAAATTTCTGCAATTATGGGTGGCAGGGAGCATAACGGGATGAGAATCTATAATAGAATTACTGCAAGAAGACAACCGGGCTCCGTAATAAAACCCATTCTTGTTTACGGACCTGCGTTTGAAAATAAAAGTATTACGGCATCAACGGTTATAAATGACTATAGAAAAGATTTTTCAGGATATAAGCCAACAAATTTTAAAGATGTATATTATGGAAACGTAACAGTAAGAAAAGCACTTAGTTTGTCTTTAAATGTTCCTGCAGTTGAAATTTTAGAAAGAAACGGCATTGATTATTCAAAGGAATTTGCTGAAAGAGCAGGGCTTGTTTTTGATGAAAGTGATAATAATTTAGCGCTCGCTTTAGGCGGAATGAAATTTGGTGTTACACCGCTTGAAATGGCAGGAGCATATTCTATGCTTGCTCGCTCGGGCGTTTATATTGAACCGCACTGTGTTAGAAAAATTTTAGATAGTAATGGAAAGCTGGTTTATGAAAACAAGAAGATAAATCAAAAGGTTTTTTCGGAGAAAACAACTTTTTTGTTGACGGATATTTTACGTGACGTTTCAACACACGAAAGTAACGGACATAAATTGTTCTCAAGACAAATTGCTACAAAAACGGGAACGGTAGGCTACAATGATTCGGGACATTCCGATGCCTGGTCAGCAAGCTATGTTAACAGTCATACCGTTGTTGTGTGGATGGGATATGATAAAACAACAGCCCAACAGTTTTTGCCTTACGATGTAACGGGAAGCTCATATCCGTCCCAAATATCTGCAAAGATTTTCGAAAAAATATTTGAGAAATACGGGTACGATGATTTTAAAGTTCCTGACGGAATAGTTTCTTTAAAAATTGATAATTTTTCATTGAAAAACGGGGCAGGAAACTATTTGGCCTCCGATATTCAAACAGATACTGTAAATGAATTTTTTGATTCGGAAAATGCTCCGCAAGAGATAAATTCCTATTGGCAAAAACCAACGCTTCCAAAGGATATAAAGGTTCAATTAAACGAACTTCGACAAGCGGAAATTTCTTTTAATGCAACAAATGACTATACTCAATATATAATCATTAAAAGAAACGCCGTAGGGGATAAAGTTATAGGAAGACTTAACGGAAAAGAAAATGAAAAATTAATTTTAATTGATGAAGAATATTTTTTTGGTGACAGTTATATAATTCAAGCAATGCATTCAAAAATTTCAGTGAATAAAATGCCATATTTAGGTGAAAAAAGCAAGGAATACGTTTTAAATTGATTTTTTTACTTCCAAAAATTTTCATTATGTGGTAAAATAATAACGGTGATTGTTATGAAAACTGCAATATATGATAAATTTGGAAAAAAGATAGCCGGAGATGTTTCATTAAATGAAGCATTATCTTCTCACATCTTAAGTAAAGAATTTCCTTTAATTGAAAACGGTAAACTTTACACGCTTCTTTCTGATGGAAGCATTTCTGTTTTGTGTGCAGAGGAAAGCATTCTTGAGAGCTTTATTGAAAAAAAAGACATTAAGCGTCTTACAAAAGGTGAGTTTCTGAGGAGCTTGCTGTTTGGGGAAGCAAATTCCGATATGGTATACTTGTGTTCGCGTTACGGCATTCATTTTGATGATCCGCGCAGGGTTTATGTTGCTCAGGTCAGCGAGGATGTTTCCGAGTATGTATTACCGCTTGAGGAGCTTTTTGAAGAGGAAAATATTATTGTTGTCGGCCTTGACTCACATCGAATTGCTGTTATCTGTGTTGAAGGCGATAATGATACTGATGAGATGGCAGATGCTATAAGTGCAACTTTTCAGGACTTAAATTCAGAATGTTATATCGGCGTAAGCTGTATTGCTGATAACGCATCTGCTCTTTCGGGGGCATTTCAACAAGCGCTTTGTGCTATAGAACTTGGTAAGAAAATTTCTTTCAATGGCGGAGTATGGTTCTATTCGGATATTTTACCTGAACTGATTATTTCACAGATGCCCAAGGAAGCGCTGGATGATCTAAAAGATAAAGCATACAAGGTTAAACGCAGTCTTGATAATGAGAATGTTGAAGTTGCAATGGAGTTTTTTAAGCATAATCTGAATATAAGTGAAACGGCAAAATGTTGCTTCCTTCATAGAAATACACTTATTAACAGGCTTGATAAAATACAAAAGGATACAGGCTTCAATATGCGCAATTTCCACGAAGCTGTAGCTCTCAGATTATATATTGCGGCAAATAAGGTGTTTAAATAATGAAAAAAAGGAAAATATCTTTTACTTCTATTTTGCTGATAATTACTATCAGCTTTTTAGTTGGCTTTTTATCAAACGGTTTATTAAATAAGTATCTTAATAAGAACGCATTTTCTGATGAACAAATAGATATGATCAATATGGTTGGAAAAATCATCAATGATGATGCCATTGAGGTACATCAAAAGGATAAACTTGTTGATTATGCGTTAAAAGGAATGGCGGCGGCGTTAAATGACGAATATGCCTATTATTTTACCGCGGAAGAGCTGGATGATTATGTTAAATCAACAAACGGTGTTGTTGAAGGCGGAATTGGTGCATCACTTTATTTTGATGGTGAAAAATATATTTTTCCTGAAGTCTACAAAGGCCTTGCGGCGTATTCTTCCGGTATATTGCCCGGCGATGAGCTTATCAAAGTAAACGGTGAAAGCATTGAAGGGTTAAGTCTTGAAGAAATTGTCAGCAAGGTAAAAGGTGAAGCGGGAACTGAAGTAAATATTACTGTTATTCGTGATGGGAAAGAGCTTGCGTTTAACGTTGTGCGCTCAAATGGTCAAAGAGAGCTTGTTGAATATAAAATGATTGATTCAATTTTATATACAAGAATCATTTCTTTTCACGGAAATGCAGTTGAGTATTTTTCAAAAGCTCTTGAATATGGTAAAAGCAACAACTATGACGGAATAATTATTGATTTGCGTGATAATCCCGGTGGAGAGCTTGAAGTATTCGTTCAGATAGCGGATTACTTGCTTGAAGAAGGCGAAGTTTTTTATGCCTTAGACAAAAACGGAAACAAAATTTTATCTGAAAGATCAAATGCCGGCGGTGTGGATAAAGAGATATGTGTTATTGTTAACGGCGATTCTGCCAGTGCCTCTGAGGCTTTATGCGGTGCATTAAGAGATCTTGGAAATGCAAAAATTGTGGGCACAAAAACTTTCGGTAAAGGCATTATGCAGTCAAACTATACACTACCTAACGGAGGAATGTTTAAATTAACTACAGCTAAGTATTATCTTCCCAACGGTGATTGTATTCAGGGTGAAGGAATCACTCCCGATTATGTTGTGGAGTTACCTGAAAGCTTAAGAGGTAAGATATGGATGCTCAATGAAGAAGATATTCAACTGAAAAAAGCAGTAGAGGTATTGACAGAATAGTAAATTAAATATATAATATAGATGATCAAAGTGAAGGTTTTTCTGACACGGAGATAGTTATACTGCATCTGAAAACGAGGTTTAGTACTGAGTTAAGGTAAAGAATAATGGGCGTAATCTCTTTACTGTTGTGCAGTAAAGAGATTTTTTTATGGAGGTAAAATGGAAAACAGAATAGGAATTGTAGGTATTGTTATTGATGACCCCACAAAAGCGGCAGAAAAGGTAAATGAAATTTTAAGTGAATTTTCTGACATTATTATCGGAAGAATGGGGCTTCCGTATAGAAAACGTTCTATTCACGTTATATCAATAATGGTGGATGGAACCAATGAACGCATCGGTGCACTTTCCGGGAAATTAGGAAGACTTGAAGGTGTAAATGCTAAATGCGTGTTGTCTAATAAAAAATATGAAGGAGATTTATTATGAAAAAATTTTTAAGTTTAATTTTATGTGTTGTTATGTTGTTGGCTGTTGGGTGTAAAGAGGAACAAACAGAAACCACAGTTGAAGTGAAGATCGGTGCTCTTATGGGTCCGACCGGGATGGGAATGTCAAAGCTTATGGATGACGGTAAAAATAATAAAACTGTCAATAAATACACCTTTGAGCTTTTCAGTGCGCCCACTGATATTTCGGGTCCCATTATAAACGGTGAATTAGATATTGCAGCAGTTTCAACAAATCTTGCGGCTACACTTTATAATAAAACCAACGGTAAAGTTAAATTGCTTGCTCTTAACACATTAGGTGTATTATACATTCTTGAAAAAGGCAACTCAGTAAATTCAATTAAAGATCTTGAAGGTAAAAAGATTTATTCTTCAGGCCAAGCTGCAACACCACAGTATGCACTTGATTATGTTTTAAAACAGAATAATATAAACTGTGAAGTAGAATATTTTCCATCTCATGCAGAGCTTGCTACACAGGCTTTGGCGGGTAATGCTGATATAATTCTCATTCCCGAGCCTCAGGTATCAACAATTATTTCTAAAAATCCCGAATTCAGAATTGCTGTTGATTTTAATGCAGCTTGGGATGAGGCAACCAATAATGAGGCAATTTTCTCAATGGGATGCCTTGTTGTCAGAAGTGAGTTTGCCGAGAAAAATCCTGAAGCAGTAAAAAAATTTCTTAAAGAATATACTGCGTCGGTTAAATATGTAAATGAAAATCCAAAAGAGGCTGCGGAGATCATAGCAGAAAATAAAATCGTTCCCAATGCGGCTATTGCGGAAAAGGCAATTCCCAATGCAAAAATGGTAACGATTTCAGGTAATGATATGAAGGAAAAAACAAAGAAATATCTTCAGATACTTTTTGAAAGTGATAAAAAATCAGTAGGCGGTGCATTGCCGGGTGAGGACTTCTATTATTAAAAAAATAATTTTAACGCTATCAATAACTGCAATATGGTTGATTATATGGCAGATAATATATGTTCTTGTGGGGAATCCTCTTTTTGTGGAATCCCCCAAAAACGTTTTTTTGAGAATGGTTCAACTAATACAGGAAATTGAATTTTGGAAAACCGTTTTCTTAAGCGTTATCAGTATTTTGCAAGGGTTTGTCCTTGGCATAATATTCGGAACTTTGATGGCTTTTGTAAGTATAAATGAATTTTTTAATAGCCTTTTTTCGCCCCTTAAAATAATTATAAGAGCCACACCTATTGCTTCAATTATAATGCTTATGTGGATATGGCTTGAAAGAGCATATATTCCGGTTTTTGTCGCTTTTTTAATGGTTACGCCAATACTCTGGGGAAATGTTTCCACTGGCATAAAAAGTGTAAAAAAAGAACATATAGAGTTTGCGAAAGTATATAAATTTTCAAGAATAAAAAAGTTTAAATATATATATGTTCCCACTGTATTACCTTATTTTGCCACTGCGGTATGCACTTCATCGGGACTTGTTTGGAAAGCGGGTATTGCAGCGGAGGTGCTTTGTCAGCCACCCAAAACCATAGGTGCCAATTTGTTTTTTGCAAAGGGAAGCTTTGAATATCTTGATGTTTTTGTGTGGACGGCAGTTATAATTATAATTAGTATATTGCTTGAAGTTTCTATAAAAAAGATTCTTAAAAAACTTGAAAAACGTTTTAAGTTTGCGGGGTTAACATGATAAATATTGAAAATCTTACTGTGAAGTTTGATAAAACGGTAATAAAAGATTTTTCTGTTTTTCTTCCTTCCAAAGGTGTTTATTGCATATTTGCACCATCGGGTGTTGGTAAAACAACGTTGCTTAATGCAATAGCAGGGCTTGTAAAATATTCAGGAAAAATTGATGTTTTGGGAAAAATAAGCTATTTATTTCAAGAAGATAGATTATTTAATTGGCTTACGGTTAAACAAAATATAATGATTATTGAACCTGATCCTGAAAAAGTTGAAAAATATGCTGAAGCATTTGGCGTAAATGATTTTATAAATGAAATGCCACAAGAGCTTTCTGGAGGAATGAGAAGGCGAGTAGGTCTTGTGAGAACACTTGCTTTTGATGCTGATGTATTTTTATTAGATGAGCCTTTTAACGGCCTTGATGAAGAAAACGTGAAAAAGGTTTATGAGGTTATAAAAGAAATTTCAAAGGAAAAGCTTGTGCTTCTTGTTACCCATAATGAACAAGATGCTATCAACTTAAATGCTGAAAAAATTTTACTTTAAGAATTCAGAAAAATTCTTTAACGTGTCAATGTAACTTTCAGATGAACTTCCTTGTGAGCTTATGTTGTTAAATAATCCCGTCAAATTAGGAAGCATTGAAAATAGATTTGACATATTATTGATTTTTGATGAAAAATTATCTGCGGCTTCAATTGCATTTTTTATGCTATTGAAGCCGTTTTTATTGGTTAATAAAAATAGAATAAACATAGGAGTTAAATCGTTCACAAACATCGCCTCATTATATTTATATGCACAAAATAATAAAAAGTGCATAACATTATATGAGGTGATATGATGAAAAGATCATTAAGAAATTCAAACTCAAAGGTAGAAGAAAATAAGCTTAACAGTGAACAAAAAATTCAGTTTGAAAAATTAAAGGATGTGGCAAAAAAATACGAGGGAAAAAGCGATAATGATATTTTTAAGGATCTTTCCGAAGCTGTTCAGAAAGGGAAAAAGGATGGAACGCTAACCAATGAAAAAATGGATTCTATTGCATCAACAATCGCTCCGATGCTTAACGGTGAACAAAAAAATAAGCTTAATAAACTTATGCAGACATTAAAAAAATAGGGGATTTAACCCCTATTTTTTGATATAAGCTCAAGAACGTTTAAAAGGTAATGAAGTTCTTTTTCGGTGTTAAACATACTTAATGATATTCTTACAGCGCCTTGATCTTCCGTTCCCAAAAATTTGTGACATAACGGTGCGCAGTGAAAACCTCCGCGAACGCATATTGAATACCGCTTATCAAGTATATCTGCAATTTCGTTGGAGTCTTTGGTGCCAACATTAAATGCAATAACACCGCTCTTGGCGTGGCGTGGTGAGTATAATTTAATTTTTTTGTTAGTTTTTAGATTATCTATTAAAAACTGCGCAAGATGTGTTTCGTGTTCGTAAATTTTTTTCTGTCGTTTGCTTATAAATTTTACGCCTTCTTCCAATGCGGAAATATTTTGAACGGATAATGTTCCGCTTTCAAGATATTCGGGCATATCACTGGGCTGAATGAGATCAAATGTTCTGTTTCCCGTTCCGCCAAAACGAAGAGGAATGGGAAGAGGGACATCTTTTTTTATTCCCAAAATACCAATTCCTTGGGGACCGTATAAGCTTTTGTGACCTGCAAGGCAAAAATAATCACAATCAATATTCATATCTTGTATTCCTGCTGCTTGCGCACAGTCCGCTATAAATAAAAGTCCATATTCTTTTGCTATTTTAGCATATTCATTTATTGGCTGAACAAAACCGTTAACGTTTGAAACGTAGTTAAAAATCATTGCCTTAGTATTCTTTTTAATTGCGTTTGTAAATTGCTTGTCGCTGATATAAAAACCGTTATCAGGGTACAAAACTGAATATTCTATTCCTTTGTTTTTCATAAATTCAAGGGGTCTTAAAACTGAATTGTGTTCGTAAGCACTTGTGATTATATGATCTCCATCTTTAAAAAGGCCTCGAATAAGAATATTTAAAGAATCTGTACAACCAAATGTGAAAATAACTCGTTCAGGTGCATCTAAAAAAAGAAAATCACTAATTGTTTTTCTTGCTGAATATATTAATTCTGCTGCCATAATTGAAGCTTGATGGCCACTTCTTCCGGCATTAGCAGAAAAATTTTTAAAAACTGAATCGCTGCGAAAGTACACTTCGTGCGGTTTAAAAAGCGTAGTTGCAGCATTATCAAGATAGATCATATCAGCTGCTCCGTTAACCTTTATTTGCTGCACATAATATATTATATTAAAATAGATGTTAGGAGGATACATTGTTGGAATATATTATTATTGTTTTTCGTTCACGCACGCAAGTTATAAATTTTAAGAAAATTCTTGAGGGAAATGGCATAAATGCGCAGATCGTTTCTACGCCCAGGAGACTCAATATCGGATGCGGACTATCGTTAAAAGTATTAAACAGAGATTTCTATAGAGCAAAAGAACTTATTGATGTTTATAAGCCACAAGGATTTGTTGGCATTTATGATTGACAATAAAAAAATATTATGATAATCTAACCATATAAAAGTATGGAGAAGATTTATATATGATATATGCAGATTATGCGGCAACAACGCCCATTGATAAGGACGTTTTAAAAAGAATGGAAGAATCCTTTGCTTCTGATTTTGCAAATCCATCAAGCACTCATCAATTTGGTAGAGAAGCTTCAAAAGCAGTAGAGGAAGCAAGAATGAGCATAGCGAGTAAAATAAATTGCAACAGAAATGAGATTTATTTTACTTCCGGTGGTACGGAAAGCGATAACTGGGCAATTTTGGGCTATGTTAAAGCAAATGATGTGAAGCACGTTATTACGTCATCAATAGAACATCACGCAGTCTTAAATACCTGCTTGAGGCTTGAAAACGAAGGCGTAAAAGTAACTTATTTATCTGTTGATAGCGTAGGCAGAATAAATATTGATGAGCTTGAGAGTTCGATAACGGATGAAACCGGACTTATTAGCATAATGACTGCCAATAATGAGATCGGAACAATTCAGGATATCGATAAAATTGGTGAAATTGCAAAAAAATATAATATACCTTTTCACACTGATGCTGTTCAGGCTGTCGGAAATATTATGATCGATGTTGAAAAATCTAATATTTCGATGTTATCTGCTTCGGCACATAAATTTTACGGACCTAAAGGTATTGGTTTTCTTTATATAAAAAACGGTATAAAAATCTCAAATTTATTTGAAGGTGGAGCTCAAGAGCGTGACAGAAGACCCGGAACAGTAAATACTCCCTTGGTCGTTGGTATGGCTTGTGCTCTTGAAAAGTCAATTGATAATATTAAAGAATATAATTTAAAGCAGACCGAAAGAATAAATACGGTAAAAGAGATCGTACTTGGTAAACTTCCTGATGTGCAAATAAATGGAGATGAAGTAAATCGTCTTTCGGGGAATTTAAGCCTTTTTTTTGACGGTATACAATCGGAAGGTTTGGTTGTTTTGCTTGATATGATGGGAGTGTGTGTTTCAGCAGGTGCGGCGTGTTCTGCAGGAGCATTAAAGACCTCACACGTCCTTAAGGCTATAAATAAGGTTGAAGGTGCTACGATCAGAATTTCATTAAGCCACTTGACAACAAAAGAAGAAGCAGAGACAATAGGCAACACTATAGTTGAAGCAGTTAATAAATTAAGAAAGTGAAAAAGTTACTGGTTTTTCCAGTAACTTTTTTTATTTTTTGGTTAATAATAAAAGAAGAAAAGGGTGAAAGTATGGAATCAATAAATAGTTATATAGGTTGTGATGTATATGCAGGCGGTAAAGTTATCGGAAGAATATATGACTTCCTTATAGATTTTAAAAACAAAAACATTTTTGGAATAATCTGTTTGAGCAATACAGGAATTATCAGAACAAAATTTTATGTTGAAAAAACAGGTGTTTTACATCTTGACAGAAATGGTGCTGTAATTGATAAGAGTAAGATAAATTATAAGAAAAAATTTGACGAGGAGTATTCGCGAATATATTCCCAAAGCGAATTTCGTAATGGAAGTATTGGTAATTTATATATTGATCCGGAAACACTGGAGTTTAAAAGTGTAAGCGTTAAAAAAAGCTTTCTTGATGATTTGATCTATGGCAGAGAATTTTTCGATATTAATGATATAACATTGACAGAAAAGGGAATAGTAAAAAAGGATTAGGAGGTGAATTTATGAAAATACTTGGAACTTCATTGATGGTAACTGCCGGTGTAGCGGCAGGTATGATTGCAGGTGCACATCTTACGATGAATAAGCCTTGTGTTCGAAGAATCTACAGATATGGTAAACGTTATATTAAAAAAATGATTAAAAATTAAATGGGGCAAAAAGCCCCTACATAAAGGAAGTAACAATGTGTTAAGAAAACGTAGAATTGCAATAATAATATCTATAATTTTATTTGTATGGTTTTTGCTGTTTTTTCAAGAATCAATATTAAAAATCCTCTCTATTCTGGCAACTTCATCCGTGGTTGCTTATTTAATATTTCCGTTGATTAAACGCCTTGAAAAACGAGTGCCTGATAATTTTGCGATAATTCTGAGCTTTGTAATTATAATTTCAATAATACTTTCTTTGGTTTTTCTGCTTGTGCCTATTTTCAAAGAACAAATACAAAATCTTGTAATTATTTTGCCGGAATATATAAATAATATTTCCGATGAATTATCAAAGATACCTTATGTAAAAAATATTTTACCTACAACGGATTATATAAAACAAAATTTTTTAAATGCGGATACGGTGATGTCTGTTTTTGCACCGCAAAAAATTATTTCTCTCATATCATCACTTTTGTTGATTCCCGTTGTCGTATTCTATATTTTGAAAGAACGAGAAAATTTAAAAAAACTAAGTCTTTTTCTTTTGCCCGGAAAAATAAAAACACCTGCTATATTTATTTTCAGAGATATTAATCGACAGTTGCGTGATTACGTGTTTGGTGAATTTGTTATTATTCTTGCTGTCTCATTTTTTATGTCGATTGTCTTATTAATATTTGGTTTTGATTATTGGCTTATATTGGGAATTTTAATGGGAATATTCAATATAATTCCTTATGTGGGACCGCTCATAGGAAGCCTGCCAATTCTTTTGACTGCATTTTATCAGGATAAGGTCATTCTTGCCATTGTTCTTATTCTTCTTGTTCAGCAAATAGATAATCTTATAATTCATCCGCGCATTATATCTGACAGTGTTAAAATTCATCCTGTAATAGTTCTTCTGTGTGTTGTAGCAGGAAACACTATAGGAAGTGTGTTTGGAATGGTTCTTGCAATACCGTTTTTTATTATCGCAAGAATACTTTTCAGAGAGTTTTATAAATATTTCAGCGAAAGAAAACGTAATTTTTGTCAAATAAATAAAATATAGTCTTGTAAAAAATGTTTTTTTATAATATAATATATCTATAAATATTTTTTACGGAGGTTTTTTATGCAAAATATCAATGATACAATGAAATACAGACGCAATGAGGATAATGCCGAAATCAAAGATATTCTTGTTCAGGTATACACTTCGCTTCAGGAAAAGGGTTATGATCCCGTAAATCAGATCGTTGGATATATTCTTTCGGGCGATCCGACTTATATCACCGGTTATAATAATGCACGAAATCTTATTCGCAGGGTCGAGCGTGACGAATTATTGGAAGAGCTTGTTAAGAGCTACGTTGAAAATTGCTGATGAGATATTTAGGGCTTGATATCGGAGATAAACGCATCGGCATTTCTTTAAGCACAAGCGGTATTCTTGCAAGCGGAGTTGAAACTTACAGTCGCGTCAGCTTGAAACACGATTGCCAATATATTATGGATATAATAAAAGCAAATAAAGTTGATATTGTTGTTGCGGGCTTGCCCAAACATCTTAACGGTGATGCTCACGAGCAGGCAGAGAAAAATGAAGTTTTATGTAATGCATTAAGAGAGCAGGGCGTTATAATTGAATATTTTGATGAAAGGCTTACGTCCTCTTGTGCGGAAAAAGTAATGCTTGAAGCAGACCTTTCAAGAAAAAAACGTAAAGAAAACATTGATAAACTTGCTGCGGTAATTATATTGCAGGATTATCTTGATTTTAAAAATGGAGGATCTTTTTTATGAGTGAAAATCAGGAAAATATTGTACTTACCCTTGTTGATGAAAATGACGAAAGCTTTGAAGCAGAGCTCATTGACAGTATTTCTTATGATGGGCATATATATAATCTTTTTGTACCCGTAGATGAGAAGGATAATGAAGAAGCTCCCGTCATAATTTTAGAATATGTTGAAGAAGGCGAAGATATAGTGCTTCTTCCCGTAGAAAACGAGGTTTTGCTTGAGGAAATATGGGAAGCTTATGAAGCTGAATTTGATGATGAGGATGAAGAAAAGGAAGAATGACACCTTTTTGCTTAAGCTTTAGCATTTTCTGAAAAAATTTTTAAAATAAATAAAGGATTTTTGAGTCTTTTGCAGAATTATATTATATATGCAAAAGACTTTTTTTATGAAAGGTAGTTTTTATGCGAAAAGATACTGAAGCTTTTGAGAAAGAATATTTATCACCCTTTGCCGCTAAATCATTTGAAAGCAAGGGGAGAGAGATATTTGAAGAAGAGTGTGATTTAAGAACGGCGTTTCAACGCGATAGAGATAGAATCATATATTGTAAATCATTCAGGCGTCTTAAACATAAAACGCAGGTTTTTCTTTCACCTGAGGGAGATCATTACAGAACAAGACTTACCCATACTTTGGAGGTAAGTCAGATTGCACGAACGATTGCGCGGGGTTTAAAACTTAATGAGGATCTTGCAGAGGCAATTGCGATGGGGCACGATCTTGGGCATACGCCATTTGGTCATGCAGGAGAAAGAGTTTTGAACCGTCTTTGTTCAAAAGGCTTTGAACATAACGTTCAATCACGCCGTGTTGTTGAAAAGCTCGAAAACGGCAAGGGCTTGAATCTTACCTGGGAGGTTCGTGATGGCATTGAAAACCATACCAGCCGTTCTAAACCGTCAACCTTAGAAGGAAAGATCGTTTCTTATGCGGACAGAATTGCTTACATAAACCATGATATTGATGATGCCTGCCGTGCAGGGATAATTACTGAAGCAGATCTTCCTTTTAGAACGAATATGATGCTTGGCACAGATAATTCTTTGAGAATTGATACGCTTGTAACTGACGTTATAAAGAACAGTTACGGTAAAAATGATATAATTATGTCAGATGAAATTTACGAAGTTATGAATGAGCTTCGAGATTATATGTTTAAAAACATTTATTCTTCACAGAGCTCAGCAAAGACTGAAGAGGTTAAGGCTGAGGGCGTTATTGAAAATTTATTCTATGCATATATGGAAGATGAATCTCAGCTTCCGCAAACAATCAAGCTTTCAATAAAGCAGTTTGGTAAAGAACAAGCCGTGTGTGATTATATTGCAGGTATGAGTGATGGGTATGCCTTAAGAGAATATGAACGCATATTCGTTCCTCGATCCTGGCAAAGAGATTAGGAGGATATTATGCCGAGAATACCCGAGGGGTTTATTGATGCGGTTATTGAAAAAAATGATATAGTTGACGTAATATCCGAATACGTTTCCCTAAAAAAAAGAGGGAACAAATATGTAGGGCTATGTCCATTTCATAATGAAAAAACTCCGTCTTTTACCGTTGATGGGGACAAGCAATTATTTTATTGCTTTGGATGCCACGAAGGCGGTAATATGATCGGTTTTTTGCAAAAGAAAGAGAATCTCACATTTTTTGAAGTTATTGAGGAACTTGCAAAACGCGCCAATATGCCGATGCCTCAGCTTGAAGAAAAAGGCGTGCCCGCTTTTTCAAGAGATACAAAGAACAGAATATATGAAGCAAATAAAGAAGCGGCAAGATTTTATTTTAATACGCTTTTTTCTGCTGAAGGCGTTGAAGGTCTTGAATATTTTACAAGTCGCGGTTTGACGGAGAACATCATAAAACGCTTTGGCTTAGGTTATTCACCAAACTCACGGGATGCGCTTGTGAAACACCTTAAAGAAAAAGGTTTTGATGAAGATATTATAGTGCTTGCAGGTCTTGCTCAAAGAAATGATTACGGGATTCGTGATAATTTCAGAACGCGAGTAATGTTTCCTATAATAGCACCTACCGGCGAAATCTTAGGCTTTGGCGGACGAGTGCTTGATAAATCATTGCCTAAGTACATAAATACAGGCGATACCCCTGTCTTTAACAAAAGAAAAAATCTTTATGCTCTTAATATTCTGAAAAAGAATAACAAGGGCAGAGCCATAATTGGCGAAGGCTATATGGATGTTATAGCTCTTAATATGGCCGGCTTTGATTATGGAGTTGCTTCTTTGGGAACTGCTGTTACACCTGAGCAGGTGCGACTGCTTAAACGGTATGCCAATGAAATTTATATTTGTTATGATGGCGACAATGCAGGTATAAGCGCAACGCATAAAGTCATTGATCTTATGAAAGAAGCTGAACTTAAACCTAAAATAATAGCGCTGCCGCTTGGCGTTGATCCCGATGAATATATAAAAGAACACGGAAAAGAAGCTTTCTGGGAAAAAATGAAAACTGCGCGGACAAGTATTGAATATCTTATGGACGAAGTTAAAAGTCAATGTGATATGAAAACTGAGGAAGGCAGAGCGGAATTTGCCCAAAAATCTACGTCAATTGTTGAAAAATACGCTTTTGACAGTATCGAGACTGAAATGTATATGAAGCGTATAAATCAATTAAGCGGTTTTTCTTTGGATGCTCTTTATAGCAATTTTGATGCAAAAAAGAAACCCAAACAGCAGACAACAAACGTTGATACGTATAGCACACTTAATAAATTTGATTCAGTTACAGAAAGAGCTTTGATTTCTGTTCTTATTGAATATCCAACGCTTATTGAAAAATCAAAGAGTATATTGAAAGAGGATTATTTCACCAATCCTGCATACGAAAAATTGTATAAATATCTGTGCGAAAACAGTGAAAAAACCAATATCAGCAGTTTAATGCGTACATTTGAAGAAGATAATGAGGTTGTTACGGCACTCTCAGCAGTTGGCATTGAAAATATTGTGTTTGGAGATCCTGCGGCTTATATGGAGGATTGTTGCCTAAAAATAGCAATGGATTATCTTAATCGAGTAAGAGATGAAATGAGAGTTAAACTAAATGATCCGAACTATACGCCGGAGGAAAAGATTGCTTTTGCCGGAAAAATAGCGGAAACTGATAGAAAAATTAAAGATATTCGCAGTAAATTTTAGGAGGAAGAAATATGAGTGAGAATATTGAATTTAGTGATCAGCTTATAGACAAGATATGTGAAATAAAGAAAAAAGTAAAAGAAGGCACTATAAAAAAATCACTTACTTATACAGAAGTAATTGATATGCTTGACGGCATTGAATATGATGTTGACCAAATTGAAAGGATATTTGATGTTTTTGCTGAAATGGGTGTTACCATTCAGAGTGACGTTGATCCTGAACTTGAAAATATGATTGAGGATATTGGCGACGTTGGCTCAAATATGATAATTCTTAACGATAGCATAAGTGTTGATGATCCCGTTAGAATGTATCTAAAAGAAATGGGTAAGGTTCCGTTGTTATCGGCAGATGAAGAGATTGAGATTGCTCAAAGAGTTGAAAAAGGTGATGAAAAAGCAAAGGAAAAGCTTGCGGAGGCTAACCTTCGCCTTGTTGTTAGCATAGCAAAGCGTTATGTTGGCAGAGGTATGTTGTTTCTTGATCTTATTCAGGAAGGCAACCTTGGTCTTATTAAAGCAGTAGAAAAGTTTGATTATACAAAAGGATATAAGTTCTCAACTTACGCAACCTGGTGGATTCGTCAGGCTATAACACGTGCCATTGCCGATCAGGCTCGCACAATAAGAATTCCGGTACATATGGTTGAAACTATTCATAAGCTTTCAAGAGTAAAGCGTCAGCTCGTTCAGGCTCTTGGCAGAGATCCTCAGGTTGAAGAAATTGCGGAGGCAATGGAGGTTTCTGTAGATAGAGTAAGAGAAATTATAAAAATTGCCCAGGATCCTGTTTCTCTTGAAACCCCCATCGGTGAAGAGGAAGATAGTCATCTTGGCGATTTTATTCCTGATGATGATATTCCGCTACCATCAGATGCTGCTGCCGCAACACTTTTAAAAGAGCAGCTTATGCAGGTTTTGAGTATGCTTACACCTCGTGAAGAGAAGGTTCTTCGTTTAAGATTCGGTATTGATGACGGCCGCGCAAGGACACTTGAAGAGGTTGGTAAAGAATTTAACGTTACTCGAGAGAGAATAAGACAGATCGAAGCAAAGGCTTTGAGAAAGCTTCGCCATCCGTCAAGAAGCAGAAAATTAAGGGATTATCTTGAATAATGCTTACAACGAGAATGATCACCATAACGCAGTTATTGGGTAAGAATAAAACTGTAGCAGATATAGGCTGTGATCACGGTAAATTAAGCGTATATCTTATAAAAAATCATATGGCTGACGTTGTTTATGCTACAGATATTTCGGCTCAATCCCTTGAAAAAGCAAAAAAACTTATAGAAAACGAGAATGTTAATAACGTTTTTTTCTATATTGGTGATGGATTTGAAGCATTCGAAAAAAAGCCTGATGCTGCTGTAATAGCGGGGATGGGCGGGGAAGTTATAAAGCATATAATTTCCCATAAAAATGCAAGAACAAAGCTGGTTCTGCAGCCTATGAAAGATTCTGATATCGTTTATAAACATCTTGTTGAAAACGGTTTTGAAATTATAAAAGTTCAGATCGTACGTGAAGGTGGCAGATTTTATGAAGTTATTCTTGCTGAACCCGGTAAAAATGAAAGTTTTAACTATTTTTTGCCACCAATAGAAAAACTTGAGATGAATCAAGATGCATATGACTTTTTAGTTCATAAAATTAAGGTTCTGGAAAAAGCGTTAAAAGGTGCGGAGAAAAGCAGTTCAAACCGCGCTGATGAAATCAGAAGTTTCATTGAAACAATAAAAGGAGTTATTTCTGATGCCTTGTGTTAATGATGTGGTTAATGCGGTTGAAAAGATTGCTAAGCCTGAATATGCCTATGAATGGGACAATTGCGGTCTTCTTGCCGGTGATAGAAATGAGAATGTTAGTAGCATTCTTATTTCATTGGATATAACGAGGGAAGTTGTTCAGGAAGCTATAAAAAATAACTGTCAGATGATAATTTCTCATCATCCTCTTATTTTTAAGGCTGTGAAAAATTTATGCACAGATAACTATGAGGGAGAGATTCTTTCGCTACTCTATAAAAATAATATTGCATTATATTGTGCACATACGAGCCTTGATGCTTGCGAGGGTGGCGTGAATGATAGCTTGTGTGATATATTGGAACTTGAAGATGTTTCGGTTCCGCAAGAAAGAATTGTTAACGGAAAAAATATTTCCTGTTCCCGAATCGGAAAGCTTCCCCAAAAGTTTGAAAAAAACGAACTTTTAGAATACATAAAAGATAAGACAGGTTCAAAAAATTTATTATATTATTTAGAAGATAAGGCTTATAATTCGATTGGCTTGTGCTCGGGAGCCGGTGAAGAATATGCTTTTGAACTTGAAAGTGTTGATGTATTTTTTACCGGCGAAGTGAAATATCATACAGCGCTTGAGCTTAAACGCCAAAATATCTCATTTATTGCGGCAGGTCATTATTATACAGAGGTGCAAATGATCAATAGCCTTGCATCATCTTTACAAAAAAGTTTTAATATGCTAAAATATAATATTGAAATTATTAAATCGGAAACAAACACTAATCCGTTTGAGAATTTGGAGGATATATATGACAGAGCAGATCAAAAAATTATTAGAGTATCAGGAGGCGGACAACAAGGTTGATGCCGCAGAGAAGAAGGTAAAAGGCAGTAAGGAGAGAAAGACTGCAAATGCAATGAAGCAGCGTTATGAACTTGCTGTTGAAGAAAGAAAAAAGCTTATTGCAGCACGTGACGGAGCAGAAAAAGAAGTTAATAATATTGCAAACGAGGTTGAGAAGCTCACTGCGCTTGCAAATTTAGATCGTACTGAAAATGCGCCTGATAATTCAGAAGCAATCAGCAAGCTTATTGGTGATATTGAAAAGCTTCTTTCATCACTTAAAAAGCACGAGGAGAAATTGATCAATTTTAACAAGGCTATTGATGAAAATGAAAAGAAAATCAATGAGTATGCTTTAATTGCCAACAAAGCCAAGGAGGAATTCAATATTAATAAGGCAGGATATGAAAAGCTTGTTGCTGAAAATAAGCCTGAAATTGAGGCTTTAAAAGCTGAAAGAGATAAAATTCAGGTTGATGCAGCGCTTTTAAACAAATATCAGAGCCTTAAGAAAAACAAGATTACGCCAACAGCACCTTTAACTGATAAGCGTTGCGGTGGATGCCATATGGAACTTCCTGCATTTACTGTTTCAAATGCAAATAAAAACGGTTACTGTGAATGTGAAAACTGTTCAAGAATCGTATACGTTGAGTGATTTTTTTTGAGTAAGTCGGATGACTGCGGTGAAAATACGAGGAAAGTCCGAGCTTCATAGAGCAGGATGCCGGATAACGTCCGGTGGAGGCGACTCTAAGGATAGTGCAACAGAGATATACCGCCGCGTAAGCGGTAAGGGTGGAAAGGCGAGGTAAGAGCTCACCGAGTGCTATGGCAACTTAGCATTCCTGTAAACCCCATCCGAAGCAAGATTGATAGCGGAGCATTAACGGCTGCTCGTCGGCTCCCGGGTAATCGCTTAAGCTTTTCGGCAACGAAGAGAATAGATAGATAGTCATCAATACGAAAGTATTACAGAACTCGGCTTATAGACTTGCTCAAAATTTTAATGATAAAAGAGAGATTTAAAAGTCTCTCTTTTGTTATTTTTGGTACATTTATTGCATATGCTTGTTCTGTAAGGAGGACAACTATGGATAAACTTTTAAAAATTCTTCCGGATAAGGTTAGCGAGGTTTTGAAAAAATTACGTAATGATGAGATTTTAAAATTAACGGAAATCAGATTAAGAGTATCTTATCCTGTTTATTTTTATATGGGGCGGGAAGAGTTTGGCATAAATGAATTTGGATTATCAAAAAGAGATGGCGTCATTTTTTCTCAAAACGATGCAAATGTTATGTGGCGAAAGCTTTGTGACGGTTCACCGTACAGTACAATAAAAAATCAAAAACAAGGATATATAACAGTTAATGGTAATCGAATTGGATTTGTTGGACGGTACCGCGTTATTGATGGACAGATAAAGCATATAGATGAAATATCTTCTTTTTGTGTGAGGATAAAACACGAGAAAAAGGGATGTGCAAATAAAGTATACAAATATTTTTATGAAAATAATGAATTGCTGAACACATTGATAATTTCTCCTCCGGGATGCGGTAAAACAACGCTTTTGAGAGATACTGTAAGGCTTATTACATTTGACGGTAATAATGCTGTGCTTGTGGATGAACGTGATGAAATAGCTGCTTTGGAAGACGGTATCCCAACTCTTGATGTAGGTAAAAGATGCGATGTTTTTTCGGGAGTCGATAAAAAAACAGCCATAGAAAATTCATTGCGTTCAATGAAACCGGATGTTTTTGTTCTTGATGAAATTGGCTGGGATGAGCTTGAAATAATGAAAAAGGCATCTGAGAAAGGTGTTAAAATTATTGCAACTCTGCATGGAAAAGACTTTGGGGATGTAAAAGATTTTAAAAATATTTTTGATAGATTTATTTTTCTGTCGGATAACTTTGGGGTTGGAACGATTGCAGGGGTATATAATTCTTCTTTTAAGGAGGAGTTATGCTGCTGAAGCTAATTGGTGTGGGAATTATTGCGTCAGGTGCCTGGGTTTTAGGTAGGAGTGTAAGTGAGGGATATAAGGATAAAATAAAAATCATAGATTCATATATTGCTTTTATAAAAAATTTTAAAAGCGTCGTGTTATTTTCAGGTACCAATATGTATGTGTTCTTTTCAAAAAATCAAGACAATAATACAAAAAAATTTCTGAATTTTTTAATTGATAGAAAATGTAACAGTGCACTTTTTGAGTTTAAAGGAGCAAATAAAATTGAAGATAAATGTATATCGTTAATTTCTGAAAGTATTATTTTAGCGGAAAAGACAAGTGACAGAGAATTAATTTCTGATTTTCTTGAAGAATGTGCGTATAAACTAACGTGTTTTAAAAAGGAAATTATGGAGGAATACCGCGGTAAAATTAAGACTGCACCTTCTGTTGGGCTGATGTTTGGGATATTTATTGCGGTTCTTATAGTATGAGTATTGATATAATATTTAAAATTGCAGCGATAGGTATTCTTGTAACTGTAATAAGTCAGTTGTTGACAAAATGGGGAAGAGACGATATTGCAATAATAACAACTGTTGCCGGATTGATTATAGTTCTGTTGATGGCACTTGATATGGTAAGTGATTTTTTTTCAACAATAAAAAGCGTTTTCGGTTTATAGTATGGAAAAAATAATTACTATTGTTTTTGTGGCGTTAGGGGCAGTATTTATAAGCGCACTTGTGAAAAAATATGCGCCTGATTATTCTGTTGCCATATCGATATGCGCTACTGTAATAATTATTTTTTTTATTTTGACCGAGCTGACTGAGGCACTTGATTTTTTTGAAAATCTTATGTCTGAAGGAAGTATTAATGGGCAGTGGATTAACTCAATAGTAAAGGTAACAGTTATAAGTTTTGTAGGTCAATGGGGAGTAGGAATATGCCGAGATGCAGGTGAAAATTCAATAGCAGAAAAAATCGAACTGGCAGTTAAAGTTATGATCCTTGTAATTTGCTTGCCTTATATAAAAATTTTATTTACGGTGGCCGATGAAATAAATTGAAAAAAATCGTTTCGTTTGTAATTATTCTGTTTATTGTATCAACAAATGTTTTTGCAATGCCTGATTTTTCTCGAATTGAGCAGGAAACTGACAAAGTTATCGGAGAGAAACCTGAAGATATTGTCAATAAAATTTTAAATAATGATTTTGAAATTGACGGAAGAAATATTTTGGAAAAATTGTTATCACTGTTATTTGACGCAGTAAAAAAAGTTTTGCCACATATATTTAGTCTGCTTTCAATCACAATTATTCTTTCATTTTCGGAGAAACTTAAGTTCATCAATCTTAAAACAGAAAATGCGATGCTGATTGGCGGAAAAATAATTTTTTCAGTTGTTCTTATAAGTTCATCAACAATATTTATTTATAATGCAAGAGAGAGCTTGGAACGTATTTCAAACTTTACTAACGGTCTGTTGCCCATAGTTATTACCTTGTTGGCAACTGTAGGTGCGCAAGGCACGGTAACTGTGCTGGGACCATCTCAGGTTTTGTTATCGACTGTCCTTATAGATGTATGTGTAAAAATTATTTTCCCTATAATAATCATTGGTTTTATCACAGCAGTAATAAATGGTATACTGTCTGATAATAAATTAAGGGGTATATCTGAGCTTATGAAAAAGCTTTCAACGTGGATAATGGGCGGTGTATTTGCGTTATTTTCGGCGATTATTGCATTGCAAGGGATAGTTTCCGGAATAACTGATGGACTGTCTATAAAAAGCATCAAATATGCTCTTAGCTCTGCGGTACCTGTAATAGGATCATCAATATCTGAAAGCTTTTCGACTGTAATTTTAAGTGCGCTATCTATAAAAGGTGCGGCAGGAATCCTGGGTATTCTAATTATTATTGGAATAGTTATTATGCCAATAATAAATATCTGGGCATATGTTATTGTTCTAAATGTTTTTTCTGCATCAGTTCATCCTTTTGCAGGCGATTTTATATGTTCACAAATTGAGTGTGTTACGAGTTTTCTTAAGTTGGCTGCCATTGTTTTGCTTGGCGTAACAGTTCTTTGGTTCATTTTTTTAGGTATTTTAATTTCTGCCGGAGGGAATTTTATTTAATGATAAAAAAATATGTTTTATCAATAATTGTAATAAGTATATCCGGACTGTTTTTTGATGCAATTCTTCCTGAAGGAAATATTCGAAAATATGGTAATTATGCTCTGTCGGTAATAATGAGCATTGCACTTATTCAGCCTGTTGTTTCGTTTTTTAAAAATGATTTCGCTATTGAATATTCTTATGAACAGTATGTATTTGATTATACTGAGGCGGTTAAATCTACGGTAAACAGTATTTCAGGATATGAAGATGCTGATGTTTACGTTGAACAAAGTAATAATAAGATTGAAAGTATAACGATATATCAAAGAAAAGATAAGCTTCTTGAAAAGGCGGAGGCTGTATTGAAAAAGGATTTCGTTAAAACTATGCTAAAAAATGTTTACGGAACAGAAAATATTTATTTTTCGGAGTGAAAAAATGATAAATTTTAAATTAGATAAAAAGAAAAAAATAATTCTTGTCGGTTTCTTAATTTTTATTGCATTACTTATTTATTTTTTTCCTACTGAAGGGAATAATGAACCTGCTGTAAGCATATCTAATAATACAGAAATATCGAAAGAAGAGCAGCTTGAAAGAGTTTTAAGCAATATTAAAGGAACGGGAAAAGTCAGCGTAATGATAACCTATGTAAGCTCATCGGAAATGGTTTGTGCAAACAAGGTAGAAACTGAAACGAATACGGTAACGGAAAAAACTGAAAACGGCGGAATAAAGGAATCAGAAACTATTAAAGAAAATAGATCACCGATAACAATAGGGAACGGTGAAAAAGAAAACGCGTTGGTGATGATAAAAAAGGAACCGGAAATAAAAGGAGTGATCGTGGTTGCGCAAGGGGCAGAAAACGTAAAAACAAAGATGGAATTACAGAAAGCAGTTGAAACGGTGCTGCAGGTTTCACCGTCACAAGTAGAAATTTTTGCAATGAATTAAGGAGAATGATTTATGTTTAAAATTAGCAGAAAAGCAATGGTTATTTCGTTAATGGTAGTTCTTTTGTTTGTAACGGGATTATTAAACCTGAAATATATTTCATCAGATGAAAATGTAGAAGATGTAAATTCTGAAAATGTACTTGAAGGAGAGGTTGAAACGGCTAATTTTTTTACCACGTATAAAAGTGAAAGAATGAGTAATAGAGAAGAAGAAATGACTTATCTTGATAGTGTTATAGCAAATGCGTCAACAGATACTGAAACAATCAACGAAGCACAGCAAATGAAAATGGAGATCATAGCCAATATGGAGCTTGAAAGTACTCTTGAAGGATTATTGGTGGCAAAAGGCTTTGATGATGCTATTGTAACATTTGGTTCCACCAGTGTGAATATTGTTGTAAAGGATAAAGAACTTACACAAGCGAAGGTAGCACAGATCCTTGATATTGTAACAACAGAAACGCAATATACGGCAGGAGAAGTAAAAGTAATTCAAGCTGAATAAAAAAATGCAGACAGATCTTTTTTACAGAGCTGTCTGCTTTTTCGTAACAAAAAAAGCTGTTACAAACGTAACAGCTTTAATTTGTGCAAATAAATTATAATGCTCTTGTAACCTTACCTGAACGAAGGCAACGAGTGCAAACACAAATCTGCTTGGGTGAGCCATCAACAATAGCTCTAACTTTCTGTACATTAGGTGCCCAGTAAGTTCTTGTATGACGGTTTGAGTGGCTTACCTTGTTACCGGACATTACGCCCTTCTGACAAATCTCGCAATATTTTGCCATAAGTGCACCTCCTTTTAAGGATGATAAAAATTTTAGAGCGTTGCTCTTTGGTGTGCGTGGAGGGACTCGAACCCCCGACCTACTGGTTCGTAGCCAGTCACTCTATCCAGCTGAGCTACACACACATAAAAGTCATTTCTCATAAGCAACGGTGTAATTATATAACAACCTTTTGAATTTGTCAAACGTTTTCTTAAAAAATTTTTCTTTATTTTCTTTTTCTTTTGTGGTAAAATATTTTTAACATTAAATAATTCTATCATAATGTTATCACAATGTTATGATATTATCATATTATAAAAAATATTTCACTGAAAGGAAGTTTTTATATGGCAAGAGTACTTATTGTTGACGATGAAGAAAATATCAGGATTGGTTTAAGGGAATATGCCGAGTTTGAAGGGCATGTTGTTACTGAGGCAGTTGATGGTATGGATGCTGTTAATAAATGCAAGAATAATGATTATGATATAATTATTATGGACATTATGATGCCGCGTCTTGACGGATTCTCTGCTTGCAAGGAAATAAGAAAGACTAAGGATATACCTGTTCTGATGCTTTCGGCGCGTGGCGAAGAATACGATAAGCTTTTCGGGTTTGAGTTAGGAATTGATGATTATGTTGTTAAACCCTTTTCACCTAAAGAAGTTATGGCGAGAATCAATGTTATTGTTTCACGCAGGGAAAATGCAGCAAAAGAGCCTGAAAATAAGCACGTTGTTATTAAAGGAATTGATATTGATCTTTCTGCAAGAAAAGTATATGTTGACGGTAAACGCATTGAATTAACGCCCAAAGAGTATGAATTACTTACCTTTATGATTAAGAATAAAAACATTGCTCTTTCACGTAATCAGCTTTTGTCGGAAGTGTGGGGATATGAATTCTTTGGTGATGATAGAACGGTTGATACTCACATTAAAATGTTGCGTAACAGTATTGAACCCTATAGAGATTTGATTTCAACAGTCAGGGGAGTAGGTTATATTTTTGAAACGGAAGACTAACGTTAAGATAAAAATTTGGGAATATTTCTGTATATTTGCCGTTTTGCTTCTTGTGATTATATGGCTACTGCAAATTGTTTTTCTAAAGTATCTGTATATTGGTTCAATGGCAACGGAAAATATGGATAATGCAAGAGAACTTGTTTCACTTTATAAAGACGGTAAACTGAACAAAGAAGAAGTTTATAAAAGCGCAAATAAGAATAATCTCGTTATTATAATTACTGATGAAAAGAACTACATAAAATATGCTTGTGATGATATGGGAAAGCTTGATAATGCAAGATTAAATAATCTTGATCAATATTTCAGGTTTTTGGGAAATGTACGTAAATCAATTGACGATGATTTTAACAATGAAATTGATTTTCGTATTGATAATGAAGCCTCTAATCAAAGTATGCTTCTCTACGCCGCATCTGCAACGGAAGAATTTTCGGGTGAACGTGCATATTTTTACGTTATGTCACAACTTGAACCGATTGACTCGGTTGTCGCGGTTATTCAGAGTCAATTTATTGGAATAACTGTAATTGTTCTTCTTATTGCTTCCATTATTGCATATGTTATTGCATACAGATTTTCCAGGCCTGTTGAAAAGCTGACACATTCGGCGCGTGAGCTTGCTATGGGAAATACGGCTGTTGATTTTGAAGTTGATGAAGCTTTTGGCGAAATATCCGATCTTTCTAAAGCACTTAATTATGCTACTGAAGAGATAGTCAAGTCGGCAGAGTACAGACGCGAGCTTGTTGCAAATGTTTCACATGATTTAAGAACGCCTTTGACGATGATTAAAATGTATGCCGAAATGATTCGCGATATTTCGGGAGACAACAAGGAAAAACGTGAAAAAAATCTACAGACCATCATTGATGAAACTGATAGGTTATCGCGTCTTGTTAATGATATTCTTGACCTTTCGTCACTTGAAGCGGCAAGTAATAAGGTAGAGATAAATGCCTTTGACATTTCAAAAACAATAACCAATATTTTGGAAAAGTTTGCGATTTTGACTGAAAGAGGATACTCTTTTGAATTTGAAGCACCTGAAAAGGCTTATGTTATGGGTGATGAGGCAAGAATTGAGCAGGTAATTTATAATCTTTTATCAAATGCAATAAATTATACCGGTGAAGATAAACGAGTAATCATTCGCATAACAAAGAAATTTGATTGTTCGCGTATTGAGATTATTGACACGGGAAATGGAATTCCAAAGGAAGAACTTGCGAATATTTGGAACAGATATTACCGAGCCAAAACACACGTTCGTTCTCAGGTTGGAACGGGGCTTGGGTTATCTATTGTTAAAAAAATACTTGAAGGGCATAATTCTGACTTTGGAATAGAGAGTACGATAGGCGTAGGTTCAAATTTCTGGTTTGAATTAAAATTACCTGAAAATTCCAATAATAAAATTCTTAGGCTTGCAGATAATAATATCGTAAGTGATGATGATTCATTTACGAATAATTAACGGAGCGAATAATTTTATGTCAAAAATGTCTACGGCACTTAAATATGAGATTGCCAAAAGTCTTGGCGTGTACGATACGGTGAAGAATTCAGGCTGGGGTGACGTTTCATCCCGTGACTGTGGCCATATGGTTTCCAAGGCTATAGAAATTGCAGAAAAAAGCTTAAAATAACCTATAATTGGCGGAGCACATCAGGTGCTCCGCCTTTCATATTTAACGCTTCTTTTGCATACATTTTATTAAAAAAAGGAGTGTGTGTGATGTATAAACCGGGGAACTACGTGCTGTATAAAGAACATATGAATTTTAGGCAAGAACCAAGTGCTAACTCAAAAGCTATTGGAGTTATTCCGATGGGAACCTGCATAGACGTTACTGATGTAAAAGATAATTGGGGAAAAACGCGAATAAAAGAAAAAGATGGGTGGTGTTGTATAAGTGAGTGCTTCGCAAAACGCGTGTGTCTTTGCGAAAGCGATGAATGTTGTTACTATAAAAGTTTTTTACAGCTTGAAGAAAAATATAACGAGTTGTTACAGAAAATTGACAAAATAGGGGATTTATTAAAATAATTTAATTGCAAATATAAGTATGTTATGGTATAATCAACATAAGAAATTAATTTGGAGTTGATTATATGAGCGGTTTAAAAAACTATCATTTTCGATATATAAAACTTGTTTTTTACATACTTATTGTTGTTTCAATTATTACATTATTGTTTGTTATGCTCTTTAAAAATTCAGCGCAGAATCAAGAGCCGAACGAATCTATAAATAATGTAGCACCAACGCCTTCACCCGTTGTTGAAGATACAAATAGAATCAAGATTCAGCTTGCAGGAGATATTGTTCTTAATGACAAGCTCCTTAATAGTAATAAAAATGCTTACGGTGAATATAACTTTGATAATTGTTTTTCAACGATAAGTCCAAGCCTTGATGGTGATCTTGTTTTATTTAATCTTGAGGGACTTGTTGACGTCAATAAAAACGGCACAGATATTGCAGGTGCCCCTTACTATAATTACCCTAAAGAAATTGCAATAGCTGCCTACAATGCGGGCTTTAACGTTTGCATAACAGCAAATGATCGTGCAGCTCTGTTTTCTGATGAAGGCATTAAAAATAATGTTGAAAATATTCGTGAAACAGGCCTTTTGATTTCGGGCAGTTCTCTTGAGGGAGAAAATAATTATCTTGTAAAAGAGTTTAATGGAATTAAAATCGCTGTTCTTGCTTATACAGACAAGTTTTCAAATTTTGATAAAATAGATGCTGAACGTGTTGCAAGTATTGATTTTCATGATGTTGAAGGTACAATGGACAGAATTGAAGAAGATATTGCATCTGCAAAGGAAGAAGGAGCTGAGATTATAATTGCCTCGATGCATTGGGGCGAAGAGCTTGCTTCAGAAGTAACCACTGAGCAAAAGGAACTTGCTGACAGAATGCTTAAAAGCGGTGTTGATATCATTTACGGAACACGTCCACACGTTTTTCAGCCTGTAACCTTTAAGCAGATTCCTGATGAAACAGGTGAACGCAAAAAAGTAATTGTTGCTTATTCAATGGGTAATATTTTATCACAACCTACAGTCACTACAGGACAGATTACTCAGCAAAGCGGTATTTTAAATATTTATATTGAAAGAGACACTAACGGTAAAGCATATATTTCAAGTGCAGAATGTATGCCGGTTTATATTTATGCAAAAGCATTAGATAGTGTTGGTTCCAATTATTCTTATTCAATTTTGCCTGCAACGGAGTATGCGCTTTCTGAGGAAAGACCGCAGATTTTCCTCAATGATGAAGATTGGCAAAACTGTAAAACCGCCTACGAGAATATGAAGGAAATTGTTGAAAAGCGTCCCGATGATGAAATTTTGCTTGGCTTAAAATAAAAACTTACAGCCACCGCTATGGTGGCTTTTTTTCAGGAGTTAAAAAAATGAATGACATTCAGTATTTTGAATTGCATAAAAATGTTAAAAGAAAATATCTTGCAAAGGGAAAAAATTATATAACCTTTGACGAGAGTTGGTGTATTTGTAATTCTTTCAACGAAATTTTCTTTGCAACAGAAGATTTTAAAGAATGTTTGAAAAAATGCTTTAATATTTCTTTGGGCGAAAATACGGAGAAAGTAATTAAATTTACAATTAGTGAAATGGATGAACGTTCCTTTGAAATTATTGTTGAAGATAAATTGGTAGAGTTTATTGCTTCAAATAATTTTATGCTCGTTCAAGCGCTTTATTATGCTGAAGATTTAATGAAGCAATTTGGTGATGGTTCTCTTGAAAAAAAGCATTTTTCTGTTAAAAGAAGAATTTTAAACAGAATAGCAACATCATCTCTTGAAAACGGCGAAATTACAAAGGAATATACAAATATTCTTTTGCACTATGGCTATAACGGTGTTATTTTATTTTCACATAGTGCTGAGAGCCTTGAAATTCTTCGTTCGGTTGGTTTGAAGGCTTTTCTTCAAAGTGATGAAAAAGAATATTTTTCATTATACGACGGTGCGATATCTGAAGAGGGTCAAATTTTATTCCTTGAAGGAAACTCCGATAAGATAAGTTGCCTTGAGAAGACAAATAAGAAAATTGTTGTTTTATCTTATGACGAAGGACAAGCTATTGAACGTGACGGAGTAAGTTTTGTTACAAAATCAGGCTCTGTTATTATGTCGCAACCTTCTGATTTATTTAAGCAGTTGTATGAAATTGCTCGTAATCGCGGTATTGAGGTGTGGGTGCAGAATTATGCTTGCGGAAAAACGGAAGAAATTCCATCAATACCGTATATCCCTGCTATGATGCAGTGGTTTATGCGTTTGAATCATTTAAGCGAATATGAAGTAAGTTGTACTGTTGAAAGTGGCAAAACGGGATTTATTCCTTCTATAGTAGGAGAATTTGCTAAAGCACAGAGCTTTAGTCCTTGTGATGAGGGTGGAATTTGTATTCAAAAAATTGCCGCATTACACTTTGGTGCAGAGAATACCGAAAAAGTTATGATGGCATTTAAAAAAGTAACTGACGGAGTTAATTTTTTGGTGTATAATAATGCTGATGAAGAAGGTCCTTTGCTTTTCGGTCCTGCGTACCCCCTTGTGAATAATAAAATCTATCATTACGATTTTGAAAATAATGATATTACCTATGAAACAGACTTGAATTTAAAGGCGGCGGATTGCTTTAACAAGGCATCGTTGATTTTAAGTCATATCGAAAACGAGGAAGCAAAGCAACTGTCATATATTTTGGCTTTTTTGGTAAATACCTTAGTTACCTGTGCAAACACAAAAAGATGGTATAGACGTATTGCTGTTTTGGAAACTACGGATGCTGATTACAAGAAGAAGTTCTTATATGAACAGCTGTTAAAAATCGGAGAGCAAGAAATCAAAAATGCTTATGATACTGCAGAGATTTTAATAAATGCTCCATTTTTAGAGGGTAGCAATGAGGAGTATTTATGCACAGCGGATGCACTTGAGGCAAAAATTAAACTAACGGAAAAAGCCGTTGAAGAAATACGTAAAAAAATACTTTGACGTTAAATGGAGGACTTGTTATGCTTGAATTACAAAATATTTCTTATTGCGTAAAAGATGAAAACAACAATGATAAAGAAATCTTGAAAAATATTTCCGTAACGATTAACGATAGGTTTGTTGCTGTTACCGGACCTAACGGTGGAGGAAAAAGTACTCTTGCAAAAATAATTGCGGGAATATATACACCCACAAGCGGAAGAATTTTTCTTGATGGCGAGGATATAACAGAATTATCAATTACCGAGCGTGCAAAGAAAGGCATAAGCTTTGCTTTTCAACAACCTGTTCGCTTTAAAGGAATTACTGTTAAAGACCTTATCAGTCTTGCGGCGGGTAAAAATTTGAAGGTTGCTGAAGCTTGCGAATATCTTTCAGAGGTAGGATTATGTGCAAGAGACTATGTTAATCGTGAGGTTAATGCGTCTCTTTCGGGTGGTGAACTTAAACGTATTGAAATTGCGATGATAATCGCACGTGGTACGAAGTTTTCTGTTTTTGATGAACCGGAAGCCGGTATTGATTTATGGTCTTTTAATAATCTTATTCAGGTTTTCCAAAATATGCACGAAAAAATAAAAGGAACCATTCTTATAATCTCGCATCAGGAGAGAATACTTGATATTGCTGATAAGATTCTTGTTGTTGCAGATGGCAGAATTGCTGATTTTGGCGTTAAAAAAGACATTCTTCCCAGCCTTTTAAGCGAAAAACAGATTGCTTGCAAAACACTTATTGATAAGCTTTAAGGAGAAAATTATGAACCAAATACAGAAAGATTTGCTTGAACAGATTGCCGGAATACATGAAGTGCCTCAGGGAGCATATAATATTCGGATGAACGGTGAAGGCGCAGGCAGAAATGTTACTGAAAACATTGATATTGTAACAAAAGAAGACAAACAAGGCATTGATATAATCATTAAGCCAAATACAAAGAATGAAAGCGTTCATATTCCTGTTATTTTAAGCCAAACAGGTTTAACAGACCTGGTATATAATGATTTTTATATCGGTGAAAATGCTGATGTTACCATTGTTGCAGGATGTGGTATTCACAATTCAGGTGATGAAAAAAGCCAACACGATGGAATCCATACATTTCACGTTGGAAAGAATGCTAAAATCAGATATATCGAAAAACACTATGGTGAGGGGGATGGTAACGGTGAAAACGTAATGAATCCCACCACTGTCGTTTATATCGATGAAGATGGCTATATGGAAATGGAGACTGCGCAAATTAAGGGTATTTCTTCAACGAAACGTGATACGAAGGCTACTCTTGAAAAAGGCGCAACGTTAATCGTTAAGGAAAAGCTTATGACTCACGGAAATCAGTATGCTGAGACTAATTTTGATGTTGAGCTTAATGGTGAAAATTCTTCAACACACGTTATTTCTCGTGCAGTTGCAAAGGATAATTCACGTCAATTATTTTTATCAAATGTTAAAGGCAATAATCGCTCGAACGGGCATACTGAATGCGATGCTATAATTATGGATAATGCTGTTGTAAAAGCTATTCCCGAAATAACTGCAGCACACGTTGATGCAAGTCTGATTCACGAAGCAGCAATCGGCAAAATTGCCGGAGAGCAGATTATAAAGCTTATGACACTTGGACTTACCGAAAAAGAGGCTGAAGAACAGATTATCAGTGGCTTTCTTAAATAACTGAGGAAAATTTATGAAGCTTTTTGTTTATTCGTTCAGATCTTTTGATGAAAAATCTATTTTTGAAGATCTTAAAAATAAATATGATTTTGATTATGCATATACCCACGAATACCCAAGTGTTGAGAACGCTTATTTAGCTGAAGGATTTGACGCTGTTTCTTTTACACCTTGCACCTGTGATAAAGCTCTCATTGATGCTTTTTATAAGGTGGGCGTAAAATATATTGCAGCAAGAAGCATAGGGTATAACCATATTGATATTGATTATGCCAAAAGCCTTGGAATGGGCGTTTGTCACGTTACTTATGAACCTGATACGGTTGCGGATTACGCAGTTATGCTTATGCTAATGGGATGCCGTAAAACTGCACACATTATTAAAAGGGCAGAGCTTCAGGATTTTTCTTTAAAAGGAAAGCTTGGAAAAGATTTATGTGATTGTACCGTTGGCGTTATCGGAACAGGAAAGATCGGGGCAACGGTAATTAAAAGATTATCCGCCTTCGGATGCAAGATTCTTGCAAACGACGTTTATGAGAATCCTCAATTAAGAGATATTTGTAATTACGTTTCCTTGGATTATTTAATTCAGAACAGCGATATAATTTCGCTTCACGCGTTGGTTACAGAAGAAAACGTGCATTTGTTAAATGAGAAGCGTTTTTCACAAATGAAAAACGGTGTTATGATAATCAATACGGCACGAGGACTTCTTATTGATACTGATGCTTTGATTGAAGCAATTCGTGTTGGCAAAGTTGGCTTTGCGGGCCTTGATGTTCTTGAAAACGAAGACGGTCTTTATTATTATAATCGGATAGGCGATATAATCGATAATCGTCAGATGGCGGTTTTAAGGTCTTTTCCCAACGTTCTTTTAATGCCACATACTGCTTTTTACACTGAGAAAGTTGTATATGCTATGGCTGAAAATGTAGTTAAAGGAGTTATCGATATGATTGAAGGAAACGAAAATCCTTTAATTAATTGAAAATAACTGTAAAAAATTATTGACAACTGAAAATCTAAGGAGTATAATACGATAAAAATTAAGGAGAAAAAAGCAATGTTAAATTATATTGGACGTTTTTATTATACAGTCTTTATGCAGTTCGTGTTTTTTGCTTATTATTGGCTTAAAAACGGGCTTACATTGCTATACTCAGATTCAAAGATTTAGATTTTTTTCTATTTTATTTTGGATAAATGCAATGCAAGCTATGATTATATCAAAGCTTGCATTTTTTTATAAAAAATATTTGACTAATCAAATATATGATATTAAAATTATGTACAATGAAAAAAGGAGACACTGGAAATGATCGCAGTAATTAAGCATGGAACGGAACAAAAGCAGATAGATAATTTAATACAGTGGTTAAATACCCAAGGCGTTTCTACGCATATTTCCAACGGTGAATATTCAACTGTATTAGGTCTTATTGGTGATACTTCAAAGATCGATATTGAACTTCTTGAAAATCTTGAAATTATTGAAACAGTAAAACGTATCAGTGAGCCTTTTAAAAGTGCGAACCGTAAGTTCCATCCTGATGATACAGTAATTGATGTCAGCGGTTACAAGATTGGTGGCGGTCATTTTACTTATATTGCAGGACCCTGCTCGGTTGAATCTGAAGAGCAGATTCTTGAGGTTGCAAACCGTGTTAAAAAAGCAGGAGCAACGTTTTTGCGTGGCGGTGCGTTTAAGCCAAGAACTTCGCCCTACGATTTTCAAGGCTTACAGGCAACGGGGCTTGAACTTCTTAAGTTAGCAAAAAAAGAAACGGGTATGCCTATTGTAACTGAAATAATGTCAACAAGGCACCTTCCTTTATTTGAGGATGTTGATATTATTCAGGTTGGTGCACGTAATATGCAGAATTTTGAGCTTTTAAAGGAGCTTGGCAAGATTGATAAGCCAATCTTACTTAAACGGGGGCTTGCAAATAATCTTAAAGAGCTATTGATGAGTGCGGAATATATAATGGCAGGAGGCAATGAAAAAATAATTCTTTGTGAACGTGGAATTCGTACTTTTGAAACTTATACAAGAAATACTCTTGATGTTTCTGCGGTTCCTATGTTACATGAATTGACACATCTTCCCGTTGTTGTTGATCCAAGTCATGCAAGCGGAATGGCACGTCTTGTTAAGCCAATGGCGATGTCTGCAGCGGCGGCAGGGTGCGATGGTTTAATGATTGAAGTACACAATGATCCTCAGAAGGCACTTTGCGATGGAGCTCAATCTTTAACGCCGGACCAGTTCGATGATGTTACAAAAGCAGTTGAAAGAATTCGTGAGGCAATAAAATGAATATAGGTATTGTTGGATTAGGTCTTATTGGTGGTTCCTTCGTAAAAGCAATAAAAGCATTTACGGATCATAATGTTTTTGCCTTTGATATAAAAAGCGATACGGTTGAATTTGCAAAATGTATGGGCATTGTTGAAGGTACTCTCGATAAAGCTTTAATCGGTAATTGTGATTATATTATTATTTCAATATATCCGGATGCAGCATTGAAATGGCTCGAACAAAATGCTTGCAATATAAGTAAAAACACAATTGTTTTTGACTGTTGCGGTGTTAAGCAAAGCATATGTCAAAAGGCCTATGATATAGCTGAAAAAAACGGTTTTATGTTTATTGGCGGTCATCCTATGGCCGGTTACCAAAAATCAGGATTTAAGTATGCAAGAGAAACACTTTACAAAGGCGCTTCGATGATTCTTGTACCTAAAAAAGCATTGGAAATTGGAGTTCTTGCGCCAATAACCGCATTTTTTAAATCTATTGGCTTTGCAAGCATAACAGTTACTGATGCAGAAACTCACGATAGAAATATTGCATTTACTTCACAGCTTGCACACGTTGTTTCCAATGCCTACGTTAAAAGTCCGCGAGCAATGGTTCATAAAGGGTTTTCGGCAGGCAGTTATAAGGATTTAACACGAGTTGCATATTTGAATGAAGATATGTGGACAGAGCTTTTTTTAGATAATAAAAACTTTCTTAAGGAGGAAATTGATTATTTGATTTCTGAATTAAAGAAATACAGTGTTGCTCTTGAAAATGATGATGAAAAAACACTCAAAGCATTATTGAAAGATGGCAAAGATAGAAAGGAATTGATCGATAAGTGATAACTATCGAAGTAAATACATCAAAACCATATAATGTTCTTATTGGAACAAATTTACTTGCTGACGTTGGAAAAATTGTAAAGAAAGAAGTAGGTTTTTCAAAAATATGCATTATCACTGATGATGTTGTTGATGCGTTATATGGAGAAAAAACTGTAAGTAGTTTTATAAGCGAAGGTTTTTTAGTTGAAAAATTTGTTATCGAACATGGTGAGAAAAGCAAAAATGCTGAGAATCTTATTAGAATAGTTTCTTTTCTTGCAGAAAAGCGTTTTAATCGTTCGGATATGATTGTTGCATTAGGCGGCGGTGTTGTGGGTGACCTTGCAGGATTTTGTGCCGCTACATATATGCGGGGAATTAAATTTATTCAAATACCTACAACACTGCTTGCAGCAGTTGATTCTTCTGTTGGTGGAAAAACTGCGGTTGATCTCCCTCAAGGGAAAAATCTCTTCGGTGCATTCTGGCAGCCCTCGCTTGTAATTTGTGATACTGAAACTCTTGATACCTTAAGCGATGAAATCTATGCTGATGGTGTAGCGGAAATCATAAAGTACGGTATGATTTATGACGAAGAGTTGTTCAACACTGTAAAATCAGGAAAGTGGAACAGAAACGAAGTTATAGCCAGATGTGTTTCAATTAAGCGTGATGTTGTTAATGAAGACGAATTTGAAAATGGTATCAGGCAAATTCTTAATTTTGGACACACCTTTGGACACGCAGTTGAAAGCTTAAGCAGTTTTAAATTAACTCACGGTCACTGTGTTGCTATCGGTATGGCGATGATAACTTATGCTTTAGTGCAAAAGGGGGAGGTTGCTCAAAACGTTTTTGACGAACTTATCGAGGCGTTAGAGAACAATCATCTTCCAACAAAATGTGATTTCGAATCCGAACAAATTTTTGATCTTGTTACGACAGATAAAAAAAGCAGTAGCAACGGAGTAAATCTTATTTTAGTTAAAAAAATCGGAAAGGCTCAGATTGATAAAACTGATTTTAAAACAGTAAAAGAATTGATCTATTTAGGTGTAAAATGCAGAAAGTAGAATCAGGAAGTCGGACAGGCGTGGTTAAGGCAATTTCATCGAAATCTCATGTTCATAGAATGCTTATTTGTGCTGCACTTGCAAATTGTAATACGGTAATAAGGGACGTTACGTTTTCAAAAGACATATTAGCAACAATTAATTGTCTTAACGGTTTTTTAGCTGATATTAAAATTGAAAAAAACGACGTTTTTGTTTCACCGTATGAAAAGCCGCACGATAACAGCGTTCTTGATGCTTTTGAAAGCGGGTCAACTTTTAGATTTCTTGTACCTATTGCGTGTGCTTTTAATGTTAGTTCGTCCTTTATAGGTGCAGAAAGGCTTAGAGAACGGCCTTTATCACCGTTATATGAGTTACTTATCGGTCACGGAGCTGAAATGTCCGAAAAGGGCGTTTTTCCGTTTAATTGTAAAGGAGTTATTTCAGCAGGAGAATATACGATATCGGGTGAAGTAAGTTCACAGTTTATAAGCGGTTTGATTTTTGCTTTACCATTGCTTAATGGTGACAGTGTTATAAATGTTACGGGTAAGATAGAATCATATCCATATATAAAAATGACACTTGATGCCGTTAAATTGTTTGGAATAGATATAATTGAAGAAGGAAATAAGTTCTTTGTTCGTGGAAATCAAAAATACACTTCGCCGGGAGAAATTATTGCTGAGGGTGATTGGTCAAATGCGGCATTTTTTGCTTGTATGGGTGCTGTTTCGAATAATGGTATTACAATTACAAATTTGAACCCAAATTCGCTTCAGGGTGATAAAGAAATACTTAATATTTTAGCACAAATGGGCGCATATATTTCCTGGAATGGAAACTCTGTTACAGTAAAAAAGAATAAATTTGACGGTATTAAAATTGATGCGGCGCAGATTCCTGACCTGGTGCCCGTATTGGCAACGATATCAACTGTTGCAAAGAATAAAACTGTTATTTATAATGCACAGCGTCTTAGAATAAAAGAAAGTGATAGAATTGAAAGCGTATACAGAATGCTTTGTAATTTGGGGGCAAAAGTTAATAAAACGGAAGATGGATTTGTTATTTTAGGACAGACTAATCTTCATAGCGGAACAGTAGAAAGTGAAAATGACCACAGAATTGTTATGTCAGCGTCAGTTGGTGCGTGTATTTCAGATGGGGAAGTTTTTATTAACGGTGAAGAAGCAGTTACAAAATCTTATCCACATTTTTTTGAAGATTTAATGAGTTTAAAACCGGAGAGATAAATATGAAAATTGAAGAATTAAGAAATAAAATTGATAATATTGATACTGAGCTTGTTCGTCTCTTGAAGGAGCGTTTGTCAGTTGCCGCTTCAATTGCCGAATATAAAAAAGAAAACAATCTTCCCGTGCTTGACAGAAGCCGTGAACGTGCACTTTTAAATAAAGTTTCCAAAGAAGCAGGTGCTGAGTTTGAAAATGAAGCAAGGACTTTTTTTTATGATCTTATGGGTGTAAGTCGGGCATATCAAAGCAAACTTTTAGGTGTAAGAAGCAGTTATGGTGGAAAAATTGCTGAGGCAATAGAAACTACTGATAAAATTTTTCCTGAAAGTGCTATGGTTGCTTGCCAAGGGGTAGAAGGTGCATATTCACAGCAAGCTTGTGAAAAGGTTTTTTCTAATCCTACCATCGTGTATCTTAATAGCTGGGAAGGTGTTTTTCATGCAGTTGAAAGCGGTTTTTGCCGCTATGGTATTTTGCCTCTTGAAAACAGTAATGCTGGTTCCGTAAACAGAATATACGACCTTCTTGCACAATTTAATTTCAGCATTGTTCGTAGTACAAGACTTCACGTTAACCACAGTGTTCTTGCGAAAAAAGGCGCAAAAATTGAAGATATTAAAGAAGTATATTCACACGAGCAAGCAATAAATCAGTGCAGTGAGTATCTTGCAACGCTGAAAAACGTGAAAGTTCACGTTTGCGAGAATACTGCTATGGCGGCTAAGTTTGTTGCAGAATCTGATAGAAATGATGTTGCGGCTCTTTCTTCCAAAAAATGTGCAGAACTTTATAATCTTTCGGTATTAAAAGAAGCTGTTCAGAATGATGGGAATAATTATACCAGATTTATTTGCATAAGCAAAAATCTTGAAATTTATCCCGGCGCAACAAAGACCAGCTTGATGATAGTTGCACCGCATAAGCCCGGATCGTTATATAATATTCTTTCAAAATTCAATGCACTGGGTATCAATGTTATCAAACTTGAGAGCCGTCCGATTCCCGGAAGTGATTTTGAATTTATGTTTTATTTTGATATTGATGTTTCAGTGTATTCAGAAAAGTTTCAAGTTCTTTTAGGTCAGCTTGAAGCAGATGCAGAAAAATTCCAGTATTTTGGAAGCTATACTGAGGTAATTTGATTATGACGCCGATCTATGGTTTATTGGGCGGAAGATTAAAGCACAGTCTTTCACCTCAAATTCATAAACATCTTTGCGGATATGAATATTTACTGTTTGAATTGCCTGAAGAAGATGTTGAAACATTTATGAAAACAGCGGATTTTTCAGCAATCAATGTTACAATTCCATATAAAAAAACAGTTATGCCTTATTTAACCCGTATTGACGATATGGCTAAAAAAATAGGTAGCGTTAATACTGTAAAAAAAGAAAAAGACGGAAGTTTGTCAGGATATAATACTGATTATTTCGGTTTTTGGTATCTTCTCAAAAGAAGCGGAATTAAAGTTGAAAATAAAAAAGCTATAATTCTTGGTAGCGGTGGTTCTTCAGTTACCGTAAATGCCGTTTTATCAGATCTTAAAGCAAAAAGCGTAACTGTTATTTCACGAAGCGGCGAAGATAACTATAGTAATATTTCAAAGCATTTTGATGCTGAAATTATCGTTAATACAACTCCTGTCGGAATGTATCCCAAAAATCTTGAAGCACCAATAAATTTATATGATTTTAAAAATTGTGAAGCAGTTGTTGATATCATATATAATCCCTTAAAAACGAAACTTTTGTTGGATGCTGAGAGATTAAATATAAAGTATTCAAACGGACTTTCTATGCTTGTAGCTCAAGCCAAAATGGCGGCGGAGATATTTATTAACAAAAAAATTCCCGATAGTGAGATTGAACGTGTCTTAGGCATAATGGAACGTGATGCAAAGAATATTGTTCTTATTGGTATGCCCGGATGCGGAAAGAGCACCATTGCTAAAAAATTAACGGAATATTTTGATAAAAAAGTTGTCGATACGGATGAGCTTATTGTTCAATCTGCTGAAAAAAGTATTCCTCAAATTTTTGATGAAGATGGTGAAGATGTTTTTAGAAAAATTGAAAGTCAATGTGCCTTTGAGGCAGGGAGCAATTTATCAACAATAATTGCAACGGGCGGAGGAATTATTAAAAAAAGAGAAAATTATGATTCTTTGCGTCAGAACGGTTTTATAGTTTTTCTTGAAAGAGATGTTGAAAAGCTTGCAATGGGTGGGCGACCTCTTTCAACTGATATAAAAAGACTTCAACAAATGTACAAAGAGCGGTATCCCTTATATATGGAACTTAAAGATGCTTTAATAAAAGTAAAAGGGACACCAGATGAAACAGCAAAAGAAATTGCAAAGCATTTTATGAAAGAGGTGTAAAATAGTGAGAAAAAACATTAAAAAGCTTGTTTTTGCAAGCGCATTTGCCGCATTTACTTGTGTTGCAACGTTGCTTATACAGATAACTTTGCCCGGTGGCGGGTATTTCAATCTTGGTGATTGTGTTGTTATTGTTTCGGGCGTTGTATTAGGACCGTTGTTTGGATTTTTTTCAGCAGCAATAGGAAGTATGATCGCTGATTTGTTTGGTTATGCGTTATATGCTCCTGCAACGTTTATTATTAAAGGATTGATGGCGCTTATTGTTGCTCTTTTTTACAAGAAAACAAGTAAGATTTATTTTGTTGCTCTAAGTGCTTTTTTAGCTGAAGCAGTTATGGTTTTTGGATATTTCTTATACGAACTTATCTTGACACAGAGTTTTGAAACGGCATTGCTTGGTGTTGTTGGAAACCTTATGCAAGGTTTTGTGGGAATAGTTTCATCTGTTTCATTGATTGTTCTTATAACTAAAAATAAAGCAATAAAAAAATTGCTGTTTGAATAAATTTTTTTCTCAAAATATTTGACAGATAAATAGTATTGTAATATAATATTTTCCATAAAAAGTTAAACTTTTTAAATTATTTGAAAGAAGGAAATTTATATGAGTTTCAAAAATCCTTATCTTCAGGAATTGATGGAAACAGTTATTAAGCGCAACGCTAATGAACCTGAGTTCCACCAGGCGGTACGCGAGGTTCTTGAATCACTTGAACCCGTAGTAGAACAGAGCCCCGAATATATCACAAGCGGCGTTTTAGAGAGAATGGTTGAGCCCGAAAGAATCATTAAGTTCAGAGTTCCCTGGGTTGATGATAACGGCAAGGTTCAGGTAAACCGCGGTTACAGAATTCAGTTCAATTCTGCAATCGGTCCTTACAAGGGCGGTTTAAGATTCCATCCCACAGTTAATGAGAGCATTATTAAGTTCCTCGGTTTTGAGCAGACATTCAAGAACTCTCTTACAACACTTCCTATGGGCGGTGGCAAGGGCGGTGCTGACTTTGATCCCAACGGCAAGTCCGATGGTGAAGTTATGCGCTTCTGCCAGAGCTTTATGACTGAACTTGTTAAGTACATCGGTCCCGATACTGACGTTCCCGCAGGTGATATCGGTGTTGGCGCAAGAGAGATCGGTTATCTTTTCGGTCAGTATAAGAGAATTCAGAATGAGTTTACAGGTGTATTAACCGGTAAAGGCCGTCCTTATGGCGGATCACTTATCCGTCCTGAAGCAACAGGCTTCGGTGCAGTTTATTACACAGCAGAAATGCTTAAGTGGCTCGGCCAAGATATTAAGGGTAAGACCTTTGCTATTTCAGGCTTCGGCAACGTTGCATGGGGCACAGTTAAGAAGATCAATGAACTTGGCGGTAAGGTTGTTACCATTTCAGGTCCTGACGGATATATCTACGATAAAGACGGTGTTTCAACAGACGAAAAGATTGACTTTATGCTTGAAATGCGTGCTTCTTGTCGTAACAGAGTTGAAGATTATGCTGATAAGTTCGGCGTTCCTTTCTTCAAAGGTCAGAAGCCTTGGGGTGAAAAGGTTGACGTTGTTATGCCTTGCGCAACTCAGAACGAAGTTAACCTTGAAGATGCCAAGAAGATGGTTGCAAACGGCTTAAAGTACTATGTAGAAGTTTCCAATATGCCCACAACTGCAGATGCAGTAGCATATCTTAAGGAGAACAACGTTGTTATTGCTCCTTCAAAGGCAGTTAACGCTGGTGGCGTTTCAGTTTCAGGCTTAGAGATGAGCCAGAACTCAATGCGTTACAGCTGGAGTGCTGAAGAAGTTGATGCAAAACTTCATGATATTATGAAGAACATCTTCGAAAGCTCCGTTGCAGCTGCAAAGCAGTACGGTATGGAAGGCGATCTTATTGCAGGTGCAAACATTGCAGGCTTCAAGAAGGTTGCTGATGCTATGCTTGCTCAGGGTGTAGTTTGATTTTAATCCAAAAAATACTAAAGGGATGAGTTTTGCTCATCCCTTATTATTATCCTTTTTCGTAGGTTGTTTCTCCGCGCATTATAAGGATTATTTCTCTGAATTGATTATTGTATGAATTATAAATTTCGTATTTATCGTAGGCTTTATAATTTGCAAATGGTTTGGTATTTTTAGTAAAATCAAGTTTTTCGAGAATTTGCCATTTTAAATCAAATAATTCGCCTAATTCATTGTTCCAAAGACCATACCAATCATCAATTTTTTGTGATTGTGCAGCGTATCCGTTTGCATTTTGAAGAGCTTCGGTAATCACTTCGGAACCAAGTCGTTCTATGTTACCGTATATACTGTTGAAATCTTTTTCATACTCTTCTGTTGAACCTTTTGCTTTTTCTGCATCAAGATCTTTATATTCTTCATAACCTATCATCATAAGATATACGTTTTCAAGATAATCAAGTAATTCTTTATATTCAGTTGCTTCAACACTAATTTTTGTTACTCGAAATAATGTCCCTTGAAAAGGCTGGAATTCTTCAATTAAACTCATATACGTTCTTTGAGTGTTTGGAATAAAACTTATCCATTTAGCAATCAATGAATCAACCATTGAGCCGATATCTGCATCTTTATCCTTGATCTTTTGTGTTATCTGCGCGATTTTTGCTTCATACACCAGGATTTTACCGTTTTCAGATTCCATCATTTCATAGGTCGTTGTAGCATCTTCGTTAATTAAATGTGTGGGGATTAGTCTGTAATTGTAGTTCAAAGCCTCATCGCGAGACATTGTAGGAACGGGTGTTGCAACAGATGAAGGAGTTTCACTTATATATTTTCCAAAAATATATCCGTAATTATTTTCACTATACTCGATGTAATACCAGCCATCTTTTTCATAAAAAACTTTAACTTGCTGATTTGATTTCATCTGAAATAACAATTCACCGCTTGTTGACGGTTTGTTTCTTACGTTTACATCAGAACCGATAACGTAAAGCATTTTATAATTGTTTTTGTCAAAGGGCGTTTCAGTAGCCTTTGGTGTTGTTTCGGGAGTTGAAGTAGCAGTTTTATTATCTGTATTTTCAGGTGTTTCAACGGGAAAAGTACTATCTGTTGTTTCTGTCGTTGTATTTGGCGTTGATAAATCAGGTGTGTTTTCTAATGAAACGTCAGTTGTTGGTGCACAACTTGAAAATATACATAAAACAAGCAATAGAATAAAAAGTTTTTTCATAGAACATCCTCCTTAATTTAATATATTATACCACTATACAATACAGAAGTAAATACAAATCAAGGACAAATTTTTGCAGAATAAGAAAAAAAGAGATGCCGTTATTGACATCTCTTTAAAACTTTGAAATCTATTAAATTTCGGGGATTGTAACCTCAACCTCGCGGCCAAGTTCAGCAGATTTAACGATAGCATCGATAATAGCCTGGTTCTTGATGATCTGGCTGGAGGGGATAGGTGCTGTGCCGCCGTTCTTGATTGCATCAAGGAATGAACGGATCTTGTTATAGAAGTTGTCGTTCTTATTGGTCTTCATAGGAATCTTAGTTTCAACCTTTTCACCGGCAACTGTCTGATAAATGGTAAGAGGTCCGCCAATTGACCCGTTCCAACATTCAGTTGATGGAATTCTCAAGCCACCTTCGGTACCAAGAATAATGGTATCGCCGGGAGTATCCATATGCATTGCCCATGCAATACGGAAGTCAAGAATAATATCGCCTTCAAGACGGATAAATGCTGCAGCAAAGTCATCAACACCGAATTTCTTTGCATAGTCTTCACAAGGCATATATTTGGGATTTGTTCCGAAATATGCGCTCTTGTAACCTGTTACGGTAAGAGGAGTGGGATAGCCGATTGCATTAAGCACCATATCAAGAGAATAGCAACCGATATCAGCGAGTGCACCGATACCTGCGGTTTCTTCTTCAATAAAGGTTGTGCCGTAAGGTGTGGGAATGCCATGTCTTCTTCCGCCACCGGTCTGAATGTAGTAAACTTTACCGAGAACGCCTGATTCAACAATGCGCTTAACCATCTTCATGTTCTCGTCAAATCTGGGTTGGAAGCCGATTGAAAGAATCTTTCCGCTTTCTTTTTCTGCCTTGCAGATTTCAACAGCTTCTTCAAGAGTAACGCACATAGGCTTTTCAAGAAGAACGTTTACACCGTGCTTAAGGGCATAGATTGTTGGCTCAGCGTGCTGACGGTTGTAAGTGCAAATGCTAACTGCATCAAGATCGGGCTCGTTATCGATCATTTCTCTGTCATTGGCATAGTAACGAACATTTTCTAAGCCAAACTTGCCCTTTAAAAGCTTTTCAGCTTTGCCGGGGATGAGATCAGCAGCAGCAACGATTTCGCAGTCAGGCATTTTAATATAGTTTGCAATATGTGCCTCGGAAATCCAACCTGTACCAATAATACCGATCTTCAATTTTCTGCTTGTGTCAATCTTTTCTTCTGTGATGACGCCTTTTTTGAAATCATCTAAAACATTATCTGCCATTTTATTTTCCTCCTTAACAGCTTATGCTGTAATTTAATAACCTATAGATTTAAGATACTCACGGCTTAACTTAACCTCATCCATCGGTTCTTTGCCGGGAGTAGGTCTATCCTGTTCAACAATAAGCCACTGAGCACCTGCATCAATAGAAGCATTGATAATCTCAGGAACGTTCTGCATACCGTGGCCAACGGGGCGGAAACCAAAAGCTTCTTCACTTGCGGCTGCTTCTGTGGGCTTAACGCCGATGAGCTCATACATACCTTCAACATTATGTCCTTTTTTGAAAAAGTCTTTAAGATGAACGATATGAGCACGACCCGTATATTTTCTAACGTAGTCACTGGGGTTTTCACCTGCAACGTTTACCCAACAAGTGTCGATTTCTGTTTCAAGAAGATCTGCAGGAATTTCCTCATAAAGCTTATCAAGGAAATATGTTCCGTCAGAAAGCTTTACAAACTCGAAATCGTGGTTGTGATAGAGCATTGTAAGACCTGCATCTTTTGCTTTTTTGCAAAGTGCAGAAACTTTCTTAATAAGATCACCGTAATTATCACCCTGAGGTCTGTCTTCTACGGGAAGATAGGGAACAACGATATATTTGCAACCGATGTTCTTATAAGTTTCAAAAGTTTTGGGAATTTCAAGCATTTCTTTTAAAGAAACGTGTGCTGAAATGGGGATAAGGTTGTATTTTGCACAAAGATTTTTAACTTCTTCGGCGCTTTTTCCGCAAATACCTGCAAACTCAACACCATCATAGCCCATGGCACTAACTGCTTTAAGAGTACCTTCAAAATCATTGCTTAATGCATCACGAACTGAATATAACTGAAGTCCAATTAACATTTTTTTGTACCTCCATAAAATTTCTACTTGTAGTATAAGACAAAAAGTGGTATAATTCAAGACGAATATTGAAAAAAACAAGACAAATTTTGCTGTGTTTTTGTAAAATGGAGGACATTATGGGTATCAGATATGAAAATAGAACAAATTTTTGTGCAATACGTAAAACTGAGCATCTTGGGTGTGCGGCACATATCCACAAAGAGATAGAAATTGCATACATTTCCAAAGGAAAAACAAAAGCATATCTTGATTCAAAAGAGTATATTGTTGAGGAAGGAGATCTTTTTGTTTCTTTTCCTAACAAAGTTCATTATTTTGATAATTTTACGGAAGAAGAATGTTATCTTTTAATGTTTTCACCTGAAGTTTTTCCTGATTTTAATTCGGTTTTTATGGAAAATGAACCGATCAATCCGGTAATAAAAAAAGAAAATTTACCTGGAGATACACGTTTCTTTTTAAATAAGGCTCTTTATGCATATAACGGAGATGAAAAATACAAGGCGGAGAAAGTAAAAGGATACGTAAATATTTTTCTTGCTGATATTATTCCTTGCCTCGATTTTGTTGCATCCGCAAACAATCACATGGAAATGATCTCGAGTATTCTTTCATATTGCGTAGAGCATTATAAGGATAATATAAGTCTTGATGAAATGGCAAAAGATTTGCACGCAAGCAAGTACTATATTTCGCGAATCTTCAGTGAAAAAATAAAAATTGGTTTCAATGATTATATAAATATGCTTCGCATTAACGATGCGAAAGAGCATCTCATTAAGACAAATGATTCTGTAACCGAGATAGGAATAAATGTCGGTTACAACACAATACGCTCATTTAACAGAGCCTTTTTGTCACAGACGGGTATGCAACCGAGAGAATACAGAAATGTATATCGCAACTCAAAAAATGAAAATTCAAAATTAACGGAAATCAAAGAAGAAAAAACTATAGAACAGAAAAAAGAACCTGAAATCATCAACGTAATTAAAGATTTTGAATGTTGTTTTTAAAAAAAGTGAAGCATTTTGCTTCACTTTTTTTATATAAAAGGTCGTCTGTCAAGAACCAGTCTTAATGGTTTTGATGTAATTATTTTACCCGGAAGCGCTGATTGCAATTCGCATAAACAACAAACTGAACCGAACAGCATATGGAGATCGTTAAAGCCTTCATTGTGCTCATAATCAAGTGAATACATAAGTTTTATGTATTTTTCGGCATAATCCTCCAATGCTTTTTTACCGTCATAAAAGCGATAGGGTGTTTGACGCATAGCTCTTGATAAACAATAAACAACGTCAATATCAATAAACGTGCAACGTGTTATCATGCTTCCAAATTCGGGTTTACCTGCATTTTCCATAAGGAATATACAAGAATCAATTATTTTTTCGGGATATCTTAAAGGTCTGTGCTCGGCTTCGTGGTTAAAAATATAGTGAAATCCTCCTGCCATATATTGATAAAGAGGAGCTTCTTTCTTTTCGCCGAAAAAGAAAAAACCGTTCTCTGGGTCGGCGTGATTCCACATCCAATCAAAATACCAATCCTTCCAATCTAAAGATACCATATTTGTGTTTACAAGTGAAGGCAATATTCCTGCTCCTTTGTGAGATTGTGGCCAGGGATTTTGCCAATTAACCTCATTTTCAAGAAGATCATATAAACCCTCTTTTGTTGTGTATTTATTTAATGCTTTGCACTTGTATTTAGGAATTTTATCAAGCAACTCCAGTGCCGCTGTACAGTGAGCAGTGGTGTGAATGGTATGATGTGTTGCCTCAGTAAAAAGACCGGTATCAGGATCTTGCATATCTATTAAAGTATCTGCAAAGGCTTTTCTTTCATCCGGAGTCTGCGGAAACTTATTGATAGAATATAGAATATTAAGAGCATCAGCGCAGCCATATTCATTTATTCCTAAATCTCTGTCGCCCCAAAGCCAACGAGAATATTGACCCGGCTTTCCCAAATTATGCTTTTGGACACATTCATATATTTTTTCAATAAGATCGTCAATTATAACTTTATCCATAAAAGCTCCTTAAATAAATGGTCTTCTGTCAAGAACAAGCTTTAGTGGCTTTGAAGATATAATTTTACCGGGAAGAGCTGATTGCAGTTCGCATAAACAACACACTGCACCGAAGAGAGAATGAAGGTCGTTAAAATATTTATCTTGCTCATAATCAATTCCGTAAAACATATTAAGATAATTATCTGCATAATATTCCAGCTCGGCTTTTGCTTCATAAAATCTGTGAGGTGTTTGGCGCATTGCACGGGTAAGACAATATACAACATCAATATCAATAAAGCCGATAAAAGAACGCATACCTGCATTTAAAGGTGATTGACCTAATTTCATAAGGGCAAGGCAGGAATCAATAACCTTTTCAGGATAACGCATAGGTCGATGCTCATACTCATGGTTAAACAAGTAATGGAAATGTCCTGCCATATAACCGTAAATAGGAATATTTTCTTTACAACCACCGAACGAAATAAAACCTGTTTTTTCATCGGAGTGCTCCCACATCCAATCGTAATACCAATCTTTCCACTCTAAGGTAGCCATATCGGTATTGACAAGGGCAGGAAGAATACCTGCACCCATATGTGAAGCATCCCAAGGGTTATTCCAATCAATCTCTTCTTCTAAAAGATGATATAAGCCTTCTTTTGTTGTATACTTTTCTAATGCACTGCATTTATATAATGGTTTAGCATCAAAAAGTTCAAGTGAAGCAGAACAGTGTGCAGTTGTATGAAAAGGATGATGAGTTTTTTCGGTAAACAATCCACTTTCCTTATCTTGCATATTTTGAAGAGTTTTTATCCATTGTGCACGCTCAGTATCATCTGAAGGGAAGTCACCAATACTGTATAAAATATTTGCTGCATCAGCACAACCATATTCGTTTATGCCTAAATCACGGTTTTCACCAAAAATCCAGCGAGAATATTTTCCCGTTCCAAGCTTATGCTGTTCAACAGAGTTTCTAATTATATTTATTAAATCGTCAATGCATCGTCTTTCCATAATCGCTCCTATGCCATTGTTTCAAGCATTTTTAATGTAACTTCGTACTCATATTTTTCGCCGTTTTTAAACTTAATAAATTGATCACACATATATTCGCCCATACGCCTAACCTCGTTACCGAGGCTACCAGCAATATGTGGTGTAAGAATAACGTTGTCAAGGGAATAAAGCGTACTTCCTTCATTAGGAGGCTCAGGATACGTTACATCAAGCACAGCGGTAATATAAGGCTTTTCGGTTAAAATTTTTATCAGGTCGTCCTCAACGACTTGAGCGCCTCTGCCGGTGTTTATAAAAACTGCATTATCTTTCATAAGTTTGAATAAATCATAGTTAAACATTCCAACAGTTTCAGGTAAGTTTGCAACGTGATTGGAAATTACCTGACATTCAGTAAATATTTCTTCCAATGAAACTTTTTTTGCACCGAGAAGCTGTGCTTTTTCATCTGAAAGAAAGGGATCATAAACAAGAACTTCCAAATTATAAGCTTTCAGCATTTCAATAACCATTCTTCCGATCATGCCGGCACCGATGATACCAACAGTTGTATTATAATTTCCCGGCATTTTAAAAGCATATTCACTTGCTTTTTTTCTTCCATCGGGGCTCTTTATCATTTTTGATGAGAGAAAATATCCTTTTGATGCAAGAATGATTTGTGCAACGGTGTATTCAGCAACGGGAACTGCATTTGCGCCCCAAGCTGAGAAAACTTTTATTTCATTTTCCAAAAAAGGGCGGGCAAAAGCTTGAACAGATCCTGCACCGTAAAAAACACATTTTAAAGCGGGAAAACATTTTTTTATTTCTTCACTTGTGAAAACGGGCATACCCCAAGTGGAGAACACATATTCCGTGTCTTTAAACTTTTCAGGAGAGGCGATAACATCATCTTTAGTATAGACTTTTGCTTCAAGCACTGCTTCTGATTTTAAAGTTTCAAGACAATTTTTGTAAATATTGAGATTTGATTGGGAGCCTAAAAAAATACTTTTCACTTAAAAACCTTCTTTCTGTATTCGTTTGGTGTTAATTTCATTTCGCGTTTAAATAATCTTGAAAAATTACTGCTATCGGAAAAACCGGTATTATATACGATTTCGGTAATTGACATATTTGTTTCTGCCAAAAGCTGTCTTGCCATTGAAAGTCTGCAGATTGTAAGATATTGCATCAACGGATAACCGGTTACTTTTTTAAAAAGATGTGATAAATAGCAAGGACTCATATGATATTCTTCTGCAAGGGAGGATAGAGAAAAATGTTCATTACAGTTTTGTTCAAGTCTGCATTGTATTTTCCATATTACAGAAATACTTTTGTCATTTTCGTTTGAAAACAATGAAGGCATCATTCTATAGATCAAAATAAGCAATTCACATAATAATGAAGTCTGTTTTTCGCAGGAATAAGGTAATTTATTTTCATATTCAAAAATTATCTCGGAGAAAATTCTGTCAATATCGGGTTCGTTTTTACTTACGTCAAGAACGTGGCAAAAATCCTCAGGTCTGTTTGAAAGAATTGTTAAAAGAGAGTAATCTCTTATCATATTACTTGCAAGGATAGGTGAAATGCAAAGATAATATCTTTTATATGCGTTTCCCGTTACAGAAATAGAATGTTGTTCAAGCTTGCTTACGAAAATTAAAGAAGGCTTATCAATTTTATAGGTTTTATTGCTGATATTGATCGATAATTTTCCTTCTTTTATATATATAATTTCATAACAGTTGTGGCTATGCAGTGCATAACCGCTTGAAACGGTATCTGTGAACTTAGCTTCTTCAATAATTGCACTTGGCATTTTTATCACACTCCGATAATATTCTTGCACAATATAATGTAAAAATCTATGTAAAATTTGCTAACTTTGAATTGTTGAAGCAAGATTTACATATTGATTATAGCATTTTTTTATAAAAAAGCAAGATTTACATATAAAATAACAAAAAATATGATTGAATTTTTTCATTTCAGAGAGTATCATATAGTCAGAGGTGAAAAAAATGAATAGAAAAGTATATGTGAATAAAGACGAATTTGATAAGGACAATGCTTTGTTTGGAAATATACTTCCATACTCAGAGGATGTTGCACCGTTAAAAGCATCCCTTGAGATTCTTGGACATAAAGCACATAATCGCCTTGTTTGCCAAGCTATGGAGGGATGCGATGGCACAAGAACAGGCGAACCTGATGAGCTTACTATCAGGCGCTACCTTCGTTTTGCTGAAGGCGGAGCAGGTATTATATGGTTTGAAGCAACTGCTTGCACTGAATCGGGAAGGGCAAACCCAAGACAGCTTTGGATTCGTGAAGATAATGTTGATGCTTTTAAAAGATTAAATGATCTCATTCGTGAAACTGCAATAAAAACCAACGGCTACGCTCCTCTGATTATTATGCAGGACACTCATTCGGGAAGATACTCTAAGCCGAACGGTATTCCTGAACCAATCATTGCGTATAATAATCCTTTGTTTGAAAAAGAAAATCCAATCGATAAGAGTAAAATCATTTCAGATGATGAATTAGATATTGTTCGTGATCAGCTTATTAAAGCAGCATATCTTGCTGAAAAAGCCGGATTTGATGGAGTTGATATTAAATGTTGTCACAGATATCTTAACAGCGAGCTTTTATCAGCATTTACCCGCAAAAACAGCAGATATGGAGGTTCCTTTGAAAACAGAACAAGGCTTTTCAGAGAAAGTATAAAAGGTGCCATTGAGATTACGCACAATGACTTTATTGTGACATCACGAATGAATGCATATGATGGCTTTCCGCACCCTTATGGATTCGGTATGAAAAAAGAGGGATGTACTCTTGATATTGACCTTACTGAAACAAAAGAGCTTATTAAAATATTATATGGAATGGGTGTAAAACTTTTGAATATAACAATGGGTAATCCATATGTTAATCCTCACGTAAACCGTCCTTTTGCCAAAGGTGGATATGAGACAGAAGAACATCCTATTCAAGGAGTCGCACGTATGCTTAATGGTATTAAAGAACTCCAGAGGGAAGTGCCCGATATGCCATTGATTTCATCAGGACTTTCATATCTTGGTGCAGCTTCACCCAATGTTGCCGCGGCATATATTAAAAATAATGATTTTGCTTTTGCGGGCTTTGGCAGAATGATCTTTGCAAACCCCGATTTTGCTAAGCAGATATTAACAGAAGGCAAGATAGATATAAAAAAACAGTGTATTGCCTGCTCAAAATGCACCGAGCTTATGCGTGCAGGAAGTACTCCGGGCTGTGTTATTCGAGATAAGATTTATACAGATTTATATAAAGAAAAATTTTTATAAGGAGCAAAAAATATGTTTAGAGAATGGTTAAAGAATAATAACGTTTCGGATTATGATTTTTCAAGTCGCATATTTCCAACTGCCACTGACAGAGCTTTTTGGGAAAGCAAATTTGATGAAGAATTTATAAAAGAAGGCGAAAAATATCTTAATTTTTCTTGGCCTTTAATTCTTGCAACGGATTTTATGGCATTTAAAAAAGAAGGGAACAGATTAAAGCAAGAAACACCATTCTTTGAAAGAAGGCGTGCACTTTCTGCCCTTGTAAAAGCAGAAATATTAGAGCATAAAGGTAGATTTTTACCTGACATATTAAACGGAATATTCTTGATCTGTGAAGAAACCTATTGGGGTGTTTCTGCTCATTTTCTTGGCTATTACGGTGCAAGTGCCATTGATAAAAATTATTATAATATTCCTCATTCGAAAAACGATTACATTGATCTTTTTGCCGCAGAAACTGGATCGCTTATTGCAATAACACACAATGTTCTTTACGATGAACTTAATGAATTCTGTCCCGAAATTCTTGAATATATGGAGTATGAGCTCGAAAGAAGAATAATTACTCCTTATCTTAAACACACCGACGTGTGGTGGATGGGATATGATCGAGACGTAAACAACTGGAACGGTTGGATTATATCAAATCTTCTCACGGTGTTTCTTTTAACAGAAAAGGACAAGAACGTTTTAAATAAAGCTGTTGAAAAAATGATTTTTGAGATCAACAGACTTTATGATAGACTTCCTTTTGACGGCGGATGCGATGAAGGTGCATCTTATTGGACTGTTTCGGGCGGAATGATTTTTGAATTCTGCGAACAACTTTATATTGCAACTGACGGAAAGATCAATTTCTTTAATGATGAAAAACTCAGAAATATATTTATGTTTGAGTACAACGCCTATATTGGCAACGGAACGTTTATAAATTTTGCTGACGGTGTTTTTCAGGTAAAAGGAATTCATTCGCTTTTATATATGATCGGTAAACGTCTTAATAGCGAAAAAATGATTTCCCTTTCATCTGAAATGTTAAGGTTATCTCAGTCTGTTCCTTTGCGCGAAGCAAAAATGCGCAGAGAATTTTTTGATCTTATTTATAGAAAAGAAATTCCTCAAAATATTCCCTTTAAATATGAAGATGAAATTGTATTAAATGATCTTCAGGTTTGCGCAAAAAGAAATGACGATTGGTTCCTTGCCTTTAAGGGAGGAAATAATGATGAGGGACATAATCATAACGATGTAGGTAACTTTATCGTATGCCATAATAATCTTCCCGTTATTTGCGATGCAGGCTGCGGTGTTTATACCCGTCAGACTTTTGGCGCCGAAAGATACACTATTTGGACAATGCGTTCTGATTGGCATAATCTTCCCGATATAAATGGATACAAGCAGAAGCAGGGCAGGAGTTTTTGTGCAGATAAATTCGGAACTTCTGAAGTTTCCTTTGGGAGGGCATATCCGGAACAGGCAGGCGTTATAAGCGCATTAAGAGAACTTGAACTTACAGAAGACGGAATAGAATTAACAGATAACTTCAAGTTCCTAAAAGATAAAAACACTCTTTGCGAGCATTTTATAACACCTCATAAAGTTATAATAAAAGACAACGGTGTAATTATTAACGGTCAATTTGTTCTTGAATGTGATTCTCCGTCAAATATTTCAGTCGATTACGTTGATTTTGAAGGTGATATGAAATTAACCGCAATGTGGAACACCGATAAAATGTTCAGAATACTTTTTAATTTTGAAACGGAACAAACCAAAGAAATAAAATTCAGTTTAAGGAGAATTTGAGATGAAAAACTTTATTATTACCGGCTGTGCGGGTGGAATAGGCAAGGCTTGTGCAGAGCTTTTTCTTGAAAAAGGATACTGTGTAACGGGAATGGATATTATTGATGCAGAAAAAGTGAGCATTAAAAATGAAAATTTCTTCTACGTTAAAGGTGATTTATCGAGAACTGAGGACAGAAATACCCTCGTAAAAGCAGCTATTGATAAATTTAACAGAATAGACGGCCTTGTTAACGTTGCAGGTGTTGCGCCAAAGGTTCGAAACGATATTCTTGAAATGACGGAAGAAAGCTATGATTTTGTTATGAATATCAATACTAAAGGAACGATGTTCTTAACTCAAGCAGTCGCTAAAGAAATAATTAAAAATGAGCTTGTTGATGGAATAAGAGGATATATCTGTAATATTTCTTCAATGTCTGCATACACAAGCTCCGTAAGTCGCGGAGAGTATTGCGTTTCAAAAGCAGGTGTTTCAATGGTAACAACGCTTTTTGCCGATAGACTTGCTGAATTTGGTATTCCCGTAAATGAAATAAGACCGGGAATTATTGCAACGGGGATGACAGAAAAGGTTAAAGAAAAATACGATAATCTTATTGATGGCGGTCTTCTTCCAATAAAGCGTTGGGGTAAACCTGAAGATATTGCTTCTGCGGTATATGCACTTTGTTCAGGCGCGCTTCCTTATGTAACTGGGCAGTCGGTTGATGTTGATGGCGGATTCCATATAAGAAGACTTTGATTGGAGTATTATATGAATATTGAAGTTATAAGATTAAATACACTTGTTGTAGGTACGGGCGCGGCAGGTTATAATGCGGCAATCCGTTTAAAACAATTTGGTGTAGATAGCGTTGCAATTATTTCGGAAGGTAAAAATATCGGTACAAGCCGTAATACCGGCTCCGACAAACAAACTTATTATAAGCTTGGTATGGCGGGGGACGCGCCTGATTCCGTTCAGGCAATGGCAAAGGATTTATTTGCAGGTGGTTGTGTTGATGGAGACAATGCTCTTTGTGAAGCCGCGCTTTCAGCCAGATGTTTTTTGAACCTTTGTGAACTTGGCGTACCTTTTCCAACAAATAGATTTGGTGAATTTGTTGGCTATAAAACTGATCACGATCCCTGTGCTCGTGCTACTTCGGTTGGACCTCTTACTTCAAAAGAAATGACGGAAAAGCTTGAGAAAGAAGCAGAAAGACGTAATATAACGTTTTATGATAATAAATTAGCTATATCTGTGATTAAAGATGGAGAAACAGCCGTAGGTGTTCTTGCGCTGGACACAAAGACTGCTGATTTAGTTCTCTATAACTGCAAAAATATTATTTTTGCTACCGGTGGCCCCGGTGGGATTTACTCAGACAGCGTTTATCCCTCGTGTCATAACGGTTCTAACGGTATTTTGTTCGAGGCAGGCGTTAAGGGGCAGAATCTTACACAGTGGCAGTACGGGATGGCATCAGTTAACCCAAGATGGAACGTTTCGGGGACATATATGCAAGTTCTTCCGAGATTTGTTTCAGTGGATGAAGATGGAACAGAGCACGAGTTCCTATATGAATATTTTAAGAATGAAGGCGAACTTTTATCAAATGTATTTTTAAAAGGCTATCAATGGCCTTTTGATTCACGAAAAGTTCTTGAAGGATCGTCTGTAATTGATTTACTTGTTTACCGTGAAAAGGTAATGTATTCAAGACGCGTATATCTTGATTATATGAATAATCCAAAAATGCAGAAAGATATTGATTATTCAATGCTGTCTGACGAAGCAAGAGAATATCTTGAAAAGGCAGGAGCATGCTTTGGTACGCCTATTGAACGTCTTGAACATATGAATATGCCGGCTATTGAGCTTTATAAATCAAAAGGGGTAGACCTCTATAACGAAAAGCTTGAAATAGCCTTATGCGCTCAACATAATAACGGTGGTGCAAAGGTGGATTTATGGTGGCAAACCAATATAAAAGGCTTATTTGTTTGCGGTGAAGCGGCAGGAACGCACGGTATTTATCGTCCCGGAGGTTCGGCGTTAAATGCAGGTCAGGTCGGTTCATTGCGTTCGGCTCAGTATATTTCAAGAAAGAGTATTGGTGAGCCTATAGATAACGATAAATTTATTGAACTCTCAAGATCAACGGTTGAAAAGCATCAAAAGCTCATTTTAAGTCTCAAAAATAACACTAATAACGCACCTGAATACCTTAAAAATGCAAGAGTACGTATGAGTGCTTTAGGTGGTGCGATGCGTGAAAAGAAGCAGATCCTTAAAGCAATAAAAGAGACAGATTGTAATCTTAATAATCTTTCAACTGAAATAGGTTCTGAGAATCTTATGTTAGCATATCGCCTGAGAGATGTTCTTATGTGCCAGAAAATGTATTTATATGCGATGTTAGGGCATATTGAATACTTTGGAAACACTTGCGGCTCCGCGCTGTATTATGATGAATCAGGGCTTCTGAGAGAAGGCTTGGATGAGGTTTTCAGATTTACTCTTGATAACGGAAAAATAAATTCAATTGTTCAAGAAACGACCTTTGGAGAGATATGCCAAAATAATTTCAGAAACGTTCGTCCTCTTGAAGAGGGTGGCGGATTCTTTGAAAACGTTTGGCGCAGCTTCAGAGAAAACGGAAATATTGAATAAAATGATAGCAAACACATTTCTTCTGTGTTTGCTTTTTGTTTTTTGTTTTATCATTGCCAAATTAAAGTAAATGTGTTACAATTATTTTTATGGAAAGATATAATTCGCTAAATAGTTATCTAAAAAAGAAATATAATAAAAAAATATATAAAATTGCCATTGATGTTAACGGTACTTGTCCTAACCGTGATGGAACAAAAGGTACTGGAGGATGTATTTTTTGTTCGTGCTTGGGCTCAGGTGATTTTGCAGAAAAAGGCGACGATATCTTGCTTCAACTCGCAGAAGCAAAGAAACGTATTAAGTCAAAAGTAAAGGGCGAAGCAGGGTATATTGCGTATTTTCAATCCTTTACAAACACATATGCTCCAATTGAAGTTATGCGTAAAAACTTTTTTTCTGTGCTTGAGGATAAAGAGATTGAAATTATTTCAATAGCAACACGACCTGATTGCTTAGGTGATGAAGTTATAGGGTTGCTTAAGGAGCTTAATGATCGCATACCTGTTTGGGTTGAATTGGGATTACAAACTTCAAATGAAAAAACTGCAAAACTTATAAATCGATGCTATGAAAATAGTGAATTTACTGAAGCAGTTGAAAGACTCAAAAAAATTGGTATTGAAGTTATTGCTCACATTATTATTGGATTACCCGGTGAAAACGCCGATGACTGTGTTAATACGGTTAAATTTGCTTGTAATGCCGGAATTGACGGTATAAAGCTTCAGCTTTTGCACGTTTTAAAAGATACTGCACTTGAAAAGATGGATTATAAGCCTCTTTCGATGGAGGAATATTTCTATAATTTGAAAAATTGTCTTGAAATAATTCCTCCCGATGTTGTTATACACAGATTGACCGGTGATGGTGATAAAAAGCAGCTTATTGCGCCATTATGGAGCGCAGATAAACACAATGTTTTAAATTCAATGAACAAATATTTTGAAATAAATAATGTTATACAAGGTAGTAAAAGGAGTTAAAAATTATGGACAGAACAAATCAGTTTAATAAAAAGGATATTGAGGAGAATAAAGGAATATCTGCGTTTGGATATTTTGGTTTATCCTTTGTTATGCCATTGTGGGGAGCATCTGATTCTGAATTTGCACAATTTCACGCAAGGCAGGGAATGGTTCTTGCATTAAATGAATTCTTTATGATAGTTCTTGTTTTTGTTGCACATTTTCTTACACAATATGGCACAATATTCAGTATTCTTCGTACAGTTTTTTGGTTGATGTTTGTAATTGAAACACTTTTTTATTCCTTTTACGGTTGCATAAATGCTATGAGAGGTAAAGCTAAAGAGCTTCCGCTTATCGGAAGCAGCAGAAAATAAGTAAAAATGATTTTAATTATTGCTGAAAAACCGAGCCTTGCACGTAATATAGCATCTGCGATAGGTAAACTTCAAAGGCACGATGGGTATCTTGAAGGTAATGGATATATTGTAACCTGGGCATTTGGACACTTGTTTTCTTTGTGTGATATTGAAGATTACTGTGAAACAAACTCCGGAAGATGGACAATGGAGAATCTTCCGTGTTTTCCTGATAAATTCAGGTTTCAGTTGCGTAAGGATGATAATAAACAGATAGATTCAGGCGTAAAAAAACAGTTTGATATTATTTCTGCTTTATGTAACAGACCTGACGTTGATAAAATCGTTAATGCAGGTGATGCTGATAGAGAAGGCGAAATAATTGTTCGTTTGTGTATTATGAATTCCAACACCAATAAAGAACAATTAAGGCTTTGGTTACCTGATCAAACGGAACAAACAGTTCAAAAAGCGCTTAGCGAAATGAAAAGCGAAAGCGAATATGAAAATCTTGCAAACGAAGGCTTTGCAAGAACGTATATTGACTGGCTTTATGGTGTTAATCTTACTCGATTTGCTACTTTAAAAACAGGTGTGCTTTTGCGCGTAGGCAGAGTTATTATTCCCGTTGTTAAAGCTATTTACGACCGTGATATGCAGATAAGAAATTTTGTTCCTGATATATACTTCTCAATAAAGAGTAATGCTCTCACTAATGGACACGAAATTGAACTTATCAGCAAATCAAAATTTGATAAAAATCAGAAGTTTAAGGCAGAAGAATTATGTAAAATATATAATTCATTACCTGCGACTGTTACTTCTAAAAAAAGCAAAAAAGATATTATAAATCCGGGTAAATTATATTCTCTCTCAAAGCTTCAAAATTTTTTAGGCAAGAAATATAAAATGCCGATGGAACAGAGCTTAAGTATTGTTCAAAAACTTTATGAAAGCGGATATTTAACTTATCCAAGAACAAACTCGGAATATCTTGCAACGGCTGAAAAAGATAAAATCAAGGCTATTATTGCAACTGTTAAAAACCTTGGCTATGATATTGAATTTAAGGATAAGAAGACAATTTTTGATGATTCAAAAATTGAATCTCACTCTGCAATTACTCCTACATATAAGATTCCAAAAAAAGAATCACTTTCGGATGATGAGTTTAAGGTATATTCGGCAGTTATCCGTCGTTTTGCGGCTGTTTTTTGCAAAGAAGATTGTGTTGCACAAAAAACAGAAATTACTGTTTCTGTAGGAGATAAGGAAGATTTTGTTCTTAAAGGAATGGCTATTGTTGAGCCCGGATGGACAAAATATGATGATTACACGCAAAAAGATAAATTGCTTCCTCCGTTAGAAAAAGGGGACAGTGTTAATATTGATTTCAAGCCTTTTGAAAGGGAAACGAGTCCACCAAAGCATTATACCATTGAAACACTTAATAATTACCTCAAAAACCCCTTCAGAGAAGATAAGCTCAACGCTGATGAGAATGATGATGAGGATTATAAAGCGATGTTTGAAGGTCTTGAGCTTGGCACTGAAGCAACAAGGACTGGAATTATTGATAATGCAAGAAAAAGTAAATATATTGAATTAAATAAAGATGTTTACAAAATCTTACCGCAAGGTGAGTATTTAATTGAATCGCTTGTTCAAATGGGAATTTCAATGGATAAATATAAAACGTCTGAAATGGGCAGAATTCTGAAACAAATTTTTAAGAACAATGCGACAATTGAACAAGGCATTGAATACGCTAAAAAAGAAATACAGGCAGTTTTTGATGTTAAAGATTTGCCCATCGAACAGGATTTTGATACAGGTTTTTATCTTGATAAAATAGGTCAGTGTCCTATTTGTGGGAAAGATGTATTAAAATCCAGATATGGTTATTCCTGCTCAGGATATAAAGAAGGCTGCAAATTCAGCATTAGCGGAGTTATATGCAAACGTGTTATTTCAAAGAAAAATGCTATGATGCTTTTAGAAACGGGTAAATCATCGGAGATACAAGGTTTTTTATCTAAAAACGGCAAGAATTTTAATGCTCGCTTGAAAATCGAAAATGGAGCAGTAAAATTCGATTTTTAGCGAATTTTGTAAAAAAATAAATTATTTTACATATATTTTATCAATGGAGGTAAAGTATATGTCATTTATAATTTCTTTATTATGTGAACTTCGTTTTTTTATAGGACACATAAGCAACAAAAGTTATTTTCCAAAGCCGTTGAGCAAAGCGGAAGAAAAGAATTATCTTGAAAAATATTTTGAGGGAGACAAAGAAGCATACAATAAACTTATTGAACATAATATGCGTCTTGTTGCGCATATAGCAAAAAAATATTCTTCAGACAGATATGAACTTGATGATCTTATTTCTGTAGGATCTATAGGTCTTATAAAAGCGGTTAAATCTTTTAATAGAGATAAAAGCACACATCTTGTAACCTATGCTTCACGTTGTATTGATAATGAGATTCTTATGCACCTTCGAGCAACAAAAAAACAGAAGAATGAGGTGTCTCTCAATGAACCTATTGGTGTCGATAAAGAGGGAAATGAAGTTTCATTAATAGATGTTTTGCCTGCTAAAGACAGAGATATTTCTTATAGTGTTGAAACAAATATGGACATAATTGAAATGTTTAAAAAAATGAAAAAAGTTCTTGATGTAAGAGAAAAAAACATTTTGATTCTAAGATATGGGATTGGAGGACACAGACCTCTTACCCAAAGAGAGACAGCAAAGATACTGGGTATTTCTCGATCTTATGTAAGCAGAATAGAAAAAGCGGCATTTGAGAAAATTAAAAACTAATTATTTTTTATTTTTCACATATAAAACTTATGTTTATCAACAAATAAGGTTACAATATACTTACATCATAATTTGAGGTGTTATTAATGCGTGATAGATTTATAAAATTTATGTATGGCAGATACGGCGTTGATGAATTTGGCAAAGCAATGCTGTGGACTGCTGTGATCTTGTCAGTATTTGGGTTGATATTAAACCTGATTGGATTAGGCTTTTTTATATCCTTCCCTTGTTCAATTATCAGCACATTACTTATGATCTATATAATTTATCGTGCTTTTTCGCGTAATATCAATAAACGTGTTCTTGAAAATCATAAATTTTTAAAAAGAACGGCAAAAATCAGAACGTATTTTCGTTTTTGCAAAACAAGATACAATGACAGAAAACAGTATTCTTATGTAAAATGTCCTAATTGCAAAAATTACAGTCGCGTTCCAAAAGGAAAAGGTAAAATTAAAATTACTTGTCGCGTATGTAAAAAACAATTTGAGAAGAAGGTTTAAAATGCTTTATTCCAATGATAAAAATTTAATTGATACGCGGGTTAGAGAATATATTATTCCTCAAAAGATTATAAAGACCTTCGGTAACGTTGAAAATACAGATATTCTTCTTCAAAGAAACAGCAATCAGACACTTTTCAATAACAGTAATGTTGTTAGACTTAAAACAAAAAAAGGTGAAAATGCGGCGATATTAATTGACTTTGGTTTTGAGTTTTGCGGCGGAGTTTCTGTTACTGTATATTCTGCACCACAAAATAATGATGCGAAAATGCGCTTATGCTTTGGTGAATCGGTGAGCGAAGCTCTTTCTCATATTGGTGAAAAAAACTCATGTAATGATCATAATCCAAGGGATTTTGAAGTTTCCTTATCAATTTATTCGACAAATGAATGGGGAAATACCGGTTTTAGATTTTTGTATATGGAGCTTTTAACCGAGTGCACAGTGACAATTACTTCTGTGCAGGGAATCTGTGTTTATAGACCATATGAATTTTATGGATCTTTTGTTTCAAACGATGAAACTCTAAACGAAATATATATAACTGCAGCACACACGTGTCATATGTGTATGCAGGATGAAATATGGGATGGTATCAAACGAGACAGACTTGTTTGGATTGGTGATCTGTACCCTGAACTTATGACAATAAAGTATTTGTTCGGTAATGTTCCGGATGTTGAGAGAGCACTTAATTTCTCTGTAAGCTTATTATCTGATGATGCTTGGGTAAATGATATGCCTACTTATTCTTTGTGGTGGGTAATCAATATATGCGAATGGACAAATTATACGGGCGATAATAAAATTATAGAAAAGAATAAAGATATTATCAATCGTATTGCGAAACAAATTTTAAATAAAACAGATGATCTTGGCGTTTTTGTTGCAGATGATTTTATTGATTGGCCAACAAAAGATCTTCCTGCCGCAAAAGAAGGCATTAAAGCACTTACTATGATGTTTTATAACGCTTTAATCAATATTAAAAAGTATGTTGATGATGAATTTGTCAAAAAAAGCATTGAAAACAGAGAAAAATTAAAAAATATTCCGTGTTCATCGTTGGGATTTAAGCAAATTGCTGCATTGCTTATTTTAAATAATATGGCGCAAGAGGAATGTACTGACCTTTTGAAAGATGGAAGCGTAAGCGGCTATTCCACCTTTATGAGTTATTTTATTTTTTCAGCGTTAAGCAAGATTGCCGATGAAAAAATAACGCTTCAAGCTTTAAAAGATTATTATGGTGCTATGCTTCATCTTGGTGCAACAACCTTTTGGGAAGATTTTGATATTTCCTGGAAAGAAAATGCCTGTAGAATTGATGAGATTTGTTCTGAAGATAAACGTGATATTCACGGAGATAATGGTAAATACTGTTATCAAGGTTTTAGGCATAGCCTTTGTCATGGGTGGGCTTCAGGACCGGTTCCTTTTTTATCTGAATACGTACTTGGCATAAATATAGTTGAAAAAGGTTGTAAAAAGATTGAAATAAAACCGCATTTGGGGCATCTTGAGTTTGCAAAAGGCAGTATTGCAACGCCTTTTGGAAAATTAACCGTTGAACATAAAAAAGAAAAAAATGGAGCAATTATAACTACGTATAATTGCCCAAAAGAAATAGAGGTAATTATTTAAAATGTATTTTGATGTTTATTATTTGATTCTTGTCCTTCCGGCAGTTATTTTCGCAATGTGGGCGAGTGCAAAAGTTAATTCAACCTACAAAAAATATGAAAACGTTTATAATTCAAAGGGTATAACCGGCGCACAAGCAGCAAGAATGGTTCTTGATAGAAATGGTTTATCTCACGTTAGTGTTGAACGTGTTTCAGGTCATTTAAGTGATCACTATGATCCTAAGACAAATGTTGTAAGACTTTCTGACAGCGTTTATTCAAGCACATCAACTGCGGCAGTTGGTATTGCTTGTCACGAGGTTGGCCATGCAATACAGTACGCTGAGGATTATTCTCCTGCAAAATTCAGAATGGCTATAGTTTCCATAACAAATATCGGTTCTTGGCTTGCGATGCCGTTGATCATTATCGGTGTTATTATCGGCACAATGTCAGAATTTAGCGCTTATTTTGTCTATGCAGGTATTGGTTGTTTTTCGTTATCAACCTTGTTTCAACTTGTAACGCTGCCAACTGAATTTAATGCAAGCAGGCGAGCGGTTAACTCAATTGAAGCCAATGGAATTTTATATGGTGAGGAAATCGAGGGTACCAAAAAGGTTCTTACTGCTGCGGCGTTGACGTACGTTGCCGCGTTAGCCGTTTCAATTACTCAATTATTAAGATTACTTCTACTGTTTGGTGGACGTGATAATGATTAATTTTTTAAATCATCGGTGGGTTTTCTACCGGTGATTTTTTTATAAAATCTTGAAAAATAAGCAGGATCTGTTATACCTATTAAATGAGAAACATCACTTACGGAAAGTTCTCCGCTTTTTAAAAGAATTTTTGCTCGGTTAATTTTTATTTCTTCAATATATTTGATTGGCGAAATACCGATATATTCGCAAAATAAACAGCGAAATCTTGATGGACTTAAACCGGAAATTTCCGTAAGTTTCTGAACCGTTAATTCAATCATATCAAGTTTTTCAATTTTTTCTAATGTTGAAACTATTGAACTGTATTTATTTTGCTTGCTTACTTTTTTTGAATGATTAGATAAATCACTTAATAATTGATAAAGTTTGACTCTTATTTTATTTGGAGAAGGTCTTGATTCAGCGAATGATGAGGCTAAAAAATAAAAATAAGGGTAAGCGTTTTTGAAATTTTTAATTATAAAAAGATCTTTTGAAAAAATTATATCTTCGTTATAATCGTCAACTAAGTCAAAACGAACGTTTATTGCATTAAATTCTTTCTGAAATTCATTTTTTCCGTTAAAGTAAAAATTGTCCACTTTTTTTGATAGTTCTTTATTGCCGTCAATACGTGAAAAAATGCAAGTGTATTCTGCGTTTTTCGGTAGATAAATAATATCTCCGGGAACAGCGTGCAAAAACAGTTTATTTTTTACATAATAAAAAGCTTCACAGCCCAAAAGAAACATTAATCCGCTTGCTATTCTTCCTTTTTCGGGGGTAGACCATTTTCCTGAAGTATTCCATAAATGATAATGCGGTGTTATATTTTTTAAATGGAAATCTATTTCGTTTAAATTTTCTAATTCAATAATTTTCATAAAACATCACCGTTAAAATAATAGCATATTTCAAAAAATATTTCAACATATTTCAGTCGAAAAGTACAAGCTGAGCGAAAAGTAATATTGACTGGTTTTTTCTTAAACGTATAATTATTATCAGGAGGTTTTATTATGCTTTTAAAACTTAATGATAACCGTGTGCGCCGTAGTTACAATTCAAGCGGAATAATTGATAAATATACTGAAAAAATGCCATTAAATTATCCGGAAGATTGGATTTGCAGTGTTGTTGAAGCGTTTAATCCTAATTTTGAAAAAGTTGAAAATGAAGGATTAAGCAAGTTAGAAAACGGTGAATTTTTAAAGGATTATATAAAAACCAATCAACATATACTTGGTGAAAAAAAGGACATTTCTATTCTTGCGAAATTATTGGATGCAGGAGAAAGACTGGTAATACAAGTTCATCCTACCGATGAATTTGCAAACAAATTTTTTAATTCTTCTTGTGGTAAAACAGAATGTTGGTTCGTTGTTGATGCCAAAGAAGATGCAAGTGTTTATATAGGTTTTAAGGCGGGTATAACAAAAGAAAAGTGGAAAGATGCTTTTGACAGACAGGATAGAAATCTGATGCTTTCAATGTTACATAAAATAAACGTTTCACCGGGGGATTGTATTTTTATTGCCGGTGGTATGCCTCACGCTATAGGCGAAGGCTGTTTTATTATTGAATTACAACAAGCGTCTGACTTAATGGTTATTTCTGAAAAAACAACACTTTCGGGAATAGTTCTTGATGAGCGAAAAATTCATGGCGGATTAGGATTTGAAAAAATGTTTGATTGCTTTGAATATGTTGGTGAATCTCAAGGGAAAATTAAAGAAAAGTGTTTTATAAAGCATCATAAAGTATTTAATAAAATAATTCCGATAATAGATAAAAAAGTTACCGATAAATTTGGTCTTGACGTTATATATATTAAGGATAAGTTTGAATTAAACGCTCAAAAAAACTATTCTATTCTTGTGGTTTTTGACGGCGAAGGTGTTCTGAAAGATAATAAAAATACTTTTAATGTTACGAAAGGCAATAAATTTTTAGTTGAAGCAAATACGAAAATTGATATCTTTTCTGAAAAAGAAATTTCAATTTGCATACTAAAACCATAGGAGGATTAAATGAATAAAGAATTTTTGCTTGATGATTATGATAATTTTATTATAGGAGCTAACTATTTTGCATCTCATGCAGGGACACGTATGTGGGAACTTTGGGATCCGCGTGTTGTTGAAAAAGATTTTAAAATTTTAAAGGAATACGGAATTGAAGTTTTAAGAGTCTTTCCCATATGGAGTGATTTTCAGCCCATAACAGCGCATTATATTCACGGAAAAAGTTATGACAATCAACCAAGAGAAATTATGTTAGGGGAGAAATCACTTGATGATTCAAAAGAGGGCATTGCCGGTATTTCCGTTGAAATGTTTGAACATTTTGATGAATTTTGCTTGCTTGCGAAAAAATACGATATAAAATTTATTGTCGGATTGCTTACCGGCTTTATGAGTGATCGTCGATTTGTTCCACCGGCACTAAACGAAAGAAATATTTTTACCGATCCATTTGCTCAAAAATGGACAGTTCGTTATGTTAGATATTTTGTTGAAAGATATCTTGAGTGTGATGCTATTTCTGCGTGGGATCTTGGCAATGAAGTTTGCTGGCTTGATAAAGCAGGGGATAGTGATGCTTCTTACGCGTGGACATCGCTTATAACAAATACAATAAAAGCTATTGACCATAAACGTCCCGTTGTATCAGGACTTGATTGGAGTCATAGTGATGGTGGCGGTGTATGGAACACTATGGAAATGGGTGAGATTATGGATATAATGACGTCGCACCCCTATGCTTGCTTCTCCTATGCGCAAAATGAAGGAATAAATGATTTAAAAACAATTCGGTATGTTACAAGTACAACGGTTGCTATTGGTGATATAGCGCGCAAGCCTTGTCTTCTTGAAGAAGTTGGTTCTATTGGTTATTCTACGCTTAACGAACGTTCCGAATCAGATTTTATACGATCAATTTTGTTTGATTCGTGGGCAAATAATTGTTATGGAATGTTGTGGTGGTGTGCTTTTGATCAGGGCATACTTGGGCATAATCCGTATAGATGGAATGGACGAGGAAGTGATTATGGCTTATTTACACACGATTACCGCGCTAAACCATGCGCAGAGGAATGCAAAAAGTTTTATTATTTCTTAAGAAAACTACCTTTTAAAGCATTACCTGAACGTATCAGGGACACAGTTTGTATCATTCCTCATGGCACCGGTTCGAGCGAAAGAAAATTCGTTGCTATGATTGATACTTTGGGAAAACAAGCAGGTCTTGATATAAAATTTAATTATGCTGATCAGCGAGTAGATGATGCCCCGCTTTATATTCTTCCTTGCGTTTCTTCTGCACAGTATGTAAATAAGGACAGATTCGTTGAACTTATCGAAAAAGTAAAGAATGGTGCCGATTTATTTATTTCAATGGAAAACTGCTATTTGAGATGGTTTCCTGAAATTACCGGAATTGATGTTTATCAAAGAAGAGCGTACAATGATGATCAAACAATCGAAATTTCAGGAAAGAAACTTAACTCATATGCAATTTATGAGTATATATGCGATAATATTGATGGCGAAGTTATTGCAAAAAATGCTCACGGAAATCCTGTGTTTGTTTGCCATAAGTTAGGAAAGGGCAGAGTTTATTCGTATCTTGCGCCCTTTGAAAATAAAGCGATGGCACAAGCGGGCGTTTGCTCAACAAACGAGTATTTGGTTTACAAATATTTGAAAGATAGAATCAACAGCGGAAAAGTTGCGTCATGTAATAATTCGCAGATCGGATTAACAGAACATATTCTATCCGATAACGAAAGAGTTCTTGTTGCTATAAATTATTGTTCTGATAAACAAGAAGCAGATATAAATTTTTCTGAAGAATGGAAAGTAAAAAACGTTATTTATGGTGAGTATGATAGTAAAGTGAATTTTAAACAGAACGATGCCGTTGTGCTTATTATCGAAAAGTAAGTTTTTAGGACTGCCTCAAGCAGTCCTTTTTCTGTTTTAAAATTGTTTTATTGAACAATAATATAAATGCCTTATTTGATTGACATTTTTTTATTTTTGTTATACAATCTACATTTGGAAAAATAAGTTAAAGTGAGGATTTTTTGTGAGTATACAACAAGAAGTAAAACGCAGAAGAACTTTTGCGATTATATCTCACCCTGACGCAGGTAAAACAACGTTAACGGAAAAGCTTTTACTTTATGGAGGAGCAATTCACGAAGCAGGCTCAGTAAAAGCAAGAAAAACTGAAAGACATGCGGTGTCCGACTGGATGGAAATAGAAAAACAACGTGGTATTTCCGTAACAAGTTCAGTTATGCTTTTTGATTATAATGGATATAGAATAAATATTCTTGATACACCGGGGCACCAAGATTTCTCTGAGGATACTTACCGTACCTTAGTTGCCGCTGATAGTGCAGTTATGCTTATTGACGCCGCTAAAGGTGTTGAATTGCAAACTATAAAGCTCTTTCAGGTATGTCGCAAAAGAAACATTCCTATATTTACTTTTGTTAATAAACTTGACCGAGCAGGTAAAAATCCCTTTGATCTTATGGATGAACTTGAAAATGTTCTTGGAATCCGAGCTTGTCCTATGAACTGGCCAATTGGTACTGATGGCGATTTTAAGGGTGTTTATCATCGCGAAAGTGGACAGGTTGAACTGTTTTCGGGCGGTAATCACGGTATGAATAAGGTTGAATCTGTAACGGGTGATTGCAACGATCCTCAGTTTGCAGAACTTTTAGGGGAATATCATCACAAAAAACTCATTGATGAAATAGAGCTTCTTGATGTTGCGGGTGATGAATTTGATCTTGAAAGAGTTCTTTCGGGCAACCTTACGCCTATGTTTTTCGGCAGTGCTATGAATAACTTCGGCGTTCAGCCTTTTCTTGAAAAGTTCCTTTCTATAACGACACCTCCTACTGCAAGAGAAGCAGATATCGGCATCGTTGATCCCGAAAGTGATGAATTCTCTGGTTTTATATTTAAGATTCAGGCCAATATGAATCCTGCTCACAGAGATAGGGTAGCTTTTATGCGAATATGTTCCGGCAAATTCGAAAAAGGAATGACTGTTAACCTTGCAAGAACGGGTAAAGATTTAAAGCTTGCTCAGCCTCAGCAGTTCCTTGCACAAGAAAGGGAAACTGTTGAAGAAGCATATGCAGGTGATATAATCGGCTTATTTGATCCCGGGGTTTTTGCGTTGGGAGATACGGTTTATACGGGCAAAAAAATACAGTTTGCCGGTATTCCCGTGTTTGCACCTGAACATTTTGCAAGAATCAAACCAATTGATACTATGAAACGCAAGCAGTTCTTGAAAGGCATTACACAGCTTGCTCAGGAAGGCGCTATTCAGGTATTTAAGGATAACTCTTATTCTGCTGAGGAAATTATTGTGGGCGTTGTAGGTGTTCTTCAGTTCGAGGTTCTTGAACACAGACTACGTACAGAATATAACGTTGAAATTAAGTCTACTCAGCTTGCTTTCAGATTTATTCGTTGGCTCCCTGAGGATTGTGATGTTGAAAAGCTTAAGCTTTCAAGTTCAACCAAAATTGCCGCTGATTTAAAAGACAGACCCGTTGTTTTATTTGAAAATGATTGGTCAATGCGGTGGGCTGAAGAAAATAATAAAGGACTTGTTCTTTCTGACATTTCTGATAGATAAAGTCTTTGACAATTAAAGCCAAATATTGTATTATATATACAGTAAAAAAACGCATTTTATGCGTCAAATTATATATTTTTTGTGGAGGATAAGATTATGAACAAGAAAACTGTTAGAGACATTGATGTCAACGGCAAAAAAGTACTCGTAAGAGTTGACTTTAACGTTCCGCTTGACGAAAACAAAAACATTACTGACGAAACAAGAATCAACGCTGCACTTCCTACAATCAAGTATTTACTTGAAAACGGTGCCGCCGTTATTCTTTGCTCACATCTTGGCAGACCCAAGGGAGAGTTCAATATGAAGTATTCTCTTGCTCCCGTTGCAAAAAGACTTCAGGAGATTTTCCCCGGTATTGTAACTTTTGCTGAAGACGTTATTGGTGATAGCGCTGCTAATGCAGTTGCTAACATTAAGGCAGGCGAAATTGTTCTTCTTGAGAACCTTCGTTTCCATGCTGAGGAAGAAAAGAATAATGCTGATTTCTCCAAAAAGCTTGCTTCCTATGCAGATATCTATGTAAACGATGCATTCGGTACTGCACACCGTGCACATGCTTCAACAGCAGGTGTTGCTGATTATCTTCCCGCAGTTGCCGGATTCCTTATCGGTAAGGAACTTGATATTATGGGCAAGGCTCTTGAAAATCCCGAAAGACCTTTTGTTGCTATTCTTGGCGGTAAAAAGGTTTCAGATAAGATCGGCGTTATCAACAACCTTTTAGAGAAGGTTGACACTCTTATTATCGGTGGTGCTATGGCTTATACATTCTATAAAGCTATGGGTCTTGAAATTGGTAAGAGTCTTCTTGAAGAAGAAAAGGTTGAGCTTGCAAAGAGCCTTATTGAAAAGGCTGAAGCAAAGGGCGTAAAGCTTCTTCTTCCTATTGACACACTTGTTGCTGACAAATTTGGCGAAGATGCTAATGTTAAGAATGTTGATCGCGATCAGATTCCCGCTGATTGGGAAGGTCTTGATATCGGTGAAAAGACTCGTGAACTTTTTGCTGATGCAGTTAAGAATGCAAAGACAGTTATTTGGAACGGTCCTATGGGCGTTTTCGAAATTGAAAAGTTTGCAGGTGGTACAAAGGCAGTTGCAGCAGCTCTTGCTGAATGTGAAGGCACAACTATCATCGGTGGTGGCGATTCAGCTGCAGCAGTTGAACAGCTTGGCTATGCTGATAAGATGAGCCATATTTCAACAGGTGGCGGTGCTTCACTTGAGTTCCTTGAAGGTCTTGAACTTCCCGGTGTAGCCGCACTTAACGATAAGTAAGGAGATTTTTAAAATGCGTAAACCTATTATTGCAGGAAACTGGAAAATGAATAATACACCTTCTCAGGCTGTTGAGCTTATTGAAGTAATTAAGCCTTTGGTGAAGGATGCAAAATGTGACGTTGTAGTTTGTCCTACCTTTGTTTGCCTTGATGCAGCTTCAAAAGCACTTGCAGGCGCAAATATCGGTCTTGGTGCACAGAACGTACACTTTGAAGAAAAAGGTGCTTTTACAGGTGAAATTTCAACAGGTATGCTTAATGAACTTAATGTTAAGTATGCTGTTATCGGTCATAGTGAACGTCGTCAGTACTTTGGCGAAACAGATGAAGTTGTTGCAAAACGTTCACTTGCTGCTATCAATGCAGGTATCACACCTATCATATGTGTTGGCGAGCTTCTTGAAGAACGTCAGAATGGCACAACATTTGATGTTGTTAAGACACAGACCGTTAAGGCTCTTGAACTTATGAGTGCTGAGCAGGTTGCCGCAAGTGTTATCGCTTACGAACCCGTTTGGGCAATCGGCACAGGTCTTACTGCAACAAGTGAGCAGGCTGAAGAAGTTATTGCTTTTATCCGTAACACTGTTAGGGATATGTTTGATGCACAGACTGCTGAGAATATCCGTATTCAGTATGGCGGTTCAATGAATGCAAAGAATGCCGCAGAACTTATGGCTATGCCTAATATTGATGGCGGTCTTATTGGCGGTGCATCTCTTAAGGCTCCTGATTTTGCAGCTATCGTTGAAGCTGCTTCAAAAGAGGCTTAATACTCTGGCTGCCAGTTAATGGCAGCCTTAATTTTGTGAGGTAATTTATGAAAAAACCTGTTGTATTATGTATTATGGACGGTTTTGGCATAAGAGATGTTAATGAAGGTAACGCTATTTATACTGCCAAAACTCCTAATCTTACAAAGCTTTTTAATGAGAATCCTTTTACTACCATTGGTGCTTCAGGTCTTGATGTTGGTCTTCCTGATGGTCAAATGGGCAATAGTGAAGTTGGTCATACCAACATTGGCGCAGGCCGTGTTGTTTATCAGATGCTTGTTAAGATCACAAAAGATATTGAAGATGGTACGTTTTTTAATATTAAAGTGCTTAATGATGCTGTTGAAAACTGTAAGAAAAATGATTCTGCACTTCATCTTATAGGTCTTCTTTCTGATGGCGGTGTACATAGTCATATTGATCACCTTTACGGTCTTCTTATGATGGCGAAAAAGAACGGTCTTTCAAAGGTTTATGTTCATTGCCTTATGGACGGCAGAGATGTTTCAACAACAAGTGGTATTGGCTTTATAAAAGATCTTCAGGCAAAAATGTCAGAGCTTGGTGTAGGAAAGATTGCCACAATTATGGGCAGATATTATGCTATGGACAGAGACTTTGCTTGGGATAGGGTTGAAAAGGCCTATGCTGCAATGGTTTACGGTGAGGGAAATATTAATCCTGATGCTGTAGACACTATGGAAAAATCTTATGCTTCTGATGTTACTGATGAATTTATCGTTCCTACCGTTGTTGACAAAGGTGGTATGATTAAAGCAGGGGATAGCGTTGTTTCCTTTAACTTCCGTCCTGATCGCGCAAGACAGTTTACACGCACTTTTGTTGATGAAGCTTTTGATGGATTTGTTCGCAAAAACGGATATTTCCCCGTTAAATACGTTTGTATGACTCAGTATGATGAAACAATGCCTAATGTTACGGTTGCGTATCCTCCTGAAGAGCTTCGTATGACTTTGGGTGAATATCTTGCAAGTAAGAATATGACTCAGCTTCGTATTGCCGAAACTCAAAAATATGCTCACGTTACGTTCTTCTTTAATGGTGGAGAAGAAAAGACCTTTGAGGGAGAGGATAGAATACTTATTCAGTCACCTGATGTTCCCACTTTTGATCTTCAGCCCGAAATGAGTGCATATCCCGTTTGTGAGGCTGTTTGCGAGCAGATCAGATCAGGTAAATATGATGCAGTCATCCTTAATTTTGCTAACTGTGACATGGTTGGTCATACCGGTGTTTTTGATGCGGCGGTTAAGGCAGTTGAAGCAGTTGACGATTGTGTTGGTAAGGTTTGTGAAGCTACAAAAGAAATGGGCGGAGTTGTTTTGATCACTGCTGATCACGGTAACGCTGACTGTATGATCGGTGAAGATGGAAATCCCTTTACACCTCATACAACAAATCCGGTTCCTTTCTGTGTTGTTGGCTATGATTGCAAGCTTAAGGATGGTGGTAGACTTGCAGACATTGCACCTTCTATCATAAAGATTCTTGGCCTTGAAAAACCTGAAGAAATAACAGGCGAGAGTATCATTTTATAAACAAAAAAAGATATCGCTTATGCGGTATCTTTTCACTTTTTTTATTGACAAAATTGCCACTATGATATAATATAGTATTGAAAACAACTTGATGTGTTTGTTTAAAACTGTGCTATTTTGTCAAAAGGAGAAATATTATGTTGAAGATTTTGTGTGATGTTTGTGCTGATATCCCTGTTGATGTTGCAAATGAGCGTGATATTATTTGTTTACCTATGACTCTTACTGTAAACGATGAGGAAAGAGTTTACACAGCAGAAAGTTTTGATTGCAAAAGCTTTTATGATGGAATGCGCGCGGGCGACAGATGTAGCACTAGCCAGATAATTTCTGAAAAATATAGAGAATTTTTTACACCGATTCTTGAAAACGGTGATGATCTTATATATGTTTGCCTTTCTTCCGGACTTAGTGGAAGCTACGATGGATCAGTGAATACAATAAACGAATTAAAAGAACAATTTCCCGACAGAAAAATTTATTCCGTTGATTCATTAGGTGCTTCGCTTGGTGAAGGATTACTTACATTAAAACTCGCTAAAATGCGTGATGACGGATGCAGTTTTGAAGAAATAGTTGCTTGGGCAGAAGAAAACAAGCATAACGTAATGCATTGGTTTACGGTTGATGATCTTAAGTATCTTCAAAGAGGTGGTAGAGTTTCAAAAACAAGTGCGGTTGTAGGTACGATTTTTGATATTAAACCTGTTCTTCAGTGTAACAGTGTAGGAAAGCTTGTTCCGAACGCAAAGGTGAAAGGCAGAAAACGTGCTCTTCGCACTATGCTTGATGATATTGAAAAGTACGGCATTGATATTAATGGTCAAGAAATCTGCATAAGCCATGGAGATTGTCTTGAAGATGCGCTAACCCTTAAAAATGCAATTTCGGAAAAATATCCTGATTGTACTTTTGTTGTTGGACATATTGGTGCCGTAATCGGCTCACATTCAGGTCCGGGGACATTGGCGTTGTTCTTTATGGGGCAAAAAAGATTTTTATAATATTGACAAATAAAAGTTATTGTTTTATACTATAAGTAACGCTTCTGCTTGTTTGGCGGAAGCTTTATTTTTAAATGAGGTTTTTATGGAAAATAATAAATTGTTTGATATTATTGACCAAATAAATGATGAATATGTTAAACTTTGGGTAGATGTTTCTAATACTGAAAGCCCGACAGATTATAAAAAAGGCGTTGATAAAGCCTGCGGTTTTTTTATTGATGTTGCAGAGAAAATGGGATGGGATATTGAAATTTTAGAAAATGAATTTTCAGGAAATCCTGTCTGCATTACAATGAATGGATGTTCTTCAGAAAAGCCTATTTGTCTATCAGGTCATCTTGATACAGTCCATTCGGTTGGTTCATTTGGTACTCCTGCTGTAAAAATTGACGGTGATAAAATGTATGGCCCCGGTGTTATGGATTGTAAAGGCGGCACTGTTGCTGCACTGGAGGCAATGGTCGCTCTTCATAAAGCAGGATATAAAAAACGACCAATCAAGCTTCTTTTGCAAACTGATGAAGAGGTTAACAGTATGCAAAGTGAAAAGGCAACAATAAATTTTGTTTGTGAGAAAGCCAAAGATGCTGTAGCATTTCTTAACTGCGAAAGCGCAAAAGATGATACAGCAGTTTTATGGAGGAAAGGTATTTCACGCTATCGCGTAGATGTATATGGAAAAGCTATACATGCTTCACGATGTGTTGAAGGCGGGGCAAATGCTATTCTCGAAGCTGCCAACAAGATAATTGAGCTTGAAAGATTTAAAGATAATGATGGCTTAACATCAACTTGCGGTTTAATTACCGGTGGAACAAAAGCAAATACAGTGCCTGATTTTTGTTCTTTTGTTGTTGAATACAGATTCGTTGATAATAAGCAGTTTGAGTTTGCAGAACAAGTAACCTACGAAATTGCAGAAAAATGTACCGTTGAAGGTACGAGAGCTAAAACAAAACGAATCGGATTTCGTCCCGCAATGGAAAAATGCGAAAGAAATTATGCATTGCTTGAAAGAATCAATGAGATTTTAAAAGCCAACGGAATATCTCAATTAACTGCAAGAGGAAGCCTTGGCGGTTCAGATGCGGCTGATACTACTTCGAAAGGAATTCCTACCATTGATTCTATTGGTGTTAAGGGGGATTTTATTCATACGCCAAATGAGTTTGCGTATATTTCTTCATTAAAAGAATCAGCTCAAAAAATTGCTACTATTGTATATTATTTATAATTGAAAGAGAGGATATTTTATGAATTTTGATTTTAAATCGTTGCTTAATTTTGAAAAAACTTACGGAAAGAAGCTTGTAACTATTGTTTATTATGCAATGGCAATAGTAATTGCCGTTAATGTTCTTGTTTCGTTTATTGCAGGAATAGTCAATGTTGCAACGGGTGCTGTTATGACGGGCCTTGGACAGATTATATTCTGTATTCCTCTTGCAATAGTTTATTTACTTATTCTTCGTCTTGTTTGTGAGCTTATAAATGCAATTTATGATCATTGCGGAAAATAACAAAAAATCGCTTGACATAAATTAAGAAATAAAGTATTATAATAAGGCTTGTATAAAGCAGATATATTTTTGGAGGTATTGCTATGAAATCATTTGTCGCAAAACCCGCTGACATCGAACGTAAATGGTACGTTATCGATGCTGATGGGCAGACACTCGGCAGACTTGCTACTCAGGTGGCTATGATTCTGCGCGGCAAACACAAACCTACCTTTACACCTCATGTAGATTGCGGTGACAACGTTATTGTTATCAACGCAGGCAAGGTTGTGCTTACCGGAAAGAAGCTGGAACAGAAGAAATACTATCGTTACAGCGGATACGTAGGTGGTCTTAAAGAGACTACAGCTCGTGATATGCTTGAAAAGAAGCCTGAATTAATGGTTTATGAAGCTATCAAGGGTATGATGCCCAAGAACTCCTTAGGCAGAGAAATGCTTACTAAACTTCGTGTATATAAGGCTTCTGAGCACGCACATGCAGCTCAGAAGCCTGAAGTATACACACTGTAATGGGGAGGAGTTCGTATTATGGCAGCTAAAGTTCAGTTCTGGGGCACCGGCAGACGTAAAAAAGCTGTAGCAAGAGTTAGACTTGTTGCAGGTAAAGGTGCAATCATTGTTAATAAGCGTGAGCTTGACGATTATTTTGGTCTTGATACACTTAAGACAATTGTTCGTCAGCCCCTTGAATTAACAGAAACACTTGGTAAGTTTGACGTTCTTGTAAATGTACAGGGCGGTGGCTTCACAGGTCAGGCAGGCGCAATCCGTCACGGTATTGCTCGTGCACTTACAAAGGCTGACGAGAGCCTTAGACCTGCTCTTAAGAAGGCAGGATTCCTTACTCGTGATCCGAGAATGAAGGAAAGAAAGAAGTACGGCTTAAAGGCCGCACGTCGTGCACCTCAGTTCTCAAAGAGATAATCACTTATCTTACAAAGCATTCAAAAACCCCGAAACCATTACGGTTTTCGGGGTTCTGCTTTTTCTAAAAAATGAATTTGGTGCAAATTATTTTAAAAGGCTATGACGCAAAAAAATGTCATAGTCCTTTTGATTTTTGTTTGCTTGCGGATGAACTGAAATTTAATTAACTGATTGTAAGTTTATTGTTCTTATTAAATTGTCAAGTTTGTTTATAAGTCGTTTAATATCTCTTGTTGTCTTTTCTTACTAAAACCTTTAAGAATAAGATTGTATGATTTATCAACTAATTCCCTTAATAAATCATCAGGAACTTCGCCATCTGGTTTGATAGAGTTCCAATGAACCTTATTCATATAAAAGCCTGGAACAATATCATCATACTGTTTTCTTAAAAACTCGCCTTCAAGCGGTTCGAGTTTTAGTGTTATGTAATAGGGT
>JAZNSH010000051.1:0-4890 GCA_045591115.1 Clostridia bacterium
CGCAAACCTAAATGGTGTTCTCGCATATCCATTATAACACCTATTTTGAATTCTGCACTATATCTTTTTTGTTTTTGTCCTTTTTTTGCCATAAAAAATATGCACCTCCAAAAGTGTCTAACTTTTGGGGTGCATATCAAATCAGATGGATATTTCTCATCATACGTTTATTATTCTTTTTAAAAGCAACTCTGCATAGAAATAAGTCTGTTGTGTGCCTCCCGTTTTACCGCGATAATAGGTAACCACAACATCAGAGGAATCAACCATATATTTATTTCTTACCTGCATACATCCCGTTACGTATTTTTCAGATAAAACCGTAACCTTATCGGCCTTTTTAAGAATATCTTCATAGTTTGCTATCTGCTTTTTATTCCACTTTTTTTCCTGACCGAGACAAGGCACTGCAATTTCAAGGGTGATATTGCGCTTTTCCCTTATTTCAAGAACTACCTCCGCCGCCAGAGAATCAAAGCCAAGCGCTCCGCCTGCAATAAAGTGAGTAACGCCCTCATCAATAAGCTTGTTAAGGCTTTCCGCAAGCTTTTCTCTCACTTCAGCATATTCACTTTTGGGAATTACTCTGTGGCCCGTAAAACAACAGATCATATAAAAACCTTTCCTTAATCCCAGTGCTTTGCATTTTTTCGTTTTTTAACTGCGTTGATGGTGATCACCGTGCCAATGGCAACAATAAGCACTATGCAGAATATACTCAGCCCCGTTGTGCCATAAGTACTGCCGTGGATCTTCAGATCATCCCAACGCTCGTTAAGATAATGCTGTGTTTCATCGTCAAGACACACAAAGCCTTCCTTTTTGAAGTTAAAGGAATTTTCACCGTAGAGGATATCATAGCCTTCCTCGTGCATTTCATTTTCAACGAAATATGCATAATAGGGATCCTCCTGAACCTTCATATTAGGCGAACCGTAACAGATATACTCGGCATTTATTGCCGCTATGCTCTTTCGGGGATCTTCATCGGTAGAAAGCATAAAGTTAATGTATTCTTCGGCAATTTCAGGATGCTTTGAGCTTGTGGGAATACACATTGCATCGAGGAATGAGTTTGAACCTTCATCAGGATAGAACAAGCATAATTCATAATCCTCATCGCAGTTCCACGTCATAGTGAAATAGTCACCTGCATAGTAGGGCGCAATGGCGGCATTGCCCGTTTCCATTTTATTGAAAACCTCATCCATAACGTACTTCTGCAGTAATGGTTGCTGTGTTTTAAGAAGTTCAAGAGCACGATCGTATATTTCAGCACCGCCCTCTTCCAAAACGGATTTATTGATATAGCTTACGTCACCTGAATAATTATCCTCTTCCATAAGAATAAACTGTGCCGTTGCAAAGGCATCACGGGAGTTATTGAACTGAAGAATGCCTAAATCCTTGTATTTTTCATTCCACAGTACGCCCCAGCCCTCTTTTTCAAATTCCTCCTGAGAGAAATCCTCAAAGGTTTCCTCAAGAATTGTTTTGTTATAGATTATACCTACCTTACAAAAGGTGTAGGTGGCTGAATAATATACTCTCTCGCCATTTTCGTTTATCTTATAGGAAATATCTTCCGCAAGATACTTTTCCCCTATATTTTTGAAATTGGGGATGTTATCAATGTTGATAGGCTGAATAAGATCTTCTCTTATAAGCTTATTGATAAGATAATCAGAGGGAATGATAATATCATAGGAAGCATCGGAGGTGGTCATTTTGGCATAAAGCTCTTCGTTGGAGGAATAGGTTGTGTAATTTACCTCCAATTCAATTCCCGGATGGGTAGCATTATAGTACTTTTCAAATTCCTCGTTTATATCGAGATAAGGAACTTCAAAGATTTGGCCATCTTCACCCTCATAGACCCAAGGCTCCTCTGCCCCATCAGAAATATATTCACCCCAGTTGAAAACATTAAGAACGATCTTTTCCTTTTCTTCTTCCGATTTACAGCCTGAAAAAAGCGAAACGGCAACGGTAAGAACAAGTATTAACGAAAATATTTTTTTCATTTTACCGCCTCCTGCCGTCTTTTTAATTTTCTTGCCTGACGCTTTGCCTTGATTTCATTCTTTGAGCCTGCAAGGTTTGCAAGAATAAGAAGCGCAAATATGGCAATTATCATAAAGGTCGAAAGTGCGTACATATCAGGCGTTACGGTGCCCTTTCCCGTCATTGAATAAATATACAAGGGCAAGGTCTGCACAGTTGCCTTGGGACGCACAAAGTAGCTTATAACAAAATCATCAAAGGACATTGTGAACGCCATAATAAGTCCCGTAAAAATTCCGGGCATAAGCTGAGGAAGCTCAACCTTAAAAAATGCCTGGAAGGGTCTGCACCCTAAATCAAGAGCGGCCTCTGTCTGTGATCTGTCCATCTGCCTGATTTTAGGAAGCACCGAAAGAATAACATATGGCAAACCAAAGGTAGTATGTGCGATAAGAAGGCTTATCATATCAAGGGTATCATCACCGCCCGAAAAGCCGAAGGTTGCAAGAGCTCCCATAAATAGGAATGCCATAGAAACTGCAGTAACGATTTCGGGATTTACCATAGGAATATTGGTAACGGTCATTACGCTATCCTTAATAAATCTCTTTTTGATCTTTGAAATTCCCATTGCGGCAAAGGTGCCGATGGCAGTTGCGATAACTGATGATGAAACTGCAATTATAAGTGAATTTATCAGTGCTTCTTTGGCAATTTCATCCTCCATAAGCTGTTCGTACCATTTAAGTGAAAAGCCGCCGAATGCGCCTGTACTTTCGTTTGAGTTAAAGGAAAAGAAAATAAGAATAAGGATCGGCGCATAAAGGAGCACGAAGCATAAGGTTATATAAAATTTACTGCTTTTCATTATGCCACAAAACCTCCTGCCGCGGTAGTATCCTCATCATCGGTGTAGTGGTTCATAATCAGCGTGCTTACAACAATGAGGATCATCAGCACAAAGGAAAGCGTTGCTCCTTTACTGTAATCCTGAGAAATTGAAAGCATTCTTGCTTCAATGGCATCACCGATAAGATAGGTGTTCGCACCGCCTAAACGCCTTGAAATATAGAAGGTTGAAACGCAAGGCACAAATACCATAGTAATTCCTGAAATTACCCCCGAAATGCTTAAGGGAATAATGACCTTTGTAAATGCCTTAAAAGCGTTGCAGCCTAAATCTCTTGCGGCTTCAACAAGTCTTACATCGAGCTTAGTTAAAACCGAATAAATGGGCAGGATCATATAAGGCAGAAAATCGTAAACCATACCAACAATAACTGCAAAGCGCGTATCCATAAGCTCAACGTGGCATCCGAAAAGACCTAAAAACTGATTGATAAGACCGTTCTTCTCCAAAAGAATCGCAATAGAATCGGTTCGGATAATAAAATTTATCCACATTGGAAGCATAACGAGCATTATCAGTATTTTCTGAGTTAACGGCTTGGTTTTTGAAATGGCAAGAGCAAGCGGATAGCCTATAAGCAAGCAGATAACCGTTGCAATGAATGCCATCATAATGGAAAGCATAAAAGTTGAGGAATAATGGCTTATTATTGAAAAATTATCAAAGCCAACAAAATTCCCCTGAGCATCGGTAAAGGAATAATATATAACGTAAATTATAGGTACGATTATAAACAGTGCCGCCCACACATAGTAAGGTGTGGCGGAGATCTGCTTCATAAAAGATTTTTTCTTCATTCCTCAATTACCTCCGAAGCATCGGAAAGCTCTTCAAACTCATCAGAGAATGAGGAATAGTCACCGAACATATCTGAATATTCTGATTTTTTCATAACGTGAATGGCATCAGGCTCAATATAAAGACCGATCTTTTCCTTTTCGCCAACGTAATCGGTAGTCTGTATCATCCACTTAAATCCGCCGATATCAACGATGATCTCATAGTGTACGCCCTTAAAGGTAACGGAGGTAACGATTCCCTTAAGCATCGCATTTTCCAAGGGAACAACGTCAACATCCTCAGGTCTAACAACGATATCAACAGGCTCGTTTTTCTCAAAGCCTTTATCAAGGCAATCAAACACGTGACCTGAAAATCTCGCTTTAAAATCTTCAAGCATAATGCCGTCAACAATGTTTGATTCGCCAATGAAGTCAGCAACGAACGCGTTTTTAGGCTCGTTATAAATATCTGTGGGAGTGCCGATCTGCTGAATTTTACCGTCAGCCATAACTACAACGGTGTCGGACATTGAAAGTGCTTCTTCCTGGTCGTGAGTAACGTAAATAAAGGTGATTCCCGTCTTATGCTGAATGTTTTTAAGCTCATTCTGCATATCTTTTCTTAATTTAAGGTCAAGTGCACCTAAGGGTTCATCAAGAAGAAGAACCTTAGGATCGTTTATAAGTGCTCTGGCAATGGCAACACGCTGCTGCTGACCGCCTGAAAGTGTGTTGATATTTCTCTTTTCAAAGCCTTTAAGGTTTACCATTGCAAGCATTTCCTTAACACGCTCACGAATAACGTCCTCCTTCACCTTTTTGAGGCGGAGACCGAAAGCAACGTTTTCATAAACGTTAAGATGAGGAAAAAGAGCGTATCGCTGAAAAATGGTATTAACCTGTCTCTTGTGAGGAGGAAGAGAATTTATTTTCTTGCCCTCAAAAATAACCTCACCTTCGTCGGGTTCAATGAAACCTGCAATTATCCTGAGCGTTGTGGTCTTGCCGCAACCCGAAGGACCGAGAAATGTTATGAACTCCTTGTCACGAATGTAGAGGTTGAGATTTTTTAACACCTGATTATCTCCGAATGTTACGGAGATATTTTTCAAATCGATAATTACATTCTCTTTCAATTATGCAACCCCTCTCTGCCTTTATAAAAATATATGGCTTATATTTAAACTTATTTTT
>JAZNSH010000052.1:0-7234 GCA_045591115.1 Clostridia bacterium
TCAGTCTGCTGACAAAGTCAGCAGGCTGTCAGAGTTCGAGAAACCCTTGCAAGCCAAGGCGTTGAACTTGCAAAAAAGGGAGTTTACACAGACGTAAATGACCGCATTTTGCAAGTGAAATGCAACGATGGAAACAAACCCTGCAAAATTTTTGCAGGGGTTTGTGTTTGCAGGGGTTTGTCAGTGCTCTGAAAGGGTCGATTGTTTTATCGACCCTTTATCATTAGTTTATTCTAAAACTGCCTTTATACGGCGAACACCTGCCGATGAGCTTTCTTCTTTTTTGATCTTGAACTTGCCAAGTTCACCGGTACGGCTTGCGTGAGGACCGCCACAAATTTCCTTCGAATATTCACCCATTGTATAAACCTTAACAACTGTATCATACTTACTTTCAAACAAGCCTATAGCACCTGATGCCTTTGCTTCTTCAAGAGGCATCTGCTCGCAAACGATTTCAACGTCAGCCTGAATAGCCTCATTAACAAGCTTTTCAACCTCATCAAGCTCTTCACGGGTAACTTTTCTACCGAAAGTAAAGTCAAAACGAAGACGTTCTGAAGTAATATTACTACCCTTCTGCGCAACATCGGGATCATTAAGAACCTTACGAAGTGCTGAATGCATAAGATGTGTTGCAGTATGAAGCCTTGCAGTTTCTTCTGTCTGCTCAGCAAGACCGCCCTTAAAGCGCTGTTCAGAACCTTGTGAGGACTTCTTCTGATGTTCCTTAAAACATTCTTCGAAGCCTGCCATATCTACAGTATAGCCCTTTTCCTTTGCCATTTCGCTTGTAAGCTCAGGTGGGAAACCAAAGGTATCATATAAGTGGAATGTGGTTTGACCGTCAACAACAGTTTTACCCTCATTCTGCATCTGATTGGAAACCTTTTCAAACTCCTTAAGTCCCTGCTTTAATGTGCGGGTAAAGCGTTCTTCTTCAAGTTTAAGTTGCTCGATGATAAATGCGCTTTGCTTATCAAGTTCGGGATAAACTGCCTTATACTGTTCAATATAAACTTTTGAAATCTCGATAATTGAATTAACGGGCATCTCAAGAGAGTTTGCAAAACGGATAGCACGGCGGATAAGTCTTCTCAAAACATACCCCTGATCAACGTTTGAAGGAGTAACTGCCTTAGGATCACCTAAAATAAAAGTTGCGGTGCGGATGTGATCGGCAATAACGCGGAATGCCTTTGTAACTTCTTCGCTTTCACCATACTTCTTGCCTGATATTTCAGCAATTTTAGCTAATGATGCAGTAAATAAGTCAGTTTCATAAACTGATTTTACGCCCTGAAGAACACCGATGGTTCTCTCAAGACCCATACCTGTATCTACATTTTTCTTGGAAAGAGGTGAAAGAGTGCCGTCAGCATTGCGGTTATACTGCATAAATACGTCATTCCAGATCTCAAGATACTTTCCGCAATCACAAGCAGGCGAACATTCATCGCAGCACTTGGGCTTGCCTGTATCAATAAACATTTCGGTGTCAGGACCGCAGGGACCTTGAGCACCTGCCCACCACCAGTTGTTTTCCTTGGGAAGGAAAAAGATGTGATCTTCCTTAACACCGTTTGCCATCCAATATGATGCAGCTTCTGTATCCTTGGGGCTATCTTCATCACCTGCAAAAACGGTGAAGAAAAGCTTATCGGGATCAAGACCTAACCACTCCTTGGAGGTTAAAAATTCCCAAGACCAGGAAATTGCTTCTTTCTTGAAGTAGTCACCCAATGACCAGTTACCTAACATTTCAAAGAAGGTAAGGTGTGATGCATCGCCAACCTCATCAATATCGCCGGTACGAACGCACTTCTGCACGTCAGTAAGCCTTGTTCCCTGGGGATGAGGCTGACCTAAAAGATAAGGTACTAACGGATGCATACCTGCCGTTGTAAAAAGAACGCTGGGATCGTTTTCGGGAATAAGTGATGCACCCTCAATTACAGCGTGACCCTTTGAATGAAAAAAGTTAATAAATTTGCTTCTGAGTTCATCTGATTTTATCATAGAAAATTTCTCCGTTTCGGTATTTTTTAGCATACGTGCATATGTATATTATATATAATACTCTATTTTATGTCAATTTTTATTTGTACAATCCGCGCAATAATTCGATTTCTTTTTTATATCCGTCAAGCTCATTGGGCGTTTCCAACAAAAAAGGAATGTCTTTTAAGGCTTTGTGGTTGATAATTCTTTCAAAAGCATCGGTGCCGATAAAGCCGTTACCTATTTTTTGATGCCTGTCCTTGTGACTTTCATAAGGATTCATCGTATCATTTATATGAATAGCTTTTAATCTTTCAAGACCTATAACTTTATCAAAATTTTCCAGCACGCCGTCAAGATCATTTACGATATCGTAACCTGCATCGAAAACGTGGCAGGTATCAAGGCATACGCCTAATTTATCGCTCAGCTCGGTATTATCGATGATTCGTTTTAACTCTTCAAACTTTGATCCTACCTCACTACCCTTGCCTGACATCGTTTCCAACAAAACAGTTGTGGTAATTTCAGGAGTTAAAACACGATTCAATATATCACAGATAAGCTCTATTCCCTTATCAACGCCTTGCCCTACGTGACTACCCGGATGAAAATTATATAGCTGATCGGGCGTATACTCCATTCGCATAAGATCATCTTTAAATACGTTATAAGCAAAGGTACGTGTTTCCTCTTTGTCCGAACAAGGATTAAGGGTGTAAGGCGCGTGGGCAAGAATTTTTGCAAAGCCGTTTTCTTCTTGAAATTTATTAAAAGCGTCAGTATCATTTTTATCTATCGCCTTTGCCGCGCCTCCCCGCGGATTACGGGTAAAGAACTGAAAAGTGTTTGCTCCAAGTGCTTTAGCCGTTTCTCCCATATTAAGATATCCCTTGGATGAGGATAAATGACAACCAATATTAAGCATATAATCACCTACATTTAATTTACATATATAATTATACCAACTTTTCCTTTCATTTGCAACACTTTTATCATTATCACAAAATACGATTTTGCTATATTTATTTGCGTTTTTGCTATATAAAATCGAAGGGTTATGTGATATTATAATATTGTTATATAATTTTTCAAAAAAACACTTGATATTTATTTGAAAATTTGGTAATATAAAATCGAGTAATAATACTATAAAGAAAGGAACTCATTTATGAAAAAGATTTTATCTGTTCTCCTGGCAGTGATAATGCTCATCACTACACTTATGGCATTCACCGCTTGTGACGAAACTACAACTCCTCAAGGTTCCGCAGACAATAGCACAGATGGTACTCCCTCTACTCCCGATGCTGAACCTGCACCTCAGCCTGATATTGACCCTGCTACGGTTGACGTTATCACCGAAACCTGGGTTGCAACAGAACTTACCTTTGAAACTTCAGAGGAAAACGATTCCACAGATAACTTCTATACACTTTTGGATGTTGTTTTCACAAACAAGAATACCGGAACTACTCTTAAAATGCCCGGCTTCTGGTATGAAAAGAACATATTCAAGGTTCGCTTTGCTCCCACAGAATACGGTGTTTGGGAATATAAAACTTCTTGTAAAGAAGATTCCAACCTTGATGGCAAGACCGGTACTATCGGTGCTAACGTTTATAAAGGCGATCTTGAAATTTACAAGCACGGCTTTGTAACCGTTGAAGAAGGCAAAAAATATTTTGTTTATGCTGACGGCACACCCTTCTTCTATTTAGGTGATACACACTGGAATATGCTTACCGAAGAATTTGATTCAGCCGGCCCTCACGCTGACCATATTGATACCGATTCACACTTTAAGTATATAGTTGATAAGCGCGTTTCTCAAGGCTTTACTGTATATCAGTCAGAACCCATCGGTCATGGCTGGAACACTAATGACTGTGATTTCTCAAAGGCTGATGCAAGAGCATTTGCAAAGGCTGATAATTACTTCAAATACATTGCTGATGCAGGTCTTGTTCACGCAAACGCACAGCTTGTTTTCGGTAACCAAATCAGTCAGAAGTTTGCTGAAGACCTTGAATTTATGGAGCTTGCTTGCCGTATGTGGGTTGCCCGTTATGCAGCATATCCCGTTATGTGGACATTAGGTCAGGAAATCGACAACGATATGTACTATGAAAGAGGCAAAAACGGCGGCGCTTGGTTCTCATTCGCAAATAACCCTTGGGTAAACGTTGCTGAGTTCCTTCATAAGCACGATCCCTACAAGCATCCCCTTTCAGGTCACCAGGAAAACACCGGTGCTACAACCGTTACAGGTAAAGGTACCGGCGGATCCAATAGCGGAAACGGTATTTCAGTTTTCTGGGATCCTGCAGTAACAGAGAGAACCGGCCACAACTGGTGGGCAGCACAGTGGGGTCCCTCTTTTACAAAGAAGAACTTTACCAACGCTACTGTAGCAAAGGATTACTGGGCATCACCTAAGGTTTCAATTAACTACGAAAGTAAATACTGCAACCTTTGGACTAAAGACTTCGGTGCACGTGCTCAGGGCTGGATTTCATACCTTAACGGTTTCTACGGATACGGCTACGGCGCTATCGATATTTGGCTTTATAAGAGCACTTATGATATAGATACTACTTCAAACGACGGTCGTGATTCTATCACACCTGAAGACAAAGCAGTTCATTGGAGCACAGCTGTTGACTTTGAATCAGCTACCTCAGTTGGTTTGATGAAGCACTTCTTCTCCTTTATTCCTTGGTGGGAACTTGTACCTGATTTCTATGATGAAAACTATTTCTATGCAGAGACTAAGGATCAGCCTTATACTTGCGCAACAAAGGGCAACGATATTTATGTTATCTATCTTCCCAACGCAAGCTTTGCATCAGGTATGGTTTGCAATATGGATCCCGATGCCACCTACAACGCAATGTGGTTTAACCCCAGAAATGGTGAATACATCTCCATTGATCAGAATCTTAAGGCAGATTCCACCGATCCTAAGGGTAATCCCGGATTTATGCTTCCCACAAAGCCCAATAACGATGGTCTTGACTGGGTTGTATTACTTATAAAGAATAAATAAGATTTAAGAAGTGTCCTTCGGGGCACTTCTTATTTTTTTCTATCAAAAGCTAATTAAGGACATTTAAAGGGTAATTTTCGGACATATCATTGAATCTTCTTTTTTGATAAGTTATACTGAATTAAACGATACAAAAAGGAGATTTTAAATGAAAAAGCTTTTATCACTTTTCCTTGCATCAATCCTATTGATATGCACGCTTATGGCTTATACTGCCTGCGATAATACCACTAAAGCACCTTCAACGGCAGAGCCTACTGCCAAGCCTGATATTGACCCTTCAACGGTTGATGTTATTACCGAAACCTGGGTTGCAACGGAGCTTACCTTTGAAACGGCTGAAGTGAAAGATCCCACAAAGAATTTCTATACTATTATGGATGCCGTTTTCACCAACAAAACAACCGGTACAACTATCACCGTTCCATCATTTTGGTATGATGACAATATTTTTAAGGTTCGTTTTGCTCCTACAGAATACGGTGTTTGGGAATACAAAACTTTTTGTGAAACCGATAAAAACCTTGATGGCAAAACCGGCACTATCGGTGCAAATGAATATAAGGGTGAGCTTGAAATTTACAAGCACGGCTTCGTTACCGTTCAGGAGGGCAACAAGTATTTCACCTATGCTGACGGCACTCCCTTCTTCTATTTAGGTGATACACACTGGAATATGCTTACCGAGGAATTTGATGAAGCAGGCCCCCGAGCTGACGGTATTCAAACAGATTCCCACTTCAAGTACATCGTTGATAAGCGTGTTGAGCAAGGCTTCACGGTTTATCAATCAGAGCCTATCGGTCACAGCTGGGATATTATGGACTGCAAATACTCCCAAAAGGATGTTGAAGGCTTTAAAGAGGCTGATAAGTACTTTGCTTACATTGCAGAAAAAGGTCTTGTTCATACAAACGCACAGTTTGTTTTCGGAGGCAGCATCACCGAAAGATTCGGTAATGACACAGAGTTTATGGAGCTTTGCTGCCGTATGTGGGTTGCCCGTTATTCAGCATATCCCGTTATGTGGACTTTAGGACAGGAAATTGACAACGATGTGTATTATGAAGACACTCAAAGATGGTTCTCCTATAAAAACAATCCTTGGGTAAAGGTTGCGGAATATCTTCATAAATATGATCCTTACAAGCATCCCCTTTCAGGGCATCAGGAGAATACCGGAGGAACTACCGTTACGGGACATGGCACAAACGTGACAACCGCAAGCAACGGCGGTGCATCCATTTTCCTCAGTGATGAGGTTACAAAAGCTACCGGACATAATTGGTGGGCGGCACAATGGCAACCCTCCGTAAGCAAGAAGAACATTAATAATGATGCGGTTGCAAAGGATTATTGGGCTTCACCTAAGGCATCAATTCTTTATGAAAGCAGATATTGTTACCTTTGGACCAAGGATTTCGGTGCCCGTGCACAAGGTTGGATCGCATATCTTAACGGCTTCTACGGCTATGGCTACGGTGCTCAAGATATATGGCTTTACAAAAGTGATTATAATGCAGGTTCAAGCCATGACGACGGTGTTGAAACTGTATCACCTGAAAATAAGCTAGTTCATTGGGGTACGGCAATCAACTTCCCCTCTGCAACGCATATGACTTATATGAAGCACTTTTTCTCATTCATTGATTGGTGGAAGTTGGTGCCCGATTTTCAGAATGAAAACTACTTTAAGGGCGAAACGATTGATCTTAACTATGCCTGCGCTACCATCGATAATGATGTTTACGTTGTGTATCTTTGCAATAAGGATTCCAAGGCAACCGGTATGATCTGCGGTATGGATGGTGATGCCACTTATAACGCTATGTGGTTTAATCCAAGAAGCTGTGAATACATCTCCATTGATCAGAATCTTAAGGCAGATGCTACCGACCACAACGGAAAGCCCGGATTTATGCTTCCGACAAAACCCAATAATGATAGACTTGACTGGGTCGTATTGCTTATAAAAAACAAGTAAGATTCAAGGAGTGTCCTTTGAGACACTCCTTCAGTCTGCTGACAAAGTCAGCAGACTGACAGAGTTCGAGAAACCCTTGCAAGCCAAGGCGCTGAACTTGCAAAAAAGGGAGTTTACACAGACGTAAATGACCGCATTTTGCAAGTGAAATGCAACGATGGAAACAAATCCCTGCAAAAATTTTGCAGGGATTTGTGTTT
>JAZNSH010000053.1:0-17116 GCA_045591115.1 Clostridia bacterium
AAGGAAGGTAAAAAATGAAAAAGAACTCCTAGACAAAATATATCACGTTTGCGACATTTTGTCAACCATAGAAAAATATACGCCTCTTTCTTCCTCGTTCTCCGTGCTTGCATATACTGATTTACAGAACTGTTTGATTTCTGCACAAAGTTTTTGCAGGTTAGCCGTGTTATGTTCGGTCTTGTATTTTTGTAGTGCGGGGAAAAGGTCTTTTAACTCGCTATAATCTTCTGTTGGTTTTTCGCTTTTGGCTCTTTCCCCTTGCACAGTTAAATCCTCTCTAACTTTCTCATACATTCTTTGAGGATTTCGCGCTCGTTTGGGTCGGCATCTTCCATCATTGAGCCGAGTTTTGACATCATATGGTCTTTTGCGTCGTCATAAGAGTACATACCATCGCGATAGTCTTCGGCATATCCACCTTCAGAAGAATATCTGCCCATTCTGTCGCGTTTTGCATTTCTGCCTCTGCCTCTGCGCTCGGAGTACATCATATCGTCATCATAGGACGAGCCGTGCATATAAGAGCCGCCTCTGCCGCCTCTTGTCTCGGAATATCCTTCGCTCTCTTCGAGTGCCATTATCTTGTCGATGTTCTTTATGGTATCGGTGAGCTTATGGATTTTTTCAAGGGAATTTACGGTAATATCACCACTTTTGCCAAACTTGTCAAGCTCCTCGCAAAGAGCCTCTTTCAATTTTTCAAGATGTTTCATTGTGTTTTTCTCCTTTCTCACGCTACACGGTCAAAGATGATGTTTGCATTGGTAACATCAATCGCCGTGCCATCGCTGATATTTTCAACGGAAACGGTAACGCAACATCCGCAAGGAATAACGATAAATGTGGTAAGCGAAACATTGAAGAAATCGCCAATCGCCGCAGGGGTAACCGTTGCAACTGCGTTCTGCAAGGTTTCCCCATCCTCTTGAAGTGCCACGCTGATTGCTCCAACCGTGCCGCCTTCTGCGACCGCAATGTTTGCGTTAAAAGTAACTCTATAAACGGTCTTGCAAGCGTTTCCTGCTCCTTTAAGACGGAACACGCCCGAACCGCTTCTGTGTGTAATATATCCCTTTTTACAAGCTCTATCGCCGTCAAGGAATATAATGTTTTCATCTTCCGCAATTACCTGCGAAAGTGGATAGCTATATTCAGCCGCCATATTATTCTGCCTCCTTTAAATCGGAAAGTGTGGTCTGCTTTGCACCGAATCCTATTGTAGATATTTTGGAATACGCATCCATAAAGTCAAAAGGTTTATCATTTATGTTTGCGAGTACACTAATGGTATCTGCTAAAAGCTTAAGGTCGCAAAGTGTGACCTTTGATGTGTCAATTTCATCAATAGCATTGATGAGTTTTTCTTTCAAATCTGTTATGGTTTTCTTTTCCACAATAAATTCTCCTTTTAATTATAAAAATAGAGGGGAGCATCCGTCTACTTTTGCCCGTCTGCTCCCCGAAAGTCATCATCGGGCAGTAACCTTATAGCCCGAACATCCGCATCATGCGAAAGTAGTCAATCTTTTATCTAATTTTAGAAACCGCCGTTGCAACCGCAACCCGTAGCCGCATAGTTTACCTGTCCGCAACAATTAGTGGGGAAGGTAACAGGCTGAGGGGGCTGTACGATATAAGCCGCAGTCGGACATTCAGCTCCCGTGCGTCTCAAAATTTCGGCTTTGTTCGCATCCATAGCCGCCATAAGAACTGCGTTCTGTGCGGACTGCGAAGCGGAAAGACGAAGGCTGTTGTTCTCCTGCTCAAGAGTGCGAATGTAGTTAGCGTTAAGAGCATCAAGAATAGCGCGGCTATTAGCATTTGCATTTTCAAGAATATCTCTTGTGGTGTTCTGAATGGTATTGCGAGTAGCGCAAGACTCGGTAGCCATAGCATACTTAACATCTGCTATTGCCGCCTTGTTATCACAGCAACACTGTGCTAACTGATGAGAAAGTCCGTTAATTGCTCCCTGCGTGTTGTAACCATTCTGAAGAATAGACGTGTTTACACCACTAAATCCCTGACAAAGCGTTTGCTGAATGTTTGCCTGTCCGAGCGCGAGGTCGTTGAGGTTAGCAAGAACCGCGGAATTATTAAATCCAGCCGCAAGATCAGCCTGCGTTGCACAAGGCGAGCCACAGCCACCGCCAAAACCGCCACCGAAGCCACCAGAACCGCCGAAGCCTCTACCGCCATAGCCGAAAAGAAGCAAAATGACAATCCACGCCCAAGAGTCGTTTCCAAACATACCGCCGTTGTTGTAACCGCCGTTGGAATCTCTACCAACTGCGTAGCCTGTTGCGAAGTTAGAATCTTCCATCATTATTTTTTCTCCTTATAAAATTAAAATATATTGCTAAATCGGCGCGCGCTTACCGATTGAAGCCAAAATTAAAAAATATTTCAAAAAGCTATTGACATTTATTCTTGTGTGTGTTAAAATAAACACGAAAGAGAGGTATAAAAAATGGATAACAAAATTTTGGTAAAAACAAATTATGGAGACATTGAGTTTGACAATTCCGAAAAAATCTCTGTTAATGGAAATGAAATTGAAGTATTGTTTTATGTTGAAGAAAATACAGGAGGTTCAATTTTTAATATGACGACCAAATGTAACGGAAAAGAAAAAACAATATCAACCAAACAAATTTCAAGTGTCACTTGTATGGCTCACATTTTCCAAGATATGAAAAAAGGAACTTTTAAGCTTGAATATTTCTTATAAAAACATACATCAGCGGAGTAATATCTCCGCTTTTTGTTTTTTAATTATCTCCTATAAACTGCGCCACTTGTTGCGCTATTTGGGAATACTGATTGAATTGCGACTGCGACATCTGCCCCGTCTGCAAAAGTCGCTCTACCTCTTGACGAGGACTGCCCTTGAACTGCTTTTGAAATTCTCTCGCCTGTTGTGCGAGTTGTTCAAAAGGGTTGTTCTGTCTGCCAAACTGATTATAAAGATTATTCGCCATCATTTACCTCCTCAACCGCCTTTTTAGCGGTTTTTGCTTTTGGTTTTTCTTTTAATGCTTCCCATTCGCTTCGCAGAGCCTCAAATTCGCTCTGTAAGGCTTGGAAATCCTTTTTTAATACAAACTTATCACCGCACTTGCATTCGTGCTTCTCTGGCGTTTTAGGGGCATTGTCGGCAGTTCTCTCTTTATAATCAAGAACACGCATAGACGGAACCCCCTGCATATTTACCGACTTGATGTAAACCACATCATTGTTCTTGTCCCACAAAATAACGCTATTATTCGGGGCAACAGGATAGCTTTGTGCTTCTACCTCGGAAAGCACCCAAATCATATCATTTGAAGGTGTAGGTTGAGCCATTGTCGGCATCTGCTGAACAGGCTGTTGCATCATCGGCTGTTGCATAGGCATTTGTTGATACTGCCCCTTGTACTGATTTAACATATCGGGTACTGCTCCATTTTGGTACTGCGGATAATAACCGCCATTGTAATAATTAGGGTAAGTCATATTTACTCTCCTTTTTCAAAATAATAAACTACGGGTTCTCTGCCACTCTGCCAAGCGTCATAATAGCAACCGTCAATCACACAAACTGCATGAGTTCCTGTACCAATCACAAAAACACCTTTCGGGTGGTCTTGACAAAAATCTTCTACCGAATAGCAATCGGGGCAATCTTCTATTGTGTGTCGTTTGAAGCCCTTATGTCTTAAGAACGAGCTCCACACGGCATTTGATGAAGGCAAATCGCCCATCATAAAACCTTGAACACATAAATCAATATAAGTTTTCTCCCAAGATTGTTCTAACGCCTTTGATATTGCACGAATAACGCAATCGCCTACACGAAGTCCGAGCGGATTATTTAGATACTCTATCCACATCGTCAAAGCCCTTTAGCATACCTTTTTCACGCAAAACTTGAATTGTGCGGAAAACTACAAGGAATGGCAATTCGTTTAATTCTTTGGTGGATTTAATCAATTCTGTAATGTTTTTCATATCATCACCTCTTGGCTATATAATAACAAAAAAGACGGTCATTCACAATCAAATGAATAACCATCTTTTTACTAAATTTTTACTATTTAATTATTATAAATGCCGAAAAACTTTATCTTGGCATTTGTAAATGATACTGCACACGTTTTGAGTTGACATATCGAATTCCTCTGCCAATCGTTCATACGTTATGCCGTCAAGCAATCTCCTTTTTAACATTTTACGGTTTCTTTCGGCATTTCTCCCGACAACCCATTCGTCAATGAGATTTTCCCATTCGCTTCTTGAAAGGTCGTAACTTTCTATTCTATTCAAAAGACTACCGCCTTTCTATTCCTGCCAACTTGTCCGCCCATTTTTCGGTATAAAAGGAATAATAAGATATATTGTGTTTTTTGCGGTATTCTTTAAAGCAACCGCACCAAATCAACGAGGGTATACCAATCACGGGAAGATACAACCACCCAAGATATAAAGATTGTTTTGTGTGTCCGAGTTCGTGTCTTTTTGTGTTTTCATCGTTCCAATGTGCAGGACGCAAAAAAACATAAGTTCCAAGAGAAACACTGCCAAAATTACACTTGTGTTGGTAAAAATTCCCATTTTTAACAGATTTTGTTATTTTTTGGAAAGCAAACCCTGCCAACATTTGAGGGAAACACCAAATCCAAATAAGAATATTTTTAATCAAGATATTCTATCTCCATTCCCACAAGTTTGGCAAAATCTATCTCCATTTGAACGCCCTTTGAAACTTCCTTACTTGCGACAACAAGACGCTCTGCATTGCACAAGATGTCAAGGCAAAGTTCCATTTCCGCATCATACCCTATCTCGCCATATTCAAGATGCGAAAAGGTCAATAAAGGGCAAATATAACAATTTGCAAGGTCTTTTACTTGCAGATCGTGAGTGATTTTTTTTGCTTTTTCAATATTCTCTTTATCCCCACCGAAACAATGGGAAACGAATATTAACACATCAAATCACCTCTTTTTCTTTTTTTTCGCTTTTCTTACCTTTATACCCTTGGCATTATTCTTCTTCTTGAACCTTATCTTCACTTTCTGCGCCATTGTTAATATCTCCTTGTTCACCAACATTAACATTGTTTAGACCGTCTCCATCTTGTTCATAAGAAACGGTTACAAATTGACTTTCGTAAATCAACCAACCGATATTTGAAGCAAACAGCATAGCAATTGCCACAATCAGCGCAATCCACATACGCTTTATTTGTCGATCTTGTCTGCCAACTTCTGCTTCGTGTGCCGCAAAAGGTACAGATGGCATATCTTTTAATTCCATCATTTCTTTTGCTGAACCGCAATTATTACAAGTCTTTGCCATTTTCTTTTCCTCCATAACCTCATAAATTTAGAAAGAGGGGAAACGACGAGGTAATCGCTTTCGGGTGTACATCCCTATCCCCCATAACATTATAACACATCAATTTTGATTTGTCAAGGCTACTTCAAAATCAATTCAGCCAAAGACACAATCAAAGCACCTATGCTTGAAGACGCAATTACCCAAAACAGTTTATTCCAAATTTCCATTCGGTCAATGAGTTTGTCAATTCGTTTATCATCATTGGCAAACTTTTTATTTACCGCTTCTTGCTTTTCCGTGCAAGACTCGATTTTTACATATCTTTCGTCTGCTTCTTCCAATATTTCTTTTTTAATGTTCTGTACTTCGCTATGTTCAAGAGCCACCATTATCACCGCCCTTGTTGGAGTCAGCAATCCCCTCACCGATTATATAAGCGACTACGGCGCCGCCCGACATTATACATCCCGAAATAGTTTCTACCATTTCAGCATCGCCATTAAATACAACTACAAGCCCCGCAATAAACGCTGTAAGCGCAAGCCAAAATTTTCTTGAAGTTAATTTTTTTGTCCAATCAATTTTCATTTCAAAATCTCCATTTAATTATTGATAATAGGGTTATAATAAACTTCGCCAAAACAATCTACTATTACCTGATTGTCTTGTGCTTCGACATTGGGGAAAAAGCCAACGTTTATTCCTTCATTCCTCGCTATGTTTTCGATATAAATTTCAAATTCATCGCCTTCACCTTCCACCCAACGTATTGTGGGTGTTGCTAATTCGATGAAACTGCTCTCTCTGGAGATTACAGCGGTCACTTGAGAGCTAAACAGACCTGCACCAGCTTTAAGTCGCAACTTTATAGAACCACTATACGCTAATTTAACCTGTATTGAGTTTGTCACTTTTGTACTTTTTGAGAAAAAAATATGGCTTTCGTCATTAGATGCGCGAATTTGTGGGCTTAACGCCAAAACATCTTCCCTTATTTTATCCATATCCTGCTTTATTTTCAAATATTCTGCCCAACTCATTGCAAAACCTCCACAATCATATTTGTTTGCTCATTAAATGTGGTTTTTTTTACGATAGTTTTTTCTCCCGAAAATGTTTCAGTGATACTTCCGTCTTTTTCAAACACAGTGGTTAATGTTTCTCCACTTGAATTTGTTTCGATTATGCTATCATCATCATTGAAAACAATCTCTTTCCCGACAAAGCCTTGAATAGCCATCATATTGGCTCGATTTATCGGCGTGCCTTCATTTGCGATTGTTTCATCTATAAATTCTTTCATATATTACCCTCCGCAATTAAATGTTCCACAGCGCCTATATCTGCTCACCATATCGGCTATCATATCCGACAGGTCAACAAGGATTTTTTCTAACTTGTTGAATTCTTCAAAATAATATTTAGCCATAGGATTTTCGGGCGTTGTATTATATACAAAAAAGGCTTGTCTTAAAATCTTTGTGTTTTCGCAAATTCGGTTAAGGTCTTTTTGTGAGAAAAAGTCCTCATCCGTCCAAGTTTTGCTTTCGAAGTCACAATAATATCCCAATTCTTTGAACCTTTCCTTGATTTCGTCTTGTTTGCTCTCAATTCTATTTATTGTTTCATACGTGACAAATCCTCTTTGAACAATCACAATTTCATCGTCAGTCAAGGACAAAAAATTTTGTATTTTCTGCAATCGAATTTGTTTGGCATTTTCGACGTCTTGTAAAGTTCTATCATATATCATATTTGCCCTCACTTAATCACAGTATCTTTGACAAGTATTCCACCATTCAAGCCATATGTTTGCTTAATCACAATACCTGTCATATTGCCTTGATATTGTGTTTCTACGGCAATTTTATCACCGACATTTACCGACTTGTGACCTTTGAAAGAGTTTTCAACAATTCTTGAATTTATCTCTTTGTTTGTTACAATGTAATTATAGCAGAAATCAAGCACATTGTCAACATTGTTTGGTGAAATTAAAGTCGCACGATCTATTGACACCACATTTTCAAGCGTTCCTGCAACAACAAGCGGATTATTTTTAGTTTTGACAAGCTCGGTATGTTCATAGTTCCAATAACTCAACACGCAACCCTCTCGTGCGTTAATAATTGCATAATTTGCCCCGCTTTCCAAAATTTCACCGTTGGTTATCTCAAAAGAATGAGCAGGAGCAGATAATTTGACAAATATTCCATCACCTATTCCGCTCTTGTCGGCTTCGTATTTTCCTTGTCTTTCGTAAACCTTTCGATAAGAATGAGCGGTCAGTCGTACGCTTGTCACAACATCTTTTTCGACAAAATTTTGACCTTGCATTATTCGACTTAAAGGTATTGTCTGCGAAACACCTTCCGAAAGAGGATATATTCTAACAATATCGCTATTGCTTGTGTTCACTACTGCCATAATTGCAAAAGCTACTTGCATTAGTGCCTTTCTGCAAGAGCCGTAAGGAATATGACCTGAAACTTTCACACCATAAAGTGTATGGTCTATTTCAAAGGGTATTCTTGCAATAGACATTATCTCTCCAATAAGTTCTGTTGCGTCTTTGTTTTCATAAATACCGCCATAAAAATTCACGCCATCAAGCAACCCAATATAATCCTCCAACCGTATAGACCATTGCTTTTTTTGTGTCCTTTTCGCATCTTTTATAAATAGTTTTGCCCTTAACTTGCCGTTGAAATACACCGTCAAAGGCTCTTTATTTCTAAAAAACAAATTCAAGTCTGTATCTACCCACAAAGTGAAATTTCCCACGCTTATCGGCAATTCCACACTTGTAGGGTTAATTGCTTGTGTAAGGCTCGCATTTTTGAGGTTTTCGCCTGTAAACTCCAATGCGTAACCATAATCTATTGACACTAATTTCAAGCGATTATATGGCATATTTATGCGACTAAAGGTTATGTCAACTCTGTTGTAATACTCAACGGGATTTTCACAGACAAATATTGGTGAATTTGGCTCGTAAGACTTTTCGGACAAAATTTCGTTATCTCGATACCAAATTACAGAAAGTTCGTTACAATAAATATTATTTACCTTGTCAAATTCAAGTGTTATTCCTTGTGACGCGAATAATTCCGCAGACCTTAAAGACAACTCAATTCTTGATGAAAAATACCCATTGGCGTCACTTATAACACTACTCAAAATTCCTACATTTGCCATTTCAGGATTGTCAGGAAACGGTGTCGCAATGCCATCCAATGTTGTTTGATATGCTTCACACGGATTTGTGTAATTTGGAACAATTACATTGTGCTTTTGCAACTGCGACAAATTCACAAAACGTTCTACATTTTTTGCCGTGGGGACAAAACTCTCCCTTGCCCCCACTGCATAGTTATTATACTGAATATTTACACCCATTATTCCACGCCCTCTTGCTCTTTCGGTATGATTTGAGCCTTAATCGGTACAAAATTAACCGTCAATCCGCCCCAAAAGACTTTTTGTAATTTCTGTAATATTCTTATTATCTTTCTGCTACCTTGTGATACATAGGCTTCGTATTTTATTGTTGTTTGATTGTGGACTATTTCGACAGGAAACCCTGTATAACGAGGGGTTGTCAAAAAGTCAAACAATCTGTCGAATTCTTCAACATTATCACGGCTACGCTTGAATGTGACCTTGTGCGAAAAAAATGTTCCCAAAGGCTCCAACTCCATTGGTACACCCTCACCAAGGGTTCTGCCTGTATTTTCTCCGTAAAGTATCGTAAAATCCTCTTGAATATCCGTGACTATTACATCATAATTCACATCGTTTATTTTGCAATAATCCATCAATACGCACCCCCACTTATAAGGCTCTCTCCATTTAGTCTTTCACCGCCTTTTGCGAGTTTGTATATAACACTCATCAGCTGTGTTTCACTTAAATAATAATGTTCTTCTTTTGTTGTCTGCTCTGCTCCACCCATTTCAACCATTGCTTCCATAAACGCTTGCTTCATTGTTGAAATAGGCGATACTATTTCGTGTTCTTGAGTATTGTCACCCAAAACCGCCATAAACTCTTTATTGGGAGGTACAACTGTTCCTTGTGCAAGTTTTGGGATGTCTAATTTCTCTATATATGGAATAGTTGGCGCCTTCTTAGAAGCATCCCAAGTCAAATCCCAATCTAAACCCGCCGTTTGTGCTATCTTCTCTAAAGCTCCGCCTATTCCGTTTATAATTCCACCAACCACGGCATAAATTTCCATCCAAACAAAATTCAATGCGGCAATAAACACATTGACAATTGACAACGCGGCATTTGCAAGATATATAAGCATATTTTCAAAATGTTGTTTTGCTCCATCGAAATCTCCTGTTATAAGCGACCACATTGTTGCCACTGCTTCGGATGTAGCTCCCATAAGGTCGCCAACAAGAGAAAATAGTTCAACAACGGCAGTTATTAGAGAAGCCATTTGAGTGGAAAAACCCGAAAACAATGTCATTCCCAAATTGCCGATAAGCCCCCAAACAACATCTATCACTATGGTTAATTCACTGAAATTGGAGAATATAGGAGAAAAAATATCATTTATATATGTTAACCAAATTGACACAAATCCCGAAATGGTCTCAATAGCAGAACTAAAAAAACTCGCCAAAGGAGTTTCTCCCATTTCTTCAAGTTCTTGGTTTAAGTTGTCAATTGATGCCGAAAAACCATCTATGTTGTCGGAATATTTTTGGATTGTTTCAGGCGCAAATTCTTCCTCGAACCACTCGGACAGCGGAACGAATACGGTTTCCTTTGCCAATAAAAAAGAAGTTTCAAGATTGTCGAATAATGTGCCAAATTCTTCTCTCAAAGGCGATAATATTTCTTCGCATTTTTCCTTGAAAGCAGTAGACTCAGCAATAACATTATCAGTTCCTTTCAAATTCAAATTCAGCGGAACGTTAATGCCGTATTTTTGCTCTGAACCCGTAGGGATTTCGGAACTACTCCCAGCTCTTAAAATGCTTATTTGGTCAAATCCCGCCAAAAGTCCCTTTTGAATTTTTTGAGTCTCTTTGAGTTCGTCGTTTAAATCCTCGGCTTTACCGACGGTTTTATCCACTCCCTCTAAAATATCGCCCGAATATCCCAATATTGTTTGTAAGCCAATCGTTGCGACTTGGACGATTTCAGTAACTACATTCAAAATAGGAATTAAAACTGTATTGACAGCTCTACCCCAAGTGGCTTGAAAATCTTGCCAAGCGGACGATAATTTGGATTTCGATAAAACAGCCGTGTCCGAAACTTCGTCACCATATTTTGATGTGGCTTGTTCAAGAATAGCCATTGAACGAATTTGCTGTTGAGTATAAGCGCCCAACTGTTCCCACGATTTGCCATTTGCCATTCGCTGAAAAGCATCAGTCATTTCAATGGTTTTAACATTTACAAAAATTCCCAAGTCCTCAATAGCCTCGGTGTTTCCAAGCAAACCCGAACGGACACGCTCTTGTACATCTTCAACCGTTCTGCCTGTCTTACTTGCAACAACGGCGGTCATTTGCAAGTATTGATTTGTTAATTCTGCATTTGTTGCTTGGTCTGCCCAAACGCTGAAAAGGTTGCCATAAACAGAAGCATAAGAAGCCGCCGCTGCCTTTGACATACCAAGAGCCGTAGCGTTCGCATCTATAAAATCACCAACAGCATCCGACGCTTCGCCATAAATATCAACCAAACGCAAAACGCTTGCTTCTTGTTGCATAGCTATTTCGGACGATGCTTTACTAAATTCAATTATTTCTTTAGTAACTTTTGCAATTACGCCAACAACCGCTGCAGAAATTGCAAACGCCATCGCAGTAGCAGATTTCTCTACCGAAGCAAAAGCATTTTTGGATGTTTTCTCAAATCCATCCAATGTGCCTTCGGTTTCTTTTATTTCTTTTGACAAGCCATTTATTTGTTCTTTGAGTTTTTTGGCTTCTTCGGTATTTTTTTGATTGTTTGTGATAAGTCTTGCATATTCCCTTGTCAAAGAATACAATTGTTTCTTTTGATCGGAAATTATTTTAGCCATTCCCGATTTTAAACCAGCGTCCTCAACTTTGGTAGTTAAAACAATACTTCCATCACTATTCGCTATCGCCATTCAATCACGCTCCTTTCTACCAATCGGAGTTCAAAAATTCTTCTTCCTCTGCGGTAATTTTTCTCGGTAAATCCACCATTTTTCTATGTTCTTGATAAAATTCTTGTTCCCATTTTTCAAGTTTTTTGCTTTTTGTTCTTTTGTTGCGGATTGAAACAATTGTCGCAAACAAACATTCTCCAATTTCCATATAAGCACCGACAAATGTCATCCAATGGCAAAATTTATTTGGTGTTCTAACATCATATCCTATTACTCTACTCACGGCAGGTGCTATATATTGGAAGTCGTGTTCCCAATCCATTATTGGTGCTTTGTCCTGAGTGTTTTCTTCATTATTGCCACCCGATAAGATTTTTAACATTTCTTCTTGTAAAGGCAATATATCAGCACAATCCTCTATATTTTCTATCGTCAAGTCTTGATAAAATATCAGCAAAGAAGCCAATAATTTTTCCTCTTTCGATAGGCTTTCATCATTCAAAGCATTATAAACATCAAGGACAACCCTATAATCGCAATCATTTGTTATTTGGTATTTATTGCCATTTATTTCCACGAATGTAGGCAAATCCCAAATCATTTTCCATACTTCCTTGTGTGTGATAAAACTCTTTCGGAAACAACCTTTTTCGATGCAATAATATGGTCTCTTATTTCGGGGGTTATCTCTTCTATGAACCGCTCAACAAAATATTTTCCATTAACAATGGCAAAAGGCGACATATCTTTAAAAACAATATCGTAAACTTCACCACCGAAAGCTGTGTCAAGCTCTTCGCCCAAGATTTTCTGCATATTGTCAAATGTTTCTATTTGAGAAATATCTTCGGGAGTTCCTGCGCTTGTCAGCTTGATTTCCGCACTATATTGTTCTATTCTTTTTGATATAATATTGCCCAAGTTCTTCATTCTTATTGCCAAATTTGGGTCTGTGGGGTTGAAATAAATTTCTCTTATTTTTCCATCGTCAAACTCAATCGGGAACGCGACTTTTCCTGTGCTTAACTTCATAATAAATTACCTCTCTTTATATCCTCATTAAATGTAAATATACCGCCCTACCATATAGGGCAAGGCGGTATTATTGTTTTATTTTTTTACTCTGCATCGGGAGTGAAGGTGATAGTTTCGCCATCAACCTTCGGCATCGTGCCCGTGGTGGTCTTGTTTGCGTAGTGAATATCTACCTCAAAACCGAGATAACCGCCCGCCTCGCCTGTGAAGTTGTTAATCGCAATCACAACATCCTCTTCAAGTCTCGCAAGACAAGTATTTTCGATCGTTCCATCAGCAAACTCAAACTTTTGGAGCATCTTTACTGCATCGAGTTTGGAGGTATCTCTCTTAAACCAAGCATTGAAAAGCATCTCCGCAAACTTGCTACCCTTGCGGAGCTTAATTGCAACGCCACTCTGTGTAGGTTGTGCGGTTCCTCTTTCCATATCGACATAGCCGAGGACATCGGTGGTCTTTTCTACATCTTGATTTTCCTCAACCGTCCAAGACTCGACTCCGCGACCCTGAAGCTCCCATTCGGGCGCAAGACCGCTCTCCGATACATCGGCATATATCTTAAATCTCTTGGTCTCCACCTTGGGAGCCGCATAGCTGTTAAATTCTGCCATTTATGTTAATTTCCTTTCGTTAATATTGTCCGCTTTGTAAAGCGTTGTTTAGTGTGCGTGTTAGTTTGTTAAGCTGACCTGCTTCGGCGGCTTTTACATCCCATTGATAAGTGGAATATGGGTTGTTTTTCTTGAAATTTGCACCCATATTATAATAAGGATGAACCGCATAATATTTGCCGTTTGAGGTTTTCGCTCCTCGGTAAATGATTTTCCAAGGTTGTATTTCTGCCTCGTCTTGCATTAAGCCCGTGTCTCTTGGCGTGTATGGGTCTATAAGCCTTTTCCACGTTTGAGCCGTGAATGTCCCAAAACGGTCATTCTCCACCTTTCCCAAAATCTTCGGCTCGTTAAGGTCAATCCTCACATTCATATTCTTCAACCCCAATTCTCTTTTTACCGCCATAAGCAACAACAGACAAATAAGGTTTTTCTTTATCACACGAAAGCGCAATTTGAATATCTGTCATTCCTTTTAGATTGATTTTTTGACCGTTGATAATCAAATTTGTTAATTTCTTGTTTTTGCTATCTGCGACAAATTCAACATTCATATTCTACCGTCTTTCTTTGCGCTCTATTTACATAACGCAAGCGAACTGTTATGAAGTAGCCGACCGTGTTTTCTTCGGGGTTTACATAACGAATTTGAGGTACAAAGGGGTTGCACTCAATCGACACAATTTTCTCGTTAATATCGGGAAAATTCTTTGCATCGTTCTGCTCTTTCACCCATTCACAAATACTTGTAACTTGTTCAAGGGTAAGCACATTTTCATTCCTTATCGGTGCGCTGTCATCGTTCACATCGTACCACTCGTAACAGTTTATTTGAAAATCCTCATAAACTGACGGATACGGTACAATCTCGCAATGATAATCGCCGAGCGTGTCAATGCTTTCTTGATATTGGTGTGTCGGTGAAGCTCCCTGCGGAAGAATAACCCTCACGCCTCTATCCTCTGTTGCCGCTATGCTCCATAGGTCAGCGAGTTCGGGGCATTGGCGGAAATAGTCAAATAATTTTGCATATTTACTCATCCACTCACCCCACATTCGTTATGGTAACATTATCAACGCTCATTCCGTGAATGTTTGCCGAAACAGAGCGAACCACAATGCCGTTATCTTTGTACTTCTCTTGCAACTCCGCAAATTCTCGGCTTGTAGTAACAATATCGTCAACCTCCGACAATACGATGAAATCACCCACTTGCACCGTGTAAAAATCCTCTCGGATATCTACGGGCAGTTTTGCATATTCAAGCGGTGCTTTATATCGGTCAACACATTTCGATATAACTGTAACCGCATTGACTATGTTCTCAACCGTTCCGTCAGCCTTGCTAACGATACCGCCTTGAATGTTGCACTTGTCAATCACAAATCGGTCAAAGTGTCTGTCCTCAACGGCAGTTTTGGGAATGTCGTTGTAAATTGTAACTTTTTGTTTCCACAAATCTGTCATCTCATCGCACCTCGATACATCAAAGGTGTTCCGCAATCGTCCTTTTCATTTGCCAAATAGTCATAGACAATGCAAAGCATTTCCGCATTGATCTCATCGGCGGTTTTTGTTGCATAACTCTCGCTTTCGCTCACACCGCCTGCTGATTGGCTCTTGCTTGTAACCGCTTTGCCATTCGATGAATTGTTTGCGAGATATTCCACCAAATCACGCACACACGCTTTCGCCCTCTGTGATACCTCTAAAACGCGCTGTAATCGACTTTGTGTGTGAAGGTCAACAAATCCACACACCCTGTCTATATGTCGCTTAAAAGCGGTCAAATCAAGCGTACCGCCTATTTCCGTGTATTCCTCATAGGTTAGATATTGCATAATTCAACCGCCTTCCGTTATTCTTTCGGCTCTTCCACTTTTTCAATAAGCGGAATCCCTCGTCTGTTTTTATCCGTTGCAAGTTCTTTTATCCGACTTGCAGAAACTTTCTTTTTATTGTGGGGGTAAATGTCCCCCACATTATATTCGTGGTTATTGTCCTGTAAATCGGTAAAATACTTAATTACTCGGTACATTCAATCACGCACCTGCGCCGAATGTAACAACTGCGATACCGTTAAGATACTCGGCAAACATAGTTGCGCCCATAATAGCGTAGCACTCGGAAACAGCGTGGCTGTACTTTCCTTCGGTGTGGAAACCGATAAGGTTGGTAACACCGTCAACGGTATATTCAAGACCTGCTCTTGCAAAATCGCTGTCAGCCGCATCAATATAGTAAAGCGCAAGGTTCTCAACGGGGGTCGCAATTACCTTTCCTGCTTCAAGCTCGTTGTCGGAAAGAAGGAAAATAGTGTTGTAACCCATAAAGTCCTTGATGTAGTTCATACCATACTGTGTCTGTACGGTGATATTTGCATCGCCAAGATAATCATAGAAGTCCATAGTATTGACAAAGCCAACAACATCGGTCATATCAAGGCGGAGCTTCTTAAACTCGTTGGTAACAAGACCCTTTGCGTTTGCAAGTGCCTGTTGGAAAGTAGTCTTGTTTCCTTCAAGAGTACCCGTTCCGAGAACTGCGTAGAAATTGCTCATAACCTCGCCTTGAAGCTTGTTAAGGAAAGCATTGTCGGTTCTCTGTACTGCAATTTCATAGCCGTACTTGTCAATGTCCTCAATGGTGATGCCCTTTGAATACTTCTTGAGCCTGAGGGTAGCAACATCACGCTCGCTAATAGTTGCGAGGCTGTAAGGGATTTCATCGCCCTCTGCCACATCACCGCTTTGAAGCTCAATGGTTACTTCCTTTGCCGTGAGCTTCGTGCCAGGTTGCTTCTTGATAGGTCTTGCGATACCGATAATATCAAGCAGACCCTGCCAATTCATACCAAAACGAGTTACAAAATCAACCTCACGAGGATTGATTTCAAAATCGGTTGTAAGAGTAGTATTTGCCTTTACTGCCATTTCAATTTCTCCTGTTATCTGTTAATAAATAGGTCGGGATTGTTACGAATAGCGTTTTGTCTTTCCGTAGCATCCTTGATTTTCATAATTTCCTCACGAGAACCATAAGTCTTTGTTCCCATCGGTCTGCCCCCTTGCAACTTAACGGCGGTAACGCCTGTAAATGCGGTGGCATCATCTTTGGTTAATGCGTGGAAGATGTCAACATCGCCCTTGCCTTTGTATTCTTCGCTTTCAAGTGCTTCTGCAAACTTTTTCAAGTATGATGCCTTGATTGCATCGTGCGAGAATTTCTTATCGCCTACACATTCAGCGAAACGCCTTTCAATGTCTGCGTTCTTTTCGGCAAGTATGCGGTCAGCTTCTGCCTGTTTTTCCTTTGCAACATTTTCAGCCTGTAAAGCCTCAAACTTTGCTTTCCAATCCTCACCGCTTGCATTTGCGGTTTTTAGTGCTTCAAATTCGTTGTTGAGTTTGTCAAAATCCGCTTTCTTTTCTTTCAATTCGGTTTCAAGTGCCGTAACCTTTGCCTTGACCTTTTCAACATCTGCGCCGTTCAAGTCCATAATAGCCTTGATTTGCTCATCGGTCAATTCTGCGATTTGCTTCAATTCCTCGCGTTTCATTCTCTCTTTATCTCCTTTTTCGCTACGATTTTCTACGGGTTTTTCTTCCCTTGCTTAAATGAGTTTTGCAACTTTACGAGTTGCCAACAAAATATTTACACAAAGCCCCCTCTTTTTAAGTGCTTTTTAAGGATAGCCTCACCTTTGCCAATGGTTTCTTATAGGTCGGTTTTGCATAAAATAACATAAGAGTAGAACATTTCAATTCTACTCTTACATTATAGCATATTATTTTTTATTTGTCAAGAGTGACGGTCTTTTATGCCCTCTAATATCTTGAACAATATCCTTGAAATCTTCCGTTATACCGAAAAGACTTATCGGATAATCTTCTTTCTCATCCATTATGCCCCATATTCTAAAAGCAATTTGCTTCATTTGCGGATGTTTGGATATTTCTCTTATTACTTTATTCAGTTCTTGTTCTGTTGGTAATCTTTTCATCTTCTCACCTCATAGCATATTAAATTGGTTTTGTC
>JAZNSH010000054.1:0-3418 GCA_045591115.1 Clostridia bacterium
GCAATATTGCATTTTGGGAAAAGGAGGCACAGCAAAACTAATCAGCTTTTCGCACACTTGCGAAAAGCGTAAGGTGTAGCTTGTGCCGACGCGGTAAATGACCGCATTTTGCAAGTGAAATGCAACGATGGAAACAAACCCCTGCAAAATTTTTGCAGGGGTTTGTGTTTGCAGGGGTTTGTCAGTGCTCTGACTCCCCTTTAATGGGGAGTAAAAGAGTTATTTATCGCTTAAAATAAGCTTTTTCCGTTCTTCAAATTCTGCTTGCGTGATTGCGCCTTTTTCATAGAGATCAAAGATCACCGCAAGCCTTTCCTCGTGGCTGATGCTTAAAACAGGTTGATTTCTTTTCTTTTTATCAAGTAGGGTTGCATCAGTAAATGCCCATACAAGTGCAATTATCCAACAAAGAACGGTCCATCCCGCGAGAATATTCAATATAAAGATGGGTGTTTCGTTAACGTGACCGCGGGAATTTGCAATAAGATATGGCGCAAAATATATTTGCATAATAAAATATGCAGGAATAACAAAAACGATCAATAAAGGTATCACCATTTCCGCATCTCCCAAATCCCAATCAGTTGCAACACCATAAATTAAGAAAGCTATTAACCACCCGAGCCAGCAAAAGATTTTATAAAAAATATTATGGGGACGCTTTATTCCATTTTTAACGTCTTCTCTATGTTTTTTTGTCTTTGATATATAGAAAATCACAAAAGAAATTATTCCATAAATCGCCCACGCTATAAGCGGCAAAAGAAAATTTGCAAAAACATTTCTGCCCGCTGAATTTGCCGCTGAATTTGCCGCTGAATTTGGTCCCGAAGAATCCGTTATTGCAACAATTAAAGTATAAATAATAGCAATTATGCTAATCACGATAGGTATGTGCCAACCTTTAAAATTATATTTAAATTTTCCCTTTTGTGTAGTATTTCGCAAAACATTTAACGTATTTTTGTTCTGTTCTTCTGTTCTCTCAATAAATTGATTTTCACCGCAATGAACGCAGAATCTTGCCGTTTCATCAGCCTCTGCTCCACACCTTTTGCATATTTTCTTTGGTTCTTCGGTGCAAATTTTTTGCTCTGATTCAATGATCGAAAACTCGTTTCCACCACAATGAATGCAGAAAGCATCTTCATTTTCAACAATCGCACCGCACTTGTTACATTTTTTCATTGACTTTCTCCTTTTAGTATATTTGCACCTATATAGGTGCAAAATGATTATAGCATAACACTTATAATAGTGTCAAGGAGTTTGTTCCTAAATAGGTGCAAAGGTGATGATCGATATAAACGCAGAGATTGAAAAAAAGATTGGGCAAAACGTTAGAGAAATACGAGAAAAAAGAGGGATGACTCAGGATAAGCTGGCGGCACTTTTACAGCTTTCAGGCTGTGATATAACAAGAAGTGCCATCGCCAAAATTGAAGTTGGGCAACGGCACTTGTATCCTGATGAAATTATTCTTTTAAAAGAGATTTTGGAAACTGAATATGATGATATACTGAAAAAATAGCAGGTGCTCAAAGCATCTGCTCAGTCTGCGGACTTTGTCAGCAGACTGCCAGAGTTCGAGAAACCCTTGCAAGTCAAGGCGCGCGTGTTTAATTGCGAAGGCGCTTACACAAGCGTAAGTAACTGAGCAATTATAGCTCGCGCAACACAGGAAATAATGAGGCTGTCTCACTAACTAAGTGAGGCAGCCTTAAAATTTTGCTAAAAAACGCACGATTATACACAGTATTGTGGAAAAACATTGTATTTTGGGCACATTAAAACAGAGATATTGCTATCTCTTAGTTTAAAATATTCAGTTTTTCAGATTCAAGCAATTCTTTTTTCAAAAAGATGAGTTTTGGTTCTTTTCTTTATAGTTTTATTGTGTAATTTATTTGCATTATATGCAAAGCAAAGAAGCAACATTTCAACATTTACGTTTTTATTTCCTCTTGTCAAAAAACGTCTAAAGCCATAATCTTGTTTAAGCACACCGAATGCCCCCTCAACCTGTATTGAGCGATTCATTCTAAGAATTATTCCCTTTTCTGAGGTTATATTTTTCAAAGATTCATTTCTGAATTTTGTAAAAACTTTAGCTTTTTGGAGTTTTCTTCCGTTTTGTGATTGTGTACAAAAGTTTCTGTTTGGGCAATTCATACACTCAGCACAGCTATATATAGTTTTTTCGGAAACATACCCTGACTTACTTTTGCTTTTTTTAATTTCTATGGGTTTTAATATTTGATTTTCCGGGCAAAGATATGTATCTTCATTTATGTTGTAGATAAAATTATCTATTGCGTACTTATTTTTGCTTTTCTTTTTGCTTGATTCATAGTTGCTGGGTTTTATATAACTCTCTTGATGTTGTTCGTTAAGATAAACGTAATTTTCTTCACTTTCATAACCTGCATCAGCTACAATTTCTTTATATTTACCAACCTTTTCTTTTGTATCCTCCAAAAACGGGATAAAGGTAAGCTGGTCGCTTCTTTCTGAATATATTCCTACGTTTACTATGTATTCTGAATCCACGCCTATTTGCACGTTATATCCTGCTTTTAACTGACCGTTTTTCATATGGTCTTCTTTCATGTGCATAAAGGTTGCATCGTTATCTGTTTTTGAAAAGCTGTTTCGTCCTGCAAAAACTTCGATGTCTTTTTTGTATTCCTCGGCTTTTTTAATGCAGTCTGCAACAGAATCATAATCTCGTTGTAATGGCGTTTTTCTTTTTCCTTTGCCACTTACAAACTCAACTTTAAATTTTTCTTTTTGGTTCAATAAATATTTCTTTGCTTCATAAATGTCTGTAAAGTTACGTTTGTATTTTTCTTTTAAACTTTCAAGCAAGATATTTATTTTTGTTTCTAATTTTTCGCTATTTTTTTCTACACTCTTTTTCCATACGAAACTATATCTATTTGCATTGGCTTCTATTTTTGTTCCGTCTACAAACAGATTTTTCAGTTCGATTTCGCCAGTTGAAGATAAGCTCGTTACTAATTGTGAGAATAACTCTTCTATTATGTTTTGCAATCTTCTTGTTCGGAACCTTGCTATTGTATTGTGGTCAGGCGCATTTGCCCCGTCTAACAACCACATGAAATTGATGTTGCTTTTGCAAGCATCCTCAATTTTTCTACTTGAGTAATTACCTGTCATATATCCATACACAAGTATTTTGAACAATGTATCAGGCGCGACTTCGCCCTGATGCCTTTTTCGATTGTATGCTTTATACAGTTTTGTGTAATCCAAAGCCTCACAAATTTTATCTAATGTGCGTACCGATTCTGTTGGTTCTATTATTTTTTCTAATTCTAATGGTAAAAACAGTTGCTTATTTCTCATTTTTAGTGTACAATCCTTTTTGTTAGGTGATTTGATTTTTGTTTTGTTG
>JAZNSH010000055.1:0-40913 GCA_045591115.1 Clostridia bacterium
AAATATAGATACAAATCCACAGTGCCTGTCTTAATTATATCGCAGGTAGCTACTCCTGCAAATATAACCAATAATTTTAAGAAAGGAGACATAATTAAACCACCCCTTTCGAGATGGTTTAATTATACGTGATATTATGAAGAAAAAGAAAATAAAATCCGATGTTCTGGGCAGTTACACGGGAGTTCCCGAAATCGACGAAATTCCTGAGCAAGATGCAGATGATCTGTAAATTTTCGCCGTTAAAGCGACAATCCTTTCAGCACCTTATATATAAAATATATATGAGGTGTTTTTTTATGAAAAAATATTATAAAATTTCTGCCGTTATACTTTTAGGCTTTTTTGCATCAAAGGTAAGTTTTCTTGCTGGAATGTATCCCTTGGGTGTAAGTCTCCTTACGGTTGTGTGTTTTTCCAAAAACTTTTATTACGTTTTCGTGGGAAGCCTTTTAGGCGCGTTAACTATAGGTAACGGATTTTCCGATAGTCTTATAAATACATTGCCTTATGCACTTTCATTGCCACTGATTATGATTTTTAGGAAATATAAAAAGGACGGGCTGTATTATAAAATGGCAGTTGCTCTTATATCCTTCCTTTTGCCTGCATTTTTTCTTCAAATACCGTTTTTCCAAAAGGTTACCCTCCTTTTTTCAGGACTATTTTCCATCTGCCTTATTCCGCTTGTGAAACGGCTTTACATAACGTACTCTGAAATAAGCTCACGGCTCTCCTTTGAGCAGGCTGACGTGCTTGCCCTTTCGGTTATAGGCGGACTTACCGTATCATCATTACCTAATTTCAGCTTTTTAGGGTTTAATCTGCCCATATGGGCACTGCTTTTTTCTTCCTCCGTTGCACTTAAAGCCTTTGAGATCCGCGGAAGCATCTGGACAACCGTTGCAGGCATAATTTTCGTTGTAAAAGGCGGTGATCTTTTAAGTGCGTTGTGCCTGATGACAGGTGGCGTCCTTGGAGGTATTTTTGCAAAGAAAAAGGGCGGAATTGTTCTTGGCTTTATTTTAGGGGACCTGATGATAAGCATTTTTACGCTTAACACCTTCATTCTTTCACTAAAAGCAGTAAATATTCTGTTAGGCTGTGGTTTCACTTTTTTCTTAAAAGAAGATTTTATTCACAGAATCCGTCGCTTTGCAGGAATGGAATCAGGTGTAAACGACCTTGAAATGGAGTATATTGAAGGGTTAAAGGGTAAACAAAAAAGAACCATAGAAAATTCGGCACGGATGTATCTTCAGCTTTCACGTGTTTTTATGGAAAGATCTCTTGATGATGATTTTAAGGAAAGCATCGTTCAGGACGCAAGGACGGTGTGTGAAAACTGTAAAAAAAGGGAATATTGTCTTAAAAACAGAAAAAGCGATACTCTTATAGAGCTTAAGGACGCGGTAAAGGGCTTTGATCACGGAGATACCATTACCGCCTTACCATTGACACTTACTGCACGATGTGTTCAACCTATTGCACTTATTTGCGCAATGAACGATTCCTACCAAAAACACAGAAAATTTAAGGATGAAAATCCATCAAAGGAATATGAACTGTCAGCTCAGCTTAAAAATCTTTCCGATATGCTTTTCTCCCTTGCTGAGGAGGTTTCAGAGCTTCCTCAGTTCGATAAAGAGCTTGAAAATCAGGTTCGTGATATAATTCAGGCAAGAATAGGAACTCTTCGCAGAGTTTCTTGCAGAAAGAGGGGAGATAGCCATATAATTGAGCTTTCCGTAAAGGAAAATAAAAAAAATACGCCTGATAGAATTATCAGTGCGCTGAATGATGGATTTTTGGGGAAGTACCGTCTTATAAGTGGCTCAACCGATAAAAAAGGGGGGTTTTCGGGAACTTTTGCACCTATGCCTCGGTTTAATGTGAACACCGTTGCCCTCAGAGAAAAGAAAAATGATCAGGCGGTGTGTGGCGATTCCTTTACTTTTTTTGATGCTGAAAATGACCGCTATATTGCGGCAATAAGCGATGGGGCAGGTCACGGTGAAAAGGCACAAAAGGAAAGCGAAAGCACGTTAGAGCTTCTTGAAGCCTTCTCCGAAGCAGGTGTCAAGCGCAAGGAAATGTTTAAAACGATGAATCAGCTTATGCTTTTAAAGGGCGAAAAGGAGGACTATTCTACCGTTGACGTTGCTGAATTTGATCTTGAAAGCGGTGTGCTTTATTGGACGAAGATCGGCGCAGTTCCCGGGTATATTTTAAGAAACGGCAAGGTTGAAAAAATTGAAGCGGAGGCACTGCCTATGGGTATCGTAACAAAAATCGATCCCGTAACCACCAAAAAGCTGATTCTTGAAAATGATGTTATCGTTCTTGTTTCAGACGGTGTATACGATGGCTTGAATTCGGGAAATATTGATAAGATATCCCATATTTTAAAATCGGCTGAAGACCGTACCCCCGAGACCCTTGCAAAAACCATTCTTTCCGAGGCAAAGAAAACGGAAGTAAATGATGATATGACGGTTATGGTTATGCATATAAAGAGTAACGTAGCATAAAAAGATCGCTCTGAAAAAAGAGCGATCTTTTCTTATAAATCATCATCATCCTTAAGATAATCAAGGTTATCAAGGCATTTGCCTGCACCTAAGGCAACGCAGGAAACAGAATCCTCCGCAACGTAGCAGTTGATGCCGAAGGTTGAGGAAATAAGCTTATCGAGGCCTAACATCATTGCGCCGCCGCCCGTCAAAACTATACCGCTTTCAATAATATCTGCGGCAAGCTCAGGGGGAGCATCGTCAAGCACCTTATGTATTTCAGCTAAAATAACGTCAAAGGAATCCTGAAGAGCTTCCTGAATTTCCGTGGAGGAAACCTCAATGCTCTTTGGAAGACCCGTTAAAAGATTTCTGCCCATAACCTCACTTGTCAGAGGCTCACTTCTTGGCCAGGCTGTGCCGATATTTATTTTAAGCATTTCGGCAGTACGATCGCCGATAAGCAAATTATGTTTTTTGCGCATATACTTTACTATATCGTCATCCATTTTATTGCCTGCAACCTTAATTGAAGTGCTGATAACGCTTGAACCAAGAGAAAGCAAGGCAATATCAGTAGTTCCGCCACCGATATCAACGATCAATGCGCCGTGGGGCCTGTCAATATCAATATTAGCACCGATTGCCGCGGCACGCGGTTCCTCCATAATATATGAGCACTTTGCGCCAAGCCTCTGTGCCGCACCTAAAACGGAGCGTTGTTCAACGTCAGTAACGCCCGAAGGCACACACATAATGATTCTTGGGCGGAAAATGCCTTTTTTGGGAAGAGCCTTTTTCATAAACATTTCAAGCATTTTTTGCGTAATATCACAGTCAGAAATAACGCCGTCCTTTAAAGGGCGAACAACGGTGATGCTTTCAGGTGCTCTGCCAAGCATCCTCTGTGCCTCAAAGCCGACGCCGAGAACCTTATTGGTTTCGTTATCAACTGCAACAACGCTGGGCTCTCGCAAAACGATGCCTTTACCCTTAACGTAAATAAGCACGGTGGCAGTTCCCAAATCTATGGCGATATCAAGTCGTTTAAATAAATTCATTATTACCTCATAGTTTTGATTTTTTCTCACATTCATTATAACACAAAATTTTTATATGTTCAAGTTAAATCTAAAATTATGACAGAATATTCAAAAATCGTTGACTTATTTTTCGTAAGCATTATAATATAAGTATTAAAATTATATTGGAGTAGTATATGTTTAAGGATTTAAGAGAGCTTCTTAATGCCTATAAGGAACGAGATCCTGCGGCGAGAAGCAAGATAAGTATATTTTTGCTTTACCCCGGTGTGCGTGCTATGATTGATCACAGAATAGCCCATTGGTTCTATAAAAAAGGGCATTTTTATATTGCACGCAGTATTTCACAGAGGTCAAGAAAGCGTACCGGCATTGAAATTCACCCCGGCGCAACCATTGGCAAGCGCCTTGTAATTGACCACGGTATGGGCATCGTTATCGGTGAAACAACAATTATCGGTGATGATTGCCTTTTGTATCAGGGTGTAACCTTAGGCGGTTCAGGTAAAGAAAAGGGTAAGCGCCATCCCACCTTAGGCAATAATGTTTTAGTTGGTGCCGGTGCAAAAGTCTTAGGCTCATTTACCGTTGGCGATAATGCCAGAATTGCCGCCAATGCAGTAGTGTTAAATGAGATTCCGGCAAATGCAACGGCAGTAGGCGTGCCTGCAAAGGTCGTTCGTGTTAAAGGCGAAAAGGTTGATATTCTTGATCACGTTCACGTGCCCGATCCCGTTCAGCAGGCAATTAAAAAACTTAGCGATCGCATAGATCAGTTGGAAGGAAAATAAATGTACAAAATAGTTAAAAAAAGAGAGCTTAATCCTACGGTTACCTTTATGAGTATTATTGCTCCCAGAGTTGCAAAAAAGGCAGAAGCAGGGCAGTTTATCATTCTCCGTGTTGATGAAAACGGGGAAAGGGTACCTCTTACCATAGCAGGTTATGACAGGGAGAAGGGCACCGTTGATATTATCTTTCAGGTTGTAGGTGCAACTACAGAAAAGCTTAACCATAAAAATGAAGGAGAAAGCATTTCCGATTTCGTAGGACCCTTAGGCAGAAAAACCGAGCTTGAGGGGTTAAAGGAAGCCGTTATCGTAGGCGGCGGCGTAGGCTGTGCCATCGCACTTCCCATTGCCCGTGCTTTAAAGGAAAAAGGAGTAAAGGTTCATTCGGTAATCGGCTTCAGAAATAAGGATCTTATCATTTTGGAGGATGAGTTCAGAAGTGCTTCCGACACATTGACTATCGTTACCGATGATGGCTCATACGGCAGAAAAGCCCTTGTTACCGAGCCTTTAAATGAGATTTTAAGCGAAAATAAGAACGTTCAGGAGGTTTTTGCAATCGGTCCTTTAATTATGATGAAGTTCGTTGCAAAAACCGCAAAACCCTTTGACGTTAAATGTACCGTCTCAATGAATCCCATTATGATTGATGGAACGGGTATGTGCGGTGGCTGCCGCCTTACCGTTGGCGGAAAAACTAAGTTCGCCTGCGTTGACGGCCCTGATTTTGATGGGTATCAGGTTGATTTTGATGAGGCAATGTCCCGTTCAAGTATGTATAAAGATTTTGAACGCCACGCACACGAGAAAACCTGCAATCTCTTTAAGGAGGTTGAAAAATAATGGATATCAATAAGAAAAATATTATGCCCACTCAGGATGCCAAGAAACGCGCCAAAAACTTTTTGGAAGTAGCATTGGGCTATTCTGAAGAAACTGCGCTTTCTGAGGCGGCACGTTGCCTTAACTGTAAAAATATGCCTTGCGTTTCAGGTTGCCCCGTTAAAATAAATATTCCCGCCTTTATTGAAAAAGTACGGGCAGGGCAGTTTGAAGAGGCCTATGAAATAATCAGTCAGTCATCAAGCCTTCCTGCAGTCTGCGGTCGTGTTTGTCCCCAGGAAAAGCAATGTGAATCAAAATGTGTTCGCGGCATAAAAGGCGAACCCGTCGGTATCGGCAGACTTGAGCGCTTCGTTGCCGATTGGCATAATCAGTTTGGCAAACCTCAGGAAAAGCCCCCAAAAAACGGCCATAAGATTGCCGTTGTTGGTTCAGGCCCTGCAGGGCTTACCTGCGCAGGTACTTTAGCAAAAAAAGGCTATGAGGTTACCGTTTTTGAAGCGCTTCATATTGCAGGCGGTGTGCTTGTTTACGGTATTCCCGAATTCCGCTTGCCCAAGGCTATAGTTAAAAAAGAGGTCGATGCGCTTAAAGAGCTTGGCGTTAAAATTGAAACCAACGTTGTTATCGGCAAAACTCTTACCGTTGATGAACTTTTTGAAGAAGGCTTTGAATATGTTTTCATCGGCTCAGGCGCAGGACTTCCCAGATTTATGGGCATTGAGGGCGAAAGTCTTAAAGGCGTTTATTCAGCCAACGAGTTTTTAACAAGAACAAATTTGATGAAGGCATATCTTGAAGATTCATCAACACCAATTAAAAAAGGCGGAAAGGTGGTAGTTGTAGGCGGCGGAAACGTTGCTATGGATGCCGCCCGAAGCGCTCTGAGATTAGGTGCTGAAAAAGTATATATCGTTTACCGCCGTTCCTTAAATGAACTTCCTGCCCGTAAGGAGGAGGTTGAGCACGCAATGGAAGAGGGTATTGAGTTTATGCTTCTTAATAACCCCACAAGAATTATCGGTGATGAATCAGGTAACGTATGCAAAATGGAATGTATTAAAATGGAGCTTGGTGAGCCTGACGAACGTGGCAGAAGAAGTCCCGTTGAAATTCCCGATAGCCATTTTATTCTTGATGTTGACACCGTAATTATGGCAATCGGAACTTCCCCCAATCCCTTAATTAAGGATACCACCGTCGAGCTTTCCGTAAACTCCCGCGGTTGCATAATTGCTGACGAGTCCGGCAAAACATCCAAATCCTTCGTTTACGCAGGTGGCGATGCCGTTACCGGTGCGGCAACAGTAATATTGGCGATGGGCGCTGGTAAGACCGCCGCCGAGAGCATTATTGCAAAGAGTACAAAAAACTCTTGAAACTGCGGCTCACAAATGATATAAACCCTCAGTCATTTACCGCTCATGTAAACTCCTTCGGGTTTAATCACTTCTTCGCCTGATTTTCAAGCTTTTTTGCACTCTTTGGATTGCAGTAATTCATCGCACGAGAAATCCTTGTAACTGCGTGTTGTGCTCGAAATCGTTTTTTTTGTAAGCGCCTTCACGATTAACCGCCCACGCCCCTGATTTACAAGTTTTCTCGCACTCTTTAGTTCGTAAAACATCAAGACTCCGATTTCGGAGTCTTTTTCTGTGTTGAGAAATTTTTTTGCTCGATCATTTACCGCTCATGTAAACTCACTCGCAAAAAAATCCCTCGCCTTGAATTTCGGGTTTTATTGAAGTTCTGCGCGTGCATATAAAAAAGAACAGGTAGAATAAACTTTGTCTTCAATGGTTTTCTCGCACTCTTTAGTTCGTGGTTTAATCGCACTCTTTAGCTCGTGGTTTAATCGCTCGAAAATAAACAACAAGACTCCGAAAAGGAAGACACTTCGCAAGGAAGTTGTCTCCCTTAAACTTTATATAATAACTATTCGCAAATATGTGTTTCCCAAAAACGAAAATCTATTGATTTTGGGAAGTGTTTGTGGTATAATAGCTTTGTGAGGTGATTTTCTATGAAATTGATTGAAAGAAAACAATACTTAGATAAAATGATCAATGTTATCGGAACTCCTGATATTAAAGTTCTGACAGGTGTACGTCGTTCCGGCAAATCAAAGTTGTTGGAGGCCTTCAAAGCCTACGTACAAAAGAACATTACTGATGCCAATATTATTCATATCAATTTTAATCTGTCTAAGCATGATAACCTTAAAGAATACAAGGCGCTTAACGGATATATTGAAAGCAATTATGCAGAAGGCAAGGATAATTTCGTTTTAATTGATGAGATTCAAATGTGTGATAAATTTGAGTTGTGTATAAACAATCTGCACGCAACCGAGATGTACGATATTTATATCACAGGTTCTAATGCTTTCCTGCTCAGCTCGGACTTAGCAACATTATTTACCGGAAGAACCTTTGAAATCAAAGTGTATCCATTTTCCTTTGCTGAATATGTGCATTACTTTGGACTTACAGACAAATATACCGCCTTTGATAACTATATGCTTGAGGGGGGGATGTCCGGTTCTTATTTGTATAAAGAGCAGGAAGATAAATATGACTATATCGAAACCGTATTTGATACTTTAATTTTAAGAGATATACGGCAAAAATATAAAATTAAAAATCCTGCTTTGATGGATAGAATTTCCCAATTTTTAATGGATAACGTATCTAATTTAACCTCAGCAAGAAGCATTACAGATACTCTCACCTCGAACAAGGATAAAATCAATCATAAGACGGTTGGCAATTATTTGAGTTATCTTTGCAACGCTTTTGCTTTCTATAAGTTCCGCAGATATGACATTAAAGGCAAAAAGTATCTTGCTTCTAACGATAAGTATTATTTAAGTGACCATACCTTCCGTTATGCCAAACTCGGCACAAAAAACTTGGATAACGGCAGAGTGATTGAAAATATCGTTGCAATGGAATTGCTTAGACGAGGCTATGAGGTTTATGTCGGTGTGCTGTATAAAAAAGAGATCGATTTTGTGGCTCTTAAAAGAAACGAAAAAATTTATATTCAAGTTTCGGATAATATAACCCATCCCGATACCTTCAGCAGAGAGGTTGATCCTCTACTTAAAATCAAAGATGCCTATCCCAAAATGGTAATCGCACGAACAAGAAATCCCGAATATCAATACGAGGGTGTAAGAATTGTGGATGTAGCAGATTGGCTATTGAACAAATAGGCTGTTTCCCAAAAATGAAAAAATAATAAATTTGGATACGAAGAGGTTTAAATGTGAGTAATATGGATTTCGTTGAGATTGATGGCAAAATCATATACTATAACATCAATTCAGAATTTTTGAATTGTAAATATGATAAGTATGGCCAACTTGCTAAAGCACAAAGAATGATATTATTTTTTGATGATTCTAAAAATGCGATTGGTTCAGTTGCTTATTATGATGATATAGATAAGGTAACAAACATATCACGAGTAGATGTAATAAAAGCTTATAAAGATAATATGGGAAACAGAGAATAACCTTTTGACGGAAACTGGAAAATTATTAGAAAAGCAAAGGCGGGATAGTTATTATGAATTTATCAGAATTTCTAAAAAAAGATTCATTCAAAAAATATAATCACGGAATAGATGAAATTTATAATGATTTCATTTTAAAGGGATATGAAAAATTTCTATTTCTTGGTTTTATGGAAGAAATGGAAGATATGAGCAAGACGAGCCAAAAAATAACGAAAAGTTTAAAAAGCACTCCTGCTAGTAAGTATGCATTAGACTTTTTGAACCAATTTATTGAAATAGACAATACTGATGTAGTATATATTTTCCCCGAAAAATATGATCCGAATTATTTTATAATACAAGAAGTAATCAAGAAAGCGAAAAGGATATGTATTCTAAATAATTTATTTCCGAATGACAGCACGGTTAATTATCTTGTTGTTTTTGATAATACGCAAATAAATGAAATCATCCTAATGAATCATTTAGTGTATTCTACAGTATTGGGAGATAATTTTGGCGGTTACAAGCTTTTTGGCTACGATATTTTATATTACGCAGAATTAACAGGAACTTCGGATTACAATTATTCTTTACCAAAGCCTAATAGCCTAACCGTATTTCAAGGAAGAGGAACCCGAAGGGACAACAATCCTTTTTTGATATACTATGTGCGTGAAAATATAAGAAAATTTATTGATTGGTCGTTATTCGATGATGAGTGGCAATTGTTTGTTGACTTAAACTATCACATATTGCCCATATTACAAAAAATGTATTTAGATACAAAACATATTGAAGAAGCTGATAATAAGCAATACGATTGGAAAGTTGAAAAAGAAATTATAAAAAGCAAATTAGTTAATGAAGGGGTTATACAAACACAATGGAAGAATGAGCAAGCGCTATTCAAAAGTATCAGTAAAATGTATAAAGACACAATCTTCCAATATCGCCCTTCGTGGCTCTCTCCTCAAAGTTTGGATATTTTTATCCCTCAGTTAAGAATAGGCATAGAATATCAAGGAATTCAACACTATAGAGCTGTTGACTTTTTTGGTGGAGACAAAGCTTTTGAGGACAGAAAAAGACTTGACAAACAAAAGAAAGAAAAGTGTCTTGCTAACGGAGTTACATTGATGGAATGGAATTATAATGTTGAAATAAATGATGATAACATCACGCATTTCTGTAATTCTGTAAAGTAAGCGAGGAGAATAACTATGTACTTTGACCCGTTATCGGCTTGGTTAGTTGCATTAATAGCGGATGGTATTGCTATTATGGATGAAAAAAGCAAAGGCGATAGCATTGCAGAATATCATCAGAAAAGCATACAACAAAGTAATCGTATGCTTAATGCGGATATAAGACGAATAAAAGAAAAATACGGATTAGTTTTAGCTGAGATGGCCTTTGAACAAATACAACTCCATATTAGAGTTACTAAAAAATCTTTTTCGTTTCAATCTGCAAATGGGAAAATTGTTCTTGATTTAGATAATCAAGAATACATAATTGCTGTCCTTGAGGAATGTGCTAAAAAATTCAATCAATATCAATCAGTAGAAAAATACCGTCAAAAGGCTGAATGGTACAAAAATGCCGCTATTGAAGCGAGGCTAAGAAAAGAACAATATGCAAAAGAACTCGAAAAAAACCGCATAAAAGAAGCTAAACAAAGAGAAAAAGATCAAACTATGAGTAATATATATTTAGTCATAGGTTTAATTATATTTTTTACCTTTATTTTATTCTTCTTTTCGTAATAAAAATATGTAGATATAGGAAGTGAACATAAATGAAAAAGAAATATCAAGTATTTATTAGTCCTACATACAAGGATTTAGTAGATGAACGTGCTGCTGTAACTCAATGTTTGTTAGATATGGGATGTATTCCTGTTGGTATGGAGCAATTCCCCGCAAGCAATATGAGTCAAATGGATTATATCAAAATGATGTTAGATGACTGCGACTATTATGTTTTGATTTTAGCGGGCAAATATGGAACTATTGATTCTGATGGTATCGGTTTTACCGAAAAAGAATATGACTACGCCATTGAAAAAGAAATACCTGTAATGAGCTTTGTTATTAAAGATACCGGACATTTAATAAGTGATAAATGTGAAACCACAAACACGAAACGTAAAAAGTTGGAGAATTTCCGAAGGAAAGTATGTTCCGGCAAGATGGTAAAATTCTATAATGACATAGGATCTCTACAAACTGCCGTTGCAATTTCACTCAACCGCTGTATTCAAGATTTTCCTGCAGTTGGCTGGATACGTGGAGATAGTGTTGACACCCCTGATGATATTGAATCGAAAATCGAAAAATATATGAGCAAACATACTGTCTCAAAAGAAGATATTGAAGCTCTCTTTGAAGGTGAAACCATTGTTCTCAACGGAGGTAATGCTTCGGATTTGATTCAAAGCGGCGATAATTCTTCATCAAATAATGAACCAACAAGGGGGACAATATCATTAAAAGGTGCAAAAACTTTTGTAGAAGAAGTTGCAAAGAGATTACCTAAAATCACAATGGATTAGTAATAGCAAAATGCTTAGTATTCCCATAAATCCGAAAAATATTCAAAACCCGACGTAAATTTCTTGATTTACGGCGGGTTTTATGTTCTCATAGAACCCACTGACATCTTTTTCTTGAAAGTGTCATAGTGGGTTACACACTTTGAAAAGGTGTGTAACAATAAAAAACGGCATAGCCAAAGGCTACACCGCTTAAAGAAATCAATTATTCAGTTTAGATACAAGAGCTACCACTTGTGGCACCTTCCTTACGGAGGGTGCCACAATTCGGAGTCTTTTTTATTGCCGTAAGGTAAATACCACTTATTCAGGCAACTGATATCTTGTATTTCTGAACTCGCTTGGAGTCATATTTGTTTCTTTTTTAAACTGAAAGTTAAAATAGGCTTGTGAAGAAAAACCGCAGTTTTCGCTGATTTCAAAGAAAGTCATATCGCTTGTGAGCAATAGCTTTTTTGCATTTTTCAGGCGAATCTTCAACAAATATTCTCGTGGCGTGATACCGTAAAATTCCTTAAACTTTTTGTGAAAATAGGTGGGACTTAAGTTTATTTCTTTTGCAATATCTACAAGGTCGATATTTTTCTCGAAATTATTTTCAATAAAGTGCACCGCTTTTTCAAGGGATTCATCCTGCGAAAGATCTTTTTTAAAAAGCACCGTCTTAATTAAGCTTAACACTTCCGCTTCAAGGTCAAGGCGGCTGTTTATATTGCTTGAATTGTAAAGGTCGATGATCTTTAAAAACTGTTCGCTTAAATAAAAATTCTGAAAGCTTTCAAAGGTTTCAAAATCCTTTATGATCTCTAAAAATTTTTTATCGGGCATAAAGTGAATATAAAAGCAGGAAAAATTTCCCACACTGTAACGCTTGGTGTTGGGCGTAATAAAAAGGGTAAGTCCGCGCTTGTGCGGAATCTTTCTATTATTTAAAACTGCCGTTCCAGAGCTTGAAAGAAAGAACTCCAGCTCATAATACTGCGTAACCCTTAAAGGCGTTTCTTTCATATCCTTATAGCGTTCGCGACTGTCAAAAATACCTGTTGCAAGAATATCAAGCATTTTTTATACCTCAAGATTTCTAAAATACTTTATTAGATTATATCGCATTTTTAGTATATAAGCAATAAGAAATTTAAAAAGCCCTCCGTTTTACGGAAGGCTTTAAACTTATTAACCTCTCAAGCTTGCGCCAAAGCGATATTCAAGTGAACGAACGATTTTATCAAAAGCCTTTTGTGCTTCTTCGGCTTTTAAAGTGCGTTCAGGATTGAGCATTGTAATGGAGAAAGCAACGCTCATCTTGTTTTCGCCCAAAGCTTCGCTCTTATAAATATCAAAGAGCTTAACCTCTTTAACAAGCTGTCCCCCTGCTGATTTGATAGCATCAAGCATAGGACCGATTTCTTGAGATGTATCAACAAGCACCGCGAGATCGCGCTCAATGGCGGGATATTTGGGAAGTGCAGTATAGAGTACCTTTGAGTTTGCAATAGCAAAAACATTCTGAAGATCAAGCTGAGCTATAAGAGGACGACCCTCAATATCAAACTTGCTTGCAACGTCGGGGTGAATCTCACCTAAATAGCCTAAAACGTTGTTGCCTTGCATAATAACTGCCTGACGGCCGGGGTGCATAAAGGGTTCTTCACTACGTGCATAGGTTGCTTTAATATTAAAGCGTTTAAATATAGTTTCAACCATTGCTTTTAAGGTGAAGAAATCTTCCTTTTCGCCCATAACACCGATAGCAAGAGCCTTTCTTTCTTCAGGCTGTTCAGTAACGGGAACTTCTTTGGGAATAAAGAGCTTTGAAATCTCAAATAAGCGCATATCGCTTGTGCCCTTATTAAAGTTTGTAGCCATAACGGTGAGCATACTTGAGAAAAGTTGTGTACGCATTATGGAATAATCTTCGCCAAGGGGGTTGATGAGCTTAACGGTGTTTTCCGAAGAAATACCAAGCATATCATAGGCTTTCTGTGAGATAAATGAGTAAGTTGCGATCTCATTTGCGCCCATTGAAAGAAGCTCTTCCTTGGTAATATCCGATAACTGATGCTGTTTAGTTTTAGTTCCTCTTGTTAAAACGCCTGAAAGGGGACGGGAGATAATGTGATCATAGCCGTAAACACGGATAATTTCTTCCGAAATATCGTGAACGCCCTCAATATCATCGCGACGTGTCGGAACAAGGCAAGTGATAACGTCATTTTCAAGTGTTGCCTTAATACCGAGATTTTTAAGAATTGAAAGAATAATATCTGTGGGAACGGTTATGCCTAAAAGCTCTTCAATTCGTGCTAAAGGCGCAACGATAGTCTTTGCTTCAGGCAGAGTTTCATAAATATCGGGATTCCAAGAAGTTACGTCACCTGCATCAAGCTCGTCAATAAGACTTAAAGCGCGCTTAAGTGCAAAATCACAACCTGAAGCGTCAATGCCCTTTTCAAAGCGAGAGCTTGCTTCAGTTTGAATACCTAAACCTCTTGCAGTTTTTCTAACGCTGTCACGGCGGAATTTAGCAGATTCAAAGAAAATAGCCTTTGTGCTTTCCTTGATCTCGCTGTTTTCGCCACCCATAACGCCTGCGATGCCAACGGAACGCTCACCGTCAGCAATAACGAGCATTTCACTATTTAAGGTGTGCTCTTTTGAATCAAGAGTGGTAAGCTTTTCGCCTTCATATGCACGGCGAACGATAATGGAATTTTTTGCAATATCTTCAACGTCAAAAGCGTGCATAGGCTGTCCCGTTTCAAGCATTACGAAGTTTGTAATGTCAACGATATTGTTGATGGGGCGCATTCCTGCCGATAAAAGGCAATCTGCCATCCACTTGGGGGAGGGAGCAACACGGATGTTTTCAACACTTGCGCCAATATATCTTGGGCAAAGGTCAAAATCCTCAACAGTAACGCTGATAGGTGTTTCTGCATCCTTTTTAACTGTATAGTTTACTTCGGGAAGCTTAATTTCCTTATTTAAGCAAACGGCAACCTCACGAGCAATACCTAAAACGGAGTTGCAATCGGGACGGTTTGAAGTAACTGAAAAATCAATTACGCAATCGTCAGCGCCGATAACTGTGTTAACGTCAGTACCGGGCGCCCATTTTTCATCTAAAATAAGAATACCGTAAACGTCAGCACCGGGGAAACCGGAGCCTTGTAAGCAAAGCTCTTCACCTGAACACATCATGCCATTGGAGGGAACACCGCGAAGCTTACCCTTTTTAATGTGCATGCCGTTAGGTAAGTGTGAATCGTTGAGTGCTGCAGGAACGTGTGCGCCAACAAAAACGTTATCAGCACCCGTTACGATCTGAACGTTTTCTTCTTGCCCGATATCAAGCTGACAGATCTGCAAATGGTCAGAATCGGGATGCTTTTCAATTTCAAGAATTTTTGCAACAACAACGTTAGTCATAACGCTGTTTTTTTCAATACCCTCAACCTCAAAGCCCTGCGAAGTCATTTTATCGCATAAAACTTCGGGGGTAACGTCAATATCAACGTATCTTTTTAACCAATTAAGTGAAACTTTCATTTTTCTACCCCCTTATTTAAACTGCTTGAGGAAACGAATATCGTTTTCAAATACAAGACGAAGATCAGGAATTTTATAGCTTGTCGTGGTGATACGGTCAATACCGATACCAAATGCAAAGCCTGAATAAACCTCAGGATCGATTCCGCACTCCCTTAAAACGTTGGGGTGAACGATACCTGCGCCTAAAATTTCTATCCAGCCTGTGCCTTTACAAACGCGACAGCCTTTTCCGCCGCATTCTGTGCAGGAAAGGTCAACCTCAACTGAAGGCTCAGTAAAGGGGAAGTATGATGGACGGAATTTAACCTTAACGTCATTTCCGTACATTTCGTGAGCAAACTCCTCCAAAACGTACTTTAAGTGGCAAAGGTTAATGCCCTTATCAACTACAAGACCCTCAAGCTGATGGAAAACAGGTGAGTGTGTTGCATCAACCTCGTCAGCACGGTAAACTCGGCCGGGGCAGATAACGCGGATAGGAACGTTTCTTGATTTCATAGTTCTTATCTGTGCCGCAGAGGTCTGAGTTCTTAAAAGAATGTTTTTTGCAATATAGAAAGTGTCCTGCATATCACGGGCAGGGTGATCTTCAGGCAGGTTAAGAGCCTTAAAGTTATAATAGTCCGTTTCAACCTCAGGACCGTCAACAATATCAAAGCCCATTGAACGGAAGATCTCGCACATTCTCTCCTGAGTTAATGAAAGGGGATGAAGTGTGCCGCGTCTTTCAGGGGTTGCGGGAATAGTTACGTCAATAACCTCATCCTTTAACTGCTGTGCGCGCTTAAGTGAATTAAGCTCGTCCTTTTTATTTGCGATAGCCTCTTCAATTAAGTTGCGAAGCTCGTTTACCTTCTGACCCATTTTAGGTCTTTCTTCAGGCGAAAGTGAGCCCATTGAACGAAGAAGCTCGGTAAGCTCGCCCTTTTTACCTGAGAACTGAACGCGCAAAGCTTCAAGATCATTGAGGTTCTCGATTTTTCCAAGCTGTTCCTCAAAGCGTGCTTTCACGCCTGCTAATTTTTCAAGCATAATTAAATTCCTCCTAAAAAAATAAAAAGACTCTTCGCCAAGGGACGAAAAGCCGTGTTACCACCCTAATTTACACTCAAGTAAGTGTCTTAACTTTACACTCAAACAAGTGCCTCAACAACATAACGGTGTTTCTCCGTTCAGACCTACTTAAAATTGTTCAGCCTGACAACTCCAAAGGGAACTTCACAAAAACCGTCTTAAAAGCGCTTCCACCAATGCGCCTCTCTCTGTGTAAGATGAAAATCTGCTACTTTCCTTTTTCACAGTCTTTAATATTTATGGGAATATTCTATCACATACTTCAATTTTGTGCAAGCAGTTTTTTAGTGTCCTAAATTGTCGAAAAATATCCTTAAACTGCAGAATAAATTATGGAAAAGATGATAATATTATGGTATTATATATTTGGGTGATTTTAATGAAAATAGCAATTCTTGATGATGAAAAGTTTTTTCTTGATAAATTTTACGGATTTTTAAAAGATCACCAATGCTTCAAGACGGCAGAGGTGAGTTTATATTTAAGCGGAAAAAAGCTATTGGCGGATTATGAAAAGGAGCACTTCGATATTGTGTTTCTTGATGTTGAGATGCCTGAAATTTCGGGCATTGAAATAGCCGGAAAAATACGTGAGCAAAGCGATAAAACGATTATTGCCTTTATATCAAGCTATCCCCAATATGCCCTTGATGCCTTTGATTGCGAAGCATCAAGCTATATCTTAAAGGGTGAGGAAGTCCGTTTTAACGAAAAGCTTCAAAAGGTGTATAAAAAATATTTAAGGCAGAATAAATATATTCTTCTTGAAACGGGCACAGGCGCAACAAAGGTTCCCTTAAAGGAGATAAGATATATTGAGTATTCAAGAAAGTATTGCATTTACCATACAGAATCAGGAAAATTTATGGTGCGCCGTTCACTGGCAACGGCATTAAGCGAGATAAGTGATTTCGGCTTTTATCAGGTCTACAGATGTTATATTGTGAACCTCAATAAAATCAAGGAGATCCAGAAGGACAGAGTGATCCTCTTTGATGATACCAAGCTTCAGATTTCCCGTGGATCCTATACTGATGTTGTTAACGCTTATGCAACTTATACGGTAGGTGTGTTATGATATATAACGTTCTTTTTGCAGTATTTGACAGCCTTTTATCATATATAACCGTAAGCTATCTGTTTTCGGCTTTCTCAAACAAATTAAAAATACGCCTTTATCATCTTATTTCGATTCTTATCAGCTTTTCCGTAACGGTGCTTTTTGATAATGTAATAATTGCAGTTGCTTCGGGAGTTATAACGGCATATTTAGTTTCACTTGCTTATAATTTTAAGTGGTATTTTTCGATATTTCTGTCCCTGATGTCGGTTATGTTGCAGGTTCTTTCCGAAATGATAATCGGTATGATTATGATGACGTATTTCTCAATGAGCTTTGGCGAAACCGTTTCAGGCATACCCTACTTTATAGGCTTGATAATTTCACGCTTTTTAGGTTATTTTATCGTCTATATCATTAAAACGGCAAGGCAGAGGATATTTTCACAAAGATTTGATGGCAGATGGTTGCTTATTTTTACCTTGCCCGTTGCAAGCATAATAATCTCTGTTGTGTTGTTTTCCTATATAGGTGGCTTTAATGAGCCAAGCGGAATATTGGCGCTTACGGGAATCACGCTTCTTATTATAAGCAACGTGCTGATATTTTTCTTTCTTGATACTATGCACGAGGCAGTTTTAAATGAGGAAAAGCTTCTTTTATCGGAAGAGCTCATCTTAAAGCAAGAGGAGCGATATAAGGAGCTTTGGGAAAATAACAACGAAATAAGACGCATCCGCCACGATCACAAAAACTTTCTTTTAGGAATGATAGATGAGCTTGAAAAGGGAAATATTTCAGAGCTTAAGGAAAGACTTCAAGAGGAGCTTGACGGACAAAAGGAGAACAATATGGTTAATTCAGGTAACAGTGCCATTGATATTATTATCGGATCAAAAATGAAGATCGCAAAAAAATATAACATTTCCTTTGAGTGTAATTTCTATAGAATCAGCGCAATGAATTTTGAAAGCACAGAGCTTTCGGTGCTTATCGGCAATGCACTTGATAATGCCATTGAGGGCGCAAGAAAGGTTGATGGGGAAAAGATAATAAAAATATCCGTAAGCTTAAATTACGGACAGTTGATTTTCACAATTACAAATCCCATCAGGGAGAAAATAGACATTTTGAGCCTTACCACCACCAAATCCGATGATGGCAACCACGGCTTCGGCATATGCTCAATGAAGAGAATTGCCGAGCGCCATAACGGTGATGTGGTCTTTTTCTCAACTGATGATACCTTTAAAACGGTGATCTATCTGAAAAATGCAGAGTGAAAAAGCGGGAGCATTATACAACATCATTAACAACGCTCTTAATATAAAGCGTATTCTTATTTAAAAGACTTTCCAAAAGGAAGGTCTTTTTGTTTTCAACAACGCAAACGACCATCTTCTTGTCAGCATTGGAAAATGCGCCTTTAGCATCCATAACGGTGGCGGTGCGATGTACCTTTTCAAAAATGCTTTGGCAAAGGCTTTCGGCATTATCACAGATGATCTCATATTTGATCATCTTGTGCTCACCTGCACGAATGTTGTTTGAAATAGTGCTTGTTACAAATGAATAGATTATTGAGCAGATAACGGGATCCATATCGAAGCCGTAAACGGGGTAGGAGAGAAGTGCAACACCGATGTTTATAAAGAAGATGACGTTCATTAAATTAAGATAAGGTCTGTTTTTCTTAACGAGAGCGGCAACAATATCCGTACCTCCGCTTGTGGCATCAAGCTTTAAGGTGAAGAAATATAAAATTCCTCTTACCGTGCCTGCCGCAACGGGAGCAAGCATTGTGGCTGACTGATAGGAAAATGCCGAAAGATCAGCGCCCTTTAAAATAATATTGAAAATTGAAAAGGAAACAACGTAAACACCCGTTTTTATGGCAAAATCCTTTTTTAAGAAGATAAATGCAAGAGCCAAAAGAGGAATGTTCACCATCAGCGAAAAATAACCGATGGAGATTCCCGTAATATCCTGGATCATCGTGCAAATACCGTCAATTCCTGCAGGAGCAAAGCCGTTGGGGAACACGAATATGTTATAATTAAGTGCTGATAAAAATGCTATAACTGTGATCAAAAGATATTTAATATACTTCATTTCCTAAAACTTCTTTCCTAAAACTTCTTTTCTAAAACTTGACTATATTATATGCCTGTGATACAATATAGACAAATACTAAAAAAATATATTAAGTATAGAAAAAAACTATAGGTGATCATATGTTCAAGAAGCACGAATACGTTTATCAGGTATATAAAACCGGCAGCATAACAAAGGCGGCGGAAAGCCTTTATATTTCCCAGCCCTCATTAAGCGTTGCAATTAAAAAGATCGAGGAGGAAATAGGCGCGCCGTTGTTTGAGCGTTCAGGCGGCACCAAGGTAATATTAACTGACGTTGGCAAGGAATATATCAAGGCAACGGAGAAGATAATGAACGTTGAAAAGGACTTCTTTAAGCGCATAAACGATATCTTTTCTCTTGAAACGGGCAGTATCACAGTAGGCGGAACAAACTATCTTTCGTCCTACGTTCTGCCTCGAATCATAAACCACTTTTCAAAAAGATTCCCTAAGATCGAAGTAACTCTTGTGGAAGAAAACTCGCTGACGCTTGCTGAAATGATCGATAATGAAACGGTTGATATTGTTATTGACAGCTTTGACAGCACTATGGACATTTATGATGGTTATCCCTTAAAAAAAGAAAAAATCCTTCTTGCGGTGCCAAAGGAATTTAAAATAAATAGTGAGCTTGAGGCAAACAGAATTTTGCCATCAGATATATATGGCGGTGCTGATATTGATGGTTTCTTGCCCGTTTCTGTAAAACGTTTTAAGAACGAACCCTTTATTCTTTTAAAAAACGGCAATGATATGTTCTATCGTGCCCAGGCACTTTTTAAGCAGGAAAAGGTCGAGCCTAAGGTGATATTTTCCGTTGACCAGATGAACATTTCCTACGCTCTTGCATCATCGGGAATGGGCGCCTGCTTTTTAACGGACACGCTCTTTAAGTACGGCAACTTCCCCGATAACGTATGCCTATATAACGTTCTCAATGAGCATAGCACTCGCACCCTTTACGTTGCCCACAAGAAGAATAAATACGTCACTCGCGCTATGGAAGAGTTCATTTCTTCAGCAAAGGAAGTAATTAAATAAATTGTTGAAATAAAGAGGAAAAAGTGGTATAATTTTTCAAAAGGAGTGATTTTTATGGAAGAAAATATTAAACGAGCCCAAAAAATATCAATACTGGGCGGAATATGTTTTTCTTTTTTAGCTTTTATGTATGTTCTTGATGTATTGATTTACGGCATTAATTTTAGTTACTCTGAGCTGTTTTATTTTTCGGCTTATGTGCTTTTTTTGATTTTTTTCTTTATGAACAAAGCACAGTATCTTATGCTAATTCCAACAGGCTTAATGCTGATAATAACTTTGCTAAATGGTGTAAGTCAACTCAGAAATATGAGATATATTTCTGGTATAGAAACTTTTGAAGATTTCTTGATTGTAAATAATTGGACTTTTGCACCAATACTATTTTTTGTTGTATGGGTGTTGTTTGCTGTAAGTGCAAGCATTGCTTCCAGCAGAAAAACAAAGGCAATTAACAGCTTATGGTTTGTCCCTGCGATAGTTTATGCATTGCCGTCATTGCTTGATTTTATATTGTATACGTATTCATTTGTTAGCTATTTAACGGAAGTTGATAAAGTTAATGCATTTAGAGTGGTTACGGGTGTTTTTCAAATTTTGTGGCCAGTGGTAATTTTTATTGGCATTGTAGCCTTGGGCGCCTGGCTTCAAGCTAAAAATGAAATTTTAAGGGAGTATGGATTTTTGCCCGGCAAACAGTATATTCAGCCGCAATTTGGAATACCGCAGTATCAAGAACCTGCATATCAGCAACCTCAACCGCAGTATCAGGAACCTGCATATCAGCAACCTCAACCGCAGTATCAAGAGCCTATATATCAGCAACCTACCAATGAGGATAATTTCACCGAAATCAAAAAATACAAAGAGCTTCTTGATTCGGGCATAATTTCCGAGGAAGAGTTTGAAAAGAAGAAAAGAGAATTATTGAATTTATAAAAAATACAAAGGATGATGTTTTATGCGCATTTTCACTAAAATTATTTCGTGTGTTATATTGATTGTTATAATCGCCTTAGCGGCAACGTTCCTTCCGATGTTGGCGGCTGATAATGCTTTCGATGCATATATTATCGGTTATAAATACGGTTGGTTTATCTATGGACTTTCCGGCATAATTGCGATAATCGGATGCCTTATAATAAATTCTGTAGTAAATGATGCTTTTAAATATAAAAAACCGGTAAAGCAAACAACTAAGCAAAATGAAAGCCATTATGTGAAAAGTGCACCGTCTAATTCAACCGTTTATACTGATACTAAAATATCAAAGAAGATTTTAGGCAAGAAAGCAAAGAATGTTTTTAACGGCAAAACGGAAGCTATAGGCAAAGTGCTTCATTATTCCTATAGCGGAAAAGCAAAAATTGTATGTGATGAAAACGAAATCTGCATTTTTGATGAAAAGACCAATGAAATGAAAACAAGCTTACAGTTTTGCAATGTAGCATATATAGAAATATCAAAAGGAATGGGCGGTAAAACTTCGGTTACTTTTGTAACTTCAAGCGGTGAAACTCTTGAGGTTATAGTAAGCAAGGATGCGCCTATAGTCAACGGTATTTTTAAAATGAAAGAGATTCTTGATAATAGTGCTGATAACTAAACTAAAACCCCTGCATTTGCAGGGGTTTTTCAGAGCACTGACAAACCCTTACAAACATAGCACCCTGCAAAATTTTTGCAGGGTGCTGTTTCCGTCGTTGCATTTCACTTGCAAAATGCGGTCATTTACCGCGTCGGCACAAGCTACACCTTACACTTTTCGCAAGTGTGCGAAAAGCTGATTAGTTTTGCTGTGCCTCCTTTTCTCAAAATGCAATATTGCATTTTGGGAGCCCTAATTAACTCCCTTTTTTGCAAAGGGGACCCTAAAAAGCAGAAGTGCTTTTTGGGGATAAGGAGTCGCAGTGGAGCCAAAAAAGCATTCCGTCATTTTTACGGAATGCGTAAAGCGGAACTTGCGATGACGCGGCTTGCAAGGGTTTCTCGAACTCTGGCAGTCTGCTGACAAAGTCAGCAGACTGAGCCTGCAATTTTGCAGGCTGTTTTGATATATTATGCTTTTTTGATAAGAGCAACCCAGTCATTTTCGTCAGGTCTTTCTTTGAGCTCGTAAGCAGGGGAACCGTTATTGTCAGTTGTATTTGCTTTAATTGTAGTGGTATCCGAGTACTCGTTCGTGCGCGGATTATACCACTGAATCGTGTAAGTGGAATTTGCATCCATATTACCGATAACACCGCTTTTTGTATCTGTGCTGAACAAGTAAATAACGTAAAGGTCATTTTTTATCGTTGCGCAAGCATAAAGGGTAGTATCGTCTTCAGGAGTGAAGGATACTTTATTATCAAAGTCAGGAACAAGCTTCCACCAATCAAATGATTCAAAGAAGCGTTTCATATATCCAACCTGATATGCTGACTCAAGCTCAACAGATTCAGACCAGGGAATATTCTTTTCTGCAATGGTTATTGTTGTATATCCATCCATTCTGACGGCATCTCTGTTCATTTCAAAATCGCCCTTATAAAGCCAAATATCTGCAGCACCGTAACCATAACCGAATAAACCGCTTAAAATAGATATCCATGCACGTGATCTTGCGCCGAAGTTGTTTGTCCATAAGTTGCAATAAAAGTCCTCATAGTTAATGGCAACCTTTGGGGAATTCCAATATTCTTTTGCAGATAGAGCATGTGGAAGTTTATATACAGGATGCTTCCATTGTGTTGCCCACCAATCATGACCGCAACGAGCAGAAACGTCATCGTCAGCAAAAACCGATCTGCCGCCGTTTGACTTTTTGGGGAAATACGCTCCTTCACCGGTTATCGTTGTCCAAATAGCGCTTTCTTGATGTCCTGATAGGGGATGATTATAGGCATCGTATTTGTGCATAAATTCAGCAACTTTTACCCAAGGATTATTGGCATAGTTCCACCAAGTTCTACCCGGATGATGCTCGTCATACATATCGTTATCACATTCCTGGGCTAAAGTCCACATAACCGGATAAGCTGAGTATCTTGCACACCAGTATCTTGCCAAAATCTCAAGCTTGTTGCCATCATTAAAGAATTCTTCGGTTATTCTTGTGCAGAAGAAAAACTGGGCATTTGCATGTGTTATGCCATTATCGGCGAGATATTTAAAATACTTGTCGGCATGCTGGAATTCTTTAAGTGAGTTTTCGCTAAAACCTGCGTCCAAAGTAAAACCGCCAAGAGGCTCGGACTGATACATATTGAAGCCTTGTGAAATACGTTTTTCAACAATGTATTTGAAATGCGAATCAGTTTCAATACCTATAGCATGGTCACCCGCTGAATCAAATTCTTCAGTAAACATATTCCAATGGGTGTCGCCTAAATAAAAGAACGGGGTGCCGTCATCATACACAAAATATTTTGTTCCGCTTACCGCTTTGATAAAACCGTGCTTATAAAGCTCAAGATCACCAGTATATTCGGTACACTCAACAGTGCCTTTTATTCCGTTGAGAGATTCGTCCGTTTCGCATTTTGTTGTGAAATCCCAAATGCCTAATTCGGTGGGAGCAAAACGAGCCTTGAAAACATTTTCTCCATCCCAGAAGCAGGGGATATTGTATGTCTTTTTGCTGTCTCTGTTAATAAATTCGGCATCCATAATAACATAAAACTGCTCTAATTTGTTATATGTTTTTGTCGTAGTAAAGGAAATATCTGTTGCAATCCATTTTTCTGTTAAATAATTCATAAATTTATCCTCACTTATTCTTTGTTACAAGTACTACCCAATCTTCGTTGTCGGGTTTATCTTCTAAAAGATATGCAGGCTTTCCGTTAAGGTCGGTATTATCAGCCTTAATTTCATAAGTATCACCATATTCGTTAGCTCTTGGGTTGTACCATTTAACTGTATATGTTGCATTGGCATCCATATTACTTATCCAACCCGTCACGTTCGTTTCCTGACTATAGAAATATAAAACGTATAAATCATTACCTATTGTTGCGCAAGCGTAAAGTGAGTTTTTATCGGGCGTAAAATAATTATGATCTTCAAAATCGGGAACAAGTTTCCACCATTCAAACGCTTCAAAGAATTTGCGCATATAACCGACCTGATATCCTGATGGCAATTCAACCGCCTCAGCCCAGGTTTTTTGTTTTTCTTCGGGAGTAACGATGGAAACACCATCATAGTTTGAATCGATATCCATTTCGTAAGTGGACTTATAGTACCAGATATCAATAGCACCATATCCATAGCCGAAGAAGCCGTAAAGATAGCTTATCCAACCTCTTGCTCTTGCACCGAAATCTTCAGTCCATAAATAAGCGTAGTTGTCCTCATAGTTTACCGCTACCTTTGGTGATTCCCAATAATCCTTTGCATTTTCTGAATATCCCATACGGTTCAAACGGAATTTCCACTGCGCTCCCCACCAATCGTGACCGGTTTTTTCGCTTGTCTCATCAGAGAGAAATACTGATGCACCGTAGTTCGTTTTATTTGAGATATCAGTACCTCTGCCCGTTACAGATGTATAGCGACTTCCTTCTTGATGTCCCGTCAACGGGTGAGAGTAGGCGTCATATTTGTGCAAGTATTCGGCAACTGTTACCCAAGGGTTAACTTCGTGATCCCACCAGATTTCATCGCCCTTGTCACCCTTGTACATATCATTATCACATTCCTGCGCTAAAGTCCACATAACGGGATATGCACCGAAACGAGCAACCCAATAACGGCAAAGCTGTTCAAGGGTCTCGGTGTCCTCATAAAGGCTTTGAGGAAAAGCTGTAGCAAAGAAGAACTGTGCATTTGCATGAGTGAGACCTTTATCGGCAATGTATTTAAAATATTTATCGGCTTCCTGAAAACCTCTTAAGGCAAGGCGGCTGAAGCCAAGTGTAACGTCAAAAGGTGCACCTATCGGCTCGCTTTGATATACTGTATATCCTTGCTCTACACGTTTATCAACAATGTATTTAAAGTGGGAATCTGTTTCCAAATCACCTGCACGATCACCGGCACTATCAAATTCCTCTGTAAACATTGACCAATGGGTATCACCAAGATAGAAGAAGGGAGTGCCGTCATCATAAACAAAATACTTTTTGTTTTTGTCGGTTTTTACAAAGCCGTGCTTATAGACATCAAGTTCACCTAAATAAGTGTTACTGCCTACTGTACCAATGATTCCGTCTAAAGAGTCATCAGTGGCGCAAACGGTCTTATAATCCCAAAGTCCTGTTTGGGTGGGAGCAAAACGAACGGCAAAAATATTGTTTCCATCCCAGAAGGAGGGGATGGTAAGCGTTTCACCGCTTCCTCTGTGGGTAAAAATAACATCCATATCAACGTAGAATTGTTCAACCTTTGGGGTATTATATTCTTTTGTTGATTCAAAGGCAAGTTCTAAAGCAACCCAATTATCAGTAACAGCATCTACAAGATTAGGATCTATTGTTACAATTTCTATTTGTTGAGAAACGTTAGAGCTTGTTGCAGGTGTGCTTGAAGTGCATCCTGCTGAAATTAAAAGAGCAAAAATAAGAAATATTGACAATATTTTTTTCATAATATTATTTCTTCTTTCTTATTACTAAAACTATAGCGATAATACTAACAAGCAAAGAGATGCTTGAAATAATTGTAGGCAAAAGAATATTTAATGCTGAATTCTGCTCGCAGTTGCAGGAATTTGCAATTATGGCTGAGAGGGCAGAATCAGGAGCAATTGTTTTTTCAGGATTTTTTGTTATAACAGGGCGTGTATCTTCGCCAACGGCATTTTCTGCAGGAGTTTTTGCAGGTGCTTCTGTTTTTGTAGGAGCTTCTGTTTTTGCAGGCGTTTCTGTTTTTGCGGGGGCTTCTGTCTTAGGTACAGGCGTTTTTGCAGGTGTTTCGCCTTCGCCGGTAACGGTAACAACTGTGTTCTTGAATTCAAGGCATTCTATTGCCTCAATGGGGTTATAGTTTTGAAAGCAGAAGTACCATTCATCAAATAAACCAATACCAAGATCTTCTTGATATAACTCAAATTCAAAGGTAATTGTCTGCCATTCCTCGTTCAACGTTATTTTTGCACCCTTAAAACCATATGCCATAATGTTTCCGCTAACGTATTTGAAGAATGAACCTTCATAATTTTCTTCCCATACGTCTTTCATAGTTTCTTTGTCTTTAAGAATATCCGCAAGACCGCCACCACGGAAGATGGCATCAAGCTGGACCTCGATGGGATCATCGTCATCAACGTAATCAATACGCGCATCAAAAGAAATAGTAAGGGTAATTGATTCGCTATTAGCCTTTTCTTTAATTAAAGAACCAATTTCAAGGCCGGGGGTTGAATAACTATATGGTAAACCACCGATTGCGTAAATTTTTTCACCATCTTGGGTAATTTCTTCATATGTTTTTGACATGTACTTTGTCCAAACAGGTTCATTTGCAGCAAAAACGTTAATGGAAAAAATAACCGTTATTAAAGCAATTATTGTAAGGACTGATAAAAATTTTTTCATAAAATTCCTCCATAAATTAATTAAACAAGACAAAGGCTTGTTATATACAATTGTACACGATTGATTTTGATAAGTAAATGTTATTAGTTTGTAAAAAAGTTATCATTTTTTTATATTTTTCTATATTATATCGCATACACATATAAATAAAAGACATTTTCGCACATAAAAATAGTAAATCCAAACATTTATTGGATTTTGTAAGAAAATGCTTTTTAAGATAATATGTATGCAATATAATTATTTCTATTGTTATGATAACATAGTTCAATACAAAAGTAAATTGCATATTTTACTTTAATATTTTAGAATAAAACTATGGTGTTTCCAATGGATATATTGATTTGTTTTATGTAAATATTGACATAGGGGGTGTTTTGTTGGAAGATTTTGTATATGAACATCACTTAAAAATTAAAGAAGACACATTTTGCCCGTTCAGAGTCACTTTCTCAAAGAACCACACAGCCGATACGGGTACTTATTGGCATAAGAATATTAAAATTTTCCTTTTTGCTAAATAAATCACTTGACTAAAATCAACTACTGTGATATTTAACTAATGAAAACTTTTTTGAGGTGCTATATGAACGCTAATTTGCAGTGTAAACAATGTTTATTCAAAAAGAATATTTCCAATGCCAAGGAGTTCCCTAAGGAAAAAATTGAAAACTTTGAAGAGGGGATTTCGAAACTTATAAATGAATTTGGTGATAGAAAATCAGCACCCTTTATTCAAGGCAAAATTGATGAGCTTTATGCTGAGTGCTTTGGAAAAAAACGTGATTTTACCGATATAAAGAAGAAATACAACCTTTTTTTGCTTGAAAAAGAGGAAGTTATAAAAAACACCATAAGAGAAAGCGATGATATAATAGCGGCCTGCATCAGATTTGCTTGTGCAGGAAACTATATTGATTTCGGCACAATGGATAACGTTAATACAAGTCTTCTGGATAAACTTCTTGATAAAGCAAAAAACGAAAAACTGTGTGAGAATGATCTTCTGAAATTTAATAATGATATTAAAAAGGCGAAAAAGCTTGTTTACCTCACCGATAACTGTGGCGAAATCGTTCTTGATAAAATCTTTATGGAATTTTTAAAGGAGTTATATCCTCAATTATCAATAACCGCAATAGTGCGTGGGGGAGATACTCTTAATGACGCAACTCTTTGTGATGCGGAAATGATCGGTCTTGATAAAACAGTAACAACAATTTCAAACGGTACTGCAATTCCGGGCACAGATATGGAAGAAGTTTCGGAAAATGCAAAAAAAGCCCTTCTTGAAGCCGATGTTGTCATTTCAAAAGGTCAGGGGAATTTTGAAACGATGTTCGGTGAAGGACTTAACACGTATTTTATTTTTATGTGCAAATGTGAAATGTTTGTTGAAAGGTTTGGGTTGAAGCAATATTCTATGGTATTTAAAAATGAAAAGGATATTGTTATAAAAGGGTAATATTAGAAATATCTTCGATCGGTATATTGGTGTCGTCAATAAAAAGAACTTTTGATATAAGATCGATTTTCTCAAATAATCCCGTATATTCAATATATTTGCCGTCACAGTAATAGGTGGCGGTAATTTTTTTACCTTTTTTCAGCTGTGAAAGCATAAAATCAAGCTCATCTGCCATTTCCTCGGAAAGTTCAACTTGCGGTTCAAATATCTGCTCTTTTTCTTTGATCGCATCCTCAAAACCCTTTAAAGCTGCAAATGGTGCAAACTGCTTGGCTCTGTGGGAAATCGGCATTTTAGGTCTCGTTTTTTCAGCCACTTTTATGTCCTCCTATTTGTCTGTTGCGCTCACGGCCTGTTGCGCTTTCAAGGAAACTGATCCCTCTTAGAATAGAGTTTTTACCGAAACGTGTTTTAATATTCAAAACAGTGTTTTGCACAGTATTACTTTTCTCGTTTGTCGGTTCAAATAAAGAAAGCTGAAAAGAATCTGTTGTAGGCACAACGTTATTGCAGGTAATATATATGCGGCGAATCAGGTAATCAGGCGAAAGAATCTTATTATATAGATATACGAGCCTTTCGATAATAATTTCCGAAGAGTTTGTAGCATTATCGAGTGTTACAGTGCCGTGAGCAAAGGGGAGTGGCGTGTTTTTAGCATAACCGATATGCAAAGTCAATGATGATGTGTTCAACTTTTTTGAAATAAGCTCAAGAGAAGTCACGTCAGCCATTTCTTTTAGAATTATAAGACCCTCACTGAACGTATAATCACGCATTAAAACCTGACCTTGAGATGTGCAGTTGGTTTTTGGCTGATATTTTTTTATATCTTTTATTGTTGTGGGTTCACGACCCCAGGCATGGTCAATAAGTAATTCTGCATCGATACCGAATATCTTATATAAAAGATCCTCGTCAGCAGAGGCTATATCGTACATTGTATAGATTCCGTGTTTTTCAAGTCTTGCAGCGCAACCCTTTCCTATTCGCCAAAAATCGGTAAGCGGTCTGTGGTGCCATAAGGTTTGGCAAAAGGTTTCTTCCGTCAAAATACCAATGTCATCAGGTGACTTTTTTGCAGAAATATCAAGTGCAATTTTTGCAAGATACAAATTTGTGCCTACACCACAAGTAGCTTTGATTTTGAATTTTGAATAGATTTCATTTCGAACCTTTTCTGATAATTGCTTTGCTGTGAGATTATATAATTTAAGATAAGCTGTGGCATCAATAAAAACTTCATCGATGGAATAAACGTGAATATCATCACAAGAAAAATATTTAAGATAAATGCTGTAAATTTCGGCAGAATAATCGATATATTTCTGCATTCTGGGAGGTGCAATTATATATTTAAGATTTTTCGGTATCTCAAAGAGCCTACAACGGTTTCTGACACCTTTTTTCTTCATTGAAGGAGTGATTGCAAGACAGATTGTTTTATCTGTGCGCTCAGGATCGGCAACCACAAGATCACATTTTTCGGGATCAAGACCTCGTTCAACACATTCAACGGAGGCGTAAAACGATTTTAGGTCGATACAAATATATTGCTTCATAAGTTTTTGATTATTTTTGCGGCAATTCCTTGGATGGAAAGTTCGTCTGTGCGGATATCCTCATATTTTTCGTTGGCGGAACGCAGAATGGCATAGCCGTTTTCACGGTAAAAATATTTCAGATTGTTCATTCCGTTTGAAAGAGCAACTACAATGTCACCGTTGTTAGCATGTGTCTGTTTTTTTATTACGACCCAGTCACCGTCATCAATGCCCGCATCTGTCATAGAATCTCCGTTTGCCTTTAAAATATAAAATTCACCTTTGCCGAAAATTGCTTCAGGCAACGCAATAAAGCCCTCTACGCTTTCCTCTTCGAACTGCAAGGGTCCGCAGGATACACTTCCTAAAATAGCAGCGCTGGAATATCCGCTTGCACGCTTTTGAGTAAGCGAGGTGCGTATTGTTCGCCCATCATACTTTATCATCCGCTTTTGATGCATTTCTTTAAGGTATTTTGTAACGGTGCCTGCGGCAATGCCCAACTTTTCCGCAATCTGAATTTTTGTGGGGGAATAGCCGGTTTTTATGTAATGTTCTTCTGCAAATTGTCGGATATTATCCATAAGAACGGGATTTTTTGAACGCATAGTAACACACCTCAAATATTCTATCGGAAATAAAATATTTCCTTTAGAATAATTATATAACAAAAAATAAAAAAAGGCAAGAAAAAAAGAGAATCTTTTTTTCAGATTCTCAATCCTTTAATTTATAAAGTGTATTGTTGTTTTTTTCTACCTTGACTATAAGATTGTTATCATATAATTTTTCAAGAACCGTTTCGGTGTCCGCAATAGATAAGTTTAGGATTTTGGCAAACTCTTTTTTATCGGCGTAAATATGCTCGGTAAGGTAACATATTATTATTTCCGAGGCAATTATATGGGGGAGATTATCGTTAAGGAAATCAATATTATAGAAATAAAGCTTCAATAGCGTTTCATTTTGTGTTTGGTAAAAATAAGGTGCAGAAAAGCCGTTTTTCTGCCAAATTAAATGAATATAGGGAATACCGCCGGTGAAAGTATCAAGGGGCTTTGAAAGATCAAATATCTTCTTTATGAGCAAATTTCTTGGCGCAAAAGCAAAGCCTTTTTTTGCATCCGCGAGATCTACGGTAAATGCACCGGAGTTTTTGAAGGAAATGTGTGAGGCAAAAATTTCTACCTCAACTTCAGCACCGTTAAAATAATCGGCATTTGTGATGGCATTTAACAAGGCTTCACGTAAGCAAAGGCATATTTCTTTATCTTGAAAAAGATCATTTATGGCTTCAACGGACTTTTTGAAAAAATCAAACAAATTTCCTTTAAAAATCTTGCTTGATAAAGATAATTTAAAATCTGGAAAAGCTTTCTTTATTTTGTCATATTTTCCGAAAACAAGAAGTCCCGCATAAGAAGGCTTCTTTTTGCTATCGAGAATCCCAAGCTCTTTTAAAACCTGAAACTTATTTGCTTTTTTATCAAAGAAATTAAAAAAATCGTCAATGCTTTTTTCATTCAGGTCAGAAAAACTAAATTTGGTGAAGCTAAAATCGGGAGAAAGCTCTTTTGCAGCCTTTTGCATAGATAAAATCTCGGCAACGCCGGCTCTGTAATCACCTTCACCATCACGCTTATATGTGCCTTTCAGCGGATCTTTATCTATATAAATGGGCATATCCGTTTTTGAAGCGCGTGGGACGAAAATGGCGATAAAACAACGATCATTTTTGCGCAGGATCTGTATGTGTTGCTTAGTGATAATATTTTTATTTACTTTGTTTTTATCATTTATCAGCATCCAGAATTCGTCAATAAGATTTTGCGGAGCAGGGAGGTTTATAGGATGAAAGCACTTGTTTATTTCTTCAACACCTAAGAGAATCACACCACCGAGGGTATTTGCAAAAGCAGAATAGGTTTCCCAAATACTTTTTGGCAAACCTCCCAACGCCTTTTTTGCTTCTATTCTGTTATTTTCTCGATATTTTTCTATATAATCAAGATCGATCATTTTCACCACTCCGTATATATTTTATCATATTCTGAAAAAAGTTTCAAGATTCAATTATTTAGTTGAATAAATAACTTGATTATGGTAAAATATCAAAAAAGGAGTGGTGAAAATGGCAGTACGTCTCAATGAAAACAAAGAAATAGTTAAAAATATTAAGGAAGGCTTAAAAATGAAGGGCGGTTACTGTCCTTGCAGACTTGCTAAAACAGAAGAAAATAAATGCATCTGTAAGGAGTTTCGCGAGCAGATAGCCGATCCCGATTTTGAAGGCTATTGCCATTGTATGTTGTATTATAAATCGAAGGATTAAATAAGCGAGGAAAATGTTTCCTCGCTTAAATTTTATTCTTCGTCATTAAGATGTGCTTCAGCCTCTTCCTGAAGTTTTTCATCATATGAAAGAATAGGCTTAATATCTTCGTGTTTTACTTTGCGTTTTATATAGTTGTTTGTTATTTTAATTACCAAGGGGCAAAGAACGAGGACACCGATAAGGTTGGGGATCATCATAAGACCGTTAAAGGTATCTGAAATATCCCAAGCAAGGGAAGATGTGAGAACTGCACCGAAGATAATTGTGCAAACGTGAATTATTCTGAAAATAAAGGTTGTTTTTGCACCGAAAAGATATTCCCAAGCTTTCGAGCCGTAGTGCGACCATCCGAGAACTGTTGTAAATGCAAAAAGGAACATTGCAATTGCAACGAATTTTTGACCGATATCACCCCAGGAAAACACTTCGTTGAAGGCGCCGCCTACGAGCGTAGCATCAGAAAGCCCTTCGGCAACCTCTCCTGTTGTAGCGTTAAAAACACCGCCGTTAAGGCCACCTGAGGTAAGAACAACAAGTGCTGTCATTGTGCAAACGATCATTGTGTCGGCAAATACTTCGAAGATACCCCACATACCCTGCTTAACGGGCTCTTTAACGCTGGAGTTTGAGTGTACCATAACCGATGAACCAAGACCTGCTTCGTTTGAGAAAACGCCACGCTTAAAGCCGTTTGTCATAGCGATAATTACACCACCGATTCCACCGCCTACGAAAGCTTCGGGGCTGAAGGCATTAACAAAGATCGCTTTGAATGCGGGTAAAATTGCGTCATAGTTAACGCCGATAATAACAAGGCTTCCTGCGATGAAAAGGACAACCATAAAGGGAACGATTTTTTCGGCAACGTTTGCAATGCGCTTAACACCGCCCAAAGTGATAACTGCGGTAAGTGCCATAATAATAACACCTAAAATAATGTTATATAACGAAATACCACCAAATACCTCAATAGATGATAAGGCTTCAACATTGAATGCAGTTGAAACGTTTGCAACGATCTTGTTTACCTGACCCATACTTCCGATACCGAATGAAGCGAGCATTGTAAAAATACAGAACAAAATGGCCAAAAACTTACCGGCTTTTTTTAAGCTGATTGAACCGTTTCTGTCTTTATATGCATAACCGCCCAGACCGTCCTGTAAGTAATACATTGCACCGCCGGACCATTCGCCTTTTGAATTTTTTCTGCGGAAATAAAGACCAAGCACGTTTTCGGCAAAGTTTGTCATCATACCAAAAAATGCAGCGATCCACATCCAAAAAACAGAACCGGCACCGCCGATACAGATAGCTGCTGCAACACCGGCAATATTACCGGTTCCAACAGTTGCGGCTAAAGCAGTGCAAAGAGCCTGGAATGGGGAAATAGTTCCTTTTTCCTTGCGGTGACGGATAACATCTTTTTTAAAAAGACTTCCAATGGTGTTTTTCCACCAAAGTCCAAGATGTGACACCTGGAAAAATTTTGTGCAGGAAGTTATAATAACACCTGTACCTATCAACAGTGCAAGGCCGAATATGCCCCAAACCACACCATTGATGCTGCCGTTGATTTCAGCAATTTTGTCTAACATAACAACTCTCCTTAAAAATAAAATAGCCGAGTATATTCAAAAAGAATAACTCGGCAAAAGAATACAAAACAATAAATACTTTGTCCTTTTGCCTGAGAGATTAGCTTTATAAAAGCTTTGCACCTTCGGCACTCAATTAAATGAGATTCTCCAAAGTTCTGTCCGTTTACAGTCCTCATCCTTTCGGAAACCTGAGAGCGTTACTCCTTCGGCGCTATAATAAGCCTTTCCTGCAAACATCACACAGAAATATCTAATTTTGTTAAATTATATACTTTTATTTTAAATTTGACAAGCGAATTTTGTCATTTTTCTGCTTTTACGCTAACATTTTTAATATCTGTTCCGATAAATGGCACTTGCTTGAAACTTTCCATATCGTGTCTGATGATATAATCAATATATGACATAACCACCTTTGCAGTATAAATGTAGCCCATAGGGTTAAGATGACCTGACATAAAGAATTTTTCTCTAAAATAACTATCGTAAACAGGACCATATTTTCTTATATCAAGTACGTACATGTTTTTGAATTTTTTTGTTATATCATATAAAAGATCAGCGTGCTTATCGATAATTTTGTTTTGCTCTTCATTTTGTGAATAGGGCATAGTCATCAAAAAGAATTTTGCGTGTGGCTGAATTTCCTTAAGTCGTTGAATTATAGCACCATAATAGCCTGCAAAGGTGTGATTATTATCAAACCAATCGTCTTTTATATCTTCGACAGAGCCTACAGGCTGTTTTTGCCCAAGTAAGTCATTTACGCCTAATGCAAAAATATATGCCTGACAAGCTTTATCTTTATTCCAAAAATCATTTTCATCGGCATAGGTGCGCATATACCATTTTGCACTCATCCCCCCACGGGAAAAATTATATACTTTGCTTCCGCAAGTGCGGGCAATAAACTGTCCCCAGGAATATTCATACATATCGTGCCAGCCTTTTTTGCCATCCTCGTCAAGGGATTCAAATTCTCCCGAGGAAAGACTGTCACCAACACAGCCTATAGTTCTAAAAATTTTACAGTAACCGCCATCTTCAACAAGCTTATCAAGTGGCTTTTCGTTTTCATCAAACATATTTTTAATATCATTTATATCCATTTTTTTCACCTCGAAAATATTATAGCGTTTTTGTATGAAAAAATCAATATGAATTTGCAGTTCAGCACCTTTAATTTGCAAAATAGGGACAAGCTATTGAAAAAACAAAAGCTAAATGGTATGATTTTCTTGTAAAGGAGGAGAAAAAATGAAAAAAATCATAACGTTACTTTGCATTTTTGCAATATTATTTACAGGATGCACACAAAAGGAAGAAACAGAGAAAGTCAACGAGTCTTTAAAAAAAGAAGAATCAGAGGATGTGCGCATCGTAAATTTTTATAAAAGCTATGCTACAAGCGAACGCCCTTCAACAGTAACTGCGCCCGAAGACCTTCCCGAGGGTGAGGTTGTTTACGATAATGAATCAACTTTTAAATTGCGCAAGGACGAAAAGCTTAATTTCATAAAGTATTTTCCTATAGAATATGAGTACACAGATATTTCGCCTATCTATTCCGGTGACATTCCTCAAAGTGCATATGAAAACGCCTTTGAATGGATATCCGTATTATATGAAGCTGAAAAACTAAAAGAGTACGGACAAATGAAAGCGAATATAAAGCATAGAACGAATCTTCTTTCAGAAGCGTGCGAAGAATATGTAAATGGGGAATTTTTGGAAGCTCACACACAGAGTATGTATCATTATAATGACGTGAAGCACTGCGCATTGACGGCAAAAATGGCGAACAAAAAAGTTTATTTTCAGCAGTATAAAACTCATTATATAGATTCTTCAGGCAATAAATATTACGGCATCACCGCTGAAATGTATTTTGATTCTCAGCTTTATTCAAAAGCGCGTCAGGTTCCTAACTACATTGCTGAAAAGGATATGGGCTTTCAATTGTATATAGAGGTTCTTTTTGATTCGGAAAATAAGATTGCAGGCTGGATTGAAGAATTCTATAAGGCCAGCGAAAAAGAACAACCTTATTCATATTTCATTATATCGCCCGAAAAAGCGGGCTATATGGAGCGGGAAGGATACTTTAGCTATGTTTTTGATGAAACTTTCGGAACTGCGGAAGACGTTGTTTTCACAAAATATAAGGATGAAATGTTCAATATAGAGAAAGAATTGATGTATATTCTTAAGGATAACACTGAGCTTAATGAAGAAACGTTTTATAATTTTAAAAATAGGTGTGCAAGGGTGTTTGCAAGCTCTAAAGCAGTAAATGAGTTTTTATCTGATTTTTTGTATGATGTCAGAAAGTACAATGTGCACTTTGAGTTTGATCCTTTTACAATAATTGAGCTTGATGAAAAGGAAAACGTAGTAATAAAAGAATACAAGGATACCAAATACGGCGATGTGTATTATTATTCAAGCGGCGGGTTAAAAAAGACCGGTAGCCAAGAGTTCAATGAAAAATATGCATTAGGTCCTGAATGGCATAGCTTTAGTATTGCCTATTATTTTGTGGAAGAAGACGGTGAAATAAAACTACTTGGCATGATGCTTCAAAAATATAATCGTGAGCTTGATGAAACTTTATCGGATAATCTTATAAGCTTATGGAATGGTATAAAACCACCGATAATTGAAGAAGAGCAAGGATAAACGGCAAAAAAATGCCGTTTTTCTATTTTTAAAGTATTGACTTTTAGAATCAAGGAATTTATAATATAAACATTATAGGAGGAATTGAAAATGACAAAAGAACAGTTTTATTCACAACCCAAAATTGAAATCAATCAGATGGTACCCAATGATATTTACAGAAACTATAAATTGAAAGATACCAAACAAGTTATTTTTGAACTTTCAGTTGATTCCGGACTTGGCGGAGAAGAAGTTGAAATAGCTATGATGAATGACGTTCATTTAAACTATTGCAACGAAGAAGATGAAAAAGACGAAGAGGTTATGCTTACGAAGAAGTGCCGTCCCTACAACGCTAACGGAAGCTCTGTTAATTGCGTTATAGGTTCAATGGACGTTGCGCAGTATGCCGATCAAACTGTTTTTGCAGGCGATACCCTTGATTTCTTATCAATGGGTAATATCGAAATGATGAAAAAGCATATTTACGATAGAGATCCTAATGTCCTTATTCCCATTGGCGGACACGAATTTTCAAAGCACGTTCTTACAGGACTGCGTGATAAACTTCCTTTTAAAGAGAGATTGGATATACTCCAAAAACATTGGATTCACGATATTCATTATGCCACGAAGGATGTTAAGGATAAGGTTATTTGTATAGGCCTTGATAATTCACCGGGCAGATATCACGAAGGACTTGCCGAAAAATTGCAGGTTGACGTTGAAAGGGCAAGAAAGGAAAACAAAATAATTCTTATATTCCAGCACGAGCCTTTGTCAACGGGTGTTCCCGAGGATGCTGATACTCCGTATTTTTATAATGCCTACCGTGGCAACAGAAACTATTATGACGGTGTGTTGATTTTCTCAAAGAGTAAACCTCAGACAGAAGAAAATATGAAAATGTATGAAGTTTTGAAAAATGGGGCAGACGTTATTAAAGGTGTATTTGCAGGTCACTTCCATAGCCTTTTCTATAATGAAATTGTTTTTGAAAACGGTAAAAAGATTCCTCAGTACACTTGCGTAGGTAATTCATATTTTGGATATGATGGAGTTGTAACAAGAATTTTTGTTAAATAAGGAGCAAATATAATGAATAAAGAGCTTGAAAAGTTTTATGAGCAGGGGATTCTGGAAATTAACCAGATCCAGCCTAATGATCATTTTAGAAATTACAGAATGAAAGATACTGAACAGGTTATCTTTGAAGTTAATATTGATTCAGGTTTAGGCGGCGAAGAAGTTAATATTGCAATGATGAATGATATGCACATCAATTTCTGTGATGAAGTTGATGAAAGCGATGATGAAGTTATGTATACCAAGGCTCGTCGCTGGTGGAATGCCAACGGCTCATCAATCGTTCCCGTTGATAACGCAATGGATGCAGCACAGTATTTTGATCAGACCGTTATCGCAGGAGACACGATGGATCTTCTTGCACACGGCACAATGGAATTAACAAAAAAGCATATTTTTGAAAGAGATCCTAACGTATTGATCACCGTTGGGAGCCACGAGTTTTCTAAGCAGGTTGGCACGGGCGTTTCCGATAAAATGACTCTTGATGAAAGGCGTGATATTGTAAGAAAAATCTGGATCCACGATATTCATTATGCAACAAAAGACGTAAAAGATAAAGTTATCTGCGTTGGTGTTGATAACTCTGCAGGCTATTACTATGACGGTGTTGCAGAAAAGCTTCAGGCGGAAGTTGAAAGAGCAAGAAAGGAACATAAGATTATTCTTCTTTTCCAGCACGAGCCTTTATCAACGGGTGTTCCTGAGGATGAAAAGTGCCGTGCACTTTATGCGGCTTATATGGATGTGTCAAACTTCTATGATAAAGATCTTATTTATTCAAAGAAGAAACCTTTGAAGCACGATGATGAAAAGATGTACGATGTTCTTAAAAATTCAACTGATGTTATAAAAGGTGTGTTTGCAGGACACTTACATAGCCTTTTCTATAATGAAATAAACTTTGATAACGGCAAAAAGCTTCCTCAATATACTTGCGTAGGGAACACATATTTTGGCTATGCGGGCGTTATTACGAGAATTATTGTAAAATGATAAAAGTATTGTTTTTGTGTCACGGCAACATCTGTCGTTCACCAATGGCTGAGTTTGTTTTTAAAGATATCTCGAAGGAATATAAAGAAAAGCTTTATATAAATTCAAAAGCTGTATCTTGCGAAGAATTGGGAAGTTCTATGTATTTTCCTGCACAAAAGAAGTTGAAGGAAAAAAATATTCCTTTTGGCAATCACATAGCAAGTCAGATTACATCAGCAGATTATAGTGAATATGATTATATCATTGTAATGGAGGAACGTAACATTTCTCGCCTTATGCGCATTATCGGCAGTGATATTGATAATAAAGTATATAAACTCCTTGATTTTACGCCTTATGGCGGTGATATTGAGGATCCTTGGTATTCAGGTAACTTTGAAAAGGTCTTTAATGAAATTAAGGCAGGCTGTATTGGCCTTTTGAGTCATTTGAAAGAAAAGGGCGAAATATAATGTACTATGTTTATGTTTTACGATGCAGTGACAATTCTCTATACACCGGCATAACCACTGATTTTATGCGCCGATTTGATGAACATAAAAATAAAACACCCAAAGGTGCAAAGTATACACGTTCACGGGAAGTTGTGGAAATGGTGGGACTATGGCAAACTGATTGCAAAATTACTGCATCAAAGTTTGAGTTTCATTTTAAAAAGCTTTCTAAAACTTCAAAAGAAATAATACTTCGTGAGCCTGAAAGAGTTAAGGATTTTTTAGGCGAAAAAGTTGAAACTGACAAATGTATATGGATAAAGGATAGTGTTTAAGCTATCCTTTGTTTTTTTTATAAAAATGTGGTAGTGATATGCATGTGGATGTTTATTGTATAAATAATTTTATTCTGCGAACAATATTATAAAATATTTTGTGTGAGGAAAATATGAAAATAGGCAGACAAACATTTTTATTCAATAACGTTTATTTAAGAAACGGTGCTGCGGTTGTCGGAGAAAAAGAAGGACACGGCCCATTAAAAGAATATTTTGATTATATCTTACCAAATGATAAATGGAACGAGGAAAGCTTCGAGAAAGCAGAACGCAAAATGTTTCACGAGGCTCTTGAAACAGCAAAGAATAAAGCAGGTCTAAAAAATGATGATATAGATATGGTGCTTGGCGGTGATCTTTTGAATCAAATTATATCTGCAAGCTTTGGATCTATGACGATGGATATTCCTTTTTTGGGTCTATACGGTGCTTGTTCAACCATATGTGAAGCAATTCTTGTTGCTTCTTGTATGATTGAGGGCGGATTTGCCCAAAATACGCTTTGTTGTGCAAGCTCGCACTTTTCCAGTGCTGAACGGCAGTATCGTTTTCCTCTTGAATATGGAAGTCAACCTACACCGACCTCTCAGTGGACTGTGACCGGTGCAGGGTGCAGTGTGATCTCTTCCCAACAATCTGATATTCAGATTATTGCAGGTACGGTTGGGAAAATTATTGATCTTGGCATCAAAGATGCTAATAATATGGGTGCAGCAATGGCACCTGCGGCAGCAGATACTCTAACGGCTTTTTTTAAAGAAACAAACACAAATCCCAAAGAATATGACTTAGTTCTTACCGGAGATTTAGGGGCTTTCGGAAAAGAATTGATGCTTGATCTTATGAAAAGAAATGGTTTTGATATTTCGGATGTATATAATGATTGCGGATGTATGATTTTTTATCCTGAACAGACTGCGCCTATGGGAGCGAGCGGATGCGGATGCGCGGCTTCGGTATTTAACGGATGTATTCGACAAGATATGATAAAGGGCAAAGTAAAAAATGTAATACTTGTTGCTACAGGAGCTTTGCTTAGCCCGATAAGCGCATTTCAGGGAGAAAATATTCCGGCAATATCTTATGCAGTAAATTTCAGGAGAATATAAAATGAATTATTTAATTGCTTTTATAGTTGGAGGATTTATTTGTGTTGTGGGGCAGATCATAATTGACAAAACGAAACTTACACCTGCTCGAATTATGGTTGGCTACGTTGTTTGCGGTGTCATCTTGGGTGGAATCGGTATATATAATATTGTTATAGATTTTGCAGGTGCCGGCGCGTCGGTACCACTGCTGGGATTTGGAAACAGCTTGGCAAAAGGAATACGTGACGGTATAAATGAAACCGGATTTATAGGAATTTTTACCGGTGCACTTTCGGCTACTGCAGGGGGAATAACTGCCGCAATTTTGTTTGGCTATTTAACATCAATTATTTTTAAACCAAGAGGTAAATAAGTGTAACAAAAAATTCACAAAAAAGTAGTAGACAAAAAAGGGGGAAGGTAATATAATAAGCAAGCCTTCAAGAGAGAAGGCGAGGCAAACTTAACAGAAAAAGTTAATGAAAAAAGTTTTAAAAAAAGCGAAAAAAGTAGTTGACAAAAAAGATTAAGTTTGGTATTATTAGTAGGCTGACTTCGGCAGGGGGCCGATGGAAGCAAAGAAAGCTCCTTGAAAAGTACATAGTGATGAGAAGAACGAGAGGTCAAAACAAGACAGTATGATGTATGTTTTGAACCACAAAGTTAATTCCAAAAGGATAACGAAAAACTAAGTAAGAAATTACGAGTCAAGATTAAACAAA
>JAZNSH010000056.1:0-52614 GCA_045591115.1 Clostridia bacterium
ATCACCTGTACCCATACCGAACACAGAAGTTAAGCCTTTCAGCGCTGATGGTACTTGGCTGGAGACGGCCCGGGAGAGTAAGTCGCCGCCGGAATCTATATTAGAGAACCGTTATATACGGTTCTCTTTACCTATACGAAATCCTCATCAGAGTTAAATATATGCCCTAATAGCTCAGTCGGTAGAGCATGCGGCTGTTAACCGCAGTGTCACAGGTTCGAGTCCTGTTTGGGGCGCCAAAGAAAGAACAATCACAAAAGTGGTTGTTCTTTCTTTTCCATCATAAACAGAGTTAAACCTCTCACATTAAGGTTAACAGCCGCTGCGGCGAAAACTTGCAAGTCACTGACCGCGTCCGGTGGACGAAGCAGGGAGGTGACTTCTGTGCAGGTGTCGATAAGTTTCGAAGGCAAAGCCTGAGAAAATATCGGGCACCGCAATCTGACGTGTCACAGGTTCGACAAGTGAGACTCCAAGAAGGCAAGTAATAACGTAGCCTGATTGGCAAAGTCGAACTTATGCAGGGAACGAAGAGAGTCCGTAGTCCTGTTTGGGGCGCCAAAAAGAAAGACGCGATGAATATCGTGTCTTTCTTTTTGTGTTTGTGTCCGCAAGGACACAACATCGTTTTGCAACGCAGTTGCAAACATCATTTGACCGTAGGTCAACATCATTCCGCTTTCGACACAAAACGAGGTTGCGCTGTGCGCAAACAGTGTTATGCTTCGCACAAACGATGTGGGCTTACGCCCAACAATGTTGCAATACGCACAAATGTATAGTATAATATGTTACACTGATACACGATTATAATCCGCACGGAATATCGGGAAATATAAATCACCTTTTGATAGAATATAGGCAGACAAGGAGGGATAATATGGATTGGATTGTTGGAATGCAGAAAGCGATTGACTATATCGAGAATCATTTAACCGAAAAAATTGATTACGATATGGTTGCAGCACAGAGTTTTTCATCAAGCTACCATTTTCAGCGTGTATTCAGTATTCTTTGCGGATTTACCATTGGCGAATACATACGCAATCGCAGATTGACGCTTGCTGGTTCAGAACTTGCAACAACAGATGCAAAAGTAATTGATGTGGCGCTAAAGTATGGCTATGAAAGTCCCGACAGCTTTGCAAAAGCATTTAAGCAATTTCACGGAGTGTTACCATCTCAAGTTAAAAATAATGGTAGCATACTAAAATCCTTTGCACCCCTTGTTCTGAAAATATCTTTGGAAGGTGGTTCTGCTATGAAGTATAGAATCGAAGAAAAACCCGAAATGATACTTACAGGATACAAAGCTCATTTTACCGGTGTTCCTTATGGTGAGGAACGAGAAAAACAGGAAGGTCAGTTGTTTGTATCAACAAGGGCAAAGCAATGGTTGTTACGAGGTGCAAAAGGTTCGACAAGCGATACAACTACAGATATGTGTCTAATAACCAATATTGATGATGATGGTTATGATTTTTATTATGTTGCCGAGCTTGACAAGTACGAACGTGACAATATGTATAATACAGAAGTTACAGGATTTGATTATATGCAGGAGTTCGGCTTTGAAAATATTATTGTTCCAAAACAGACCTATGCTATTTTTACTACAGAAGAACAAGCGTATCCTGTGAACGACTATATGGATATTAGAAAGAGAATTGTTTCAGAGTGGCTACCTGCAAACTCCTATGAAATAAAAAATGTACCGGAAATATCTGTTTATCATTGGTTTCCTAAGTATGCTAAAGAAAAAAGATTTATCGAGATATGGTTGCCGATAGAAAAAAGCAAGTAACCAGCAAATTTCTTCAGTTTTCAGGCATATTTCATTCGTGTCATTAAGTTCAAAACTCCCAAATACGAAACCCGAACCTGCACAACTACTTAACAGAAGTATCTATGCGACGTTAACAGAGAAGACACCGACTGCATCTGGTGGGTGATGAAGCGAGGATTCGTTTGAACATAGGTGCGTCACAGACTTGAAGCGTTTGCTTTAAACTCAGTTGTATTTTATTTGTTGACATGCTTTTTTTAGTATGTTACAATTAAACAAATAAAAAAGATTTTTGTATAAAATAATGAACGAGGTATATAATGAAAGCACGTGTTTATCGTTCCAATGAACTTGAAAATAATCTTTACCAATCGCAAGAATATGTTATGCCGTACGTAGATACAGACGTTAACGAGGAGTATGGACATCCCGGCGACGTTGAAACGAAAATATTGAATGTTCACGAAGATATAGAATATCAGACAGTATTAGGTATTGGCGGAGCTTTTAGTGATTCGGCTGCAACGGCTTGGAAAAATATGCCCCCCAAAATGCAAGAAAAACTAATTGAAGCATATTTTGATTATGATAAGGGAATAGGATACAATTTTGGTCGACTCTCCATAGGAAGTTGTGATTTCTCGACGGAGAATTATACATATGTAAGGGAAAACGACGAAACATTAGATAGCTTTGATATTTCGCATGATAAAAAAGCAGTATTTCCTATGATAAAAGCAGCAGAAAAATACACGGACCTTGTTTTACTCGCTTCTCCTTGGTCTCCCCCTGCGTATATGAAGACCAATGATAAACGTGAATACGGAGGTCATTTGAAAAAAGAATATTATCATCTCTGGGCAAAATATTTTGCAAAATACGTTGCCGCTTGTCAAGATGAAAAGATAAATATTTGGGGAGTAACATTGCAAAACGAACCACGACACACACAAATGTGGGAGTCTTGCTTGTACTCGGTGGAAGAGGAAATTGAATTTTTGGGATACTTGGGTAAGGCTCTTGCGGGAACGGAAGTCAAGATTCTTTGCTATGACCATTGCAGAGAACGTGTTTACGAGAGAGCGAAGAAAATTTATGCAAGTGAAAATGGAAAGTATTGTGACGGAATTGCCCATCATTGGTATTCGGGAGATCACTTTGGGGAACTGAAGGCATTTTATGAAAGGTATCATGAAAAGTACAACGTGGCTAGTGAAGGGTGTTGTGCGATAGTTGGCGAGGGAATACAGCCGGAACGAGAACTGGAATTTGCCGAAAGATATGCGCACGATATTCTTGGTTGTTTTAAAAATGGTTTGAGCGCATATTGCGATTGGAATATAACACTTGATGAAAAAAACGGACCTTATCATAATCGCACAGGTAGGGGATGCTCAGCAGAAGCACCCGTTTATTGTAATAAGCAAACAGGAGAAATTGTTTTTCGCAAGGCTTATTATTATATTGGGCATATATCAAAGTTTGTGAAACGTGGCGCTAAGGTAATCAATGCAAGCTCGTACACAGAATCGTTGGACTATTGCGCATTTAAAAATCCCAATGGCGAAGTCATTGTTGTCGTATTGAATAAGGGGGATAAGCAATTACCCATGATTCTTCGATTGGATGGGTACGTATGCGAAACGGATATGCCATCACACTCTATTGCGACCTTTATCATAAACAGATAGTGCTGTGTGTGAATCTAAAAAGAGAACAACCACAAAAGTGGTTTTTCTTTATATCAATAAGACAGTATAGCAAAACGCTATGCTGTCTTTTTTTAAGATGACGGCGGCAGGGAGCTTAAATTCTCCTCGCCGCTTTTTCAATTTCTTCAATCATTTTTCAATCTTTTATGGTATAATGGGAATATGTGGAGGTGTCTCTATGAGGATTTTACTCGTTGAAGATGAAAAAAGAATGGCAGAGGCTCTATGTGAAATCCTGCGTCTTGAAAAATATGAAGTTGACCACTATGCTAACGGACTTGATGGTTTAGCCGCAATCGAAAGCAATATTTATGATATTGTTATTTTGGACGTTATGCTCCCCGGTATGAATGGATATGAGATTGCAAAGAAGGTTCGAAGCCAAGGGATCGCTACACCGATCCTAATGCTTACCGCAAAAGCAGAGCTCGATGACAAGGTGACAGGTCTTGACAGCGGCGCAGACGATTACCTTACAAAGCCGTTTATGACTAAAGAGCTTCTTGCCCGACTTCGTGCGCTCGGGCGTCGAACGCTCGGCACGACAGATGGCATTCTTTCTTTTGCTGATATTACGCTTGATACAAGCACCCTCACTTTATCTTGCACCACCAACGGTCAGAGTGTGCGACTGAGCGAAAAGGAATACCGAATCCTTGAATATTTAATTGCAAACAGTGGTCAGATCCTTACCCGTGAGCAACTTGCAGTAAAAATCTGGGGATTTGAAAGTGATGCAGAGTACAATAATGTAGAAGTATATATGTCCTTCACACGCAAAAAACTCAGCTTTGTGGAAGCGAAAACCGAAATAAAAGCGGTGCGTGGTATCGGATATGAATTGAGGTGTGACGATGTTTAAGAAGTCCCGTAGAAAAATCGTTGCCACCATTATGTCCATACTTGTTCTTTTGTGGGTGGGAACACTGGGCGTTATTTATGCATCAAGTTATTTTGAAATGACAAAACAAAACGAGCAGATGTTAGAGGCACACGCCCAAATGTATTCACTGCCGAATTCGTTTGGAGAAATGATGCCACCCAATAGACCAAGACCTGACGGTAATCACGGTTTCAACCACGGATTTGATCCGCAATCGCCTATGTTTCAGTTATCCACCTTCTATACGGTTGCGGTTTCCTATGACGGTGACATTCTTGAGATAAAGAACGAACCGCCAACGGTGCATTCCGATGATGACCTAAAGGAACTGGCGCAGAAAATCATTAAAGATAATAAACAGTATGGTGCAGACGATAACCTTGCTTTCTATAAAACAGACAAAGGCGGCTATACTCTTGTCACGTTTATGGACAATACCGTTATAAACGAGAGTGCGATGACCTTGTTCCGATATACGCTGATTTTCGGCGGTGTTGCGCTTATTCTGTTTTTCTTCCTGTCGGTATTCTTGGCAAGAAAAATTGTAAATCCTTTGGAAGAAAGCTATCAAAAGCAGAAGCAATTTATATCGGATGCCGGTCACGAATTAAAAACTCCTGTATCTGTGGTAAGTGCAAATGCAGAGCTTTTGTCCCGTGAGATTGGCGACAACCAATGGCTCCAAAATATTCAATATGAAAATGAGCGAATGGGAATGTTGGTCGGTCAACTTTTAGACCTTGCACGAACGGAGAACGTTACACCGCAGATGGAACATATTGATTTCAGCCGTCTTGTTGCAGGTGAAGCTCTGCCCTTTGAAAGCGTTGCTTTTGAAAAAGGACTCACTTTGAACACAAACATTACAAGCAATATCGGTGTGATTGGCAACAGCACGCAACTTAAACAAATTGTGTCCATACTGCTTGATAACGCTATCCGCCATAGTAAAGGTGGAGACGGAGTTTGGCTGACCTTGACCAAGGAACACGGAATTGCAAAACTATCTGTTATCAATAAGGGAGATGAAATTCCCGCTGAGCATCGTGAACAGATTTTTGAGCGTTTTTATCGTGTAGACACTGCTCGTAATGGCGAGGATAAGCACTATGGACTTGGTCTTGCTATTGCTAAAGCGATTGCCACCTCACACAAAGGCAATATTACGGTGCATTGCTTTGACAGATTTGTAGAATTCAGAGTACAAATTCCCACAAGCTAAATAATTAAAGAAATTCAATAAAACTTCAATCTTCCTCCCGTACAATGTTTTTATCATGGTACAGGAGGTTTTTTATGGCATTTCAAACCGTATTTAAGAGATATGAACTGAAATATATGCTAACACTCGAGCAAAAGGAACGAGTCCTTGCAGTGATGACACCGTATATGAAGCTTGATAAATACGGAAGAACCACCATCCGAAACCTTTATTTTGATACGGATACCTACCTTTTGATTCGCCGTTCTATTGAAAAGCCGACTTATAAGGAAAAATTGCGCATTCGAAGTTATAGCAAAGCCGATGCCGATAGTGTCGTTTTTGTGGAACTGAAAAAGAAATTTAAGCACGTGGTATATAAACGAAGAATATCCTTGCCGGAAGCCGAAGCTGTGAAATGGCTGTCAGGAGAAAAGCATACTGAAAAACACACGCAAATATTAAACGAGATTGATTATTTTATGGAACATTACGGCACGCTTCATCCTACGGTGTTTCTCTCTTATGAGCGTGAAGCATATTATTCAAATGACGGTAGCGACTTCCGTGTAACTTTTGACGATAATATACTTTGCAGACAAGAGGATCTGTCTTTGCAATCCGAAGCCTACGGTACACCGATTTTGCCTGAAGGTAAGGTGCTGATGGAAATTAAATGTAGTGGTGGTATACCACTTTGGATGACAGAAGTGCTGTCAAGAGAAAAGATATATAAAACATCCTTTTCAAAATACGGAACAGCGTACAGAACACTGATTTTTCCGCAAAACCATAAAATAAACTCATATAATATGTTGGAGGTAACTCGTAATGCTTGAAAATTTATTTAAAGGATTATTTGATACAGATTTAACGGCGGTCATCAGCGTGACGGATTTTTTACTGTGCCTTGGCGCGTCTCTCGTTATTGGTATTTTGATGGCATTTGCCTATATGTATCGCACACGCTATACTAAAAGTTTTGTTGTAACATTGGCTTTGCTCCCTGCGGTAGTTTGCGTTGTTATTATGATGGTAAACGGTAACGTAGGTACAGGTGTTGCGGTGGCAGGTGCATTCAGCCTTGTGCGTTTTCGCTCTGTTCCCGGCACGGCAAAGGAAATTTGCACCTTGTTTTTAGCTATGGGCGCAGGTCTTATAGCAGGTATGGGATACCTTGGATTTGCGTTGCTGTTCACGGCGGTTATGTGCATTATGTTTGTGCTTTATAACCGTTTGGATTTCGGAACCAAGAAGAATGCCGCCATATTTAAAACCTTTACCATCACTATCCCTGAAGACTTGGATTATTCGGGCATTTTTGATGATATTTTCTCCGAGTTTACGACCTCTCACGATCTTATCCGTGTTAAGAGTACTAATATGGGCAGTATGTTCAAACTTACATACAATGTAATGCTCCGTGACGTTACCCGTGAAAAAGAGATGATCGATAAAATCCGTTGCCGTAACGGAAATCTTGAAATTTCGGTGTCTAAACAGGAAACAGTTGGGACAGAATTATAATGATAGTCGATAGTCGAAAAAGCTTTTTAAAGCTTTTTCGAAAAACCGCTAATATAGGCGGTTTTAGAAAAATAATCACCGATTATTTTTCTCGACATCATTGCAATGAAATAGGTGAAATTATTTAAAGAATTTCACGGACAAATAAGAATTTGTCCGTGGGAAAGCTCAATTGAGCTTTCCCACCTACCTATATTCATTATAATGGGTGATTATATGAAGAAAATAATATATATTCTATTGATTTTTACTTTAATGCTTTCGATTCTTGCCGGATGCGGAAAAGATGTGGATAGTAACACACCGACCGAAAAACAGGATGGTACATCCTCCACCGCTACTCCCATAGAGGTTGATTTTTCAAAAACTGATGCGGATATGTTTACCGAGCGAGATAACAAAACGGACTATGATGAGAGCAAGGCGGTTACTATCAAGCTGGATGGCACAACGGCTACCGCAAGTTCGAATAGCGTTAAAATATCCGGCTCAAAAATTACTATCACTGAAGAAGCGACCTATGTTGTTTCGGGTGAACTGACTGACGGTATGTTAATTGTTGATGCAGCCGATACAGCAAAACTGCAAATCGTTTTGAATGGTGCAAATATCACAAGCAAAACCTCGGCAGCACTCTACATTTTAGAAGCCGATAAGGTGTTCTTAACTCTTGCTGATGGAACCACCAACACACTTGCTAACGGTGGTAGTTTTACTGCTATTGACGATAATAATATTGACGGTGCTCTGTTTTCAAAGCAAGATTTGACACTCAACGGAACAGGTTATTTGACGGTTACTTCTCCTGCAGCCCACGGCATTGTCTGCAAGGATGATTTAGTGATTACCGGCGGAACCTATACAGTCAATTCCGCTTCTCATGGAATAGAAGCAAACGACAGCGTAAGAATTGCAAATGCCACGCTTAACATTGATGCCGGAAAGGATGCCATACACGCCGAGAATTCTGATGATGCTTCTCTTGGTTATATTTATATTGCAAGTGGAACAATCAAAGCGGAGGCTGAAGGCGATGGCATCGCCGCAGGTGCTTATATGCAGATAGCAGACGGCACGATAGATCTTCTTGTTGGCGGCGGCAGTGAAAACGGCAGCAAAGAGCATTCAGATAATTTTGGCGGTTTTATGGGCGGAGGACACGGCGGCGGCAGACCCGGTGAAATGCGACCGGGCGGCTTACAAAGTTCAACCACCACAACCGATGAAAACAGCACAAGTATGAAGGGCCTGAAAGCCACAAATAGCCTGCTGATTTCAGGTGGTAATTTTACCATCAATTCAGCTGATGATTCGGTACACTCAGATGTTTCGGTTATTATTAACGGCGGAACGTTTACCATAGCATCAGGTGATGATGCTATTCACGCTGAGGATACCTTGACCGTTACTGCAGGTAAGATGGATATTTCTGAGAGTTATGAAGGTCTTGAAGCTCTGCACATTGACGTGCAAGGCGGAGATATTAAGTTGAAGGCAAGTGATGACGGTCTTAATGCCGCAGGTGGTACAGATCAAAGCGGAACTATCGGCGGTCGTGATGGAATGTTCGGCGGTGGTGGCAAACCCGGCGGTATGAGAGGTCACGGTGGTATGTCCTCTAACTCTAACGGAAGCATTAAAGTTTCAGGCGGAAATCTTTATATAAATTCTTCCGGCGATGGTATGGATGCCAACGGCACCTTGGAAATTTCGGGAGGACACACAACAGTTGTCGGACCTACGCAAGGCGATACGGCAACCCTCGACTACGACATAAGCGCAACGATTACGGGCGGTACCTTTATCGGAACAGGCGCTCAGGGTATGGCTCAGACCTTTAGTGATTCTGAGCAAGGCGTGATTGCAATAAGTGTTGGTAATCAAAGTGCAGGTACAAAGATCGTGTTAAAAGATAAAAACGGAAAAACGATTATTGAATATTCACCCGAGCTTAATTTCGCAGTAGTGATTCTCTCAAGTCCCGATATCAAAAAGGGCGAAACCTATACTGTTACAGTCGGCTCCGAATCTGGGGAGTTTGAAGCAAGTTGATTCATATTGCTGTTTATTAAAAGTCATATAATAAATTCTTATATTTAAAAGCTAAGAGAAAGATATCTCTGCTTAAAGAGATTCTTGATTGTAAAACCAATTAAAATACAAATGCATTAAATGGCGTATTGGCAGTTATTTTTTTGCAAAATAAAAAGGGTCTGTTCCATCACTGTAAAGTGGGACAGACCCTATATTTATTTATCCATTCCTATTGCTATTCCATAGCCGATGCCCATAAGGATTTCACCTACAGTCCACCCGCTTTCTATTGCGCAGGGACCCCAACCTACGTCGTGGGGCATACCGTATGCTTCGCGGCGCTCACAGTCTATTCCGCGCATCCAGGCACCGTTAAATGATTTATCTTCGCTCTCTATCTGTATTTCAGATAAGAAGCTTACAATATCCTTCCATAGATTAAGGAATAAATTATCTTTTGTAGCCTTAAAGGCGTAAGCAAAGCCTAAAGGTAACCAATTTATCGAATAGAGAAGATCTTGCACGGGATCACCGTTATCTGCAAGCAAGGATGATTCTGTGCCTGAGGTTCGGCTTCTTAAGGCCTTATAGCCCGTATCGTGTTCAAGATATCCGCCTTTTTTGTGACGGTATTTTTCGAGGCGGTTTGTTACCTCATAAAGGTATGCTCGATGCTTTTCTTCTTTTGTTGCGCTGTAAAGGCAAGCAAGTGGAAGAATAAGTCTGCATAACTCCTGAGTTTCGCTATGCTCTCTGATTGTATCAGGGAAAGATGACATAAGCGTTTCAAATCCCTTTATCGCAACATCAAGATAAGCTTTATTTCCCGTAATATTATAGGCAAGGATCAAAACTGCCATATAATAGCCGTTGTGATGGGCGCAGGGGAAGTCAGAAGGCGAATTTTTCAGCTTTTCAATGCCTTCTTTGGAAAGATACTGTGCATCGGTGCGCTTGATACGCAAGCCGTCAGTACCCGTTGTGGCAACAAGATAATCTAATGCACCGCAGAGTTTATCCAGATATTGTCTGTCAGAAGTCAGTTCCATTTGAAGTAGCGTGCCTAAGACCGTTCGAGCCACGTCATCGTGGTAGCACACATCCCAGGCTACTGAGCTCCAACGCATCATACCCTTATGGATGCCCTCGTTTACATAAAGCTTTTCAAATGAAAATTTTTGAAGGTTTTTATACCTTTGAAGAGAGGCTTCATTTTTGTTGTTAAACCAATCAAAGAAATATGCTCCGCCAAGCTCGCCTGAGCAATCGTTGCGCACGGCGGTACTGTAGAACTGTTTTCCATTGGGAAGAATATTGTGAGAAAATCCTTCAAGAGCACCGTCTTCACCGTTTTTGAGAAGAAGTTTTGCGCCGTCTATCCAGTTAAGTCCACGCTGGAAACATTCTGAAGAAGATAGTGGAGGATGGTTCAGAGAAAGTGCGGGCTCTGTGGTTACCGATACTTTCTTATTTAAAAGAAACGAAATGATGATGGATGCTATTTCGTCCCAACGTGAGTGAGGTGAAAAACGTGCCTGAACATAGGAAGCAAAGCGGAAAGCGCAGATCATCACGTTTTCCTTTAATTTAAAAAGCGTGTATTGTTCAGGAGAATAGTTCGTTGCTTCGGTTCTGTCGTGAGCAACAACGTGCCCTGCAAGGCATAGAATAGGCTCTTCTTTACCTGTCATACCACAAAAGGGATAAAATACATTGGCGTGATCGTCAAGAAGATCGCCTTTGTGAAGGCGTTCCGTATCTTTTCCTGAATAGATCATTCGCTGAGATACCGTTTGAATCTTTGCTCCTTCGTCAATATACGTGTAGCAGATGCTCTTGCTCCATTCCATAAATACAGGTTTTTTGCTTTTTATAAAACGCTCAACCTCAAGGCGCGTGTCAATGGAAAGGCAGATAGGTTCTTCTTCCGTTCCGCCTAATATTGCGCAGGCATCGAAGCCTGCAAGGCTGATTTTTTCATCAGGATCAAATAGTGTTAATTGAGCATATCTGCCCAAAATTTTTTCAAAATCGCTTTGTGCTCTACGAATAACTGCAATCTTCATAAAAATGCTCCTTAATTTACAATAATTCTGTGTAATACTCGCTGGGGGATTTTCCCGTTTTCTTTTTGAAAAATTCCGAAAAGTAATGTATTGACGAAAATCCACACAAGCTTGCAATTTCACCGATTTTATGATTTTTTAAAACGATCAGCTCTTTTGCTGTCTGCAATCGGGCATTAAGAAGGTCATCAATGGGTGTGATCCCAAAAAATTGCTTATACAAAGCGCAAAAATGACTGGCAGAGTAACCTGATTTTTTTGCCATCGTTTCCAATGTCCATTCTTGGTTGCAATGCTTATGAATATGTAGCCGGAGTTCATTAAATTCGTGATGAAGCTTGTTTTTTGCTTTGTTTTCATTTGTTTCGGCACGCTTCAACGTTATTAACAACTGATAAATATGATTCGATATCAACGCTTTGCTAAATTCATCATTATACAGATTTTCGGTTAGTATTTCAGAAAAAAATTTGGAAAAGGATTTTGTATCACCGTTAGAAACTGGTCTGTCATAAGGCATTTTTTGCAAAAATTCAAGCTCTGAATCGTCAGCAGAAAAGAACATCCAATCGTTAATAAAGCCTTCACGGGCGGAAAGAGAGCCGTGTGCGTAGTTACCGTTTGGGGCATGCAAAACAAAATCGCCCGCTTTGCCGCCCATCCTTTTTCCGTCGACTTCAATAAAGAAATTATTTTTAAAATGCATCAGGAGGTATCTTGATGGCAGACTACCGTGCCAAATTTCCCTCGGTTTATGCCTTGTGCCAAATTGACCAAAGTGAAAATAAAACAAATTCGATCTCCAAAATCATAAGATATTGTAAATTTTACAGCAACAAAATAACATATTTTAAAGACAATGTCAAGAGGGAAATTTATAATTAATATAGTAATTGCTTAAAAAGAAAGGGTGTAAAAAAATGCCTAATACAAATAAATTCGGTATGTTTATCCATTGGGGGATCTATGCTTTGACTGGTATTCAGGATCAGGTATTTGCACGGTTCCAAATGGATAGGACAGAATACGAAGATCTTGCAAATAAATTTAATCCCGTTAAATATGAGCCTGAAGAGTGGGTAAAGTTAGCAAAATCTGCGGGAATGAAGTATATTTGCTTTACAACCAAGCATCATGACGGCTTTTGTATGTGGGATACAAAATTTACCGATTACAATATTATGAACACGCCATACGGTAAGGATGTTTTAAAGGAGCTTTCAGATGCTTGTAAAAAGCACGGTATACTTTTATCTCTGTATTACTCAAACCCCGATTGGCATCATCCGTATGGCTATAACCCAAATTCGACCCATCAGTGGAGATGCGTTCAAAGGGATAAGGTAGATTTAGAGCTTTATAAAACGTATGTAAAAAATCAAATTACAGAACTGCTTACAAACTATGGCTCTATTTATACGTTGTTTTGGGATATACCGCCAAAGGTCAATGATGAAAGTATGAATGAGATGGTTCGTAGCCTTCAACCTGATATTTTAATAAACGACAGAGGCTGGAGTAAGGGCGATTTTTCCACGCCTGAGCGTGAATACAGCTCGCAGACGGGTAGTTGGTTTACTCGTATGACCGAGGCGTGTAATTCACTTGGTCAGCAGAGCTGGGGTTACCGCGAAAATGAGGATTTCTATTCTATTCGCCATTTAAAATGCTCAATCGATCGCATTATGAGTATGGGCGGCAGTTATCTCTTAAATGCAGGACCATCAGCAGAAGGAGAAATTACGCCCGATTATGCAAATCGCATTAAAAAAATTGGAGATTGGTACAATCGAATGGAATGTTGCTTGGAGGACGCCGAACAGGACACTTTTGACTATGAATCCCATGCAAACATTTGCAATGCCACTAAGAAAAACGGCAAAACCTATCTGCATTTTTATGAGGGACTTATTTCCACTGCGGTAAATTTAAAAAACTATCCTTCGCTTCCTAAAAAGGTAAAACTTATGAATACGGGCAAAGCTCTTGAAGCAAAAATCGAGTATCTGCCTGAGTTTTTTGACGGGGCTACAGGTAAATGTGAGGCTGAATATTTGCATATTACGGGTATTCCCGTTGATGATCTAATTGAAGAACCCATTGTTCTTGAAATTGAATGGTAAGTTTAAAGAAGATGAGAACAAAAGATATATATTTTTATGCATAACGGTTGACTTTTTAATACAAGTCTGTTAGAATATGAAATGTAAAATAAAAATCAGGAAGTAAAAAAATGGATTATGGAAATAAGAAAGGAATCGCTGTTGCGGGTAGCGTGCTTGTTGATAAAATCAACGAAATAAAAGCATATCCCCAAAGCGGTGAGCTTACGCAAATTCATAATATTGAAAAAGCGGTTGGCGGTTGCGTTCCCAACGTGGCACTTGACCTTAAAAAAATTTGCCCCGATATTAACATTAAAGCTGTTGGAAAAATCGGTGATGATGAAAACGGAGTTTTCGTTTCAAAGGTGTTAAGTGACGGCGGTGTAGATGTTAGCGCTTTTGTTGTTACAAAGGAAAAGAACACAAGCTGTACCGAAGTTATGAGCATTGTAAACGGGCAGAGAACCTTCTTCTGCTATCCCGGTGCAAGTGCTGAATTCGGATTTGAAGATATTGATTTTGAAAATTTGGATTCGGAAATTCTGCACCTTGGCTATTTTCTTCTTTTAGAAAAAATTGATAATGGCGAAGGTATTGAAATTTTAAAAGAAGCAATAAAGCGCGGTGTAAAAACATCCATTGATTTGGTCAGTGAAAATTCTGACAGATATAATATTGTTATTCCTTGCCTTCAATATACAGATTATCTTATAATCAATGAAATGGAAGCAGGCAAGCTTGCAGGTATCGAACCAAAGGATGAGAACATTGAAAAGATCGCATATCGCTTAAAAGAAATGGGCGTCAGAGAAAAGGTTGTTATTCATATGCCTGATTATGCGGTCTGCCTTTCAGACGAAGGATATACCGTAGTAAATTCCTATAGCCTTCCCAAAGACTATATTAAGGGAACAACCGGCGCAGGCGATGCTTTCTGTGCAGGAACGCTTATTGGAATCTACAAAGGCTGGACGGATAAAGAAATTCTTGAATTCGGTTCAGCGGCGGCAGTTATGGCACTTGGCAAGCCTGATGCCACAAGCGGTTTAATTGAAGAATCGGAAATACGAAAATTTTGCCAACAATTTAAAAGAAAAGAGAGATAAAAAATATGCTTGTTAATTTGAATGATGTACTCTACAATGCAAAAAAAGGTAAATATGCAGTAGGTCTTTTTAATGCAGTTAACCTTGAGCTTGCCCGCGGAATTATTGCGGCGGCAGAACAAACGGGCTCTCCCGTTATTATGGGAACTGCTGAGGTTCTTTTTCCTTACGGTCCCTTGGAAGAAGTTTCATATTATTTATTGCCTATGGCAAAAAAGGCAAGCGTGCCGGTAGTAATTCACCTTGACCACGGCTTAAATAAGGAAACCTGCTTGAAAGCACTTGAGCTTGGTTTCTCATCAATTATGTATGACTGCTCAACAGATTCTTACGATGAAAACGTTAAGAAAGTAAAGGAAATGGCAGATATTGCCCACTCCTTTGGCGCAACTATCGAGGGCGAGCTTGGTCATGTTGGCGATAATGAGGGCTCTGCAGAGGGTAGCGATCATATGGCTGATCCTTCAAAGTTCTTTACCGATCCCAAAATGGCAAAGGATTATGTTGATAAAACGGGCGTTGATGCTCTTGCTATTGCAGTAGGTAACGCTCACGGTGCATATAAATTGCCGCCTAAGCTTGATTTTGAAAGAATCCGTACCATTGCAAAAACAGTTGACGTTCCTCTTGTTCTTCACGGTGGTTCAGGCCTTACCGATGACGATTTCAGACAAGCCATTAAGGAAGGCATCAGCAAGGTTAACATTTTCACCGATATTAACGTTGCGGCAGTAAAGGCTGAATTCAGCAAGTTTACTGATATGAACAAGGGTATTATCGACCTTATTCCTGCGGCAGTTGAAGCAATTAAGCAGGAAACTATGAAGAAGATGGAACTGTTCAGCTCCGTTGGCAAAGGCCGTCAGGCTATGCAGTTCAACGAGGACGAAATCGTTCGCAGAGTTGTTGAAGAAGTTTTGAAATTAACAAGACAGAAATAATACCAAAAAAGCAACTGCCTATGCAGTTGCTTTTTTGGTCTTTAACCTTAATTTCTGAAAACACAGCATTTTTAGGAATACTGAAAGGTATTGACAAGTAATATAAATAGGTATAAAATAAAAGCACAGAACGAAAGGAGATTTTCATTTATGAAGAAAAAAATTGTTTCATTGTTTCTTATAATTGCATTGCTTTGTGCTACAGTGGTTTTCACTGCTTGCGAAGATGAAAACGATTCAGCAAAAACCGATGCTGAAATAATCAACGAGGCTATAGAAAAAACAGGTGCGCTCAATGAAATATCAGCCTCAATGAAGATGGATTTTACTATGGAGGCTGAGGGCGTAAGCTTAACATTCCCCATCTCTGCGCAAATTAAAGGTAAAAACCTTGACAGTGACGATGATATGATATATTCGATGAAGATGTCAATGTCAATGATGGGACAGAAAATGGATATGGAAATGTACCAGGAGGGCCAGTGGGCCTATATGGTAATGAACGGCGAGAAGTACAAGACCAAAACGGCAGATATAGAGGAATCAAATTATTCTGCCGATACTCAGGCTATGCTTGAAGGCCTTCCCGAGGAAGCTTTGAAGGACGTAAAATTGGAAAAGAATGATGATGGCTCGCAAACCGCAAAGTTTACTATTCCCGGCGAAAAATTTGATGACGCCTATAAGAAAGCCTTTGACAGTTTTATGGGTGCAGGAGGAATGGGCGCGGCAATGCCGGAAATGGAGATGCCTGATGTGAACGTTGCTCTTACCCTTGAGAACGGCTACGTAACTGAATATGATATGTCATTTGCTATTGAAATGGATATTGAGGGAACAAAGGTTTCCGCTGATGTGAAAGTGGAGCTTACCTATGAAAACCCCGGTGAACCCGTTACTATTACACCGCCTGAAGGCTATGAGGATTTTGAGGTAGTGGGATCACAGTATATTTAATTATCTTTTGCGATAGACTGAGGGAGACTTTTTGTCTCCTTTTTTTATTCTTGCAACCTTTGGTGGGGTGTGATATAATTATTTGTATAAAGCTTATGAGGTGATCATTATGGACTTAAATGTTAAAAACTTAATTCTTCAATCAAGAAAACCATCAAACAATGGCAAAGTATGGGGTTATAAAAAACACTTACCTCTATTTACAATATTGCACTTCAGCGATATTCATGGCGATGCCACGGGAATGAAACGCTTGTGTGATTTTATGGATGAATATGGCGAAAATATTGATGATTGTATTTGTACCGGTGATATTTTAGAAGGTAGCTTAGAATCGGATTTTGATTTCTGGGCACAGAATGGACGAGGCAATAAAGTTCTTTCTTGTATTGGCAATCATGATCTTTTATTATCTCATTCCACTTGGGATTGGAGTAACCTTTTGTCGCAGGAGGATGCATATAAAAAGTTTTTTGCACCCTATATTGCAAATTGGAATTGTGTTCATCAGGAAAATAAGACCTATTATTACAAGGACTATGTGGAAAATGCAATCAGGTTAATTGTTCTTGACAGTAACCAGAAGAGTGAAGAGCTTGATGAACAACTTAAGTGGTTAGAGGACGTTTTAAATGATGCAATTAAACAAGAGCTTCACGTGTTAATTGCAATGCATCATCCTATCCGTATGAAGAAAATCCCCTGTAATTTTTCAACGTTGGATAAAGGTGATTTCCTTGGCGATGCTGAAATGGACGTCTTTCAGGACAAGGTTGCTGAATTTATGAAAAATGGCGGAAATTTCGTAGTTTGGCTTACGGGGCATATTCATTATGATTATATTGGGCACAGTGAGAAATATCCTGACCAGTTATGCATTACCATCGAGGCATTGCGTTGTTATCAGGCAATGGCATATAACGATGCTGACAGAACAGAGGGGATGCCTTCGCAAGATTTATATAATATCGTTACTATTGATACGGCAGATGGGCTGTTAAAAATAATCAGAATCGGTTGCGATACGGACAGATTCCTCCGCAAAAAGGATACTCTCTGCATCAATTACAAAACCTTTGAGGTAATCAAGTAAAGGAGCTGTTATGAAAGTTTGTATTATTCAGCCTGCTTATTCAACTGATTATTCCAAGTCGGAAGAGTATTTTCAGGAAGAGATAAAGTTAATAGATCAGTGTGATGAAAGTATGGATATCATCGTCCTGCCTGAGCTGTGTGACGTGCCTTGCTTGGCTTTGGAAAGAGAAGATTCAATGAACTCAAGCAAGAAATATAATAAAAGTCTCCTTGATAAGGTTGCGGAAACGGCAAAACGATGCAACGCTATGATTTTTGTAAATGCACGGTCCTATGATGAAAGCAGTGCAGGCAGAAACACCACTTACGCATTTAACCGCAAAGGCGAAATTATAGGCAAATATTTTAAACAGCATCTCACACCGGGCGAGGTTACGAAAATGCGCCTTGACAGTGATTACTCCTTTGAACATTCACAGCCTACGGTTATTGAGATGGAGGGCATCCGCTTTGCATTTCTCACCTGCTATGATTTCTATTTTTACGAGGCCTTCGCAAACATCGCACGGCAAAACGTTGATATAGTTATCGGTTGCTCACATCAGCGCAGTGACACTCATCTTGCTTTAGAGATAATGTCACAGAATCTTGCTTATAACACCAATGCTTATGTTGTTCGCTCGTCTGTTTCAATGGATGAAAGCTCGGATATCGGCGGTGCTTCAATGGTAGTTGCGCCTAACGGAGAGGTTTTAAGCAATCTCTATAGCAAGGTTGGTCTTGCTACCGTTGAAATTGATCCTCACAAAAAATATTATAAGCCTGCAGGCTTTGGTAATCCTCTTTCGGCACACTATGAATATATTGAAAAAGGTCGCCGTCCCTGGAAGTACAGACCCGGCGGAAGTGCCATTGTGCGCCACGATGATATAATGCCTTACCCAAGAACCTGCGCTCACCGTGGCTTCAATTCAGTTGCACCTGAAAACAGTATGCCCGCCTTTGGTGCGGCAGTTGCAATGGGTGCTGAGGAAATAGAATTCGATCTTTGGTACACAAAGGATGGGGAGGTAGTATCCATTCACGATCCCTCTCTTGATCGCGTTTCAAACGGAACGGGCAACGTGTGGGAGTACACGTTGGCTCAGTTAAATGAATTTGATTTTGGTATTAAGCGTGGGGACGCTTTCAAAGGAATGAAAATACCCACCTTTGAGGAAATTTTGAAGAAATTCGCCTGCCACTGTGTTATGAATATTCATTTAAAAACAATGGGTGAAAAGCCCGAATACCTTGACAAAGTAGTTCAGCTTATAAAAAAATATGATTGCGAAAAGTACGTATATTTTATGTCGGGCGATGATGAGCTTCTTGAAAGATTGCAAAGAGAATATCCTGAGATCGCACGTTGTTGCGGTGGCGGTAACGGCAGATGGGAGATCGTTGAACGTGCCATAAAATTCGGCTGCAAAAAGCTTCAGTTTGTTAAGGGGTATATTACCGAGGATATGGTTAATAAGGCAAAAGCCAATAATATTGTAACCAACGTATTCTGGGCAGACGATGAAAAGGAAACTGAAGAATTCCTTGATATGGGCATTGACGTTATTCTTACCAACGATTATAACCGCATTTCTCAGGTAGTCAATAAACGCGAAAAGTATATTACATATTAAATTTTGAGGTGTTAATATGAAGAAAATTCTTGCTTTTTTCCTTTGCTTTGCGATGATCTTATCTTTTTCTGCTTGCTCGGAAGAAGAAACTCAAAATATAACGTATCAGCAGATTTCCGCTGAAGAAGCAAAAAAATTAATGGAAACCGAGCATAACTATTATATTGTTGATGCCCGCACTGAGGAAGAATATGCTTCAGGCCATATTGATGGGGCAATATTGATTCCCGAATATGAGGTTGAGCAAAAAGCTGAAAAGCTCCTGCCTGAAAAGGATGCATTAATTCTCGTCTATTGCCGAAGCGGCAGGCGCAGTAAAATCGCCGCAGAGGCACTTGTAAAGCTTGGCTACACCAACGTAAAAGAATTTGGCGGCATCATTGATTGGCCATATGAGATTGTAAAATAAGAAAAAGCATCTGCTAAATGCAGATGCTTTTTGCTTGTCAGATTGACGGTTTCTTCTTTATAAAAAGTGAAATTATAAAAATAACTGAAACAATCGTTAAACCAAAGGGGGAAGTGTGGATTTTCAACCAGTTTGAAATAAGAATGTCTGTAAAGAAAATAACGGGCATAACAGCAGGTATTGATATCTGCAACCACAACGGTTTGTTTTGCTTCATTATGGAATTAAACCATAAAAGTGCAAGTAATAACGTTATTGAACTTTCAATTATCAGCAAACGTAAATGAATGTTTGCATAAAAAATAATTTCACTAAAATATTCATAGCCTTTTGTGAGGTGAACAGTAAGTAAGAACGAAATGAGGAATGATAATAATATTATGACCGAGGGAATTATGTATTGAAGTTTATTTTTGCTCTTTGCAAAGATAATGCTTGATAAAAGTATTCCAAAGAAGATAATTATCAAATATTGAGAAAGAGTTTCGTCAAATCTTTCGATAGCAAAGGAATAACCACTGATATGATCATAACCCAACCAAAGAATTTTACTACTGTTGACGAAAGAAATAACTCTCAGCGATAATGCAGAAGAGATCAGCATAAGCGGAATGCCTATCGTTGAATGATTTCGAGCAATTGTTTCTTTAGCCTTTAGATTATAAAGCAAGAAAACTAAAAGACCAATGGTGATGACTGATAATGTTGCTTCAAAGATTATTGAAAATTCCGAAAAACTGAATAGATTGGGTACAGATTCAACAAGATCGACACCTGCATCGATAATTGACTGATCGTCAGTAAATAAAGAAACTACCCATTCGGGGAAAAGGCGAATACAAACGTTGGTAAAAAGGTGGTAAAGCACTGAAAGTCCGTGCATAACTAAACACATTATAGCGGAAGCCTTAATTCTTTTTTCTTTCAATATCAGCAAGAGTCCCAGATATATAGAGAGGAAACAAGAAGAAAAGGCAAAAAACGAGGAAAAAGAGTTTAAGAAGCTATTAAGACTTGCAAATGCTGAAATCTCTTTGACATCAAAAAAACGATATATATTTGTTGCAGAAACATCGGCATTTATGAAAAACGGCAAACTACCTAAGATAATAAATACTGCTCCTAAAATATAGGGAATAAACTTTTTGCAGTTAATTTCTTTATTTGAAGAACCAACTGTTTTTTCGCAAAATTCACAAAACATAGGAAAACTCCTTAAAAAGCTTTATCTGTTAAGCAATTCTTTATATTGATTTACAGAACGATATCTTTTATTGTACTCCGTGTCCGTTATATATTGCATATAGGTGGCCTTTGCTTCATCGATTCCCGCAACCTTGTGGGCATCAAGGGTAGCGTTTTTGAAATAGCTATCGTATATTGCCTGAAGCTCAGGAACGGTCATTCCAAGCTTTTGAGCAAAAACGTTAAAGAATTCACTTTGCATTTCAGTATATTTATTGATCAACGGAACAACTACTTCTTCGGTAAAGGGGAAGCAGGTTGATGTAATCTTGTGCTCATAGAGGGTGATCAACGTGAAAAGCTCGTCAACGGTCAAGGTTTTGTCCTGCAGAAAATCGACGAGGTTACTATAGAAAATTCTTGATAACATAACCGTTGAAGTGTTAAACATATAGCGAATACGCATCTCCCTATCCTTTATATCGGTGCCGTATTTTGCCTCATATTTATCCATAAAAGATTCGTTGCAGAATTTCATATTGGCGGCATAATTCATTGCACAAAGCATATTAAGCACTTCAATATTATCTTCCTCGGTTTCGCAGTTAAAATAAGCAAAAACGTCCTCTAATGTGCCATAGAGAGATAAACACTCAAAGGTATCCCACTTAGCGTCTGAATCAAGAAGTGTTGCAAGCTTGATCATATCCAGATATTCCACGCAATCATTATAGCTTGAATCTTCCCTTGAAGAAACCTCGGTGTTGGTAATGGTCTCGGCAGAGCCTTCAAAAAACAAGCGAAGACCTAAAGGCTGGTTTTTAAAATCATCACTAAAACAGTAACAATAGCCGGAACGGTAGGCAAAGCCTGAAAAATCTTGTTCAGCGTTGCTGCTGCTTTGTATAATATGGCAGGTTTCGTGAATGATCGTTCTGTCATATCGGAAGCTTGGATAGTAATTAGTTTCAAGATACAGGCGGTTATCTTCGCTTGAATGGGCACCGTACCCGAAGCCATCCATCTCACATAAAACAAGCATTGAAAGCTTTTCCGATAAAAGGCGAGCATCATTTTCAGGGGCGATCACACCGTATTTTTCAAGAAACGGAGCCATTTTATCACAAGCATATCTTATATGCTCATCAGAAAGCACATATTTGCTTGGTAAGTTTGCTTTTGCAATATTTGAAGTAACTATTTTATAGAGCTCATCGGAAGTGAATTTGCCGTCAGCAAAATAGTTTTCGTGGGTAGAAACGTACTTTGGAAGAGCTTTATATTGCTCATACTCCTCAAGGATGCCAAAAAGATCTGCATCGGGAAATGTTACTCTGAAATCAAGCACTTCCCTGAATTTCAGAAAATCATCTGCGCTGAACGACACCTCTTTATTGAGAACGCTTTGAGTTGCTTCATCAAACAAATAGGGCGTTACAACGGGCTTCTGGGTAGGCTTTGAAGTTGGTTTAGCCGTCTTGTTTGCCGTAGAAGATGGATTCTTCTCCGTTTCATCACAAGCGCAAAAAGTGAAGACAGTTATAATGATAAGAAATATAGAAATGATTTTTTTTAACATATTTATGCACCTTGTTTTGTTTATTTGTATTGGTAATGGTTCTTTCCAAGCAATACGCAACCTGAAACACCGAATACTTTGTTTTCAGGATGCTTTTTATAATCAATGTAGGGAGTTCCGCAATGAGGACAGTTGAATGAGTTGAAATAACGGAAAGTCTTGCCATCAACTTCATATGTCCAGGTATTTTTATCAATGTCATATGCTTGAATTTCGCAACAATCAAGTCCATCATCGGAATATGCTATGTCGCTTTGTGCCATATAGAAGGAGTACCCGTGGAAACAGAATGATTTTCCACAATCAGGGCAAACGCCGATGAGACGGATATTACTGGGTGTAGTATATCCTTGATATTTAAGAGCTTTCATAGGAAGATCCTGCCCACGGTTCATTTCATATCGTTGTTTGCTTATTTCACCTCCGCATAAAAGGAAGTGTACTTCCATACGATAGCCAATATCAGACAAGCTGATCGGTCTGTTTTCAGGGGTATCTGAAATAAAACCATCAATTTGTACAACAGGTGCACCCGGATTGCCGTGGATACTGAAACGAACTGAAATCAAAAAGTATTTTCCGCTAAAATTTTCATCCTCTTTTGTCTGAAGCACATACTCTTTGGTTTTTATACCATCTTCGTAAAAATAAATGGAAGGTTCTTTTTCTGTAAGAGCTATGGCGGCGTTAACTTCAAATGAGGGATTGATGATACGTGCTTTTTTCCAGGTTTCATAATATTTTGAATTAAAAAGGATTGATGTGCCATCAATTTTTATGGGCAATCCACCATTGTCTTGGCTAATTTTAAGAAGATTGCTATGAATATAATCGCGGAAATGCTGAATGTTTAAGGTATATTCGGGTTTGAGAACAGAAGAATAATAGTCCAGTGTGAGCCAAGCCTTAAAAAGTGACTCCGAAGAAGCGCCGGAGACTTGATTCCTAAGAAAATCAGGATTTAAAAAGGCTAAAGTCTGGTTTACTGCTAAAACAGTTTCTACAAGTGCGGCAGTAAGTTTTTCTTTTTTCATCTCGTCAGAAGCACTTTTAAGGGCATTCCAAGAAAACTCCGTTTTGATTTTGACAACGTCAATACTCATAACCGATGACAGATATTCCAAAATCTGCAACTGCCCATCTGCAGAGTCATAATCGGCGGGTAAATACTGGATTGCTAAAGCTTTTATTGGTTGGCGGTCATTATCGGAAAAATTAAAAGAACCCAGGCAGAACTCTGCTTTTTTATTGTTAGTACTTGGCGCAGGAGGTGTTTTTTCTTTTGAAGTTATGCAATTTGAACAAGTGTTTTTTGTATGAAGGTATTTGATGTTAAGCTCTTTGCCACATACATCACATACAAAGGTGTTGCTCTTTGATGAAGGCTCTTCCGATCGGTTTGCAGTTACTATGTCGCCTGCTTTGAAATCATCAGCAGAAAGCTTTTCATCCAATAAAAGAGCAACGTTTTCATCAGATGCCTTTGCTAAGTCAACAACACCGTTTTTTGTTTTAAGCCCACGAACCAAAAAGCTTTTTCCGTTTGCAAATATTTCATTGTTGGCTTTGATTTGTCCGCTAAGGATAATACCATCGAGAACAACTCCTCTGTTTTGCTTAAAATATACGTCTTTGATAAAAAACTCAAACTCTTCTTTTGTCGGCGCTTGATCTACATTATTATTAGTGAAAGCTTTTTTTATATTATAACATTCTTGACAATACTTTTTGTTGTTTAAGATATGAGCATTTTCTTTAATTGTACGATGGCAAGCGTCACACTTTTCTGATTTTGCTTTTTTTAAAATATCAAATAATCCCATAAAATCTCCTTTGAATCTTTTTTGTGTTTATACTACTAAGATAACAGTTTTGTTATTTTTAAGTTATCTTCTAAGATTGACAATCATTATACCATATTTGTGAGGTGATTGCAATAAAATATGTAAGTGATAAAAAAGCAAGTCGTTTTTACGACTTGCTTTTGGTAAATTATAATGTAAGTTGCATTGTGTGAAAAGGCATTATAAGAACTGCAGAAGAAAAAATGTAATCAATTAGTCTTTCTTGATTTGAAAAGCATCTTTGGCGATAAAACAATGTGACTCTGTGTCCGGATTAATAATTACTCCTTGCATATTTCCTGAGAACATATATTCCACAATATCATTAATTGTGAATAAAGCAATATGTAGGTTTTTATCTTGTCCATAAATTTTCAAGCATTGATCAATACCGGTAAAGCAAAGAAAAAACGAACCATTGCTATTATTGCCTATATATGGATACATTGTATTTGAAGAGCCACTTGCTTCAAATCGAAAACCATCGCTGCCGGCAATTCTGGAAATATCCCACCAACTTATATCGACAGTAAGCTTGTTAGTAGCGTTATCTTTAATCCACGCAAGTTTTGACATTTGCTCCATAGTCATATTTTGGCATCTATATACGATAGATTCAATATTAATTTTGTTGGCGGCTTTAGCCGTGCAGTGGATTACACGATCATTTTCAAATTCGTTTGCGGCATCATAATGAAATGGAACGATATAAACGGTTCTAACTACTTCATTCATCAAAGCTGAAAAAGCCCTTTGGATTTCATCGCGCGAAGCTTGAGCATTAAATAACGATTTATATGCTTTAATTAAGTTCGGGATTTTTTCTCCGTATATTGTATCTTTATTCGCCATATCAGCAAATTGGTTTAAAATGTTTGGAAGCCAAATAATTGAAGTTTCAGGATGTTGTGCAGTGTCATTTTGAAGAACATTCTCCGATGAATTTAAACTGTCTTTTTTCTTGAATTTATCAAACAATCCCATAAAATACTCCTTAAAATTTGTTAATATCACATTACTGGTAAAAATGAAAAATAATTATATAAAACAAAAAGCAAGCCTTTTGACTTGCTTTTTTGATGGTCTGGGTGAGAAGACTTGAACTTCCGGCCTCATGAACCCCATTCATGCACGCTACCAAACTGCGCCACACCCAGAAAACAAGAGTATTATATATTAGATGCTTGAATCTGTCAAGCAAAAATTATAATTTTTTTAAGATAAAAGTATAATTGCTTTTAAGGCGGTAAATAATCCTTTCTGAGGTGAATAAAATGAAAAAATTCTTTATTGTTCTTTGTATATCTGTGCTGTTTGCGGCGATTATGTCCAATATTACAAAAGATACTGATATCGTCAGAATACATATAAGGGCAAACAGTAATTCTACGGAGGATCAGGATGTTAAGTTCAAGGTAAGGGACAGCATAAACGAGTATTTGTCGCCGATTTTAAGTGAGCCTGAAACGAAAACAGAGGCAGTGGAGCTATTAAACGGTGAGCTTGAAAACTTAGAGAATATAGCCGAAAATGTTTCGGGAAAAGAGTGCCGCGTAACGCTGGGACTTGAATATTTCCCCGAAAAAACATATAATAACGAAATTTATCCTGAGGGCGAATATACTGCACTTATTATTGAGATAGGTGAGGGCACGGGGCGAAATTGGTGGTGCGTGGCATTTCCCAATATGTGCTATACAACTGCTGAGGATAATAAACCACAGTACAAATCATTTTTCATTGAGCTGCTTGAAAGGATAGGTATTTTATGAGGAGAATTATTGCACTTTTAACTATAATATTGTTGTTTTCAATGCCTGTGTCTGCATCAACTTTATCGATGGGCGCACGAGGCGAGGGAGTAAAAGAGCTTCAGCAGGCTTTAATTGAAAAAGGCTATGATATAGGCGAAGCAGATGGAATATTTGGAATAAAAACCAAAACTGCGCTTATGGAATATCAGAAGGCTAACGGACTTAAGGTGGACGGCATTGCAGGCCCTGAAACGCTTTCGTCCCTTAAAATAAATGTACCGAGTAATAACACGGGAAGCGATATTTATTTGCTTGCCCGCTGTGTTTACGGTGAAGCACGGGGAGAAGCGTATTTGGGAAAGGTTGCAGTTGCGGCGGTAATACTAAACAGAGTGGACGACCCTAACTTTCCTAACTCGATTTCAGGTGTGATCTATCAGCCGGGCGCCTTCGATGCGGTGGCTGACGGGCAGATAAACCTTGCCCCTGATGAGGAATGTATTCGTGCCGCCCGTGATGCCTTTGGCGGCTGGGATCCCACTGACGGTTGTCTATATTATTATAATCCTCAAACCGCCACAAATAAGTGGATGCTTTCAAAGGAAGTTATGCTTACGGTGGGCAACCATTCCTTCTGCAGGTAGGTGATTTTATGCGCAAAATTTTTTACGTTGCCGTGTCCCTTGGATTAACCGTTATTCTTCTTGCAATAAGTGTTGTTCTTATTGTAAGAACAAACGATCTGAACGAACTGAAATTAAAGCACGAAAACTCAATGAAAGCAACGATGCAAGAGGTTTTTAACGATATGCGCACCGTTGAAAATGATCTTTCAAAGCTGATGATAACAGTAAATGAAAAATCGAGAACGGGACTTTTATCGAAGATCGCAATGAAAAGTGCCGCCTGTGGGCAAGAACTATCAAGACTTCCCATTATCGCCACGGGCGTGCAGAATACGCTGAAATTCACAAATCAGCTTTCATCCTATTGTGTTACAACGCTAAATAACGAGAAAATGCCTGATAATTTTGATGAGCAGATAGTAAGCTTTTACGATACCTGCAAAAACGTGAATGTTGAGCTTTCTAAGCTTGAAAGCGATATCCACACTAAAAAAATTTCCTTGCTTGAAATCAACGAAAACACAGTTACTGACGGCATTTTCGGTAGTATTGATAACGAGCTTCTTGAATATCCCTCAGTGATCTTTGACGGCCCTTTTTCTGACGGCCAGGAAAGAAGCACACCTAAAAATAAGCGCGAAGCCATAACAAAGGAGGCTGCGGCAGAATACGTTAAAAGTCTTGGGTTTTCAGCAGAATATAAAAACGAGGTCAACGGAATTCTTCCCGTGTTCGTCTTTGAAAAAGACAATATGACACTTCAGATAACGAAAGAGGGCGGACTTCTTTTAATGGCTATTTCCGATCGCACAATAGAAAACGCAGTGCTTAATGAGGAAGAAGCCGAAAAAAGAGCATTGGATTTTGTTAAAAAGCTTGATTACGGCCAGGTTAAAAACGTGTGGCAGGAGTATTATTCCAATTACACCGTATTTAATTTTGCACCCGTTGTTGATGATATTGTAATCTATCCTGATATTTTCAAGGTAAAGGTTGCCCTTGATAACGGTGATATAATGGCCTTTGAGGGAAAAAGCTATATAATGAATAATCATCCCCGTCAGATAGAAGAAGCGAAATTTTCCGAAGAAGAAGCCAAAAAACAATTAAAGGATGGCTTCAAAATTGAAAGCTCCCGTTTGTGCCTTATTTCCGTAAACGAAAAAGAGCATCTTTGTTATGAGTTTTTTGGAAGCTTTAATGAGCTTGATTATGCCGTATATATTTCCGCTATAGACGGTGAAGAAAAAATCTCATTCAGGATATTAAATGCTGATACGGGGAAAATGGTTGCTTAAAAAGCATTTTTTATTCATTTCTTTGATTTAAAAGTTATATTTATGCAGCACAAATAATTGTTGTGTATTTTTGAATGCTGTGGTATAATTATCAAAAAAATGAAAAGGAGATGCCAAAATGAGCAAAAAAACAATTGAGGAACAGATTGCTGAGTTAACACCTGAACAAAAGAATAGTATGGGAAAAATATATAAGAAGCTTAACATATCCATTATAACGGTATTTTTGATATGCATTGTTTTGATAATAGGGATATTTTTCTATTTCCACAATGAGGAAAAACGTGCGAGCGATGAACATGATAGGATTCAAACTACGATCGACATAAATTCAAGCAATTATAAGTATGATTTTTCTCTGTATGATGATAGCGATGAAGCCCTTGACAGAGTTTATGATATGCAAGAAGCTCAGTATCTGACGATTATAATAGGCTGTTTAGTTGGAATCTTGGCTATTGGAATGATTTTGGTAGTATTTAAAACAAAATATCCCTATTATAGCGAGAAAAAATATAAATATTTAAAAAAATTAAATCAGTAATAACTGTGTTTTGACTAAGATCTTTTTATTAAGAAAACAATTTAAAACTCCCTCAGATCCGGATACAGTCCGATCTGGGGGAGTTTTTTTGTTGTTATTAATGTTCGCTGTAATATAAAATAAAAGGCGGTTATCTGCTTATGTTATACTTATTTAACATCAGAAACAATATCCTTGTGACCAAAGAATACGTTTCTTCCCGTGATTTCAATGAGATATTCGGCGATATTGTGATTGTTTTTTGCAAAATCGCTATCCTCTTTTAAAAGCACGTTAAAGGATTCGCCAACCTTTTTGGCAGAAGCTTCATCCTTGCAATAGATGAAGAAAGCACCGTCATCCTGATTATCACTTTTTTCAATGCTTATGATTACGGTAATACCATCTGTTTCAATACCCATTTGCTCAAGGAGGCTGAACTCATCCTGCGAAGTAATAACATATGTGCCGTAACCTTTGTTCTTTAATTGAGCGGCATATGCTTTTGCGGCGGAGATATCATCTGATGCATCAATAACTTCATCGGTAACCTTTTCGTTCTCAGAAACTTTTTCGTTTTCAGAAACTTTTTCGTTTTCAGTAAAAGAATCGGAAGGCATACCTTTAAGGATATCCTTGTGACCGAAAACTACATTCTTGCCACTGCAAGCAACCGTGTATTTTTCGATATCTGCGGTTTTTAACTCATTAGAGAAGGATGTTTTTAAAAATTCATCAAAGGATTTAGCAACTGCCTCTGCTGAAGCGTCATCTTCACAGTAAATAAAGAAAGCGCCATCATCAGATTCTGAACCAATACTTAAGATTCTGTTAACTCCGGTAAGCGTAAGTCCCATGCTTTCGAGGTTTGAAACATCTTCTTTTTCAAAGATATAGGTATCATAGCCTAATTCTTCATATTTAGCCTTGAGCATATCAAGATCAGCTAAATTGCTTGCAAGGTTTTCTGAGTTTTCGGGCTTGGAATCTGTCACTCCCTCATTCTCAGTTACAACATCGTCTTTGTTTTCTTCAACGGTAGCACCGTTATTAGGGGTTGTTGTTTCGCTTTCACCGCAGGCGGCAAATGAAAATAAAACCGCTAAAAGTGTGAGAATTGCCAATAATTTTTTCATAAAATCGCTCCTTAAATAAAATATAAGACAATTATATTATTTCTGAGAAATAAAGTCAATAAAAAACTGTCCGCCATCAGCCATTCTTTCAGGATGGAACTGAACACCAAAGATGGGGAGCTCCTTATGGCGGATAGCTTCAACGATACCGTCAAGGCTTGTGGCAGTGATGGTGAGATCCTTGCCAAGGGTTTTCACTGCTTGATGGTGGGCACTGTTAACGAGGATTTCCTTATCGTTGTAAATTATTTTATGATAAATATCCCCTGAATCGCCTTTGTGATTATCAATGTGCTGATGAAGCGTTCCGCAAAAGAAGATATTTATCATCTGCATACCTCGGCAGATGCCCAAAATCGGCTTTTTCAAGGCAACAAATTCCTTCAGCAAATTAAATTCATATAGATCAAGCTCGTAATCAACGTTATATGAGCTTACGTTTTCCTCATTATAAAACGATGGCGAAATATCTGCTCCGCCACAGAGGATAAGGGCATCTGAGTCTTCCTTGCCCAACTGCGCACCTGCCCTTAAAACTGCGTTTTTATAGTTTTCGAGATCGCGCGATAAAAGAATCTTCATAAAACCACCCTACATATTATATGAAATAATGGTTGTCAGTTATATTTCTTTTTTCTGATAGCTATAAAAATAAGATAAACTATAATTTCAACGCCAAAGAAGGCTATAAGGTTTACAACGGGAAGTAAATAAGGCGCAATGTTTTCAGGCAAAATACCGCCGAAAGGATCGGTCTTTATAAAGAACCAGTTGAAATCGTGACTGTAGCCGTCAGCAGAGCCACTGTAGAGTGTGTTGCCAATGATTGCCCAAAGAGTCAATATAATGAGAATAACAACGTCACGGTAGGAACGCTTTATATCAAGCTTTTCTCTTTCAACAATAACGGTGGTGAAGCCGTAAACAAACATCATTGTGTGGAATAAAAGAGTTTGAATAGCACGGTAGGAGATAGGTGCATAGCCAACGATGCCTGCAGGATAGCAAATATACATAAGATTTGAAATAGCACCCAATAAAGCAAAATTCAGGCGGTATTTTTTCAAAAAATTACTGTGATTGCTTAAAAAACACATAATGCTCATTGATGTGCAGGAGTGAAAGGGCAGTTTATCAATATCAATTTTTCCGTAAGCAAAGGGCATAAGGAAAAAATCAGCCATATAAAGACCGAATGCTATGCCGATAAAGGTTTTTAAAACCTTTTCCTTGGTGCTTTCGCCTTTGTTTCTCAAAAAATAAACTGCGCCCGAAATGAGCGCAATGGCAAGAATAATATAAAAGAAATGCCAAAAGCCAAAACAGGAAAAAACCTGACCATCCTCTTTGTCGGATAAAAGTCGGTGTAAAAATGCGTACATAATTTTATCATCCTTTGTAGAATTTTGTCGAACACGTTAATTATGGCACAAAGGATTAGATTTGTCAAGGAAAGTTAGTAATTACAACTATGACGTCCTCGCATTGCATTTTGACCGCAATCAGGACACTTATATATGTTTAGATAGGGGCTTTGTGAGGATCTTAAGTCTCCGTCAGCAAACTCGTCAACTATTTTATCAGCAATTTCGCGCTTTTTGCGGTCATGCTCTGTTTTTTCAAAAACGGCATATATACAAACGCAACCAGCGCATAATAAAATGGCTAAAGCAATAAATTTGTATTTGATTGATTTCTTTTTTTGGGTTTGATCTTTGGCATAAATGATAAATGAACGAATCCAAAAATATATGGCAATAAGTAATAAGATTACAATGATAATCAAACAAGTTAACAAAATGTTTTTCATAATATCACTCCTTAAAATTATCTTTAACTCAGATTATAACATAGAAGCATCAATAAAGCAATATGGAACCGAAAGTTTTTTGATACACACCTAAAGGTGTGATGATATACAGTGCTGACGGACTGATGATATACCATTGCTTTCACAATGAATAAAAAAACACACTCAAAAGAGTGTGTGTTTTTGGGCTAGTTTGAACCTAATGACACGAATAAAATGTGCCTGAAAACCAGAGTTTTTTACTTTTTTCTCATACCTTTATATAAATCCCTATATGCATCTAACAATCGCTCGATATTATCATCAGTCAACTTAAATTTACCGTCAATGTTTTCTGCGACTATACTCAAAAACTTATCTGCACTACCATCTTTACCAATTTGACTTCGTATTTGTTTACCGACAAAATCTTTCATTTCATCGGGAACTTGCATATCAGGTATTAAATTTATTTCTTGCCTGTTGTTTCTCGAAACATAAGAAAACAAATCGTCAATAGAGCAATCAAACAAATCTGCAATTGTCGGCAAGAACAATATGTCGGGTGTAGATTTTGCATTTTCCCATTTTGAAACCGCTTGAAATGTTACCCCTAATTTTTCAGCAAGTTCTTCTTGTGTCATTCCAATTCTTTTGCGAAATTTTTGTATATTATCAGCTAAAACCATATTCGTGTTACCCATCAAATCATCTCCTTTGCTGATATAATTATAACAGATAAAACAATGGCACACAATAGAAGAAAAGTTGATATTTTTCAACCCTTAGTTGAATTTTATAAATCAACGGCTTGCCGTTGTATATCATCAATTCCGTAGGAATTGCATATCATCAAAACGAAGTTTTGTATATCATCAAGCCGACAGATTTTTAATACACACCTAAAGGTGTGATGATATACAGTGCTGACGAACTGATGATATACCATTGCTTTCACAATGAATAAAAAAACACACTCAAAAGAGTGTTTTTTTGGCTAGTTTGAACCTAATGACACGAATAAAATGTGCCTGAAAACTGAGGATTTTCTTAATTTGATGAAGATTTATAATTGTACTGCATAGATAAATTTACAAAACCTTCGCAAATATTTTGATTAACAACTTCAAACCCTAAATTATTCCAAAACCTACAACCGGAAATATTGTTGTCTTGTACCGACAAACAAAACTTTTTGATAACAGTATTAGAAAAAGAATCAAATAGGGCTTTAATTACCTTTGTGCCTATTCCTTGTCTCTTAAACTCTTCATTCATTAGAAAAAGTCCTATATAAAATGTCTGCTTATCTGGATAACAATATAATGCAAATAGAGAACAAACAGGTTTTCCGTTATACGAAACCCCTATGTTATATACATTTTCTTTTGGAAAATCATTTGGACAATATTCAATTGTTTCAATGATAGCTTCTTTAGTTGCTGCTTGTCCGTCTGTCAATAAAAAATATTCTTTATTGCAATAGAAAATTTCTTCATATTTCTCATAGTTTTCTATTGTAATCCGCTCTATAACAAACTCAGGCAACCGCAACTGCATATTTTCGTATAAATTCATTCATTTACACCATTTTCAACTATTTATTCAACTTGCTTTTTGCAGTCTTAATCGAAGCAATTAACAAGATACGAATAGTCGAACAAGTTTTATCAATAGACTTATATGTCACTTCATCAATATAGTCCGATTTCAAAAGCATTTTGAGCCATTTGCCCGTTTCACTTGCTTCTTTCAAGGCAATTTCAAGTTTAGCAATAAAATCTGCACGGCTATGTCCGTATTTGCTTTCGGCAATATTGGCACAAACACTTGTTGCACTTCTGCCAATTTGATTTGAAATAACAGTTTCGTGTTTAGCTCGAAGTTCTTTTGTTAATTTCAAAACATCAACGGACAATTGCATAGATAAATCGGAAAGTTTATCTTCTTTCATTGCTATCACCTCTCTTACAATATAGATTATACCATATATTTGCACGAAGTGCAACATCTCACGCGTAGCGTGTATTTGCGACAAAGTCGCAACAACGTTTTTGCAGAAGGCAAAACATCGTTGATGTAAAGCATCACATCATTTATGGCTTTAGCCATAACATCGTTTTGTGTCCGCAAGCGGAATGATGTTGACCTACGGTCAAATGATGTTTGCAACTGCGTTGCAAAACGATGTTGTGTCCTGCGGACACAAACACAAAAAATAAAGCACTTCCGAAGAAGTGCTTTATTTTTTGGAGGCGCCACCCGGAATAGAACCGCGGGTGGAGGCTTTGCAGGCCCATGCCTTACCGCTTGGCTATAGCGCCATATGGAGCGATAGACGAGATTCGAACTCGCGACATCCACCTTGGCAAGGTGGCACTCTACCAGCTGAGTTACTACCGCATTATATTGGCGACCCGAATGGGGCTCGAACCCACGACCTCTAGCGTGACAGGCTAGCGCTCTAACCAGCTGAGCTACCGGGCCAATATATGGTGGGAACAATAGGGCTCGAACCTATGACCCTCTGCTTGTAAGGCAGATGCTCTCCCAGCTGAGCTATGCTCCCACATATTTAATGCCAATGCTTCTCTCAAAGCGTAGTTATTATATTATAACACTAAAAATTTGTCAACTGTTTTTTACGTAACTTTTGACATTTCTTTTTTTAATTTTTTTATTATCTTTTTTTCAAGGCGAGATATGTAGGATTGGCTTATGTCCAGCTTCTCGGCAACCTCCTTTTGAGTGAGCTCTTTTTCGGTGTTTATGCCGTAGCGCAGAGTTATTATTTCTCTTTCACGGGGCGGAAGCTCACTGATAAGCTTGCGGAGAACAAGCACGTCATCCTGTTCATCCATTTCACGGTAAACGATATCGGCATCAGTACCCAGAATATCCGATAATAAAAGGGCATTGCCGTCCCAATCTACCTTTAAAGGCTCATCAAAGGACACCTCGTTTTTAATTTTTGAGGTTTTTCTCAGATACATTAAGATCTCGTTTTCGATGCAACGTGAAGCGTAGGTTGCAAGGCGGATCTGCTTATCAACGTTATATGTGTTCACTGCTTTTATAAGACCCATTGCACCGATGCCGGTAAGGTCTTCAATGGAAATTCCCGTATTTTCGAACTTTTTTGCAATATATACAACAAGGCGCAGGTTATGCTCGATTAAAAGACTGCGCGAAGAGGCATCACCGTTTTTTAAGCCTTCCAATGCTTTATCCTCATCCTCGGCCGATAACGGTGGTGGAAGAGTTTGTGCACCGCCAACATAATATATGTAATCTTTTACGAAAAGTTTCCTGATTTTTTGTAATAAATTTTCCAGCATTCAGATACACTCCTTTAAAAGGTCAGGATGCAAAAGGGCATCGAATTTTTTGTGGAATCCGCTGTCATACAGAGCAATAACGCATTTGGGGAAATATTCCTTGTTCATATATGTAACGCACACATTTTCGGGAATAAAGCCTAAAAGTGCACCCTCTTTGCCGATGGCGGAATATGGAATGATAAGAGGCTTTTCGGGCATTTTCACGAGAGAACTGTTAACGAGAATGACGGGGATATCTTTGTAATAAAGGGCATTACCGCTATCGACAAAGGCGGAAATTTCTTTACCTGAAAGGCGTAAAGTGCAAAGACACTCTTCAATGCTTTTTTTGCGCATAAAGGGAATGAGCAGTCGGTACGCACCAACCGAAAGGAGAACCGAAAGGAGGGAGATAACGAAGAAAGCGTTATCCTCATAAAATACTCCTGTTTTGAAGGAGGCAAAAAAGAGATTCATAACACCGAATAGTGCCGATGCGCAGGCAGAAACCGCAATAAAGGAATATATAAATATTCTCATTTTCTTCGGGGTATAACAGATATAGCAAAGAACGGCAAGAGTCAAAAATGTCTGCAAGAAGGAAGTGTTATAAAATATTGGCATAATAACGGCGTAAAGCGCGCCTAAAATGGAGGCAATTATGGGATGCTCAGGTTTAACAAAAGCAATTCTTCCGCCTGATAAAAATAAAAAATAATCAATGGCAAAATTTTCAAAGAAAACAAGCTCAATATATACGGTCATTTCTTTCACCCTTAAAGTATTTTAACAGATAGATTGTGAAAAAATCGTCGCTTTAAAGTGGTGAAAATTGAAATTTTAGAATGAAAAATGGAAAATAAAAAAATTTTTCTTTTATTTTTTCACTTTGTATGATATACTTATTATGGAGTTATTATTTATTATTTAGGAGTGATTATTATGAAACCCATTAAAATCGTTTCAGATTCCACTTGCGATCTTTCAAAGGAGATTATAGAGGAGTTTAATATTTCTATTTTGCCTCTTCAGGTAAACCTGGGCGATGAATCCAGATTCGATTGTGTTGACGTTCAGCCTGATGAAATTTATGCTTGGGCAGATAAAAACGGCAAAACACCTACCACAAGCGCTCCCGCACCTGATACAGTTGAAAAGTTTTTAGGTGAGTTTGCCGATGAATATGATATTATCGCATTTACCATTTCAAGCGATATGTCATCAACCTATCAGACCTTTTGCAACGTTGCTTCAACCTTTGAAAATTCAAAGATCACCGTTATTGACAGCCGTAACCTTTCAACGGGGATAGGTCTTCAGATCGTAACAGCAGGTAATATGATAAAGGCAGGGGCAACCTACGATGAGATCATTAAGAAAATAAATGAGATCATTCCCAAGGTTCGCGCTGGCTTTGTTGTTGAGGACGTTTTGTTCTTACATAAGGGCGGAAGATGTTCAGCACTTGCCGCATTCGGCGCAACAGCACTTAAGCTTCGTCCCACATTGGCAGTTGTTGACGGTAAGATCAAGGTTGATAAGAAAGTTCGTGGCGATATCCGTTCAGCCACATTGAAATATGCAAAGGGTCTTGAAAACATAGCTAATGCTGATGAGGAGATCGTTTTCATTACTCATTCAGGTACTACAGAAGAAATTATTCAGGATGTCTATGAATATGTTTCAGGTCTTAATAAGTTCAAGAAAATCTATATTACCCGCGCAGGCTGTGTTGTTTCATCACATTGCGGTGCAGGTACTTTAGGTGTACTGTTTATTGAAAAATAATTTTCACGAGGTGATTTTATGAAGGTTATACTTTTACAGGACGTTAAGGGTTCAGGTAAGAAAAACCAGATAGTTGATGTTAACGATGGATATGCAAGAAACTTCTTGTTCCCCAAAAAGCTTGCTAAAGAAGCAACAAGCTCAAATATCAATGCTGTGGACGTTCAGAATAAGGCTGAAGCACATCGCAAGGAAGTGCAGAAAGCCGAAGCAATAGAAAATGCAGAAAAGTTAAGCAAGTTGTCCGTAACTGTAATCGGTAAAGGCGGTAACGGCAAAATGTTCGGCTCCATCTCTGCTGCTGACGTTGCCGAGGCCATCAAAAAAGAGCACGGTCTTGATATTGATAAAAAGAAGATCGATATCCCCACAATGAAAACCGAAGGCGAATATACCGTAACTTTAAAATTATTCCCTGAGGTGTCGGCGAAGATGAAGGTCATCGTTAAGGTGGGATAATCGAGCACAAAAAAATCTTGAAACTGCGGGTTGTGATAACCACGAAAACTCGGTTACTTACCTTCTTGTAAGCGCCCTCGTTTTCGGAACACCGCGCCCCTGATTTTCAAGTTTTTTTGCACTCTTGGTTTGATTCTTAATAAAACAAAAACCCCGAATTTTTCGGGGTTTGTTTTCTTTGAGGGGACTTTTTTACTCAGTCATTTACCGAAATGTAAACTCCTTCAAGATTAACCGCCTGCGCCACTGATTTGCAAATTTTCTCGCACTCTTAGTGCGCTGCTTTTTTGCACTTGCAGAGAACGGCAGTTTCTTACACTATTGAATTTTGAATTTTTTGCGTCCTGCCAAGGACGTGGAAAAACGCAAACAAACCCCGAAATTTTCGGGGTTTGTTTTTTTAGTATCTGATACAAATATCGCCTAAAAGACCTGATGGCTTTAATTGAAGGAAGGCGGAGAAGCCATCTCTTTCACGGTTTACCGGAGTGTTTGAAACTATTACTTCCGCGTGGTTTTTGCCGTTTTTAAGGCAAGAGGTTATTTCAAACATATAGGGCGTGGTGATTCTTATACCGCAGGGGATGCCGTTTAAGATAAGCTCTGCATTTTGTCCGGCGATACCTAAATCAAGAAAAGTCCTTTTATCTGTTTTTTCAAAATCAAAGTCAAAGGTATATTTCATTTTTCCTGAAAAATCGGGCATAAAGTCGGGCGCATTTATATTAAAGAATTTATTAAATTCACCTTTATGCACGAAATTTGAAAGGTCGCCGTTATTTGCAAGGGAAAGTTGATATTTGATTTTTAAGGGGATTGCTTGTGTCAGGTTGATTTCCTCGGGGAAGCCTGAACCTTCGGTAAAGACTATTATCTGTGAGTGGTTAGGTGCAAGGGAGAGCTTTATTCTTCCGTCAGAAGAAACACCTGAAGCATAAATATCGTTAAGGATATCAAGTCTTGCATATTCGCCTTTTTGCTTGACGGTGACGTAAGTTCCACAAGCATGGCGGTAATCCTCGTTTACAAACATATAAATATGTGTATTATCTCTTGTCGCGTGGTATATGCGTAATTTAGGATAATCGCCATCAACGGTAACGTCGGTCATTAAGTTATCTCGCATTTTTTGAACCAAGTTTTCTTCCTTGACAACTGTACCATTAAAGGTGAGGTTTTCAGGAAGTGATTCCATAAACCACACATTTGCAGATTCGTTGAGTTTTTCAAGAGTCTTTATCAGATCCTTTGGCAGATGATCGGCATAGGGAACAACAAGGCAATCAAAGAATTCATTGTTCATGCGAATTCTGCCCTCTTCAACCGTTGCAGATTCCTCTATTATATCAAAGGGTGCGATATCATAGTCAATGTGATTATCGTAGAGAGCTTTCGCAATACTGTCCACGGTGGAAGCGTTTCTTAATCTGCTTGCCCATTCGCCCTCTGCGTGATACAGAACAAGTGCGTTGGCAACGTGGGTTGTATCATAAAGCAGGTGCGAGACCTTGTTGGTGTAGTTCATAAGGGCAGTAAATGCCTTAGAACTTGGATCGTTACCTTCTGCACCGAAATGTGGGGGACAGTCAGGGTTAGGGTAAACGGGACTGAAGGCGTGAGGTACAAAATGATTTATTCCCCTTACAAGCATATGATCCATAAGGAACTTCATCATTTCCGAGTCCTCACCCCAACCGTAAGCACCGAATATTTCACACATCGCTCTATTTTTCATATGTGGCGTAAGGTGTGCAAGCGATGCACCAAGCTTTGCTAAAACGTAGTGGTAAAAAGTACCTGACGGAGCGCGCTCACCGCATATTCCGGAGTGTACGTAATCGGAAAGACCGGGAATAATTTGATGAAGAACTACGTCAATACCGCTCATATCCTGCCACTTGAGGGCCTTGAAATAGTGCCCTACACCGCTGCTCAGGCGGCAGTTCATATCCTCGATTATATGACCTATATACAGAACGTTATGGTCGTGACACCAGGATGCAAGCTGTTTATTAAAGTTCGTGCTATACAAGTCCGTAATTGCCTTCATATAGGCATAGCGTATTTCGGCTTGTCTGTTACCGTTTTCGCCGTCCTCATACCATAAAAGGTTAAGGTGAGGCATTGGATCAAAGCCAAGTGTTTCCTGCATCATTTTAGGAACTTGATCGCTCCAAGGCAGGGCAAGACCGTCACCGCAGCCTACACGTTTTTCAAACAAACCGTAATCTTTTTTTAGTCTTTTTATTACGTCGTTGCCAAAACAAGGCTCATCAGAGAAAAAGCCCTGAAAGGTGTTGCCGAAATATTCCTTGTAATGCTCAAAGTGGCTTTCGTATACCGTGTCAATATACATTTTTACCGCATCGGGATTTAACATATCAATGTAATCGGCTCTTGAACCCTGGTGGGATTTGAAGTACAGGAATATGCGCCACACGCCCTCAGGTACATCCCAATAAAGAAAGCCTGATTTTATGTTGCCCGTAAGGTCTATTGCATCATAATAGCAGGTTTCATCCTCGTCCGCTCTGCGTTTGTAGGCATATGCACCTAAAAGAACGTCATCGTCCTTAATATTTACTAAAAGCATAGCATCCTTTGCGGGGCCCTGAACGTCAACGTGGTGGGAAATAAGCTCCCAGGCACGATATTCGGGAAACTCTTTTCCCACTCTGCCTACTGCGTGCCCTGATGGGAATCTGTCGTCATCAAGAAGCCACACCTGCATATTGCGCTTTTGTGCTTCCTTAAGGATAATATCCATATCCCTCCACCAGCCGTCTTTTATAAATTCGGGGTGGATACGGGACTCAACACAAAAGGCTTTGCAACCGCTATTATATATTTCTTCTATCTGCATAGGAATCTTATCGGTATGAGTTCCTTTTTGCCAATAAAATGGCAAAAGAAAATTATTTTCCTTGTCATTTAATATGTCGTTAATTTTTTTATCCATAAGGCTCAACTCCTTTTGAGAAATTATATCATAGCAAAAATCGGATTGTAAGAAAAAAGCTCAGAATTTTCTGATCTTAAAAATTATTCTTCTTCAGGGAAAAAGTTCCTTTTTGCAAGGCCAAGGCGGTAGGCGTCGTTCATCAAAACGAAGTCAACGCGGTCAACGCAGGGCTCTTCGGGGGAGGACATAACGCCCAAGAAGTTTTCGGGGTGGTTTTTGCCAAACTCTGCAAGAGCGTTAAGGTTAAAGGCGGTGAGGCCGTTGCCCTGATAGATAATATCGTTTTTAAAGTTTTTCTGTAATTCTTCAAGCTGTTTCTGTGCTTGACTTCTGGAATCTCTGCCATATTCGTCCATTTCGGGAAGAATTACGCCCTGATAATTTGCGGTAAGAATGACATCCTCTGAAATATTCTTTGTGAAGAGATAGGGCTCGCGGGTATAATATTCACTGCTCATCATAGGACGTGCACCGTTTTTACGGCAAGCATCAAGCATAATGTTTACGTCTTCCCAGAAGTTGATTCTTCCGCGAGTTACGATAAAGCCGTAGTGCTTCTGATATTCGTTGGATTCATCACCCATACCGATATGGAAATAAGGCGGATTGCCAAAGAGTTCACAAACCTCGTCGATAAGATTTTTAACAAGTTCACGGTAGGGAGTAGTGGTGAGCATTCTTGAATAATGCTTAAGCCATATATCGTGTGCGGCAGAAAAGTCAAGCTTGGGAACGGGTGTCATACCGAGCTCACGAATTCTATCAAGCATTTTCTTAAATTCTGCTTTTTCCAAAGAACCTTCAACGGCGATTTCGGGGCAGGAATCGTACTTAATGCCCTCAGCAAGGTCGATGATCACGGTGTTAATGCCCTGCTCAGGCAAGAACTCAATAATTCTGTCCCAAACGTCTCTTTCAAAATACAAGAAATCTCTTTCGATTTTATCATATTCGTTAAAATTTAAAAGCGAATATTTGTCAAACCACATATTGTAACCTAAATTGATGTTATATGCCCAGATTTTCATAATAAATTCCTCCAATTTATATTTCGTTAGGATAATGCTTGCGTTTTGCAACATTAAATATCTTTGCTTCAGCTTTGTGTTTAAGAACGTCAATTTCGCGAGTTCTGAACCAAGGTGCAGTCATAAAGCCTTTGATATTCGGCTGATCTTTTAAATGAGCAAAGGTTTCATCAAGATTCATTGAGTTGGTAATTGTTGAACCGGTGGGAACTTGATCAAAGCCGTTTCTTGCATAAACGTAATATGCCTCCATTGCGGCGCGGTTATAATCAGTCATAATAGGCGGGTTTGCCCAGCGGTTATAATACCAGTTGGAAACAAGCATATCCTTGGGAATATTTTTAACAGATTCTTCAGGCAAAACCCATGCGCAGCAACCCCACATCCAGGGACGGACACCTTTATCAAGGCAACATTTTGCCATATAGTTTACGTCTTCCCAGAAAAGCTTGTTGGCACGGCAGATGGAAATGCCGTATTTTTTCTGCATTTGCAGAACGTTAAAAGAAAGGAACGGATCGTAAACCTCTTCGTCAAGACCTAAATGAAGATAGGGCGGATTATCAAAAAGTTCGATTGCTTCGTCAATAAGATCCTTAACTACTTTATAGTAAATGGGAGTAGAACTCATTGAGCCATATTCGCCCATCCAACAGTTGTGAATAGTTGCAAAGTTTAATTTGGGAATGGGTGTCATCCCTAAAGCACGGATGCGGTCAAGTTCTTTCTTTAATTTTTCCTTGCTCCAAGCGCCTTTTGTGGCAAGTTCGGGGTGACTTTTATATTGAACGCCTTCGCCTAAGTCAATTAAGAGAGTATTTATACCTTGTGTTGCAAGGTAATCAACAACTTCGCGCCAAGCCTTGTCTTCGGTGGGAAGCTCTTTAAATAATTGAGCACTTGTGTCATCACCGCCGGGCTTTTTCCAGAAGTGAACACCTAAATGAATTAAATATGCCCAGATCATAATTTTTTCTCCTTATATTTATTTATTGCGTGCCCCATAAGTTTTGCGGCAGCCTTGTGAGTCATAACGTCAATTTCACGGGTTCTGAACCAAGGTGCCATCATATAACCTTCAATATTAGGCTGATCTTTTAAAATAAACATAGTGTCTTCAAGGTTTACCGATGGAACGTGCATACAAGTAGGTACTTGCTTAAAACCGTTTTCTGCAAAAAGATAATAGCCTTTAATTGCGGCACGGTTATATTCGGTTAAAATTTGAGGGTTAAGCATCTGACGGTAGCAAGCGTTGGAAATAAGCCAATCCTTGGAGAGATTTTTCAGTGTTTCTTCGGGGAAAACCCATATCATACAACCCCAAGTCCACACGTTCATACCGTGCTTTTCAACACGTGACGCTATATATTTTAAATCTTCCCAAAAAAGCTTGTTGGGGCGGACAACAGTCTGTCCCTGCTTAACCTGCATATCTATATACCAAAATGAAAGATAGGGGTTATAGGCTTCTTCATCCATACCGATATGGAAATATTCAGGCGTATCAAAAACTTCGCCCACTTCTTTAATAAGATCGTCAACCACTTGATAATAGGTTGGTGTTGACACCATTAAAGAATATTCTTTCATCCATGAATCGTGCAAGGTTGAAAAGTTAAGCTTGGGAATGGGCGTAATGCCTAATGAACGGATATAATCAAGTTCCTTTTTTAAAAATTCCTTTGTCCACGCGCCTTTTGTGGCAAGCTCGGGATGGCTTTCGTATTGAAGACCTTCAGCAACATCAATTATTAACGTATTTACGCCGTTTTTGTGGAGGGTATCAATAATTTCACGCCAAGCCTCATATTCAGTTATCATTTCATCGGCATAAAAGCCTAAAGGACCGCCATCGCCTAAGGGCCCTTTCCACATATTTACGCCAAGATGAATTAAATAAGTCCACTTCATTATTTCAGATCCTTTATTGCGTGACCGAAGCACTTGGCTTCAGCCATAAGTTTTAGTTTATCGGTTTCACGGGTTCTGAACCAAGGGGCGGTAATAAAGCCTTTAACGCCCTTTAAGTCCTTAAACATTGAAACACAATCTTCCTGATTTAAGGAGTTTTGGTAAGTTGCGCAAGTGGGTATTTGATCAAAGCCCTGCTCTGATAAGAAATAATACGTATCAACACCGGGATGCTGAAAGAACGCATCAAAATTCAAAAGCCTTTCATACATTGCATTTGATACTATGTATTCCCTTGAAAGTCGATTTTTGACACCGTCACGCAAAAACCACGCCATATCGCACCAAGTCCAGGCGCGAGTCTTGTTTTTGTTGCAACATTCCAAATAAAAATCCATATCGTGCCAATAAAGCTCACCTTGGCGCATATGGGTTATGCCATACTGCTTTTGATAACCGATGGTGTGAGGAAATTCTTCATCCATACCGATATGAAAATAATCGGGTGTGTCAAAAAGCTCGGAAACTTCAGAAATAAGCTCGTCAACCACCTTATAGTAAATAGGTGTTGAAACCATTCTTGAATATTCTTTAAGCCAGGCATCGTGAGTTGTTGCAAAGTTAAGTTTGGGAATGGGATTTAAACCGATCTTGCGCAAACGGTCAAGCTCGGCTTTTAATTTTTCTTTACTCCACGCACCACGGCAGGCAAGCTCAGGATGGCTTTCATACTGTATGCCTTCGCCAAGATCAATAACAAGGGTATTGATGCCTTGCTTTGCAATAAAATCGGTAACTTCCCGCCATACGGAATCTTCGGTAATCATTTCCTCGGTATAAAAACCAAGCTTACCGCCGTCACCGTCTTTTTCGCGCCAGAAGTTTACTCCTAAATGAATTAAATATGCAGAAATCATTTTAGTCCTCTCTTGAAACAACTTTAAGGCATTCGGTATCTTCTTTTACTGCTTTTATTTTATCGGCAAGATTGTCAGATACTATTTCACAAAATGCTCTGCCGATAGTTTCTGTGCAACCAAGGGGTGCGAAACCTGAAAATGCTAAAGGATGATCTGCCATCCAGGCACCGCCAAAGTTGATATTTCTCTTTGTAATATGATCGAAACGGTGGATGCAAGGACCTTCCTGATAAAATTTTTCGGGGCGCACAAGGTGTTCGCCTTGAGCATAGCAAAATGCCACCTCGGAAAAATCAGCGTGGCCACCGCCAAAGCCCGTTTCGCTGAACTTTTTGAGAGTTTTGAAATCTTCTTCCGTAAGATAATCAAAGCGCTCTTTCTGACTTAAAATTTTATCGTAGTAAACGTTGCCGTCACCAACGGTGTTAAGGTTTGTCCACAATACACAGTAGTCGCGCTTTTTGTATAACATATTTCTTGTAAAAAGATCAAGCAAAGGTCTGTTTCCACCGTGACCGTTTACAATAAGAATCTTATTAAAACCGTTACGGTGGATTTCATCACAAAGCTCTTCTAAGATAAGTAAAAGAGTTTGAGGCTTTATGGAAATATATCCGCGCAACTGTTTTTTCTGTAAAAGGGAAGCGTCGTTAGAGTGGTTGGGAACAACCTCACCAAGCCAATGACTTACGGGGAAAACCACTGCCGGCTCTTTTTCTGCGGCGAGATTTGAAATATAGTTTGCCGAATATCCGTCACATCCTACGGCAAGGTGCTCACCGTGCCTTTCAAGACAGCCTATAGGCAAAAGACACACACCTTTTGATTTTTCAATAGCCTCGTCAAATTCAGGCGAGGTAAGATCTTCCCACTTCATAAAAATCACTCCTTATGTTGTTGTGTGTCTATTATATAAAGGATAGATTGAAAAGTCAATGTTTTGTGGCTTATATCAAGGAATTATGAAATAAAAAAAGCAATTTTTCACTGATTTCAATCTGTAATTGAATATTTCTCAAACGCAACCTTAAATACCTTTGCTTCGGCAAAATGCTTAAGAACGTCGATTTCACGAGTTCTGAACCAAGGCGCGGCCATAAAACCTAAAATACCGTCAAGGTCTTTATAGGTTGCCATAAAATCATCGGGATTTATGCTGGTGTTATAGGTGGCGCATACGGGCACTTGCTTAAAACCGTGTTCGGAAAATTTAAAAGTGCTTTCATAGGCAGGAGCTTGAAACAGAATGAATTGTTCCGGGTTTAGAAGACGGTCATAAAAACCACTTGAGATTATTGCATTTTTAGGCATATTCAATAAAGTTTCTTCTTTTTCGTACCAGTATTTCGTACCCCACAGCCAAGGCGTTACACCGTTTTCTTCAACGGTTTTGCAGAAATATCTTACATCATCCCAGAAAACTTGTCCCTGACGGACACAGGTAAAACCGTATTTCTGCTGATAAAAAGAAAACTCAAAGCACTCCTCGTCCATTCCCAAGTGAAAATAGGAGGGAGTATCAAAAAGCTCACAGACTTCATCAATAAGCTCTTTCACCACCTTGTAATAAGTGGGAGTTGAAAGCATATGAGAATATTCCTTAAGCCAGGCATCGTGGGTGGCGGCAAAGTTAAGCTTGGGAACGGGGGTAAGTCCCATATCCCTTAACCGCTGAAGCTCTCTTTTCATCTTGATTTTATCCCAAGCGCCCTCAACGGAAAGCTCGGGATGAGTTTCATATCTGTAGCCTTCGGCAAGGTCGATGATCAAAGTATTGAAACCGCATTCTTTAACAAATTCGGTTATCTTTTTCCACGCATCGTCCTCGGTTACCATATTAAAGGAATAATTGCTTAAAGGGCCCGGATCACCTATAGGCTCTTTCCACAAATTCTGTCCCAAATGAATTAAATATGCTTTTATCATAAGATCACCTCTATAATAACATTATATAATTTACAGTGTGATAAGTAAATAGTATTTTTTGATAAATAAATAGTATTTTTTGATAAAAGAGATATCTTTTTTTTATGTGGTGATTAACTATCTTGTCATATTTTAGAGAATGTGATATAATAACTATATACTGCTCTGAGAGGTGCTTTATGAGAAAAAAGATTACCGTTGATGAATGTGTTGCCCGCCCGATCCGCGCTGTGGTTTTTGGCGATAATGATTATGCCCGCGGTGTGTGGGGCAGGCTTATCCAGCATCTGAACGATAGGGGGCTTATAGAAGTCAACTGTGTTATGATCCGTGATAAAAAGGCAGATAAATATCAGCGTCAGTTTAACCGCTATAACCTTTCCTTTAAGCAAGGTGCAAAGGAGATTTTAAGAGATATAAACTGCGTTTCGCAGGTTATTGACGGGTTTTCTGATTATAATGCAGTATCCGATCTTGCCGATAATAATGAGATCACCACTATCCTCTGGGCACCTAAATATAAGCAGGATTTTAAAAAGGATTCCTTATTGCATCTTTTGACAATGCTTCTTTTCAGACGCTTTTGTCAGGAAAAGAAAGGATTTAACATAATTTCTTCGGTGAACGAAGATCAGAACGGTGATACCTTAAGAGAAGATATCGTTGAATATGCTTCTTATCGTGCGCTGGGAATGGATTTTGTTAACTGGATGAATATGGAATGTCATTTCATAAACACCTTTGTTGAAACACGTGTAGGCGGTGAAAGCATAGGCTCAACCTTAACCGTAAATGCGGAAAAATACTTTCTGTGCGTTTTTGATAAAAAGGACGGGCTTTTATCTCTTACCGATAAAGTGTATATAAATGAGGAGCTTTCATCCTATTACGTTTTAAGGCGTCATATCTATGAGGGCGCATTGTGCTGTGCTTGTGCATATTCGCTTCTGCACGATGTTGCAACTCTCGATCAGTTTGCTTTGCGTGAAAAGCTTGCACGCCATCTTACCGTTTCTCTTTTTGAAGAGATCATTCCTGTCCTTGACGTTAACTTTGAAACCGTTCAGGCATATACAGTTGAAATGCTTCAACGCTTTGAGGATGCCTCCGTTTCCGTTAAGTGGCTTGATTATGCTGAAAATCTTGGCGAAAAGTTCAAGGAAAGCATTATTCCCTTAATAAAGCGCTATGCTGAAATTCACGAAAAACTGCCTAAACATTTGGTTTTCAGCTTGTTCTGCACAATAAAAATGTATTCCGTTATGAATATAAATGATGATTTTTCCAAAAAGCTAAAGGAAAGTGAAGATCATTATAAGGAGCTTTGGGGTGAGGATATTTCACCTTTAAAGGAAGAAATTGAAAAATACGAAGCAAAATTTAATTAAATGACCGAATTTTTCGGTCTTTTTTCTTGAAATCGGCAAAGGTATATGGTAAAATACATTAAGAAAAAAAGGGGGAGAGGTCTTTGAAAAACAATAACAAGCTTCGTTGGATGCGCCTTGATAATGCGGCAAAGATCTATCCTGCCGCCCAAAGTCAAACTTGGAGCAACGTTTACAGACTTTCGGTTACCTTGAATGAAACCGTTGATAAAGATATTTTAAGGGAAGCTTTTTCCGTTACGGCAAAGCGTTTTCCGTCAATAGTGGCACGGCTCAGAAAGGGGCTTTTTTGGTATTACGTTCAGGAGGTTGATAAAGTACCTGAATTAAAGAAGGAAAGCAGTTATCCTTTAACCAGAATGTCCAAAAAAGAAACGCGCAAATGTGCAATGCGCGTTATAGCCTATAAAAAGCGCATTGCAGTGGAGATCTTTCATTCTTTAACTGATGGCAACGGCGGTCTTGTGTTCTTAAAATCTTTGCTTGCTGAGTACGTTGAAAGAAAACATAGCGTGAAAATTCCCAATGAAAAGGGCGTTATGGATAGGCACGAAACTCCCGATAAAGAGGAGTTTGAGGATTCCTTTATTAAAAATAAGGGCAACGTAAGTGCAAGCAGAAAGGAAGACAATTCGTGGAGGTTATTAGGCACTGACGAGCCTATGGGATTTTTGAATCTTACCTGCTTCAAAATTTCAGTAAAGGATGTTTTGGAAAAAGCGCATTCCTATGATGCAAGCTTAACTGCTTTTTTAACGGCAGTTACTATGATGGCTCTGCAAAATCTTCAGAAAGAAATGGTCAAAAAACAGAAACGCCGCAAGCCTATCAAGGTGCTTGTGCCCGTAAACCTAAGACCGCTTTTTAACAGTAAAACTCTAAGAAATTTCGTTTTTTATACAACACCTGAAATTGAACCTAAATTAGGCGAATATTCCTTTGTGGAAATTCTTAACGTTGTAAAACATCAGATGGGTCTTGATATAACTGCCAAGCAGATGTCAAAAAAGATAGCAGTCAACGTTGAAAGTGAAGAAATGCTTATCGTTAAGCTTATGCCTTTATTCCTTAAGAACCTCGTTATGAAAGCAATTTTTATTGCGGTGGGCGAAAGAAAATCCTGCCTGAGCTTTTCAAATTTAGGTAAGGTTGAAGTGCCAAAGGAGCTTGAACAGTATATTGAACGCTTCGATTTTATTCTTGGCTCTCAGGCTTCTGCCCCCTATAACTGCGGTCTTCTTTCTTATAAAGATACTCTTTATATAAATTTTACCAGAAATATTCGCGAACCGTTTTTGGAGGCGAGCTTTTTCAGCGTTTTAAGGGATATGGGCATCCCCGTAACGGTTGAAAGCAACAAACAGTAAAAAGGAAGTTAATTTATGTATTGTGTAAATTGCGGTATTAAACTTGAAGACACCGAAAAAAAGTGTCCCCTGTGCGGAATAGTGCCTTATCATCCCGATATTCAGAGAAAATCGGAGGATAGCCTTTATCCACCGGACAGATATCCCAAATATAAAATGAATCCGATGAGCATAATGATAATTATTATCACTGCATTTTTGATTCCTGCGGCAGTGTGCTTGCTTTGCGATTTTGAGTTTTCAGGCGGAATTGTCTGGTCGGGTTACGTTATCGGCGCATTGGCGCTTGGCTATACTATTCTGATTCTGCCTTTTTGGTTCAAAAAGCCTAATCCGATAATATTTATTCCTTGCGATTTTGCCGCCATTTTGTTATATCTCTTTTATATATGCTTAAAAACTGACGGAAGCTGGTTCTTTACCTTTGCCCTTCCCGTTGGAGCGGTATTTGCATTGATAGTAACTGCAGTTATTGCCTTAATAAGATATCTCAAAAAAGGGCATCTTTATATATTGGGCGGAGCATTTATTTGCTTAGGCGCCTTTACCGTCCTTGTTGAGTTCTTTTTGAATCTTACCTTCTCTTACCTTAAAAATTTATTTTGGTCCTTCTATCCCTTAACTGCTCTCGTGCTGTTAGGCGCTATGCTGATCTTTTTAGCGGCCTGCAAACCTGCAAGGGAGAGTATGGAACGAAAATTCTTCATCTGAGGCGAGGATTGAAAAGCTTCGCAATACTGTGTTGCTGGCAAGTAAAAATCTCAGTTGCTTACCGCTATGTAAGCGCCTTCGCTTTTTCTCGCCCGCGCCTTGTCTTGCTTGCTTTTGAATCCTCGCAGATCGAAAGGGAAAAGCTTCACAAAGCTGTGTTACGGGTATGTAAAAATATATTATTTTGCTGAAAATTTTTTTCAGGGAGCGTTCTATTATGAGCTTTGAAAAGTATTTTAATTTCTTTGAAGACTATGAAAACGGCGTAACTATTCGCCCTGAAAGAAGCGCGGAATTTAAGTTTTCACAAAAAGTAAAGGATGATAAAAAATACCGTCTGTTCGTAACGGGACAGACGGCAAACTTCTATTTATGGAAAAATGAGCCTGATACTCCTTATTTATATAGGCTTCTTGATGATGCTCTTGATACTGAAAACGCAAAAAACGATCAGTATTGCCTTGATTTATCCTGCAAGGATTTTTTTGATTACACAAAGCGTGCATATAAAAAGGTTTTGTGGCAACCGATACTTTCTTATCTTAAAATGGAAAATTTGCCTACGCTGTGGCAGTTTGGCATTTGGGCAAAAGCAGAAAATCTTGAAATATCAGAAAACGGATTTTTGCGTTTCAAGATAGACATGCGCTATAAAAAAGAAAACGTTAGCAGACATAGTATTCATAGTGCACCCGATAAAACGGTTGTAATAGATATTCCTGAAGGTACTTATGATTGGCAAAAATTCTTTAAAGACGTTGAAATTCCTCTTGATTGTGCAAACGTTGGCGTGTTTATTGAGGGCAAAGGCTACAAAGGCAAGGTTTTTGTTGAACATCCTTTCTTATCAGGTGAAAGACAGAATCTTCTTCCATCGTTCTCTCTAAACGTTGCGGGCAAGGAAAACTTCCAATGGACGTCCCAATTTTTAAGCCGTAAGGAATGGCCTGAATTTCAGGTGGAATTAAATGGCGAAACAGTTTTTGAAGGCGAAATTTTTGAACGCTGTCATACGGCAAGTGAATGGGAGATCGATCTGCCAAAATCACTTATTAAAGAAGAAAATACCGTTAAAATAAAGCTTCTTTCAGATTATCACGATCCTTTGCCTTACACATTTTTTGAGCTTGGCATAATTGAGCAACCTGATGCAACAGTCAGTGTTATAAGCGAAAATATTATAGGCACATCCGGCGGAAAAGCTCACGTGTTGTTACATACAAACACACCTGACACTCTTTTGAAAATTGAATATTTAAGCGATAACATTTCAGGTGAAAGCCAATATTTCTTTAAAGAGGCAGGCTATCACGGCATAAGTATTGATTGTAAAGAACCTTGTGAAAATGCAATCTTTAAGATTATTTCAGGTGAAACTGAAATCCAATGTAAAGTTGAACGAATTGTAATAAAAGAAAACGATAACGTTATTGTGGGTACGGGCGACTTAGTATATATCAATCAGAATCTTTCTGATATGATGGAATATCTTGCATGGTATGTTTCCAATAATGTAGGCAACTTTTTGACTATTCGCCCCGTTTACCGTTGGTCGGGAAGCCGCACGCTGAACCGCGATTGTTGGAGACCTTTTACTAAGGTTTTAAACGAAATGGGCATAAAGTACGTGCTTCTTAAGGACGGACGCGAGCTTCCGGGAATAAGCGCAAACCCCGATGACGAGCTTATAAAAGGTGTGGGATATCTTGGCTCACAGAATCACGAAATTGACGGTCGCGTCTTTTATTGGGGCCAAAAAATGGTTGTAGGTCTTGCGGAAGAACAATGGAATGATCTATGTCAAATAGCCTATAAGGAAGATCCTATCCACACTAAAAACGAATTTAAACCCACCTCATATATTAACGAAGGCGAAACCTTCTATCGTTACACAAATAAAAACTATGAGCATAACTTGGCGCTTGGCGAAGAATATAACGTAAAAAGAATGAGCGAAGATTTAACGGGCGAAACACGCCACACGGGCCCGTCGGTTTTATTTAAGGCATTTAAAGAAGCAGGCTATAAATGGGTGGGCGCGGAAACAATGTATTCTTCCATTGAATTGCAGTTGGCTTTCTTGCGCGGATTCTGTAAAGCAAATGATATGGATAAATGCGGTGTTCATAATGCGGTGCAGTGGTCAAGCACACCCTATAAATCTATTGAGCATTACGACCGTTACCGTCTTGCACTTTATCTTCCGTATATGCTCGGTGTTACCGATATTAACACCGAAGAAGGCTTATGGCATATGGAAGAATACTATCTTCACCCTAACCGTTTTAAGGAAGCTTGCTTAGGTCATTTAAAGCAAGAGCAGGACGTGTATAAATATATTCTCACCCATTCAAGAACGGGAGAATTTTATACGCCCTTTGCCTTTATTCACGGAAAGCATGACGGCACTGTTATGTTCTGCCCTGATAATATGTGGGGCTGGAACGGCACGCCCCAAACCTTGGCAGAGGAAAGCTGGAAAAGTCTTTTTAAAGTTATATATCCCCTTTCAAAGCCTCAATATCCGTTATACTACCATTGTATTGAAAACTGCAAAGAACCCTTAGGCTATTATTCGGGAACTCCTTTAGGAAATACTGACGTTATTCCTATGGAAAACGACATTTCATCTTCCTATAAGCTTGTTATTTTTGCAGGCTATAATATGTGCGGAGAGGATGAGGCAAAACGTCTTTATCAGTACGTTGAAAAGGGTGGAACGGTGATCTTAACCCGTGCTCATTTAACAAGCACCACCGATTACGAAAAAATAAGAGTTTCCGATATGGAATTTGTTGATCATTTGTTTGCATTTTCAAAAAATGCGCAGTTTATAACAGATACCAAAAACGGAATAGAATTGCCCTTATGCAGTAATCCCCTTAACCCTGATAAAATTCTTGAAACCACCGATAGCGGTCAGCCTCTTGTTTGTCAGTATGAAATAGGCAAGGGTAAGGTTATTCTTTTTAACACTAAAGTTTATCCTGCTCACGAAGCAATAAAAGATATTTACGAAAACACCGTAAAAAATGAAATTATTAAGGTAACTGAAAAAGAAGAAGTTTGGGCAAAAACGGGCAATGACGTTGGTTTTTCAATCTATAAACAGCCTGACGGAAGCACTCATATCTATTTCCTTGCAGTTGACTGGTATAACGGAAGAAACGGCATCCGCAAGGCTGAGCTTATACTTGGTTCGCGCAGTTATGATGTTGAAATTCCCTTTGGCGTTATGATAAAGGCAGTAGCAAATAAAAACCTTGCGGTTTTCCCCCAAACCGAAAACGGTGAAGTTATTAAGATCAATAATAACAACGCCCTTGTTCAGGGAACGGGCAAAGTGCCTTTCGTAATTTTAAAGGACGGCGAAACAAGGAACGTTACCGTTGATTTCAGCCAAGGATCGGTAGTAGAGATTCAGCTATAGAATAAAGAAAACGCCTTATAAGGCGTTTTCAGAGCACTGACAAACCCCTGCAAACACAAACCCCTGCAAAAATTTTGCAGGGGTTTGTTTCCGTCGTTGCATTGATACTATAGCACGCGTAAAGGAGTTCGCCTCAAATGCTGTATCAGCGTTGCTTTCGGGTTTGTCGTCTTTATAAGGCAAACCTGCCTTATTGCATCCTCCGCACCCAAAATCATTCACTGATACA
>JAZNSH010000057.1:0-29694 GCA_045591115.1 Clostridia bacterium
TTTGGGTGCGGAGGATGCAATAAGGCAGGTTTGCCTTATAAAGACGACAAACCCGAAAGCAACGCTGATACAGCATTTGAGGCGAACTCCTTTACGCGTGCTATAGTATCAATGCAACGATGGAAACAAACCCCTGCAAAATTTTTGCAGGGGTTTGTGTTTGCAGGGGTTTGTCGGTGCTCTGAACCCGCAGTTTTGCGGATTTATGGTTGTGGTGAATTATCGGCTTCCGCGATCATTAGTTTAACAATCTCCTGATCAGTATATTGCATCCCCACACGCCCTATATGGCCCACACTCAGGATAGTACGGGCGGCTTCATCACCTAAGATGCCGGTGTTGGCTTCATAGGCCTTGCCTTTCATTGCAAGGGAATGGGCAAAGAGGGCGGCATCAAGAGCAGAAGATATTTTAACGGCGCAGGATGCTTTGGCGCCATCACAGATAATGCCGGGAATATTGGCGAGAGTATTATCTACGGTGTCTTTAATTTTCTGAAGATCTCCGCCAACCATAAAGGTAATTGCGGCACCTGCGGCACAAGCGGCGGAAACTGCACCGCAAAAGGCGGAAAGCTTACCGATATATTCTTTTTGATAAACGGTCATAAGGCTTGAAAAAATAATGCTTCGATGCATTCTTTCCTCAGGAATCCCCTTTTCGCGGGCATAAATAATTATAGGCACGGTGGAGGTTATCCCTTGGTTTCCGCTACCTGAGGTAATAATAACAGGCATATCACAGCCATCCATCCTTGCCTCCGATGCGGCGGCAGAATAAGCGCGAATATTGGTAAAGGTGCTTTTTGCGTAGACCTCCTGAATGGCTTTGCCGATGCCAACACCGAAATCACCTTTCATTCCGCGCTGAGCTATTGCCATATTGTATTCTATCTGCTTGCTTGTAAAGGGCAGGATATCTTTAAGCTCAACATTTTCCGCAAAATCAATAATATTTTCAATGGAAAGTCCGCTTCTGTCAGCAGTTTCGGTTTCTTCCCTTAAATCCTCGGTCATAAAGATAACCTGACCGTCTTTAACTATCTTAACTATATTTACGTGGCTGTGCCTTACTTCAACGGAAACAGAGCTTTCTTTTGTGTAAAGCTCAATTATAAAGTGAAGCGGTATGGGAGATTCAAGAAATTCAACTGAGCATCGCTCCTCTTTTAAAAACCTTTTGGTTTTTTCAAGGCCTGCATCCGTAACAGCCTCAAGAACCTCCATATTCTTTTTGGCATCACCGCTGATAGCGCCGAGAGAAACTGCCGCTTCAATACCGGTCATTCCGCGAGAATTGGGAATTCTTACGCAACGGACGTTTTTGATCATATTTCCACTGCATTTTGCAACGATCTTTTCAGGATCCTTTCCCAAAATTTCCCTTCCCTTTGCAGATGCATATGCAAGCGCAATAGGTTCAGTGCAGCCCATTGCAGGAACCAGCTCTTCCTTTAAAATTTCAAGAAAATCCCTTTTTATTTTTTCATCAATCATACTTTTATTTCCTTATTTGCTCTTTGGCGAAATGCCAAATGTTTTCACATATTGACGGTAAAAAGAGGAATAGTTCTGATAGCCGTACTTATCAGCCGCCTCAGAGGGTGAGAGTCCCTCCTGAATTTCGCGATGGGCGGCAAATATCTTCTTTTTGTTTATATAATGCTTGATACCGATTCCCATTTCCTTTGAGAATAAGTTCTGGATATATGAGCTTGTAAAGTTAAATTCCTTTGCAATTATCTTTGAATCAAGAGGCTCCTCAATATGCTCAGCAATATATCGGCTTATCTTTGCCACGGTATTTTTCTCGTTTATTTCGCCCTCTTTAGGCTTATACATAGAGCAAATAATGATCTGTTCTATAATGTTTCTTACAACTAAACTAAAATCTTCTTCAGAAAGAATCTTTGAAAGGGCTGTATAATTTTCAAAAAACCCCCGCATAACTTCGTCCTTACCGATGTTTATTCTGTAGGGTGGCGTAAACAACGCCTGAAATCTTTCATCCTCAAGAAACTTCTCTTCAACGCTTATAACGAAGTTTTCATAGGTGCTTTCATCTTCAGGTATAAGGAAGTGATATGTGTTTGCAGGTATAAAAAGAAGATCGTAATGATTGATTTTAAACTTATGCCCGTCAATACAGTAGCTTACGTTTCCCTTCAATATAAGAAGTATTTCGTGTCTGGAATGCATATGCTCATAACAGCCGATTTTCATAGGGTTAAGACCAATTCCATGATTTGCTGAAAAATCCACACCACTGCAGTCGATACGCATAAAATCATCTCCTTCTTTACTAATGTTACCACAAAAAAGTTAAAAATGCAATATATATATTAAAAAATGCAATTTATTTTACCGATTTAATTTGATATAATAACTATATAAGGAGGATTTTATGCAGTATTTTACAGAAAACGATCACAAAAAGCGAATGAATAATATTAAAAATGCGCGAAATGATGTTAAAGAATGTACTCGTGAAATGCGCATAAAAGATTATCTTCCGGGACAGATAATATATTATCTGGGTGATTATCCCAATAAAATGAGCATTACCCCCACAGAGTACGATTATGATCTTTTAAAATCCTACGCCGAAAACGGTGTTGATATGATTCAGGTTCACGAGGAATGGAACGACACCATTGAAAAATACGGCAGCGATAAATGGCACAGCTGTGATCACGAAGGTATGCTGAAATTTATCGATTTATGCCATCAGTTCAACATAAAAATCATTCCTTACTGTTCTTCTTCATATATCCATTGCAAATCAAAATACTATACCGAGGATTTTTCCCGCTCAACGGGCGGTTGCACCGATATGCACTATTCCTACCGTTTAGGCTGGGCAGGCAGTGAAAAATGGCGCAATTTTATTATTCCAAGAACCTTTAATATTATGGATACTTACGGCTTTGACGGTATCTTTAACGATTGGGGTTACGATTGGGATAACAGCGAATATATTGAAATTCCCGAAAACAAGCGCAACTATGAAAACGAGCCCTTAACTAAATACGATCCCGAAGCAGAGGACCTTATCCACTGCATTTACGAGGGCGTAAAAAAACGGGGCGGTATTTATAAATTACATATCGGACAAAGCGACCGCGCTCCCGTAAGAGGCAAATATTATGATTATCTTTGGGTTGGCGAATGTGAGTTTGATTCAAAGGCAGGTGCAGGAAAAATGTATGAGCCTTACCTTGTGCCCTGCCCCGATAAACCACGACTTACAAACTGGTTTGAAACGCGCTTTGATATGGATGAATACTTTGCAAAAACCATTCCCTTTGTACAGTTCCCCTTATTGACTCACGGCAGACCAACAATGGGAAGATGTATTGACGTTCCCGGTGTTGAACAATATAACACAACTCAGGAAGATCATTTGTATCACTATTTTGAAAAAGTTCGCGATTGGGTAGATTTGCACCCCAACGGCCCTTACGTTTACTCAGAATGGTCCCAAATTCCCGATGACGTTGAGGATTACCCCCGTTGGTGCAGATATCTTAAGCTTTATAAGCCTATGGTTTGTGATAACACCATCGTTCATATGGAAATAAGAAAGTCTGATCAAATTCTTTCGCCTATCCCCGAAAACTTATATATTTCACAGTTCACAAACCTTGATGATTATTTGGTAATTTCCAATTTGGAAAATACCCCCTACACCGTTACTTTGCGCGATAAATGGCAGAACCGCGAAAGCTTGGAGATTTCCCAAACATTCACCGTTTTACCTAAGCGTATGATATTTTTAAAGAAAGAAGGATAAATTTTATGAAGATCGGTGCACAGATGTACACAGTACGTAACGCCACACAAAACCTTGAAGATTTAAGCACAACCTTAAAGAGAATTGCCGATATAGGCTACACCACCGTTCAGGTTTCAGGTGTTTGCCCCTATGAGCCTCAATGGATGAAGGATGAACTTAAAAAAGCGGGACTTCAATGCGTTATCACTCACCCCAATACAGAAGATTTCTTCGATGCAAAGAAGATCGTTAGCGATCACAAGGTTTACGATTGCAAATATATCGGTTTAGGTTCAATGCCCGGCGGTGCTCACGCTTACGATAAGGTTGATGAGTTTATCGAAAAATTCGTTCCCGTAGCAAAGGCTATAAAGGATGAAGGCGCATATATGATGTACCACAACCACCACTATGAGTTTTCAAAGCTTGGCGGTGAAAGAGTTCTTGATAAAATTATTAACGCTTTCCCCGCAGATACTTTAGGCTTTACCTTGGACACCTATTGGGTTCAGGTTGGCGGTGGCGATCCTGCCGCTTGGCTTGAAAAGTTAAAGGGTCGTGTTCCCTGCATCCACTTAAAGGATCTTGTTATGGAAAAGATCGAGCAGAAAATGGCTCCTGTTGGTCATGGCAATATGAACTTTGAAAGAATCATTGCCTCTGCCGAAAAAGCAGGCACAGAGTATCTTTTAGTTGAGCAGGATTACTGCTACGATGAAGATCCCTTCGTTTGCCTTGAAAAGAGCTATAAATATCTTAAATCATTAGGATTAAATTAAGGAGGAAAAGAATATGTCCAAAATAGTTAAAGTTGGCGTTGTAGGTTTAGGAAGAATCGGTATGTCCGTTCACCGTTGTTGCTTAAAGGATCGCCCCGATAAGTTCAAAGTTGTTGCGGCTTGCGATCTTATTGAGGACCGCGTAAAAAGATATGAAGATGAGTTCGGTTGCAAAGGCTATCTTAACATCGAAGATCTTATTAACGATCCTGAAGTTGAGGTTGTTGATATTGCAACACGCTCCTGTGATCACTATATTCATTCAAAAATGGCACTTGAAGCAGGCAAAAGCGTTTTAGTTGAAAAACCTTTCTGTGAAACCTACGAGCAGGCAAAGGAGCTTATTAAGTTAGGCTCACAACCGGGCGGACCTAAGATCTACGTTCGCCACAACCGTCGCTTTGAGGAAGGCTTTATCAAGGTAAACGAGATCATCAATTCAGGCATTTTAGGCGAGGTTTACGAGATCAAACTTACAAGAAACGAGTATCAGAGAAGAAATGACTGGCAGACCATTATGGAGTTCGGCGGCGGTCAGCTTCTTAACTGGGGTCCCCACATCGTTGACCATTCAATTCAGTTCTGTGGCGGTGCTTACACCGAAATGTTTGCCGATATCAAACGCGTTGCCGCAGTTGGTGATGCCGAAGACCATATTAAGCTTGTTTTCAAGGGCGTAAACGGCAGAATCGTTGATATGGAAATCTCAGGCGGTGCCGCACTTCCCACTCCCGAATACGTTATTTACGGCACAAAGGGTGCTTTAATCGGCGGCAACAATGAATTCAAGTTAAAATATCTTGATCCCGAAGTTGAGCTTCAGGATATTAAGGCTGATCCCTCCACACCCGGCTCATCATCAGCCTTTGGCAACAGTGAGGTTTTACAGTGGAAAGAAGAAACCATCACCTACGGCCCCTACGATAAGACCGCAGTTGTTTGGGACTACTTCTACGACGCTTACGTTAATAATAAACCCTATCCCATTCCCAGCGAGCAAGCCCTGGAAGTTGTTCGCACCATCGAAAACGCCAAGATCGGCACTATCTTTAAATAAATCATTTTCATAAAAAAAGAAAGGGCAAGATGCCCTTTCTTTTTTATTATGCTTGTTTTTCAAATACGATGGTTAATTTTTCATTTAATACAAGTGTCAAAGTATTTCCTGTGCGAGTGTATGCCCAATAGTTGTCCGTCTCATATTCACCGTAACAAATTTTGCCTTCTTCAACAGCGTAAGTGCCTATTTTTTCCATTACTATATTTTCTTTGAGATCTGCTTTCATCCTCGCTACTTCTTCATCAATAGTAGTATTAAGCTCAATATATTTCATAACCTCATCAGTAGTTAAGTCTAACTTTTTGCTCAAATAATCAACCATCGACGTTAATGTTTCTTTGTAGAGCTTTGCGAATTCATCGGCAACTTTTTCAGCATCTTCTTCGCTGATTCTAAGTGTATAACCACCATTTCCGAGCTCTCCTAAAATAGCAACAGGCTCCTCAAATGTGATGGTAACCGGAACTGAAATGTTCTTATATGCATCAACATCAAACTCTGCGGGAAGCTCTTCCGTTTTGATTATTTCAGCAAGGAATGTATTAAGACCAACTGCTAACTCCTCGCCAAAAGCATTTGTACTTCCTTTCCATGTACCAACAAGTTTAATTTTATCTGCTTCTATTTTCTGCTCAGCTGTAAGGGGTTCATCTTCTTTTTCAGGAGCTGCAGGTTCGTCATCAGGAACAACTGTTTCCTCTTTGTCAGGAGTAACTGTTTCTTCATCATCAGGAACTACAGCTTCTTCATTTTTGTCTTCGTTGTCCTTTTCGCTGTCTTTATCTTCTTTCTTTTCTTCTTCCTTCACAGGTTCTGTTGTTTCATTTTCGTTCTTATCGTCTACCGTTTCACTGCCACAGCCTACAACAGCAAAGGCCATGCTGAGAACAAGCATAAGAACTAAGAGTGTTGAAAATATTTTTTTCATCTAATTTTCCTTCTTTCTAATTTTTTTGTAAGTATATAACTTAACGAAAATATTGTACCCTCCCCCGATTTTTTTGTCAACACTTTTTTTAATATACTTTTTTTCGTCAAAAAGTTACTTTCTTTTATAGTTTATTTTTTACAATAATAAGTTTGTTTTTTATCTTTAATTTTCAGAGGAAATATGGTAGAATAGATAAAAACAATAAAATAGGGAGAGTTTTTATGGATAATTTTGTTTTTCCTTATGATCTTGAAGGGTTAATTGACGTTACAAAACCGCCTTACAATGCCGATAACACGGGCAAAACTGATTGCACTAAGGCATTGTGTCAGGCGATAGACGATATTTTTCTTGAATACAAGCATGCCTTTGACAAGACCGTTGAAAAGGTGAACAACACCGAGGGCGACGAAGTGTGGATCGGCTTTGAGATCCGCAGAGTTAACGGCGTGAACTGCATTATCTGGCCCGAAAAGCTCCCTCCCTCAAAGATAATCTATTTCCCCAACGGCACCTATCTTGTTTCTGACACAATCACCTATTCCTTAGAGCATTTCAGAAATATTTTCAATAACGTTCCCTATCTTGAAATGAACTGTCGCTTGCGCCTTATCGGGCAGAGTATGGACGGCGTAACAATAAAACTTCAGGATAACTGCAAAGGCTTTGAGTATGGTTCTGATCGCCCCGTTATCTCCTTTATGCGCGGTGAAGCATCAAACATTGCAATGACCAATATGATCGAAAACTTCACCATTGATATCGGCAAAAACAACCCCGGTGCAACGGGTGTAGTTCATTTTGCCAATAATACGGGCGCGGCACGAAATCTTCGCATAATTTCCTCTGACGATAATTTCCGCGGAAGCGCAGGCTTTGCCATTATTCACGATAAGGCATCTGCCTGCATTGCAGATAACATTGAAGTTATCGGCTTTGATTATGGCTTCAAGGTAACGCCCCAAACACACTTTGCTTTCTTTGAGCATATTAAGGCAAAGAATCAGAAGCGCGCAGGCTTCTTTGTTGGCGATACCATCGTTTCCATTCACGATTACGAAAGCGAAAACGCTTGCCCTGCCTTGCGTTGCACCGGCTTTGACGGACACACCGTTTGCATTGACGGTCGCTTTAAGGGCACAACGATGAACGATTTTGCCGTGCGCCACGAGTTCGGCACACTCTATTTAAGGGATATTACGGTGGAAAACTATTTCCACTCAATGTTTGGCTACTGTTCAGGCTACGTTGACGGCGATTTAAAAGAATATTCATCTCACGGTCACGTTATGGGTCTTGATAAGGGCGAACCGTTAACACTTAATCTGCCCATTGAAAACACCCCAAAGATTCCTTGGGAATCCCCTGAAAAGTGGGTTTCGGTAAACTCCTTTGGCGCAGTTGGTGACGGCAAAACACCTTCTTCAGATGCCATTCAAAAGGCTCTTGATTCAGGGGCGTCAACGGTTTATTTCCAGCCGGGCAACTATTTAATTGATAAGCAGATAGTTATTCCCCCAACGGTAAACCGCATTAACTTTATGTATTGCGATCTTTGTAACACTGACGAAATGAAAGAGCTTGTCCATACGGGCGTATTTAAGGTTACGGGCGAAAGCGAAACTCCACTTATTATTGAGGATCTTTTTGCCTTTGAGTATCTTTCGGGAATGAACACCTTAGTCGATCACGCTTCAACGCGAACACTTATTTTATCCGATCTTCACACTCAGGCACTTTCAATGTACTTTAACTCCGTTGAGGGCGGAAAAGTGTTTATGGAAAACGTCGGTTGCACCTTAGGCGGAATCCCCGGCACAGGCGGTCTTACCGACGAGGGCGAAAAAGAAAGAGAAAAACAGTTCCACTATTCACGTTCAACGCCCTGCTATCACTTTAAGGGACAAAAGGTTTGGGCTAGACAGATAAACCCCGAACGCAGTAAAACGGAGATCTTAAACGATCATTCCGACCTGTGGGTTTTAGGCTTTAAGGCTGAGGAAGAAGGCACCGCCTTTGAAACTATCAACGGCGGATGCACCGAAGTTTTCGGTGGAACACTTTGCATCTGCTACCGCGACCGTTTCCCTGCAATTATCAACCGTGACAGCGCAGTAAGTTTTATTTCATCTTCCATTACCTACGCCAAGGATAAAATGTGGTCCCGCATCGTTGAGGAACATAAGGGCGACGAAACCCTCACCTTAACAAAAGACCAATTCCCCATCCGCTTTATGGACGTCATCAGCGTTCCCCTTTATAAGGGAGATTTGAGGAAGTAAAAAAAACGAAAAGACAGAAGCAAAAACTTCTGTCTTTTTTTTATTAAAGGATATCGTCCTCAAGCTCGAAGGAACTATCGCCAATTGTCTTAAAGGAATTTGCATAACGCTTTGCAGATGCGCCGTAGTTAGATAATGCCTTTACTATGTTACCGATAGTTGCATCAGCATTCTTTGATTTAACGTATGCATTTACGTTATATTCAACTGTTGAGATAACTTCTTCGCCTTGTGTAAGAGTTAAGGTGTGAACGTCATTAAATCCCGTTGCCTTAATATCAGAAGAATAAAGAGTGAATGTTCCGTCAGCATTTTTAATTAACTCTGCGCGGTCAATTACTTTATCATTTAACTTAATAACAACGTTTTCATCGGTTAATATAAGCTTAAAGTAAATTCTGTTTACGTTCGCCATATTAAGACCAACAGACTTTACCTTGTTTTCTGCATCAGCATTGCCCGTTACCTTTTTAACGCCCGTAGGTGCAGTAAAGGTGCTCTTATATTCGCTTACCCATTCGTCAACATCAGGAAGTTCAGAAACATTATAATCCTTATATTTCTGTGCTTCGCTTCCGTAAACAAGCATATTGGCAAGAAGAGTTTTAAGGGCGTTATATTGAGTTTCGGTTAAGCCTAACTGTTCTGCTGTTCTTGAAATCTGTCTTTCACAATATTCTTTTACGCTATAATATTCTTTTATTGCACAAACTTCTTCATTATAAATAAGTTCAGCCTTAATATTATCATTCATACACTGTGGGTTAACACCTGCATATGGATATTTATAATAACCGCTTTGAGGATCATAAGTTCCTTTAACAAGTTCAACTTTGCCGTTAGGCGACGTAAAGCGCATAGTAAAATCATCTGCAGTTAAATTGAATTTATCAAGATAATCAAATTCAACAAAATAGTTAACGGTAAGGGTTGAGCCAACGTCAACACTTGAACCTGTGATTTGAGGATCAATACAAATAAGTTCAGCACTTGTTAATGCCGCATTACTTCCGCCAATTGTAATATTGTTCCATTTCGCTTTTGCTGCAGGATAATATACCGTTTCTAAACTGCTGCAACCATAAAAAGCATCTTCGCCAATACTTGTTACGCTATTACCTATTGTTATGCTTGTTAAACTGCTGCAATTTTGGAATGCATAAGTACCAATACTTGTTACGCTATCAGGTATTATTATGCTTGTTAAACTCCTGCAATTTTTGAATGCAGAACCACCAATACTTGTTACGCTATCGGGTATCGTTATACTAGTTAAATTGCTGCAACCAGAGAATGCAGAACCACCAATACTTGTTACGCTATCGGGGATTGTTATGCTGGTTAAATTGCTGCAATTACGGAATGCAGAATCACTAATACTTGTTACGCTATCGGGTATCATTATACTAGTTAAATTGCTGCAAACACTAAATGCAGCATTACCAATACTTGTTACGCTATCGGGTATCATTATGCTTGTTAAACTGCTGCAATTACGGAATGCATGATTACCAATACTTGTTACGCTATCGGGTATTGTTACGCTTGTTAAACTCCTGCAATTTTTGAATGCATCATCACCAATACTTGTTACGCTATCGGGTATCGTTATACTAGTTAAATTGCTGCAACCAAAGAATGCAGCACCACCAATGCTTGTTACGCTATCAGGTATCGTTATACTAGTTAAATTGCTGCAACCACTAAATGCATCATTACCAATACTTGTTACGCTATTACCTATTGTTACGCTTGTTAAACTGCTGCAATTACGGAATGCATAATTACCAATACTTGTAACGCTATCGGGTATCGTTATGCTTGTTAAACTGCTGCAACCGGAGAATGCATAACTACCAATCCTTGTTACGCCATCGGGTATCGTTACGCTTGTTAAACTGTTGCAACCTTCGAATGCAGAAGAACCAATACTTGTTACCGGATAACCATCAATAGTTGCGGGAATTTCCAATGCACCGCTTACGGAAGTATCGCAATCGATGATTGTAACTTTGCCATTTGAAACAGTATAAGTTAAATCATCGCAAGTTGCCGCATTTACAGTAAAAGTTACCATACTCACACACGAAATTGCAAGTGTAAGTATAAGGATAAAAGATAATAATTTTTTCATATTTTACTCCTATTTCACAATAATAGCTCAATAATCTTTTCTATCAAAGCACTCATTTCCGCCCAATTATTCGGGATTTTTTGTGCAAACATATCTAATACAATTTTTAAGCCGTCTTTTTTCAGTTTTGTCAAGAAAGACTTTTCCGTAAATTTTTCAATGAGTTTCGATTCTTCCTTAAAATTCTCATTAAGATTTTTTATAAAACTTTTTTTAAGTACTTTTATTTCTTTTTCGTCAAGATTCTTTTCTAATTTACAGATATGAAGCAATAACTCAATAAAATATCCCGGTGGAATTTTTAATAACTTTGAGTTAAGCTGAACCTCCACAAAGCCGCCAAGTGCTTCTATTGCTTGTTGCAATTCAAGGTAGACATTAGGATCAGGAATACTTATAACAATCCTATCAGCGTTATCAAATACGGCATTTTTACTATATTCAATAAACGAATCATACCATTTATACTCACGCGGATAAATTAACTGTTTTTTTACTTTTAGTTGTCTTACCGTTGCTTGAGTGATCCCCAATTGCTTGCTCATTTCATAATCATCAAAGCTTTGTCCCGATTCTATCAGCTTGTCCAAATAAATCGAAAACATCAACAAGTCTATTTGCGATTTATTAAAACTGCCGAAATTTACGTTGTAGTAATTTTCTGCAATTTTGTCAAACAGCTTTGCCTTTTCTTGAGCTGATAATGACTTCATAAGCTCTATTCCCTTGCTCATTTTTTCTCCCTTCCGCCTATTTTTGAAAATAAAAAAGCGCCAACCGAGGCTGGCGCATAAAACGCAAACTCCGATTGTCGCGAAACAAAATTAAAAAACAGGTATATTAAGATACACACATTTTTACTTGGAACTTGCGTTTTTATCAAATTCTGTAAAAATGTATGCAAACAAATAGAATATTACCCAAAAATAGAAATATCCCTGTTTGACTTCTTTAATTTTGTTTCGCAGGTTTATTATAACACAAAAACAAACTAATTGCAATAGTTTTGTAAGATTTTTTAATTTTTGCATTATAAACTCTTGCCCTATCGTGATTTTGAAGGTATAATATACAAAACATCGAAGAGGAATTTTTATGAAACGTTTAGGCTTTAATCACACAATTTATGCCTCGTACATTGCGTATATTGTGCAGGCGCTGGTCAACAATTTCACACCTCTTTTGTTCCTGACATTTTCTTTGACTTATAACATAAGTCTTGATAAGATCGGGCTTATTGTTTCACTTAACTTTATTTTTCAGCTCATTGTTGATTTTATTTCCGCCAAGATGGTTGATAAAATTGGTTATCGGGCATCGATGCTCTCTGCTCATATTTCGGCAGGAATCGGCTTTATTCTTCTTGCATTCTTGCCCGAAATAATTGATCCTTACACCGCAATACTTATTTCTACCCTTTTCACCGCTATGGGCGGAGGGTTAATTGAAGTAACCGTTTCCCCCGTTGTTGAGGCCACTCCCTCAACGGGTGCAAAGGAGGCGGCGATGAGCTTACTTCACTCCTTTTACTGTTGGGGTCAGCTCTTCACCATTCTTGTTTCAACGTTGTTTTTCGTGTTTTTCGGCATCGAAAACTGGAAAATAATGTCCCTTTTGTGGGCACTTGTTCCTCTTTTAAACAGTATTTACTGCATTTTTATACCTATAAGACAGTTAACGGAAAAGGGGCAGGCATTGTCCTTTAAAAAGCTGTTTTCCAACAAAATTTTCTGGATGTTTTTATTGATAATGGTTTGTGCAGGCTCAACGGAATTGACTGTTGCACAGTGGGCATCTGCCTTGGCGGAAAAGAATCTGCACGTTACAAAGACTGTCGGTGATCTTTTAGGGCCTTGTATGTTTGCCTTGTTTATGGGCATTGTTCGTGCAGTTTATGCCAAGTTTTCAAAAAAGATCGTTATTGAAAATGCGCTTTTATTATCGGGAATCATCGGAGTTATCGGCTATTTGATGATCGCACTTTTCGAGAATCCCATAATCAGCCTTACCGGTTGCACCCTTTGCGGTATTGCATCTGCTCTTTTGTGGCCGGGCACCCTTTCCCTTTCGGCAAAGACTATCTACGGCGGCGGAACTGCAATGTTTGCATTCTTAGCCTTGGGCGGTGATTTAGGCTGCAGTATCGGCCCCGGACTTGCAGGCTGGGTTTCGGAAATGTTTGGCGGAAATCTTCAGATAGGCATTTTATCGGGAATCATTTTCCCCATCGGCATAATTATCGGTGCACTTATTTATAAAAAAATAAAGACAAAGGCTTGAACGTGCCTATAAAATATGATAAAATCTTCTTGCGAGGTGTTTTTTGTGAGAACGAACTATAAGCTTGAGCACAGCCCTTTTCTTGATGGGTTATCGCCCGAAGCAATAAAAGATGAGATTTTAAAATTGCATAGTGAAAAGCCGTATTCCCACGTAACGCGCGGTTCGATTATTAAATATATTCTCTCAAATATGAAAATCGGACTCTGCCCGGAAAGTCTTTTTCAGGATTCTTTTGACGTTGAACCTAACTTCATCGACAGTTTTATCCGCTTGAACGAACAGGAGAAGCACGAAAGCGCGTTTATTGATAATTTTAAGGATGCAACCGAGCTTTGTTATTTTTCGGGCGGACCTGATTACTCACACACCGAGCCTTATTGGCAAAATATCATTTCTTTAGGTGTTCCCGGCTTAAAAAAGCGTGCTGAAAATAAGGACGGTGACTTTTTTGAGGGTATCGTTCTCGCCTACGAGGGTGCTGAAAAATTCCTTAAACGTCTCAGCAAGCTTGCACGCAAAGCGGGCAATAAAAAGATGTGTTTCCTTGCCGATGCACTTGACAATTTAACAGAAAATCCACCGCAAAATATATATGAAGCACTTCTGCTGATGTATCTTTTCTTCGTTTGGCAGAGTGACGTTGAATGTACTTATATTCGCGCTTTCGGAAGTTTAGATATGCTTTTATATTCCTTGTATCAGCACGATATCGAATCAGGCACCTTTACAAAAGAACAAGTGCGCTCCTTTGCAAGAGATTTTATTTTAACTCTTGATGCAAGGCGCGTTTGGGCAAACCAGCCTTTCGCTCTCTGCGGTGTTGAAGGGCAGGATGCGGTAAACGAGCTTTCATATATTTTCCTTGAGGAATTTATAAAACTGAAACCCGTTTACACTAAGATTCATATACGCTATTCCGAAAAAATTCCCGAAGATTTTATTTTAAAAATCTGCGAAAGTATCAAGGAAAACGGAAATTCCTTTGTGTTTTTAAATAACAAGGTTGTAACAGAAGCTCTTATTAAAAACGGTCAGAACAGAGAAGATGCTTTGGATTACGGCATTGTTGGATGCTATGAGGTTTTCGCTCAGGGCAAAGAAATTCCTTGCACGTTAAACGGATTCATCAATCTTCCTAAGGCAGTTGAAGCGGTAATTTTTGATGGTTCCGATGCATTGACAGGCAAAAAGGTTTTCAGCCTTAAAACAAATACAGACACCTTTGATGATTTTAAGGAAGCAACAAAAAAATATATTCTTGAATTTATAAATCAATCCATCGCTCTTACCAACAAGCAGGAGGAAGGCTATAAAAAAACACAGTTCACGCCCTTTATTTCATCAACCTACAACAGTTGTATTGAAAGAAGACTTGATATCTATCAGGGCGGTGCAAAATACAATTCCTCATCATTGACGCTCATCGGCACCGCAACTATTGCTGACAGTCTTTATGCGGTTAAAAAACTTGTTTATGATGAAAAGAAAGTAACCTTAGAAGAGCTTAAGGATATTCTTAAAAATAATTGGAACGGATATGAGGAATTAAGGCATTACGCTCTTTCATTGCCCAAATACGGCAATAATATTGATGGGGTCGATGCTCTTGCCCGCGAAATAACCGATTTTGCATTAAAAAATATCAATGGTCGAGAAAACGGGCACGGCGGAACATACCGCGGAGGCACTTGGTCAATTGATTTCAGAATGCAATTTGGCGAAAAAACAGGAGCATCCGCTGATGGCAGACTTGCTTTAGAACCTCTTTCCAAAAACCTTTGTGCAACAAACGCTTGCGATAGAAAAGGTGCAACGGCACACATTCTTTCTGCAACAAAGCTTGATAACACTCTCGTTCCCGATGGCACGGTGCTTGATCTTTCCTTAAGCCACACGCAAGTTTCAGGTGCAGAGGGCGCAATGATCATTAAGGCGACCCTTGACACCTTTATGAAAAAGGGTGGGTTTGCCATTCAGTATAACGTGTTAAACCCCGAAACATTAAAGGATGCACAAAAAAATCCCGAAAATTACAAAACGCTTCAGGTGCGCTTATGCGGTTGGAACGTTCTATTTAATGATTTAACAAAAAAGGAGCAGGACGAATTTATCCTGCAAAGTGAGAATTTATGACAGGATGCGTTTTTGCCATAAAGAAGTTTGCCGTTCACGATGGGCCGGGCATCCGCACAACTCTTTTTATGAAAGGTTGTCCCTTAGATTGCTTGTGGTGCCATAATCCTGAAGGCAAAAGTTATAAAAAAGAAGTTGCTCTCTATACTCACAAATGTATCGGTTGCAAAAGATGCAGAAGTATTTGTGAAAATCACCTTTTTGAACCTCGAAAAATCGACAGAAGCAAGTGCGTTACCTGCGGAAAATGCGAAAAAGCTTGTTTTTCAGAAGCAATAACGCTTTTTGGTAAGGATATGACAGTTGATGAAGCCTTTAATGCTTTAGTGGAGGATAAGGATTTTTATGAAACCTCAGGTGGCGGAATAACCGTTTCAGGTGGTGAATGTCTGATGCAGGCTGATTTTGTTAAAGAGCTTCTTATGAAATTAAAGGAAGAAAATATTCAAACCACCATTGACACCTGCGGTTACGTGCCTGAAAGCGCTTTTTTAAAGGTTATGCCCTATACTGACATATTTTTATATGATATTAAAGCATTTTCTGAGGAAACCCACATTAAATGCACAGGCAAATCAAATAAGCTTATATGGGATAATCTTTCACTTTTAGATAAGCACAACAAAAAAGTTATTATCCGATATCCCGTGATCCCCACTTATAACGATTTTGAGGCTGAAGAAATTGCAAAAAAGCTATCGGAGTTTAAAAATATTGAAAGCGTTGATATTCTTGAATACCATAATTTTTCAGGATCAAAATACGATGCTTTGTCGTTAAAAAACACTATGCCACAAGTTCAACCGCCTACAAACGAAGCTTTAGCCGAAATCAAAAATATTTTTAGATTATATAATCATAAGGTAAATTAAAATGAAAGAACTTATTCACAAAAACGATCCCTACAAAATGAATTGGGTTGATGGCTACACCGAGTGGGGCACCACCCGTTGCCCTGAGGGCATCAAAGCCACCTACACTCAGGAATTTTTGGGCGATGCCATTAAGGAGACATTTGTTTTCACTAACGTTTCCTCCCGTGATATTTTCCCAACTGAGGGTGAGATAGGCATTTATACGCCCTTTAACGATGATTATATTGCATCGGATATCTGCATAAAAGCACGTTGCCACACTCATCTGTTTATGGGCGAGGAGGTTTCTTACGTTTGCGCTCTGAGAATGGGCGGTGAAGCACCTCATTTAGGTCTTGCTTTGGTGGAGGGCTCACTTTCCTCTTACAGTATTGAGCGTGATCTTGAAAAGATCAGCAATGACCGCGGTGATTTTATTCTGCATCCCACCTCTCATCCCCTGATGCCCAATGAATCCTTTAAAATATCCTGGATCCTCTTCTGGCACAACGGCAAGGACGACTTTTTTAATGAATTAAAGAAGCACACAAACCGTTTTCTTCACGTTGAAGCACCACGCTACACGGTTTTTGATAACGAAGATATATCCTTTACCGTTGCACCTAACTTCGCCTTTGAAAAAAAGGATGTTATTATCTTAAAAAATGAGAAGAATGTTCCCTTTACTTTGGAAAATAACCTGATTAAGGTTAATGAAGCCCCTGATTTTTTAGGCGAGCATCGCTATGAGATCTTAGTTTCGGGCATAAAAACTCACCTTAATATCTTCGTTTCACCTGAGCTTGATAAGCTTATGGAAAAGCGCATTGATTTTATCGTTGATAAGCAACAGTATAATAAAAAGGGTAGCGGACTTGACGGTGCATATCTTCCCTACGATAACGAGGAAAAGCACATTTTCTATAACTACAACGCCAACTATAACGGTGCAAGAGAACGGCTTGGAATGGGCATTTTTATTGCAACATATCTCCAATATCATAACAACGAAAAGTTTAAAAACAGCCTTTTAAGGTACGTTGAATATATTGAGCGTGAGGTTTTTGATGCTGAAACGGGCACAGTCTATAACGATTTTAACCGCGATATGCGTGAAACGGAAAGACTTTATAATTACCCTTGGATAACTATTTTCTATGTCGAGCTTTATAGGCTTTTTAAGGAGAAAAAGCACCTTATCTACGCTTACCGCGCCTTAAAGCGCTTTTACGAAAAGGGCGGTGCAAGATTCTATGCCTTCCCCATTCCCGTAAACGAGCTTTATAAGCTTTTAGAAAAAGAAAATTTAACCGAGGAAAAGGATATTATCCTCAATTTCTTCACCGAGCACTGTGCAAACATTATGAAAAACGGGCTCAATTACCCTGCTCACGAGGTTAAATATGAGCAATCCATCGCCTTTCCCGCAACTGATCTTTTGTTGCAGATGTTTGATATTTCAAAGGATGAAAAATATCTTGAGGGCGCAAAAATTCAAATGACGGCATTGGAGCTTTTCACGGGAATCCAGCCTGACCACCATCTTTTTGAGGTTGCCATCCGCCATTGGGACGGCTTCTGGTTCGGCAAGCGCAGACAGTATGGCGACACCTTCCCCCACTATTGGAGCTCCCTTAACGGCATAGCCTATAACCGCTATTACAAGCTGACGGGCGATGCTTCTTACCGTAATAAGGCTGAAAACTCTATGCGCGGATCACTTTCAACCTTTTTCCCCGATGGCTCAGCCTCCTGCGCCTGCGTTTATCCCTTAAGCGTAAACGGCAAACGCACCGGCTTCTACGATCCTTTCGCCAACGATCAGGATTGGGCACTGTATTTTATTTTAAGATTGTATCAGGAATAAAGAAACAGACGGCTTCAAAATTGAGCCGTCTTTTTTAGTGTTTACAAAATATAAAAAATATATTATAATAAAGATACCACACAAAAACTAAATTACTCGCATTATTTGCACAGAAGTGGGCATTTTATCTTTTGGTAAAAGCGCTGACTTCAATTTTCGCATTTCTGTGCAAATGTGGAGAGTTTTTGTGTGGTAGCAAATCGAAGTTCAGCATTTTTCGGTGTGTGCGGCTTCGGTTGCACACACTTTTTTTATTTGGAGGAAAAAATTATGAAAAAAATGCTCACCTTGCTATTAGCATTGACAATGATCTTTTCATTGGTTGCTTGTAGCGAAACACCAACCGAAGAACCTAAAACAGACACCCCAACCCCAACTGAAGCTACAGACAATGTGGATGACGATGATGTACAAGAAGATGAAACCATCACAGATGCTCCCAGCTCTACACCAACGGCAACTCCTGAGCCTGAACCAACGCCCTCTGCCACAACCATCGAGGCTCTTGAGGCAGACAAGCCAAAGAGTCAAAAAGCTGAAGATTATGATAATTGGAGCGCTCCAGCAGAAATCACCACCACAACTGTTGAAGAGCTTGAAACACATGCAGAAAACGATATTGCAAAAATGATTGCAGACTTAAATACTGAGTTCAATGCATTAAAAAGCGAAATAACAAGCTATGATTCCTATGTAAAAAATCTTGAAAAGGTTGAAGCGTTCTATAAAAAAATAGAGCAAGAAACCGAAAAAATGTATACCATAATTCAGAAATACACCGTAAAATATGCTGAACTCATTATGGCATCAGATATGACCAACAAAGAAAAATACAATGCTTTTGATGACGTAAAAAGATTTCTTTATGACGATTTAGCCAACACAGTTAAGGACGGCATCTATGATGATCTCTTAGAAGCGGTTCAGGATGCATTTTATGACGGAGTTTTAGAAGATCAGAAAACTTCAGGTGTTTCATATTCAGATTGGTCTGACACACACTCAGATGAATATAAAAACTGGTCAGACTCACGTTCAGATATATATAGCTTATATAGCGATACGCGTTCCGATATCTATAGCTTTTATTCCGATATAAGAAGCGACTTATTCCAAGATAAAGCAGATAGAGCAAATAAATCTCTTGCCGATTATAAGGCGGACGTTGAAAAGCTCCAATAGCACAAAAAGTATATTATAACAAAACTGCCGCAGAGCTTTGGTTGCACACACTTTTTTATTTGGAGGAATTTTTTCGTACAATTCAAAAAGATATTTAACTTTAGGAGGAAGTATTATGGAACAAACATATACACCACAATTAAAAAATAAAAAGAACTTTATCGCCTTTATTGCCGCCTTGTTAGGTTGTGCACTTTTGATTTTAGCTTTTCTTACACCCTTTGCATCTGCAAACGATAAATACACAGAGCGTTTTGAATCAATGGGTGATACTATAGCAGACTCCGAATTGAATATGACGGCAGAGGATATGATTAACTTATCTCTTTTTGATTATGCTCGCACTTACATTAATGCTGTTTCAAATGACTATGCAACAGATATTGTTATTCCTTGTCTTGTTGTAATGCTGTTATTTATTATTTTTACAGTGCTTACAACCGTTCTCACTTTGATAAAAAAGCCTATTTTAATGATAATATTTAGTATGCTTTCCTTAGGTTCATTTATCCTTTTGGTTTGGGATTTTGCCGATAGGAAGGTTGTTCCCGGTTCCGTTTACGAGACAGGCTTCGGTCAATATTTGGGTTATATTGGCGCCGCAATAGTTTTGATTGGAGCTATTCTTCTTTTAATTTTGAGAAAGAGCTCAAAAAATATACAATAACTGCATTTGATATTCTTCTCCGCATAACTTTGTGTGATGCAATACTAAAAAGCCTTTCCCCGATGAGGAAAGGCTTTTTCATCATATAAAATTTAACTTTATTAACACGCAGTTGCAAAGATTTCTCGTGCCCGTCAGTTTCAAGAGTTTTCTGTGCTGAGATTTTCTCAAACACCACAGTGCGAGAAAATTCGAAATTCAAGGCACAAAGGGGCAAAAACCGAAGACATTGACCAGGGCTCCCGAAATGCAGAATTGCATTTTGGGAAGAAGGAGGCATAGCGGAGCAAAAAAGCTTTTCGCGAAACTTCGCGAAAAGCGCAAGGCAAAGCTTATGCCGACGTGGTAAGTAATTGAGGTTTTGTCCCCTTTGTAACACAGAAAAACCCCTTGCATTTTTGCAAGGGGTTAGTTTCGAAGATTTTTTGTGCTGAGATTTTCTCAAACACCACAGTGCAAAAAAGCTTGAAAATCAGGGGCGCAAGTGATTAATTGCGAGGGCGCTTACAAAAGCGTAAGTAACCGAGTAATTATATCGGTTGCAACCCACAGTTTCAAAAATTTTTTGTGCTGTGGATTTATATCCAGGGTTTGCGATCCTCATCCAACACAATATTACTCTTTCCAAAGAGAGCAAGCTGAAGCTTTTGGGCGGAAACGGGGTAATCTACTTTCCAATAGGCGCCGCCGTCAGCAGGGTTGTTAAAGGGCTTGCAGCAATCGGAATCGGGGAGGGTTACCTGCTTAATATCATAGTTAAGCCAACCTTCGGTGAGGGCGGTTACGGCATAGGCAAGGATATCGCCGGAATCAAGACCGGTGCGCAGGTAAGGCATAATATCGTTTACAAATGAGATCATTTGGCTGGTTGAATAGTTTTTAACCTTTTCGGCAAGAAGCATCATTACCTTTTGTTGTCTGCCCGTTCTTGCCTCGTCACCACCGGTCTGACCTTTACGGATTCGCATATAGGTAAGTGCGTGGCCACCGTCAACGGGGATATCCTGAGCGTAAGGAGCTATCTGCCATTTACAGGTATTATGAAGATATTTTGCTTCTTCATCGGTAACGCTGATGGTGATTCCGCCAACGGCATCAATGATTCTTGGCAGGGAATCGAAGTTAACGATAACATAGTTATCAATAACAACCTTATAATAGCGTTCGATCATTTCGATCTGCTTTGAAGGTCCGCCAAAGCGCAAAGCGTGATGGAATTTAGTGTATTTTCCGCCACTATCAAGGCTTACATAGCTATACTGATCACGAAGAAGTGATGCAAGGGTTACGGTTTTCGTTCTCTTATTTACAGAGGCAATGCACATAGCATCGGCTCTGCCGTTAACTGATAATGGCTGAATCTTACCGCTTTCGGTGTTATTTTCCATACCGATAAAGAGGATGTTTATAACCTCATCGTCTCTGACGGGATCGCCGTTGCTCATCCAGCTTTTCATATTTGCCTTTAAGTTTGTAAGCACCCCAGGCTGAATGGTTTCCGATGCAAAGGAATCGCCCGGTTCGGTAGGTTCATCTGCGTGATCCTCCTCGTTGGGATCCTCCGTAAAACCATCTGACGGCTTTTCAACGATGGTTGAGGAATCAATGGTTGTGCCTTGAGAGGATTCATACTCCTCATCAAAGTGCATTCTGCCAAGAGTCATTTCCCAAACAACGGCAAGACCGCCCGTTATAAGTATTGCTACGGTAAGGACACCGGCAAAGATCTTAAGCCATAAGCTGACGTTGTCCCTCGTTTTTGCTGGCATAAAAAATTCGCTCCTTTTAGCTAACTGTAGATATTATTATACACCATTTTTCAGCACTTGTACACAGATTTTCTCAAATTTCACAGTATTTTTACTTATTGACTATCTCTTAACTTTGTGCTAATATTAAATCAGGTGAGGTGCTTTATGAAAAATTCCATTGCAATTTTATTGGCAACACATAACAGCGAAAAATTTTTGCGTGCTCAGCTTGACAGCCTTTTAAATCAGACACATAAGGATTTTTCAATAATCATTTCCGATGATTTTTCTTCTGATAATACGGTTGCCATCATAAATGAATATATGAACGATTACCCCAACCTATCACTTATTAAAAGCGATGGGCCTTTAAAAAGTGCTCAGGCAAATTTTTGGTTTTTATTAAAAAATGCCCCCCAATGTGATTTTTATATGTTCTGCGATCACGATGACGTGTGGGAAAAGAATAAAATTGAATTAACCTTAAATAAGATGCTTGAAGCAGATCAATCCTCCCCTGCCCTTGTGCATAGCGATCTTTTAGTTGTTGACGGTTCATTAAATACTGTTAACGCTTCAATGTTTTCTATGCAAAAATTACCTAAGGAGCAGAAATTAGGCGGCGCGCTTATTCAGAATAACGTTACCGGCTGCACCGTTATGATAAATTCTCAATTAAGGGAGCTCGCACTAAAAAAGCAAAACACGGAAAATATGCTAATGCACGATTGGTATTTATCTGTTCTTTGCCTTGCAACGGGCAAGGTCTTATTTGTGGACGAAGCCTTAATACGTTACCGTCAGCACGGCAACAATGAGGTCGGTGCAAAGGATGCAGGCAAGCTCTCCTATATTTTCAAGAAAGCCTTTTCCTTTAAGGAAAACAAAAAAAGCATAAAAAACGCCTATCTTCAGGCGCAGGACATTGCCTCAATTTTTAAGGATGACCTTAAGGAAAGCTACGAAATCATCAATGCCTTTGGCGAAAACGCACAAAAATGCAAGGTTAAAAGAGTTGCTTCCGCCTTTAAATACGGATTTTGGAAAAACACCTTTTTAAGAAAACTCGGTCAGATCATATTTATGTAAAAAAACGGCTCTTTTTGAGCCGTTTTTTCTGCATTTATCCTACTTTTCATATATCGTACACGAATAAACAAACAATTCACGAAATCCTTCTGAATTTTCTTTCATTTGCCACCCGACAGTACAAAGCGAGCCATCGTCCGCCTTAAAATCGAAGCCCATTCCCGATGCATCGTGTGCGTATTTGCTGAATCGAGGCGATCCTATAATCTCAACAACTTGTTCAACTGACATTCCCTCTTCTATTTCTTCAAATGTCTCTTTTGTTGTTTCGGTATCTTTATAACTATGCAATTCAATTATCGTTGATTTAGCGTCACATCTGGCTACAACATGACTGTTATTGGGAGTTGTATAGAAAACATATCCCCACATACCAAATGCTTCTTCTTTTTCAATTAAATCATAATATTCATTTGCCGGCATACCTATATATAATACGCCATAGTCTTTATTTTCACATCCGCAAAGCAAGCACATACATATTGCAATAGCAGAAAGTATTTTAAAAAACGTACACGTCATATTTACTCCTTAACTTTTTCTTAATTATATCACTAAAAAAATGCAAATGTCAATAAAAAGATTGTTGTTTACTGTTTCTCAGGAAACACCAATTTAATCTCCGTTCCTTTATTGGGTGTGCTTTTAACCTCGATCACTGCGCCGTGGAAGCTTGCGCCGTGCTTAACGATGGAGAGACCAAGTCCCGTTCCGCCAACCTGCTTGGAGTGGCTTTTATCAACGCGGTAAAAACGCTCGAAAATTCTGCCGATATGCTCGTTGGAAATTCCGATGCCCGTATCAAGGACGGAGGCAATTACCTTATCATCCTTTTTTTCAACGGTGAGGGTAACCTTTCCGCCCTCTTTATTATATTTGATGCCGTTATCGGCAAGGTTATAGAGCATTTCCTCCAAAATACCTTTTATGCCGAAAACTTTTCCGCCATCGCCCTTTAATTTTAAGGTTACGTTCTTCTTCTCGGCAACCTTTTCAAGACGGGCGCACACGTTTTCAGCTATTTCCTTAAGCTCAATAACTTCTTTTTCTTCCATAATGGAGTTTTCATCCATCTGAGAAAGCTTAATTATATCGTTAACAAGGGTTATAAGTCTGCCCGATTCATCGTAAATGCTTTTGGCAAACTTGGGAATATCCTCACTTTTAACTATGCCCTCTGCAAGAATTTCGGAAATGCCGAAAATAGATGTCAACGGCGTTTTGAGCTCGTGGGAAACGTTGGAGGTGAACTCTCTGCGCAGAGTTTCCCTTAATTCCTCCTCGGTTTTATCAAGGAGAAGAATAACTGCACCCTCAGTTTCACTTTTGGTTATAAGGGGGTTTGCAAAAAGCTTATAGACCTTTCCCGGCATATTTAATTCGCTCTCAGCGGTTTTTCCCGAAAGCGCCGTGTTAACCATTTCAATAAACTGCTTATCACTGCAGAACTCAAAAACCGTGTTGGCATCACCGCCATCAAGAAGCATATTTCTTGCGTGAGTGTTGGAAAGAATTATTTCACCGTTTTTATCGCAAACGATCATTCCCTCAGCCATATTTTCCGTAATTGCAAAAAACTCGTTCTGTCGACGCTTAAGCTCGGCAAGCTGTTGGGAAACCATTGCCTCCTGACGGACTATTTTCCTTAAAAGGGGCTTTAATTCCTTATCACATTCATCGGGATCAACATCATCAGGGTCAATGCTCAGTAAACTTTGAGATATTTTTTTAGAAAAAACCTCAGCAAGGCAGGCACTTATTAAGATTGCCGAAAGTATGCCCAATAAAGCTCCGATAACGCTTGGCAGAACCGCCACAAAAATCCCTATAACACTTATTGCCGCCATTGCACACAACAGCATATATTTTGAAATTCTTTCTTTCATTTTCTTATAATACCTTAACTTTTTCCTTGAATTTTTCAGCGGCAATTTCACTGTCAAATGCCACGTAATCTACCTGACTTATGTTGCATAGCTTGTGAACCGACCGCTTTCCAAGCTTATCTCCATCACAAAGAAACACGGAGATTTTTGAGTTTGACATCATAGTTTTTCTCAAAACAACATCATCAAGGGAATAATCGGTTATATTGCCGTCATCATCAATATACTGGGATGAGAAAAACAGAATATCCGGATAGAAATTTTTTGCACACTCAACGGTATATGCACCTAAAAGCACATCAGATCGCAACTGAGCTTCCCCGCCAAGGCATATTGCTTTTATGCCGTTTTCCGATGCCTCAGAAACGACCTTAGTGTTGTTTGATATGACAGTAACGTTTTTTAACTGCTTTATATATTCAAGCATATATATTGAGGTTGACGATGAGCCGTCTATCATTATGCTCATATTATCCTTTAAAAGCGATGCCGCCTTTGATGCCGCTCGCTTTTTGCCCACCATATTTTTTTTAACGCGCACGTCAAAGGCTGGCACGCCAATATAGCCTTCAGCAAGAACAACACCGCCGTGATTGCGCTTGACCAAGCCCTTTTTTTCGAGGCTGTTAAGATCGCGCCTGATGCTTGAGGGGCTTGTATAGAGTATTTGCGATAGTTCATTGACTCGTGCAAATTTATCCGTTTTCAGAATTTCCATAATGGCGTTTTGCCTGGCTGAATTGCTCATTTTTTGCTCACTTTCCTCTTGCATTATGCTCATTTTCCTATTTTTACGCCGATACTTGCAAATTTTCTTTATTAGTTATATTATATATGGAGATAAAAAAAGTGTCAATAAGGAGAAATACCATATGTTTTCAGAAATTCTTAAAGGTATTAAAAACTGTCCCTGCGGAAAAGATCATCCCGTTCCCTTAAAAAAGATCATTCTTAAGTCAGGCGCAATAAATGAGCTTCCCGAGCTTATTTCCTTTATAGGCGATTTTAAGGAGATAAGTATGATCTCAGATGAAAACACTTACAAGGTTTTGGGAAATAAGGTTGAGGAGCTGTGCACCATCAGCCACACCGCAATCCTTGATCCTTACCACCTGCACGCCACCGAAAAGGCAGTTGAAAATGCAAAGTCTGCCATAAAGAATTGTGATCTTCTTCTTGCCGTTGGCTCAGGCACAATTCACGATATTACAAGGTATATTGCCCACGAAATGGGTATTCCCTTTATCTCCGTTCCCACTGCACCCAGCGTTGACGGCTTTGTTTCCAACGTTGCCGCAATGACGTTGGAGGGTGTTAAAGTGACAACTCCCGCCACCTGCCCTATTGCAGTTTGCGCCGATACAGATGTTCTTGCTTCTGCACCTCAAAGACTTATTGCCGCAGGTGTTGCCGACCTTTTAGGCAAATATACCGCTTTAGCCGATTGGAAGATCTCTTCACTTATTACGGGCGAATATATCTGCCAAAAGATAATCGACCTTGAATACAAGGTTATTGACGATCTGATGGATAATATTGACGGCATCAACAACCGTGATCACAAGGCAATCGAAAATCTGATGTATGGTCTTATTCTTTCAGGTATGGCAATTCAGATGGTTGGCTATTCCCGCCCCGCATCAGGAAGTGAGCATCACGTTTCGCACTTTATTGAAATGAACGTTGTAAATGAAGAAAACGATGCTCTTCACGGCGAAAAGGTTGGCGTTGGTCTTACGATGGTTTGCGATCTTTACCACAAGGTTATGGCACTTGATAACCTTGAGGACAGAATTACCGATAATAACGAGCTTCCTAAGGACAAGATCCAAGCAATGTTCAAGGATATTGCCCCCGGAATTTTAAAGGAAAACGCAAAAAATCCCCTTGAAAGCGTTACGAGAGATATGATAATCTCAAAGCTTCCCCAAATAAGAGAAATTATCAATCAGTTGCCTGACGGAAACAAAATGCGCGAGGTTTTAAAGAGCGTTGGTTGCCCCTCATCCCTTTCCGACATCGGCTTAAGCGAGGATTTAAAGGATACTATTCTCTATTATGCCGCTTTTTCACGTTCCCGCCTTTCCTTTATGAGATTTATTCATATGATTGATTTGAGGTGATTTATTTGTGAAAAACTTACCGTTATCAGTTTACAGTGGTGGTTGCCACGAGGGTCACGTGCAGGGTGTTCAAGTGGATAAAGAAAACGGCTTTGTCTATTTTGCTTTTACAACAATGCTTTTAAAAACCGATCTTTCGGGTAACGCCGTTGGTTCAGTTAAAAACCTTGCAGGCCATTTAGGGTGCATTTCCTTTAACAGTAAAACCAATAAGCTTTACGGCTCATTGGAATTAAAGCACGATATAATCGGTGCCGGTATTATGAAAATGACGGGCAAGCAAATTTCTGATGAAGATGCATTTTATCTTGTGGAATTTGATTGCGCCTCAATAACAAAAATGGATATGGATGCCGAAAATGACGGTGTTATGAAAGCCGTTTATCTTAAGGACGTTGTTCTTGATTATTCTTCAACCGACGAGGTTTCCAACAAAAAGCACCGTTACGGTTGCAGCGGAATTGACGGTACTTCAATCGGTCCCGTTTTCGGCGGAACAGAAGAAAAAATTATGGTGGCTTACGGCATTTATTCTGAAACAGATCGAACCGATAACGATTATCAGGTAATTCTCCAATATGATCTTTCCATTTTCGATAAATTCGGGCAAAGCCTTAATCAGATTGCACCACACCATTCAGGTCCCGAAAAATATGAAGAAAGATATTTCTTTTATACGGGCAACACCAACTTCGGTATTCAGAACCTTGAATACGATCCATTTTTGAAAACTTGGTTTGTAGCCGTATATCGCGGAAATAAGCCTGAATTTAAAAATTATCTAATGTACTTTATTGATGGCATCGTTCCACCAAAGAAATCAACACTTTTAGGCAGAAAGGGTGAAGAAGGTCTTGTTCTCGCTTCCGCCAAAATAGGCGAATATGATGAAAAAGGCGTCTACGGCTCAATGTTCCCTTACGGACAAACGGGTATGGCATCAATGGGTGACGGCACCTTCTATTTTTCCCGTGATCTGCGCCTTTTAGAAACAAAGGAGTTTGCCTCGGAAATTTATAAATACCGCTATACGGATAAAGAAAACTTATTTATTATTGAAGAATAAAATATGCCCCCGAAAAAATTCGGGGGCTTTATTTGTCAATGCTCTGAAGAAATCCCTTGTTCGTTCTTACAACCGTCAGAGCTTGAGAAACCCTTACAAGCCAAGGCGCGATGTTCTGAACGTGAAGGAATTTACACAGACGTAAATGACTGAACGTTCAAGGTCATCGCAACACAGGAAATACCCCCAAAAAGGGGGTATGTTTGTGAGGGTTTATCACTGCTCTGAAGAAATCCATATGGGACTGCTCCACCCCATCCTACCGTCTACAGTTTTTACACGGAGATAGTAATAATCAGTATCGTTTTCAGCCTTGTAATCGTATAACAACTGCTCAGTGGTTTTTTGGAAATAAATATAATCTCTGCAGTTTTTCACAAGAGTTACGCTTTCGATCTCAGCATCGGCAGTAACGTTAAAGTAAATTTCTCTGTCGCCAGAAAGATCGATTTCTTCACCCATATAGTGACCGTTTATGCGAAAATCAATGGTTATTCTTCCACCCATAAAAGCAAAGCACCTACGCTTTTTAAGTGCATCGAATATGGACGGTAAGGTGTTTTCCTCTGCCCAAACGCCCGTTATCGCAGGAAATTTTTCGGGATAGGTCTTATCTTCAAGAATCAATCCGCAATTTCCGCGATGATCGTCAGTACAGCCGATGCACCCCATTTTCGCACCGCGCTTCAGAGCATCCTGCCAATAACCGCCCTCGCATTGTGCCTTAAGCATATTCTTTTCATCAAATTTTTCACTATGATATCCGCGGGAACATAACTGAATAAGGGGTGTGATATTTTCTAAGGGCATTGTGCTGAAATCGCATCCCGAAAATAACGTTTGCGTTTCGTGAGGAACAAGCAGAAGATCCTCCCTTGAAAGACACTCCTTAAGGGTTTTTTCCGTTATTTCACCATCGCGACCGTCACGAATCATCTCACCGTCATAATTATTATAGTAAACCACAAGATTATTGTACCAAGGATAGGAATCACGCTCATAAGCAAGAATTGTGGTGAACTTGTGCGGTTCGTTATATTGGCGAGTCTTTTCCTTTGTAAGCTCCCACTTTTCGCCAAAAAGCTCATTTTTTGCCACTCCGCCGTGATCGTGATCGGATACTGCGCCGAAATCAAGCTTGGCAACATCCCTGAGCCTCAAAAAATATGTGTCAATATCCACAACACCATCAGAAAGGTTGGTGTGCCCGTGAATATCGCCAAAATATACGTTCAATTCAGGCTTTGGGGGATAATATGCCCTCTGTTCATCCTTAAATCTCTGCCAACTATCCTCTTTTTTTCCGCCATAAACAACATCAGTAAGCTTTTTGCTTCTGTAAGGTGAATCAATACTCTTTGCCTTTTTGCGTTCAGGATGAATCATTTTGCCATCTCCTAATATTTTTTAAGTATTATATCACTTCTTTTCCCTTTTATCAAGAAGAACCCCCGAAGAAATATCTTCGGGGGTTATGGTTGTGGTAAATTATCGACTTGATATTGCACTATGATCTATCCGAAACCTAACGAGCTCAAAAGCGTTGCAAGACAAGGAGCAATGTTCTAAAAGCGAAGGAGCAAGTAAGGGCTCCCGAAAAGCAGAATTGCTTTTGGGTGCAATATTCGAGCGCGTTCGGTGAACGATAAAGCGAAAATGTTGCGTTGCAGTGGTCAAAAATTTCAAGGGTATGAGTGGAACGACCGCAGAAATTTTTGGGTACCACAAAAGGGCAGAAAGGAAGCACAGCGGAGCTAAATAGGTTTTGCACAATTTATTGTGTGAAACCGCAAAGCGCAGCTTGTGCTGACGTGGTAAGTAACTGAGTTTTTA
>JAZNSH010000058.1:0-5676 GCA_045591115.1 Clostridia bacterium
TTTGAAGGATGCGCGGCGAAAACGCAGGCAATACGAGTGCAGTATTGCCGAGTATTTCAACAAAGCAGACACGGAAATTTATCCTTTAAAATCGGACTCCTTTGCGCGCGCTATAGTATATAGCAAAATGCGGTCATTTACGTCTGTGTAAACTCCCTTTTTTTGCAAGTTCAGCGCCTTGGCTTGCAAGGGTTTCTCGAACTCTGGCAGCCTGCTGACTTTGTCAGCAGACTGTATGATCCTGCAAATAATTGCAGGATCATCTTTTATGTTAGAAAATGCAATGTTTTTGTTAGAAAATGCAATTTATTTTACTTTTTTCATTTGATATAATTATGTTATAAATAAAAAAAGGAGTTTTTAATAATGAAGAAATTCTTGGCTGTTCTTCTTACATTGCTTCTTGCGATGTCTTCATTTTTAACGGTTTTTGCAGAAGAAGTGAAAATCGAATCAGAATGGGCAAAGTATTTAGGCAAGGTTGAAGTAACAAAAACTGAAGAGGATGGGGAAACCATCTATGCCTTCAAAAACTTTACGGCAGAATTTGCAACACCCGGTATTGATATTATGCCGTTATTAAAGGAGCTTATTAAAGGAAGGGATTCTATTACTCTTAATTTCAGTATGGAATTAAAAGCAGATGCTGAAGAGGACTTCACTCTCGGTACGCTTATAAGAATGGAAGACGTTCATCCCAAAGTTCAGAAAAAAGAAGATTTTAAGCAGGTATATACAGGTAAAAGAGTAAATATCATTGGTGATAAAAATTATCTCATCAGGATTGCCAGCGATCTTAACGTTTCTGAGGATTGGGAGCTTGTTGAAGGTGAAATAACCTTAACTCCCAATGAAATTCTTTCAGGTATGTGGAAGAGAATGGTTTTATGCTTTGATGGCATTAAAAAGTATGAGCTCGTAGAAACTCTTTACGTTAAGAATCCTATTATTGAGCTCGTTGACTACGAGGAGGGTAAAGGCGAGCCTTCATTCGATATTGAAAAGATCAATATTGAAAAGCCGACCATCGAGCTTGATGATACGGATACCCCTGCTCTTCCCGAAGGAAACCACCTTGTTGATAACGCTTGGTATAAGGGGAACTTAGGCAGTGTTACTCCCGCAGAAGTAGGCGAAGATAACATATATAAATTCACCGATCTTAAAAGCGCATATTCCTCGCCCGTTATTAACATTTATCCCACGTTAAAGGAAATGCTGGGAGATCAGGAAAGTATGAACATATGGATAGTTCTCGATGTTCGTGCAGTATTAACCGAAAATGACAGAGGCTTCGGAATGAAGATCCGTCCAAATATCTCTAATGAGTATGTAGAAGATAAGGTTATGTTTGCTTCTGAATATGGTGGATCTACCATTAAACATACCGCATACGGCATTTTGCTTACGACTTACAGTGATGGTAAATTAACAAATAAGTGGCAGAGAATTGAAATACCGATAACTATAACAAAAGCAGATATCAACGATAAATTGTGGACCGAGTGGAATCTCTGCTTTGATATGATGAACGATTATTATCAGATCAAGGAGCTTCAGATAAAAGATACCGCTATTTATTATAATGGCGAGTATGAAAGTGTTTATAAATTAGATAATAATGTTGATGTCGAAGGCGAAGGAAATCAGAGCGCAACAAAGCCTAAAATCAATAAGGAAATGCCGGTAATTTACAAGCCCTATGGCTTTGATAAATACAGTATTTCATTTGCTGATGCAGTTGCACCTGAACTTCCTGATGGTATAACCGATGAGCGTGCAGACGGAGCCACGGTAAACGATGATTCCTATCTCATTTATATTATTATAGGAGCAGGCGTTGTAGTGCTTGCGGCTGTAGCAATCATCCTTTTAAAGAAGAAAAAAACGCAGAAGGAGGAAAAATAATGAAAAAATTATTGGCAATTATTTGCACACTTTTAATCATTATCGGTGCTTTTTCAGGCTGTACTGAGCAGGAAACTATATCGAGCAGTGCACCTGAACCTACACCTGAACCAACTGCTGCACCTCAGGATATTACTGAAAAAACAGATTATGTTACCGAACAGTGGATAGCTGTTGATATTCCCTTTAAAGCAAATAAAAAATCTGAGAATATTAAGGATACTCTTCTTGACGTAACCTTCAAAAACCGTTCAACGGGAACTTCATTTTTGATGCCCGGCTTCTGGAACGGTAACGATGAATGGATCGTCCGTTTTGCACCTACAGAGTGCGGTATCTGGGATTATGAAACTGTTACCACAGGTGAGGATGTTGGCATCAGCGGTATTAAAGGAACGCTTGCTTGTAACGCCTATAAAGGTGATCTTGATATCTATAAGCACGGTTTTGTAAAAACAGAGCCCGGCAAAAAGTATTTTGTGTATGCTGATGGCACACCTTTCTTCTATTTAGGTGATACCCATTGGAATATGGCAAGAGAAGAATTTGATTCAGCAGGCCCCGTTGCAGGTGATATTGAAACAGATTCACATTTTAAGTATATCGTTGATGAAAGAGTAAAACAAGGTTTTACCGTATATCAGTCAGAGCCCATAGATGCAACCTTTGATGCTACTGACGGTGAAATAACCAATTTCGATATAAGTGGATTCAAAACCTATGATAAGTATTTTCAGTATATTGCTGAAAAAGGTCTCGTTCACGCCAATGCCTTGCTTATTTTCCCAAGTGGTGCAACTGATGCTTTCAGCAAGAATGTTGAATCTCTTACCCGCTATTGGGTAGCTCGATATGCTTCTTATCCCGTAATGTGGACTCTTGGTCAGGAAGTTGATGATGGCCACAATCAGGATATTCCCACCATTGGCTTCACTTACACGCAGATGTGCGAAATGATCTATAAGCACGATCCTTACAAAAACCCCACTTCTGCACACCAGCTTAACACCGCACTTATCGGCTGTAAGGGTAACGTTGCTCTTGCCAAAATAGATGCAGGCTCATCTGTCTTTGATCCCAATGATACAAAACGTAATATAAAGAATAAACCTTCAATATTCCTTGCAACAAAGGGACATACCTGGTGGGCAACACAGTGGAGACCTACCGTTCACACTCAGTATAACTTTGATATGGCAAGAGATTATTGGGTAAACGGCTCAGATAAACCGATAGTTTCCTATGAAGCAAGATATCATTTGCTTTCGGCAAGTGATTTCGGTGCTCGTGTTCAGGCTTGGATAGCTTACCTTTCAGGTATGTATGGTCACGGCTATGGCGGGCAGGATATGTGGTTATATCTTGGCACTTACGATGATAGCAATGATTCTACCGACGGTGTATTCGATACGCCCAAAGAGGTCAAAGCATCGACAAACTGGTCAGATCTTATTCACGCCGATATTTCAAGAGAGCTTTATCTTATGCGCGGATTCCTTGAGCAAGCAGGCTGGTGGAAGCTTGTGCCTGATTTTGATGATGGCAATGCATTTAAAAAGATGGACGATAAAGAAGGCTTCTATGCCGCTGCATATGACGGAAACGACGTTTACGTAGTTTATCTTTATAATCGCACAACAGATTCGGCAGGTAAGCTTGTGAATATGGATAAAAATGCCGTTTACGTTGCACAGTGGTTTGATACAAGAACAGGTGAGTACACTCTCATTGATTATAACTTAAGAGCTGATGCAAACGGTGAATATGATATCCCTCAAAAACCCGTTGCTGATGATATGGTTTTGCTTGTTACAAAGAAATAAATTTTAAGGCATCACTTTAGCGTGATGCCTTTTATATTGCAAAAAAAACGCAAATTTAATTAAAACCGCAATATTTACAATGGAAATACGTTTTTTTCTGTTGTATAATATTAAAAAAGGAGCTGATAAATATGAAAAATATAGAAAAATGGACTTCCTATGAAACTTGTTTTTTAGCAAAAGTTCAGATTGATGATGCATTAGAAAACGAAGTTGACGTAATTTTCACCCACCAATCAGGTGCGGAGATCGTAATGCCCGCGTTCTGGGATGGCGGTTTTACCTGGCGCGTTCGTTTTGCACCCAATAAAATAGGTGTATGGAATTATATTGTTAAAGAAATTCAAGGCGTAAGCCTTGGCATTAACGGTATCAAAGGCACTATCAACTGCGTTGAATACGCAGGTGAATATGAGATCTATAAGCGCGGTTTCTTGAAAACTGAGCCTAACGTGCGTTATTTTATGTATGATGACGGCACACCCTTCTTTTATTTAGGTGATACTCATTGGCGTATGCCGATGGAGGAGTTTGATGAAAAAGGCTCTCACGCAGTAGATATTGAAACTGATTCTCACTTTAAATATATAGTTGATAAGCGCGTTGAACAGAAATTCAATGTTTATCAGTCTGAACCATTGGGATTTGAGTGTACTATTTATGATGGAATTGGCGAGGATGATATTTTAGAGTTTCAGCGTTTTGATGAGTATTTTAAGTATATTGCTGAAAAAGGTCTTGTTCATGCCAACGCACAGTATATTTTTCCAAGCGGTGTAAAGGAAAAGTTCTTTGAAGAAGAGTTTCAGCGTAAGATCAGCCGTTATTGGATTGCCCGTTATGCCTCCTATCCCGTTTTATGGACTTTAGGTCAGGAAGTTGACCGTTGCTTCTTTGGCAAATGCGGTATGACAGCGGAAAATAATCCTTATAAACTTATGTGCAAATACTTGTATTATTATGATCCATATAAGCATCCAATCACAGGACATCAGGAAAATGCAATGCTTACCGGTGCAAAAGGTGATGCAGAATATAACGTATATTCGGGTAAAAACGTGCTTCGTACCGGCACTAATAAACAGTCGGCATTCTATGGAATGAGCGAACACACTTGGTGGGGGATTCAATGGCGCCCTGACGTGCACGTTCAGCACAATTTTAATATTCCCAAGGATTATTGGTATACGGGCGAGGGTAAGGTTTCAATTAACTATGAAACTCGTTACGATTATCTTTATACAAAAAACTTTGGCGCCCGTGCAAACGGCTGGATCTCTGTTTTAAGCGGTATTTTCGGCTATGGTTACGGTGCGGCAGATATGTGGGCATACAAGCTTACTTATAGCTTTAATGTTCCGTCGTCTGACGGTGTTGATACCGTTTATCCTCCCGAAAAATATATGCCCTGGGGTATTGCAATAAATATGCCTACGGGCGATCACTTAACAAAATTCCGTGAGTTCTTTGAGAGCTTTGAGTGGTGGAGACTTGTTCCCGATTTTGATGAAGGAAATGCTTTCCAAAAAACGGAAAAAGAAGGCTTTTATACTGCAGCACATATCGGCAACGAAAAATATATTGTTTATCTCTATAACCGCGATACTGCTTCAGCAGGCAAGCTTGTTAATATGGATGAAAATGCCGAATATCTTATTCAGTGGTTTAACACAAGAACGGGCGAATATACCGTTTTAGAAGAAAACTATAAGGGCGCAGAATATGATCTTCCCGAAAAACCCGATTATGAGGATTACGCTTTAGTTGCAACCAAACAATAAAAAGTTGAGCCGATAAGGCTCAACTTCAGAGCACTGACAAACCCCTGCAAACACAAATCCCTGCAAAATTTTTGCAGGGATTTGTTTCCATCGTTGCATTTCACTTGCAAAATGCGGTCATTTACGTCTGTGTAAACTCCCTTTTTTGCAAGTTCAGCGCCTTG
>JAZNSH010000059.1:0-2118 GCA_045591115.1 Clostridia bacterium
CCAATAGGACTGCTTTTGCGCATAAAACGACTCTTGTCGCTTGAAATACGCCCGGTATTCCTTCACTTCGCGAGCCGTTTTCTATCACAAAATCAGTTCCTTTGGGTTCGCAGAAGTTTAAAATAGCAATTTTTGTTCATATCAAGGCACTTGCATAGGGACATACAGGACGTATTTCCCTGTGTAAGTAACGCAGAGATGGGCAAAAATGGCATTTTAAACCGTTGTGGGTTCGGCTCCCTTCGGCTATAGCATATTATATATAATACAAAATATTTTAAATTCTGTAAAGCAAACAAAGCGCATTTTTTGTTTTTTCACAAACATTTCGATTTTTTATTGCAAACATATTAAAAATGATGTATAATATCTAAAGATTTAGTTGATTTGAGGTTTTATATGAAAAGATATCTGGCACTTTTATTCATTTTTGTTTTATTATTTTCAGGCTGTAATACGAGCGATTCCGAGCAGTTGAACAGAGTTACCGTTTCGCACGAAATTATGGGTAACGTTGAAATAGCCATTCCCGAAAATACTGCGCCCCTTACAAAGGCTATTTATGAATCTGCCGATTTTGCCGCCAACACGATAGTAAACAACAAAATGAAGAAAAAGCCTGAGTTTATTGCTTTTGAATTTACTTCTGATGTGCCTTTAAGCAAGGATGAAAAAAGCACTCTTATGGAGCTTTTTAAGGTTTACGGTGTTGAAGTTTCCGAGGGCAGAAAAAGTTCACTTAAAGACATTGACCGCGGTATAACTATAGGCTTCGGACCCACAAAAAATTATCAACTTGAGGATTGTGATCTTACCGTTTTCGTTAAAATTTACTACGGCAAAAACTGTTACAATTATTGCTGTGATTTTAAAATGGATGATAATGAGTACATAATGTTCCGCACAGAAAACACCTCCCGTGATTGGTATATCCAATAAAAACTTGTTCTATTACCTCCTTTGAAGGAATATTTTTAAGTAAAATAATTCCTTACAGGGAGGTTTTTTTATGTATAACGATTGGGTTTATCAACGCACGTTGGAGCTTGCCCAATATATTATCGATACTCGCGATACCGTCCGCGGTGCGGCAAAAAAATTCGGCATCAGTAAAAGCACCGTTCACAAGGATATTACTGAAAGGCTTGAAACCATCAATTCGGACTTATTTGAAGAAATAAAAAAGATTATGGAGATACACAAGGAAGAACGGCATATTCGCGGTGGAATCGCTACAAAGGAAAAATATTTAAAATTAAAAAATACTTGATTTCATTTTTTAACAGATGTATAATAACTAAAAATACGGGAGGATTAAATCAATGGAATTAAAAGGTTTGAAAATAGTTTTTTTAGGTGATAGTATTACACAAGGTGTTGGCGCAGATAAAACAGAAAACAGATATACCGATGTTTTTCAGCGTTTATCAGAAGCGATAGTTTCCAATCACGGCATAAGTGGCACAAGAATCGCAAGACAAACTAATCCATACAATGAAGTTTTTGATAAAAATGATTTTATCAAACGAGTTGACGAACTTGATTCTGATGCCGATATAGTTGTCATCTTTGGTGGCACAAATGATTTTGGACACGGAGATGCACCCATCGGAACGCCCAATGACCGTGACGTATACACCTTTTATGGTGCAATGCACACCTTATGCCAAAAACTTATTGAAAAATATCCCGGAAAACCTATTGTATTTATGACTCCCCTACATCGTCTTAATGAAGATAGTGTGGGAAATGACAGAAACGGCAATCCCAAAGCAAGCCTTAAAGTCTATGCTGAAATTATCCGTGAAATTTGTGAATATTATTCATTACCTGTGCTTGATCTTTATAAAACAAGTTGTATGCAACCCTCCGTGGAAATAATACAAAAAGAATTTATGCCCGATGGTTTGCACCCCAGTTCAAAAGGTCACAGACTTATTGCTGAAAGAATCTATGGTTTCTTAAAAGCTTTATAAAAGAGGCTGTCTCACTAACTAAGTGAGGCAGCCTTAAAATTTTGCTAAAAAACGCACGATTATACACAGTATTGTGGAAAAACATTGTATTTTGGGCACATTAAAACAGAGATATTGCTATCTCTTAGTTTAAAATATTCAG
>JAZNSH010000060.1:0-6778 GCA_045591115.1 Clostridia bacterium
TTTCACAGATTAGCGGTTTTACCCGTCCGGCGCCCCCAACTACGGCTCCGTTCTGTGGGAACTTTCATAACGATTAAAGTTCCAGAAACTTCGGTACTTCTGTACGAAAACAGGATTTTGGTCAGCAGGCTACCGAAGCCTTGCATAACCCTTTCATCCAATTTTCGTCCACACCGTACAGGTGGTTCCGCACATTGCTGCCCAAGTGACCGTAGGGACTTAGAACAATTTTCGTCTGCAAATTCTGTGCCTTGGCAATTTCCCCGTGCTCATCTTGAAGTTGGGTCTGATCTTTTCATTTGCCTTTGCTTATGCTGTTGCAGATGTGTTGTTGCTGTCACCGTGCAGTTGGGCTTCCCCTGGTGCGTCAAGGTTGCAGGATCTTCATCTTGCGATGCTGCTGTGTTCTCAGAGGATTCGTGACACTATCCGTAACCTATGTTATCGGATCTTCTGTGCCACCCTCTGTCTGTTCTTAAAGCCATCGAACAGAAAATTTCCTTGCTTAGAGAGTTTTAACTTTGAAACACCCCTTCGTAAATGAAATATATTTTGACTCCGAAACAGGACACATTGCCTGTCCGAAGAACAAAATCGAAGGTATAGAGATGCCACTCTCTACTTAAGTAATATGCGTTTTTGGTCAAAAAGTCAAGGGGTAGGCACGTCCAAAATTGAAAACATTTTATGACGAAAATGCACGTCCGACATTACTGCCGGACGTGCTGTGTTATATCGTGTTACAAAAAAGCGAAACAAATATGTTAACTTTTTTGAAAACGTATTGACAACTGTACTTCTTTAGGCGTATAATAAAGGGTGAGATAACTCTAAAGAAGTATGGAGGTTTCAAAAATGAGCAAACTAATCCTATATCACGGTTCGCCCGAAATTATTCAAACACCTGTGTTTGGAAAAGGTAAATCATATAACGACTACGGAAAGGGTTTCTATTGCACCGAGCATTTGGAGCTTGCAAAGGAATGGGCTTGTACCGAAAATACTGATGGCTATGCAAACAAATATGAAATTGATACCACTGACCTTTCGGTTCTCAATCTTTCTTCCGATGAATACACGATTCTGCATTGGTTGGCTCTCTTGATGAAATACCGCAAATTCCGTGTTTCTACTCCTGTTATGAAGCGCGGTGCAGACTGGCTGAAAGAGCACTTCTTGATTGACCTGACACCGTATGATGCAGTTGTGGGATACCGCGCGGACGACTCTTACTTCTCTTTTGCAAGAGCATTTATAAACAACGAAATTTCACTCAAACAGCTTTCCTATGCTATGCGGCTGGGTAAGCTCGGCGAGCAGTTCGTTTTGAAAAGTTCCACTGCCTTTGAAAAGATTCAGTTTGTTTCTTATGAGATTGCCGATAATACTGTGTATTACGCAAAAAGAAAAGCCCGTGACGATGAAGCGAGAGCCGCTTTCCGTGCAGAGCTTGAAAAGGATGACATTGACGGCCTGTATATGAGAGACATTATCCGTGAAGAGGTGCAAGCAAATGATCCACGCTTACGATAATCAATATCTTGATGATGCCATGAGGTGCCTGGGTGAAGCTATGGACTACGCCGTCAATAGCTGTCAAGTGAATATGGATAGCTTTCTTGAACTGTTTATTGGTACAGGCTATGCAGAACAATTCGCTGCAGGCGTTCCCAAATATGTATCCGGCGTGTCTGGCACAGAACTTGTGATGGATGTCCTTACAAAGTCTGGAATAGATATGGATTTTCCGCAGGCACAGATTGACTATGACTATTCGCCCCAATATTGGTGCGGCTGGATCTTGGCTTACTATCAGTGGTACACCGGACGGAGCTTTAAGGAGATTACAAAGCATATCACAATGCAGGAGATTGAAAAGCTCTATCCCACTCTGCACGAAGCATCCGAGAAAAAATTTGTAGATACCGTAAATCGTATGATACGCAAGAAAAATCCGCCTACCAGATTGCAGGCACAGCGCAAGATCAGCGGTTATTCACAGAGAGAACTTGCAGAAAAGGTTGGTGTCAATCTGCGTACTCTGCAGCAGTATGAAATTCGTGCCAAGGATATTAACAAGGCCGCAGGCGCTACGCTCCTTGCGCTGGCAAAGGTCCTCGGTTGCCGTGTGGAAGATCTGTTGGAGTACGATAGTAGTGAAATTGAGGATAATGAGGATTTGTAAGGTGACATTATATGGACGAGCTATACGGTTTGGTGTCTCACTTTAGAAATGCTATAGATGCAGCTTGGGAACAAGGACGGTGAGAACATGAAGTACAAAATTGCGATCTGCGACGATTCGGATGCAGACAGACAATACGTTTTGAATATGGTTGATCGCTGGGCGGTATCTGCCGGTCATGTGGTACATACCGATACCTTCACTTCTGCTGAGAACTTCTTGTTCCACTATGCAGAAGGAAGCGACTACGATATTCTGCTTTTAGACATTGAAATGGGGAAGATGGACGGCGTTACTATGGCAAAGCAGCTCCGCAAAAATGGTTCTCGTGCAGAAATAATCTTTATCACTTCGCATTTTGAATTCTACGGTGAAGGATATGAAGTAGATGCGCTTCACTATCTAATAAAGCCAATTTCTTCTGACAAGCTCGTGCAAGTGCTGACCAAGGCTGCTGAAAGGCTGGCTGTCGAAGCTCCCTCGATAGTCATATCCTGCGACGGAGAAACGGTCAAACTGTATGAAGGGGATATCATTTACGTGGAGTCTTTTCTTCACTACATCGTGATCCACACCAAAAAAAAAGAGTATAAAATCAAAGAAAGCATATCCGCTTTTGCTGATAAATTAAGCGAGGATTTTTACCGCATCCACCGCTCGTATATTGCTTCCTTGAAGCACATTACACGAATATCACGCACATCTGTAAACATCGGCAAAACAGAGCTTCCTTTGGCAAGAGGAAAATATGATGACGTGAACCGCGCATTTATCAAGCGCAATTGAGGTAGTTATGAGAAAGAAAACGTATTTGAAGCTTGTAGAATATCAAACCGAACAATCCGAAAAGCATCTAAATGAGGTTCGGAGTATCCATAAGGAAATGCGCGGATATAAGCACGATTTTCACCATCACCTTCAGACCTTAAAGGGACATCTTTCATCAGGTGAGGTAGAACGTGCCCTTGCATATATCGAAGAACTTGACGATCAGCTTATGAATGTTGATACCTTATTGAAAACGGGAAACGTTTCACTTGATGCTATTCTTTCTGCAAAGATCGCACAAGCTAAAGCAGACGGTATATTGGTTACTGTCAAGGCAAGTGTGCCCGATACTCTAACTATTTCCGACGTGGAATTGAGCATTATCATCGGCAATCTGCTTGACAATGCCATTGAAGCCTGCCGCAAGGTGAAGGATGAGCGGTTCATCCGAATTTATATTGCAATTAAAGGCAATATGCTCTATTTTTCCATGCTCAATTCAGCAGGCGAAAAGAAGAAAAAAATGGGCTCTCTATTTACAACCCATAAGGACGGCGTTCACGGCTTTGGTCTGCGCAGAGCAGAAGCAATAATAGAAGAACACGGCGGTTGGGTCAAGTATAACAGCGAGGATGGAGCATTCACCTCGGAATTTTTATTGCCTGCTATACGGTGATTGCAATTCGTGCACTGGCTGAAGCATTTAGTGCACGAATTTTCTTTTTAGTTTCAACACGTGATATACTGCAGATGAAAGGAAGTGAGAACATTGAAAAAAGATAAATCAAAATACAATATGCTTTCCAATATTGCATATGCACTAAACAATATTTGGAAATGGGATAAAGCTTTTTATCTTTTCTTTATTCCAAGTATTCCCCTTGCGGTGCTTTTACCTCTGGCGGCAACCTTTTTCCCGAAAACATTAATTGACTCGGTAGAATCACAGCAAAGCATTCAAAAAGTCATTGCTATTATCGGCATCTATTTTGCCGGGCTTTTGATTATCAATCTGTTTAACAGCTTTTGTGGAAGCAGATTGCATATGAGGCAGTATAATATTTCATTGCGCTATCAACACACGATCAGTGAAAAGCATATGCGTACCGATTATGCAAATACCGACAATCCCGAGGCTATTACGAAATATCAGCATGCGATGAACGATGCATGTTCGGGTCAATGCGCTCCCGAATTTATTTGGCAATCCTTGCTGGGTCTGTTCACCAGCTTGTTGGGTATTTTTACTTATGGCTCTGTGATCGCAACCGTTTCCCCTTGGATCCTGTTGCTTCTTTTTCTGTCAGCATTTATCACTTAACTCGTCAGCCGATGGCAGAGAAATTATGTTGAGAAAAACAAGGATAATTGGGTGAATATTGACCGAAAGATTGGTTATTTGCAGAGCTTTTCTCAGAAATTCGACCATGCAAAGGATATACGTATTTACGGTATGCTCGGATGGCTTACCGATATGTTGGCAGGTTTTCAAAAAGAACGCTTTGTATGGACCAAAAAGGTCAGCGCTCAGGGGCTTGGCGGAACTTGTATCAACGCACTTCTGGCACTTATCCGCAACGGTGCGGCATATGCCATATTGATTTTTATGGTATTTAACAACGAGATCGGCGCAGGTGATTTTGTCTTTTATTTTGGTGCGATTACCGGTTTTTCTGCTTGGCTGACCGGTATTGGTGACAAAGTAAACGATATTACGCATAAGAGCATCAAGATCGGCTACTACCGTGAATATTTTGAAATTGAAGAAAAGTACAATCACGGAACAGGATGTCCTCTTCCGACTGAACAGGAATTACCTGTTGACATTGAATTTAACAACGTATCCTTCAAATATCCCTCGGCAGACGGCGAAAAGTACGCACTGAAGAATGTTAATTTAAAGATTGGCAAGGGCGAGAAACTTGCCATTGTGGGTGCAAATGGTGCCGGTAAAACAACACTTGTGAAGCTGATGTGCGGTTTTTATTATCCTTCCGAGGGCGAGATCAAATTAAACAGACGCGTCATTGCAGACTATAACATTGAGGACTATTATTCTCTGTTCTCTGCGGTGTTCCAAGATATTTATTTGCTTCCTGTTACAATTGCCGAGTTTGTTTCCTCCTCCGAAAAAGATATAAACCGTGACAAAGTGATGGATGTTATCTATCAGGCAGGACTTGTAGATAAGATAAATTCTTTACAAAACGGTATTGACTCAAGGCTTATGAAGGGTGTTTTCGATGATTCCATCGAAATGTCGGGCGGTGAAAAACAAAAACTGATGCTGGCACGTGCACTCTATAAAAATGCACCTATGATCGTTCTTGACGAACCCACTGCGGCACTTGACCCGATTGCAGAAAATGAGCTTTATCTTAAATACAATGATTTGACGGCAAATAAGACCTCGGTATATATCTCTCACCGTCTTGCCTCCACACGCTTCTGTGACCGTATCGTTTATCTGGAAAACGGCGAGATTGTGGAATGCGGTACTCACGATGAGCTGATGAAGCTTGGTGGTAAATATTCCCATATGTTTGAATTGCAAAGCTATTACTATAAGGAGGATGGAAACAATGCGTAAAAATAATCCTAATATCCGTGCTCTGAAGTTTTTTCATTCCCTTTGTCCATCCTATTTTCCGTTGATGGTTGTAAAATCTTTTTTGGAAAACTATCCCCTTATTTCAATCTCTATCTATCTGCAGAAATCGTCAACGAAATCGTCGGTGCAAAAGACAAAGACAAGCTGATAGCACTTGTGCTGATCACAATAATCGGTAACTTCGCTATTGCCATTACCGGCGGTATTTTGAATCGCATTTTCGGACATAAAGAAACCCTGTTTTATCAAGCCGAGGCGGCTTATTTTAACAAGAAAACGCTTACACTTGATTATGACGATCTTGAAAACACCGAAGTTCGTCAACTTCGCAGAAAAATCACCGAATCCGCTAAGATCAACTGGCACGGAAAACAGTTGCTGTTGATGTCAGTCGGAAGACTTGTCAATATTACGATCAGTGCGATACTTTCACTTGTCCTCGGAATTGAAATGTTTAGCCTTATGTTTGCATCGGGATTCAGTTGGTATATCGTCCTGTTCGCTGCTATGATCATCGGCGTTGTAGTATTTAACGTTTGGTATTCCTTCAAGGTTAAAGATAAAATGGGGGCCATCTCTCAAAACGTGTCTCAAACTATGATCGATGAAAACCGCATTGATGACGCTATTGATTGCTACAACATGGGTAAAGATGTTCGTCTTTACAGACAAGATAAGCTTATTATGAAGATCAAGAACTATGCTTTTAGTCTCCATAAAAAAGCTTTTCGCACAATGGCGGAAAAGCGATATGTGGCAAATATTCCGTTACAGATTACGGGAATTTTGCTGCAAGCCGTTATCTACATTTTTGTATGCATATATGCGTTGGTAGGTGTGTTTGGCGTTGGCAGTATCGTTAAATACGTCGGCTTTGTTGAAACAATCATCGGCTGTATTACAAGCTATTTCAATGTGTTTGGAGACATTAAGTATAATACGCCTTTCGTGGAGGATTATCTCAAATATTTCGATATTCCGCAGAAGATGTACCAAGGCTCGCTTACTGTTGAAAAGCGCGACGACAACGAATATTATGTGGAATTCAAGGATGTATCCTTCAAGTATCCCGGAGCTGAGACTTATGCACTTCGTCACGTTAATATGAAATTTAAAGTGGGACAACGTCTTGCGGTAGTTGGTATGAATGGCTCGGGGAAGACCACATTTATAAAGCTGATGTGCCGTCTTTATGACCCGACAGAGGGTGAAAT
>JAZNSH010000061.1:0-6800 GCA_045591115.1 Clostridia bacterium
GGGCTCCCAAAATGCAATATTGCATTTTGGGAAAAGGAGGCACAGCAAAACTAATCAGCTTTTCGCACACTTGCGAAAAGTGTAAGGTGTAGCTTGTGCCGACGCGGTAAATGACCGCATTTTGCAAGTGAAATGCAACGATGGAAACAAACCCCTGCAAAATTTTTGAAGGGGTTTGTGTTTGCAGGGGTTTGTCTGTGCTCTGAGGTCTTTTAGACCTCTTATTTCGTTAATACAGCTAAGGCTTCATTTAATTCTGCAACACGATTTTTGGCGTGCTCGTGGGAATCAGCCTTGGCAAACATATATATTTTTAATTTTGGCTCTGTGCCTGAAGGACGGATAAGGAATGAGCATCCATCGGAAAGCTTATACCCTAAAACGTTAGATTTAGGCAAGGTTATTGCCTTTTCCCCATCCTTATTCTTTGTAACAGATAACTTATAATCGCTAACCTCGATGACCTCAGCACCGGCAACCTCCGTTAATGGCTCTTTTCGGATCTTTTCCATAAGCTCTGCCATCTTTTCAAGGCCTGAAGCACCTTCAAAGGCAAAGGTAACGGTTTTATTTTCATAATATCCGAATTCCTCAAACATATCTTCAAGAACATCGACAAGAGTTTTGCCGTGTTCCTTATAATATGCCGTCATATCACAGATAAGCATTACTGCGCTGATTGCATCTTTATCACGCACGTGCTCGCCCAAAAGATAGCCATAGCTTTCTTCAAAGCCTAAAAGATAATCCTCTACCCTATTTTCATCCTCAAGATCAGCAATAACACCGCCGATAAATTTAAAGCCCGTTAAAACGCTTTCAAGCTTAACACCGTACTTATCAGTTACGGCATCGACCATTGCAGTTGTAACAATAGTTTTTACCGCAACGGGATTTTTGGGCATTGTGCCGTTCAAGATCCTTGCACGGCAGATATAATCAAGCATTAAAACGCCCATTTCATTGCCTGAAATAAGTCTGTATTCGCCCTTATGGTTAACTGCAACGCCTACTCTGTCAGCATCGGGATCAGTTGCAATTAAAATATCGCTTTCAACCTTATCGGCAAGCTCAAGACCTTTTTCAAGAGCTTCTCGGTATTCGGGATTGGGATAAGTGCAGGTTGGGAAATTACCGTCAGGCATTTCCTGCTCTTTAACTACCTGAACATTTGTTACACCCATTTTATCCATAATACGCTTTACGGGCATTCTTCCCGTGCCGTTAAGGGGCGTATATATAACGCGGAGATTTTTAACTGCATCCTTGTTCTCATAAACGCGCTTTTTATAGATGGTATCAATAAAGCTTTCAATAACGCTATCGGGAATGATATTTATATTTTTATCATCCTTTTCAGCAAGCTTTACGTTAAAGATGTCTGTTTTATTTATATATGAAAGAATTGAATCAGCCATTTCAGGGCCTGCCTGACAGCCATCGGGGCCGTAAACCTTATAGCCGTTATACTTTGCGGGATTATGGCTTGCGGTTATAACAATGCCGCCATCACATTTATAATATCTTACCGCATATGAAAGCATAGGCGTGGGCATAAGCTCATTATAAATATAAACCTTAATGCCGTTTTGTGCCATAATACGGGCACTCACCCAAGCAAAAAGCTCTGAATTTATTCTTGAATCATATGCAATGGCAATTGAAGGATCTTCAAAATTCTCTTTAAGATATTTTGCAAAGCCTTCGGTTGCTTTACCTACTGTATAAACATTCATACGGTTGGTTCCTGCACCGAGAATACCTCTTAAGCCTGCAGTGCCGAACTCAAGATCCTTATAAAAGCTTTCAAAAATTTCGTTTTCATTACCTTCAATGGCTTTAAGCTGAGCCGCTACTTCGGCATCAAGATTTTCTACCTTGCACCATTGATTATATTTTTCAAGTTCAGTCATTTTTTTCCCTCCGTTTAATTACAAATACAACTGTGTATATGATGAGACCGCCGATACATACAATAAATGATACAACGGTAAATGTTATAAATTTGTTTACGTCATCAGTTGCAGGTTGAGTAAGAGTGTATTCAGTAACTTCCTTTTCTTCTTCAACCGGTTTTTTGATAACAAGTCTTGCTTCGTTTATGTATTCATAAATAGTCGGCTTTAACATAACCGCATTAGCTTCAATATTTGAATAGTTGCTGTCACGCATAGCACCAAAGGCGTTAAAACCGCACACAATGAAGGTATCGCCTGCTTTTATCTTTCTTGCCTGCACACGGACAACGCTTCCTTCGCCTAAATGAGAATTGGGAACGTAGCCAAGATCATTATTGGCCTTTTCGGGCAATTCATAAAGGTCCTCAAGCACAAACTTACCCGTTACGTGAGGTTCAAGAGTCACATAGCCCGATTCAACGCTGGTGGGATGCTCAGAACTACCTGAAAAGCCTATTGTAACCTGAAAATCAATTTTCTCATCGGAAGTGTTGGTTACATATATAGTTGCCGCATCTTTTTCATAATCATAATGCCCTAAACATCTTTGAAAATATATCTGATAATTACTGCCCGAAAGATCGGCTTCATCTACCGTAACAAAGTATGAATCGGATGCTATGACCGCCGAAGCAGTTACGGAAAGACATATAAATATCATTAGTATTGCAAAAATCTTTTTCATTTTTATACCGCCAAATTCATCATAAGTTTATTATACATTATTTTCCTAAAAAATTCAATAGGAAATTCAAGAAAACAACATATAAATTGCCTGAGCTACAATAGCGGCACTTTCTTTAACCTCGCTTAAAGAATTTTTTTCATTGCCAAACTCAATAAGCATACAGGATTTCGACACGTGTTGATTAAAGCGTGAATCCTTAAAAATCACGTCATTACAGATACCGGGACATATTTCATTTAAGCTGTCGGTAAGCTTTTGGGCGAGTATAAAATTTTCCTTCCAATTAGGCTTATATGTATAATCTTCACCATTTGCAACAACAAAGCTTACTTTTGCCGCCTGCTTATCTTTAAAGGTAACGTAGTTGGGCTTCTGCCCATAATAAGCATCACGGTGAAGATCTATAAAAACATCGACCTTTCCAATATACGGCTTTATCGTTTTGTAGCTGGTATCATAGGCACTGTAAAAACCCGCAGAAACATTGTCAGTCTTATCGTGAATAACCGTGAATCCATAATTTTCAAGTTCCTCTTTCAGCTTTGCACCGACTGCAACAACACTGTATTCCTGATTTTTCGTTCTTCCAACAGACGTTTCAACGTAATCAGCATCACCTTTAAAAAAGGACTCATCGGTATGAGTGTGATATATCAGCACAGTTGGCAATTCACTTTTTTTATTTTCATTTTTTTCAAGATATATCTGATTTTTAATATTTTCGATCTCTATTTTCATTTCATCAGATATTTCTGCCTGCTCAAGATCAACAAACACCGCACTTTCTGTTCCCTCATTGCCTATTCCCAAGAAAAAAGAAAGAAAAGTGTTTGCCGCCTTTTTAGTGTTTGGCAATGATGAAGCAACAAGCAACACAGCCGATAATATATAGCACGTCCAATTTTTCATTTGCCTCACCTCTTCTCTAATATTTATATTCAACAGCTTCCCTTTTTAGAACATATACTCCTTTATTTCATTTAAAGTCATATTTTTGTGGAGTGCCAGATTTATTCCGTCAGCAATTATTTTAGCACAATCTTCAGCGATAATATCAATTTCCTTGGGCGTAACAACCATATCCCCCTCTGAATATGACGATAACCTTTGTGCAGTTTCCTCAATTTTTTCTTTATTTTGATCGGTAATCAGAGAGAGGCTATCCTTAATGGTATCATATACAAGGGAAGAAGCATACACCACTGTGGGAATACCTATTGCGATAACGGGGATACCCAAACTTTCCATTGATATGGCACTTCGCTTATTGCCTACACCTGCCCCCGGTTCGATTCCCGTATCGGTGAGCTGAAATGTAGAAAACATTCTTTCGCTTCTTCGTGCCGCCAATGCATCTATTACTATTATGGCATTTATTTCCGTGCTTTTTAAAATTCCTGAAATAATATCCTTGCTTTCGATGCCCGTTACGCCGAGAACGCCCGGAGCAAAAGCGCAAACGGATGCCATTCGCACATCTATGGCATCAGGAAGAAATTTATATATATGTCTTGTTACAAGTATCTTTTTTACCACCTTTGGTCCGATTGAATCGGGAGTCATACTTTCGTTTCCGAGGCCTACGATAAGCACGTTATCTTTCTTATTTCCAAGCATCTCAGAAATAGCGTCAGAAATCGCCCTCGAAATATTTTCATATTCTTCAACCTGTCTTAAGTTTACAGCATTGGTCTCAAAAGAAACATAATTTCCCTTCTTCTTCCCTATTTTTTCACCGTATTCATCGGATAATATCTGAATAAAATCGCCTTTTATCCCATATTTGACTTCTGTTTTACTGATAAGCTCATCACTGTTTCCTTTTATTTCGGTTGCTTCTTTAGCTAAATCTGTTCTAAAAATCACTTTTTTATCGCCTCTTTCTTTAAAAATAAGTATGTTCTTAAAATATTTTTTTATTCAGCCTGTTTATTTTAAAAAAATCCTTGCCAAAAAATGTAGTTCGTGTTAGAATATCAACGTTAATATGATTATCTTGTTGGGAGGGAAAGTCCATGGCAAATATAAAATCAGCAAAAAAGAGAATTAAGGTTACTGCAAAGAAGGCATTACGTAATCGTAGCGTTAAATCTGCAATGAAAACAAATCTTAAAAAGTTCTATGCTGTTGTTGAATCAGGCGATAAGGCTGCTGCAGCCGCTATGTTACCTGCAATGACTGCTATTGTTGATAAGGCTGCTGCAAAGGGTATTCTTCATAAGAATGCTGCTGCACACAAAAAGTCACAGCTTGCAACCGCCGTTAACAAAATGGCATAATGATTTTGTTCTGAAAGCAGACATCCTTTGCGATGTCTGTTTTTTTGTATAAATTTCAAAATATATTGTCTTGACTTTTTTTGTAAAATGATGTAAAATTAAGTAAATGATAATTGGAGGAGTTTTTATGAAGTTAATTGGTACTGTCAGAAATATTGATCCATTAGGTCGTGTCGTTATACCAAAGGAAATCAGAAACATCTTTAATTTAAAGGTTGATGATCCCATTGAGATTTTTGCAAATGATCAAAATGAAATTATTATAAAGAAATATGAGCCTGCTTGTATCTTCTGTTCAGGCACAGAAGGCGTTGTTCTTTACAACGGCAAACAGATTTGTAAGCATTGCGTTGCAAAGCTTACAGATATTTTAAGCGATGAAGATTAAAATTATAGACAGCTACCTTGTAGTTGCCTTTTTTTGAAGGAGTTATTTATGAAAATTCAGGAATTTAACCATTACAGTAAGCTTATTATTGATTACGCAAAAAGCAATTATAAAAAAATGTTCCGCGAAAAAGGTGGAATGCTTAATCACAATTTTATTGTGCCCGGTCCTTGCTATAATCAAGAGCTTTGGGATTGGGACAGTTGGCTCACAAACATCGCATTAAGCGAAATTGCTGAAGAAGACATTTCGGAATACGAGAAAGGTTGCGTTCTTAACTTTTTGGAAAACGTTCAGGAAAACGGATGGACTCCCGTTGTTATCGTGCCTGACAGAATGCTCCCACCCTTTGACGAAAGTGACGTTACGGAGAACTACTCCCCTAACCCCCACAAGCCTTGCCTTGCTCAGCACGCAAGATTCATTATTGAAAAATCAGGCGATGCATCTTGGCTTGAGGATCAAATTGGTAATTTGGAGAAATATATAAACTTCTATTTTGAAAACTGCTATCATAAGGAAACGGGACTTTATTATTTCCTTGATGATACTGCTATCGGTGTTGATAACGATCCGTGCGTGTTCTATCGTCCAACAAAAAGCACCGCATCAATTTATCTTAACTGCTTGATGTATAAGGAGCTTCAGGATATCGCATTTATTATGGAAAAGCTCAATAAAGATACAAGCAAGTATTTAGAAAAAGCCAAAAACCTTAAAAATGCAGTTCGTGAGCATTTATATGATGAGCGTGACGGATTCTATTACAACGCCGATATTAACCTTAACCCTATTGATCTTTCTATGTTCCTTCATTCAGGATCGCCCAGACATTGGGACTGCCTTATTATGCGAATTGACGTTTGGACGGGTATGATGGCTATGTGGAATAAAATTGCCACAGAGGAGCAGGCTGAAAGAATGGTTAAGAAATACCTCGATCACAAGACTTTCTATGCTCCATACGGAATAAGAAGCTTATCAAAAATGGAAAAAATGTATTCCGTTAAGGTTTCCGGCAATCCTTCCTGCTGGCTTGGACCTATCTGGGGAATTGCAAATTATATGACTTTCATCGGACTTTTAAATTACGGTTACGTTGATCTTGCAAAAGAAATGTGCGAAAAGACCATAGAAATGTTTGGTAAGGACATTGAAGAAAACGGAGAAATGCACGAATACTATGATCCTGAAACAGGTAAAGGCGTACACAATAAAGGCTTCCAGAGCTGGAATCTTTTAGTTGTAAATATGATCAAGTGGTATAAAGAAAACGCGTTATAAGCGCAAAAAAAGTTGAGCCTTATCGGCTCAACTTCAGTCTGCTGACAAAGTCAGCAGACTGTCAGAGTTCGAGAAACCCTTGCAAGCCAAGGCGCTGAACTTGCAAAAAAGGGAGTTTACACAGACGTAAATGACCGCATTTTGCAAGTGAAATGCAACGATGGAAACAAATCCCTGCAAAAATTTTGCAGGGATTTGTGTTT
>JAZNSH010000062.1:0-8771 GCA_045591115.1 Clostridia bacterium
CAGAAGTTTAAAATAGCAATTTTTGTTCATGTCAAGGCACTTGCGCAGGGACATACAGGACGTATTTCCCTGTGTAAGTAACGCAGAGATGGGCAAAAATGGCATTTTAAACCGTTGTGGGTTCGGCTCCCTTCGGCTATAAAGTAACAAGCGCCTGTTCTGATTATATTATATCACATATTCAGTGTTATTCAATAACGGCATTGTTTAATTTTGGTTGAAAATATCAACGGAACGTATAAAAGGCGCACCTGCTTTATCGCAGGTACGCCAAGAGGGAGGTTTTTTGTCATCTGAAATTTATTGAAACTATCTCGCAATCAGAGCCCACGCGCATCGGCATTCCCCAGCCGTGGACGCCTGAGGTAACTATCCCCTGAGGGTTGTTTATATCCTTTTGATAATATCCGTAATCAACCTCATATATAAGATCAGTAATTATGTTGGCAGGGAACACCTGACCTTTATGGGTATGTCCGCAAAGAACGAGATCGGCATTTTTTCCGTATTCACCGATTCTTTGAGGATTGTGATCCATTACTATTACGGGCATAGTTTCATCCTCTAATGTAAAGAACTCAGTAAGCTCCTTGCGTTTTTCCCCTCCGCCTATAGGCATTTTATCAACTCTGCCCACAAGCACAAGACGGTTATCGATTAGGGTATATTCATCTCTTAAAAGAGTAACGTTGGCTTTTTCCAAAAAAGCAACCATCTGTTCATAGGTTTCCCCTGCATCGTGATTGCCTAAGCAAGCGTACACACCATAAGTGCTTTTAAGCTCTAAAAGAGTTTTTATCGCTTTATCGGTGTTTTGGATTGCTCTAAAATCCGTATCGAAAAAGTCGCCTGCAATGCAAACGATATCAGGCTCTAAGCCGTTGATTTCCTCAACGATTCTCGGTAGCTTGCTTTCAGAGCCTACCGCCCCTAAATGAAGATCGCTTATTAAAGCCACCTTAATATCGGAAATATCCTTTTTGCCATCAAGCTCTATTTCATAGGAAACGTGATCAAGCTGATAACTGTTGATAAAACCGAATGTGCAGACGATAGCCGTTGCAGACAAAACTCCAACGGTAACAAAGCCCTTAAAAAGCTTGTGTTTTACTATTGGAAGCTTTGTAAGCTTCAATATCAGAGCAATAATATCAAAAAGCAACGTAAACAACAGTAAATAAAGCATTATTCCCATACTATAACTACTGATTATGCCGATAAAATGCTTTATTCCGCCCGAAAACGGAAGAAGCGAACGAGCAAAGCCAAGCACCATAAATAAGGTTAGTATGCTTACGCCCGTAACAAAATACCACCGCTTTAGTTTTGGAAAAAATGAAATAAAGCCACGGTACAATCCGCGAGCAATATAATAGCTTGCTCCTGCAAGCATTAAAATTGCAAGAATCAAGAATAACACAAAACCCACTCCCGAAAGATATTTTATGTTATTTTACCATATTTTATAGATTTTTTCAATGAAACCTTTGTGAAAAAAGAGCGCCCTAGAGGGGAAAGACAAAGTCTTTCCCCTTCGAAAAACTTTATTGTTATATTTTTTATGTAATATAATTTACCTACAGTCAAAGAGGCTGCCTCACTTAGTTAGTGAGACAGCCTCAACAATTATTTCTTCTTTATTTTAATTATTATTACGGGAATTATTGCGCCAACTAAAACTGCACCGCCGATTATAAGTGCTATCCATAACACAGTAAGATCAGTTTCTTTTTCCTTAGGATCAGTTTTATCTGTGGGCTCAGGCTCATCCGAAATTTCATCTGTTGCCTCAGGCAATGCTTCAGGTGTCGGTTCAAGCGTTGCTTCAGGTGTTGCTTCAGGTGTTACTTCAGGAAGAACTGTTCCTGAAACGTATTCACAGCTTGTGCACATACTTTCAATAAGCTCGTGAGCCATCTTCGTTTCATCAAGCACTATACCGCAACGAGTGCAGGTGCGCCAATGATATTCTTCATCAAACTTAAAGTCTTCTGATGCGCTATGGCCTAAAGGATCAAGCATAACAGTTTCTGTTTCGGGATGCTTGTTCTTGCCCTCAGCATCAGTATAACAATTCATACAGCCAACGCAAACATAGTATTCAATATTACCGCCCTCTGTGCAGGTAGCGGGGATTCCCGGAACCTTTCCAAGATCGTGAACGTGATTTTTTGCAGGCGCCATTACATAACCGCAATCCTTGCAGGTCTGAGGGGTAGTTTCTGTTGCATCAGGGCCGGGATTATGATCTCCGATATCACAATGTGCCCCGCACAGTGAGCACTTATGGAAATGATATCTTTCACCTCGCGAGATCCACTTGCTTGTATCGGGAACGTGATCCTCGGTGGTTTCCAGGTAGGCATAACCACATACTGTGCAAACACCTTTTTCTGCACAAGTGGCAACACCGCCCTTATGGTCCTCCTGCACAAGGAACTCTCCGCAGGTGGTGCAAACCTTATAGTGATATGCCCCGGTAGTGCGCCAGGCTGACAGAGTGTGTGAGCATTTTTCAACAGTCTGCGGACAAACAAAGTTAACGCTGAGAACTACCATCGCCCAAGCCTTATATTCATATGCCTTTGTTACTTTTGCAGTCTTTCCGTTAATGGTTCCTGAAACATTGGGAGTGTTATCGTTTATAGCGCTGAACTCGTATCCATTTTGTGCTTCTACCCAAACATCTGCACGATAGGTTTTGCCGCCAACAAACTTTTCCCCTATTTCCATAAATTTGTTATCGGTAACGTTGAACCAATCAATTCCGTAAAGATCATAAGCCCTTCCATCGCACGCGGCGGAAACGTAAATACCGTTGCCGTCAACAGGCTCTCTAACGTCTGTGATCTCAATGTGAGTTACCGTGGTTACCGCAGATACAACCGTTGGCACTATGCCAACAAGCAATGCAACACATAACAGTACACAAAAAATTCGTTTCATAATTTCTTTCCTCCTTATTGAAAAATACGAAAAATTATGATATAATAATCTCGTTGTTGATAATATTATAATAGTTATTATCCCATTTGTCCCCATACTAAAAGTATAGGATAGGCGAATTTTTACCGTATTTTCTTTACTAAGGAGGAATTTATTTGAAAAAGTTATTTCAATGGATATCAATATTTTTTCTTCTTTTGCTTTTAAGCGGATGCACCTCCGTAGGCGATAAAAGCTTAAGCTTAACTTATATCTATTTTATCACTGCCATTCTTTCCCTTGTTCTTTTAATCGGTTGCATTTTTTCCGTTAAGAAAAATAAGCTTTGGTTTGTCACTCTTTTTTCATCGGTGCTTATAGTTAATATTGGCTATACGCTTCTTTCCCTTTCATTCTCTCTTGAAATGGCACTTTGGGCGAACCGAATCTCCTATTTAGGCTCTGTTTTTCTGCCACTTGCGATGCTGATGATAATTCTTAAGGTTACCAACACTTCCTATAAAAAGTGGTTGTCCAAGGCTTTATTTGCCATTGCGATTATAGTGTTTCTTATTGCCGCAAGTCCCGGAATCCTTAATATTTATTATAAGGATTGCTCTTTCACCGTGGAGAACGGCGTTTCAAAGCTCATTAAGGTTTACGGACCTCTTCATTTTATATATCTTATTTATCTTCTTGCCTACTTCTCTTCTATGGTGGCAGTTATTATCCGTGCGAAGCTCAAAAAGACCATTGAATCCACCTCTCACGCCGTGATCATCGCCATTGCCGTTTTCGTTAACTTAGGCGTGTGGTTTATTGAACAGTTAGTATCACTTGATTTTGAGATGCTCTCCGTTTCCTATATTATCAGCGAACTTTTCCTGATGGGCGTTCATCTTGTTGTCAACGAATATCAGAAAATGTCGCAAATAGTAAATCAGGTAAAATCTGCACAAAGCTATTCCGATGAAAAGGCAATGCCTGAGGTAATATTGGATGCACCTATTTCCCCTGAGCGCATTGAAATATTTGTTACAGGCATAAAAAACCTTACCCACGCTGAAAAAGCAATTTACGATGCATATATTCAAAGACTCACCACCAACGAAATTTTGCAGACTATGAATATTAAGGAATCCACCTTAAAATACCATAGCCGAAATATTTACGGAAAGCTTGGTGTTTCCACAAGAAAAGAGCTTCTCGAAATATATAAGCACATAAAAACAGTTAAATCAACCCTTGATGAAAGGGAAGAATAAAAGAGAGAAGCACTTCGGATGAAGTGCTTTTTTTCGTGAAAGAGCAGAATAAAGGGGCGTAACTGCACTGTTCAATAAATCGGATTTTGATTATATCGGTGTTCCTACTTCAATTAAGTTGCCATCCAAATCGTAGAATCTGATCACCTTTTGTCCCCAGCTGTGTGTCATCAGGTGATTGACATATTCAATTTCAGGATAAAGTGTTTCAAGACGTTTTACAAACTGTTCTATGTTAGGCTCTTCAAAATACAACTCAGACTGATTACTGTTTGGAGTTACGCTTCTTTTTGTGAATTGTTCCCAGTATCTTAATTCCTGCAAATATAAATTATTCGTCAATTCCATATTCCCATCGTTGTCTTGCAGCAGTTGAAAATCAAACATATCACTATAAAACTTTAATGCACGTTTACAATCTTTAACAACAATAAGCGTTCCTTTGTATTTCATATACGTTCTCCTCGTCAAACTATGAATTTTTCAAACCGATTATACCACAAATCTATGAATTTTTCAACCGAAGGCAAAGAAAAAAGCACTTCGGATGAAGTGCTTTTTCTCACTCTTGGAGGCTCAGCATCGAACCCTGCTAAAGCAGGGTTCTCGGACGCTTGACGCAGGCACCAAAAGCAGGTCAATGACCTGTTTTTTGGTGCGAAAGACGGGCAATAAGGTGCGTAAACAGGGGTAAAAACGAAGAAAAGGTGCGCAACGCTACTGTTCGACTTATTGGAATTTGTCAATACCTATTACCATAAAAAGCTTTTGCTTTTTCCGTATATTTCTTTACGAACTCGGTCTTTGCGTTTGTATAAGCATCTCGATTATGCTCGTATTCTTTCCATAACGAGAGCTTTAATTTTTCATATTCTTTTGCAATATCGGGAAACTCGATAAGATAATCTCTAAAATACAATTCATCGTTATCCCCTGCATATCTCAAATGCAAATGAAATACTTTCTCGGAAAATCCATTTTCGGTATATCCTTTATTAAAAGAAATTCCATCTTCGCTTTGCGACATACAAATATACCCGTTGTTTGCAATCGAATCTTTATAATCAAGCAAGTTGCTTTTCTTGGGAACTTCTACAAGAATGTCAATGATTGGTTTTGCCCATATAGCAGGGATTGCCGTACTTCCTATATGGCTTATTTTTTTAACCTGCGGAAGAATATTTTTCAATAGGTTTTCTTCTTCAAAATACCATTCCTTCCAATGGTCTTGATGTTTCGTTAAAATGATAGGAAACAACTGCCACAGTTCTTCCAAACTCATTTCTGATAAATTCTTATAAACCACACCTACAAATTCTAATTTTCCTAACTGTTCGACCTATTGGAATTTGACGGTATTACAACTGCTTAATCTCATTGGCAATCACAGCCACGTTTTTGGCGTTGGTATCAATTTTTATGGTATTGAGTGCTTGATACATCGGTATTCTTGCTATGCTTCGCTCAATTATATCTTCAGAACGGATACCTCTTTCTACATCCATTGCCAATCTTTCACACAGAGTCTTTTCATCCGCTACAAGCGAGACGCATTTCACCTCACAGTTCTGTGTATCCAGTTTCTCAAGTATGGAATTGATAATACTCTGCTCGTGCATCACCCAACAAAAAATGATATTCTCGTATGCAGAACACTTCAGAAAATTATTGAGTACATAACAAATATTATTTGTCACCATTGCTTTTGTTTCATCGGTTACTTGGAACGGACTTGCATCCCAGCACCAATCTCCGTCAAGAAATACGCTATTCGGTAAATCCTGTTTGAGCTGTTGGCACACAGTTGTTTTTCCAATTCCCATAGTGCCACCAATCATATATAAAGTTTTCATCATTCGCACCTACAAATTCAAGTTTGTTTAACTCTATTATAAAAAATTATCGTAATATTTTCCATAAAGAAATTATTAAATTTGCTTTTTACTTATACATAATTAGAATCTTAATCTTCGCCTTGCTTTCAGCACGAATCATTGACATAATACAAGCTCCTGATTTTGCATCATATACTTCCATGAATACAAAACCTGCATCATTCAGAGGGTGGTGTTCTAATAAAGTTTTGCGTCAATGGAGTTTCTTTTACCTTAGCCTCTTCTGTCATCATTCGCAAACCGACATTACTCGCTGTCATTTCTTGAACATCGCGCACGTATGCCTCTCCAATTACCTTACCGAACAACAACAAGATTTCTGTCTGACTATAAGTCAGCGTATTTCCTTCTATATGGTTACTATTATAGTTGAAGTCAACAGTAAAACGACGGCTAAGCCTATCCTTATCCTTCTCAGATAGTGGCTGCAACTCTTGCCATGCAGTCAAAGCCTTCTTAATATTAAGATATTTCATACAGTACTTTATTAGTATCACACAGTGCAAATATATAAAATGTTTTAATATGGTTGTATGACTACAATCTTTTATTGTTTGCTGCAATAATTTCTGCTCAAGAGATTTAAAATAGCACTCAAGGTGTGAAAATAATCCACTAGATGATACCCTATAGCAATATTTTGAACAATAAAAGAGTTTATTCTTCTTTTTCTATTCAAATATTATCTATTTTTCACATTTCCCCGACGAAATAAAGCTTCTTTTTCACATAATCCACACCATAATGATATGATTATTTCACATTTTCCAAATTCTTTTTTATTAAATGGCAACAAATCAACGAAAACAGATTCTGTTATCGGTGATAAATGATACAAGCAGGGATCAATGGTTACAAGTACGATAATATGAACTCCAGAACTTTGAGTGAACCCCAAAATGAACCCTAAAGTGAACCCCAAAAATACTTGTACTATGTATTCCCTCTCTGGAATGCCAAAGATTTAGCAATGCGGAGCAATGGGAACTACAACGATTGGAGGAACATAATGCGTTACCAGCTTATGATTGTTGATGACTTGGGAACAGAGCTACGCGAAGTAATGGAGTTCGGGAATGTCTATACACAATTGATAGACCTCATTACCATGCGTTATGAGGAACAACTTTACACAATCTTCACTACCAACCTCACTCCAGCACAACTCGAAGAGAAATATGGTAAACGCATCGTTGACCGCCTCAATGAAATGATAGAAAAGGTAGTTTTCGAGAATGAATCCTATAGAAGGTGATGTTTTTATTTCCCTTAGTTAGAATTTATTCAATAGCATCATAAAAATATTATCTTACTTTCCCTTAATATCGCATAATATTTTATAACTTTGTAGTATGATAGTAAATAATAACGAAATGGATAAACCTATGAACCGCATAAAAGAGGTGCTTGAAGAGCGCGGCATCAAACAAACTTGGCTTGCAGAACGACTTGGCAAGAGTTTCTGTATAGTGAACTCCTACGTCTGCAATCGTCGCCAACCAAGCCTCGAAGTGCTATTTGAGATAGCTAAAATATTGAATGTGGATCCGAAGAACTTAATTGATAGCAAATAAATAAAACGATGCTTACATTATCGCAATTGGAACAATATTTGTCTAAAGCAGCCTGGATATTGAAAGGTCCGGTCGATGCTGCAGACTTTAAAATATATATCTTTCCTTTGCTCTTTTTCAAACGCATTTCGGATGTGTATGATGAAGAGTACAACGAAGCATTGGAAGAAAGCGATGGCGACCATGAATATGCCTCTGGTGCAGAGATGCACCGGTTCATCATTCCCGACGGATGTCATTGGAACGATGTGCGTGCCGTTACTACCAATGTAGGTAGTGCCATCAAGGGAGCTTTCTCGCAAATCGAGCGGGCCAATCCACAATACTTGGCCAACATTTTTGGCGATGCTGCCTGGACAAACAAGGACAAGCTTTCCGATGAATTGCTTTGCCGGTTGATTGAACACTATTCACAGTACAACCTTTCCAACTCCAATGTAGAACCCGATATCTTGGGACGGGCCTACGAATACCTCATCAAGATGTTTGCCGACCAGACGAACAAGAAAGCCGGTGAATTCTACACCCCGCGCTCGGTTGTCCATCTGATTGGTATGATTGTCAATCCCCAGCCCGAAGAGACCATCTATGACCCGGCATGTGGTACGGCAGGTATGCTGCTTGAATGTATCGAACAGGTAAAACAAAAGGGAGGCGATTTCCGTACGCTCAAATTATATGGTCAGGAAAAGAACCTGACGACCTCCACCATTGCCCGTATGAATATGTTTCTGCATGGGGTGGAAGACTTCCATATCGAGCGTGGCGATACCCTGCGCGAGCCCAAGTTCTTTGAGTACGACCTTATGAAGCAATTCAACATTGTCATCGCCAATCCACCCTTCTCTTTGAGCAACTGGGGAGCCGAACTTTGGGCTGATGACATCCACGGCCGCAATATAGCCGGTATTCCCCCGAAGGGAAATGGCGATATGGCTTGGGTTCAGCACATGATCAAGTCCATGGACGAAACTACCGGCCGTGTAGCTGTAGTATTGCCTCATGGAGCCTTGTTCCGCAAGAATGCCGAAGCCAAGATTCGTTCCGTGCTTTTGAAGAACGATTTGTTGGAAGCAGTCATCGGATTGGGTGAAAACATCTTTTATGGTGCC
>JAZNSH010000063.1:0-54861 GCA_045591115.1 Clostridia bacterium
CACCCGTGAGATGTGTATGGAGCTGATTGAGTTTGTAACGGTGGATAAATGCCCCGGTAAGTACAGCAAAGCACCGAGGGAAATCCATATTTACTACAAGCTCATCGACAAACAGCCGATACCCGAAAAGAAATACACCAACAACTCAACTTGTGAGGATTGTTGATATCCACTACGATGAATGTCTACGCTCACTCTACAAGAGAGGCGAAGCGTACTTCCGCACGACTGCTCGATAGGGTAGTTGGCGGTTAGATATAAAAAGTTTCCCTTATTTTCGCTCACAAGGGCAAAAACAAGGGAAAATACATAACAGTTGAGTTTGTAACAGGCGAAAACCCCAGTAATATCAAGGGTTTTTAGAGTGTAGGACAGTTATTGTCTGATAAACTTGAATTTAATGTTATGAGTTTTTGTTTCTCCCGATTTAAGAATCTCAAGTTTTCCGCTTTCGCGCATTTTATCTCGTCCGTCAGGATTGCAGTTTCCGGGTTCAAGTCCCATAACGTATTCCCCCTCACCCATCATCTTCCATTGGGTAAAGAAAGGTAATTCTTTTGTGTTAAAGGTTATTTCGATGCCTTTTTTGATATCATTGTTATAGAGTGATACCGTGGGTGTTTCATTTTCAAACTCATGATAATAGCACATTTCAACGTAGCCATTTTGCGGTTCTTCGCAAATCTGCCATTTATCAATTCCCGTTTCAGAGTGTTCGTTTCTTGAAACAACTTTTTTTGAAGGAATGTTAAGAATTGCCTTTTCACTTAATAAAGGATAACCCATATTACAATGATAAAGCATCTGCAACGGCGAATCTTCAAAACCTATATTTTTAACAACGTCTTTTAAATAAATAACGTTTTCATTTATGGGGCAGATATATTCCCTTTCAAGGAGAAGTTTTTTGTTAAAAAGATAAGCATCTCGAATTGTTGCTTTAATATGAATTTCATCATTTTCAACGTACCAGCAATGCTTTTCCGCAGGAATATGTGAAACTGTTCCGTGCAACGGCAGTTCTTCGTTATCATCTGTGCAGGGATTGCCAACATTTCTTAAACCGCAGGTAGTCATAAAGCCTGCAGTAAAGGACTTTAAAAAGTTAATTCCCCGATTATCATAATAAGTGGGTGCAACATAACCGCAAGGCCCTATAAAGGCAAAATTATCGCCCTTTAAGCTTAATTCGGAAATATCTGCGCATCTGTCAAGGGATACGGTAAATTGAAGACCTTTTGCGTTTTTTACGAGCAATACGCGCATACCGTCAGCCTTCCCTCCTGAAAGACGCGCTTCTTTTACAGAATAGAGTTGCATTTCATTACCTACGTACTTGTTCATTATAAATTCTCCTTTTTAATTTCTTTGGGAGTCTTTCCCGTTTCTTTTTTAATAAGTTTAGTTAAATAATTGGCATCCATTATACCAACCTCATCAGCAACACGATAAATGGGAATATCTTCTTCTGATAAAAGCCTGATCGCCTTTTTTATCCGTTGCTTGCGAATATATTCACTTATACCCATATTAAAAGCTTCTTTGGATATATTATATAACGTTCCGCTCGAAATTGCAAACTCTGAAGTGATTTTTTTAATGTTGACGTCTTTTATATTATCAGAAATATATCTGCTTATGTGTAGTGATAAACTTTCTCTCCTTAAATTCAACACTTTCTTAAAATGAACGTATGATGCACACATACTTATAAGCCGTGCCGATGCAGAAACAATATTTTTATGAGTATATTCCTTCTTATTAAGTGTATCAATCAACTTCTCTTCATTATTAAGTTTAAGACTTTTGATTTTTCTTATAATTTCTTCTTTGGAGTTTTCTTCAAGCATCTGTCCAAACAAAATAAAGCCGATAATATCTTCTCTATCATAAATGGGAGTTACTGCCTCCGTCAATCCCATATGGCATTTATATATGTACATATCGCCTTTTTTTCTACACTCTGAAAAACCTTTTTTATCACATTCAATACATTTTTTTGCAAGTTCTTTATGCTTGCGTATTTCACTGCAGAATTCACCCATTGAAAGAGGATGTGCATAGATATTATTCATTTCGCCATCATATATAACTGCCTTGATCCTCGTTATTTCATATATATCTTCACATATATCCTTTAAAAGATCCACATTATTCATCTTATCACCGACATTAATATATCATAAAAAATCATAAAAAACAAGTAATTTCAATAATAATTGTTTGAAATTACTATTTTTTTGTGTATTTATGTCTGTTATTACTTTAAAAAAGCAACTATAATATATTAAAAGGAGTTGATTTTATGTGGTATAGCAATTTATACAGACGTCATTTACTTGATATGCACATTGACGACTGGGATGATATCTTCTTATCAGAATTTTCACCCGAAGTGTACGTTGAAAATTTAAAAAAGGCAAAAATTAATTACGCAATGATATATCTACAGTCGCACGCAGGCTTATGCTATTTTCCAACAAAAGTTGGCACGATGCACAAAGCCTTCGAAAAAGAGCCTGATAAAATGAAACGGCTTATTGATTTATGTCACGAAAATGATATAAGAGTTTGCGGGTATTACAGTTTATTCTATAACACACGGGAACACGATAATCACCCTGAATGGCGTCACATTACGTCAAGCGGAAAATCTTGGCGCGAAGAAAAGTTCAACGAAGTTGACCTTAATTTTTCATCAGCAAGCTCGGCACGTTACGGTATCATCTGCCCTAACAACCCCGACCAGCAGAAGTTTGTTTGCGACCAGATTGACGAGATGCTTGACTACTTCACTCTTGATGCGCTTTTCTTTGATATGCCTTTCTGGAATGGCACTTGCTTCTGCAATCATTGTCAGGAAGAATATAAGAAAATGTTTGGCACACCTATAAAATCATTAAGTACCCTTAATTACGCCCAACTTAACGACGAAGAAAAGGAAATTTTCATTGAACGCGTTGAATATGCAACCATTACAATGGGCGGAATTATCACTAAATTTAAGGATCATATAAAGAACAGATGTCCCGAATTACCCATAGAATTTAACTTTGCAAGTTCTATCGCCTCGCCATCAATTTATGGTTGCGGTGAAACTGTTGCACGTTGCTGTGATTACGTTGGCGGCGACCTTTACGGCGATATGTATAAGCACTCATTTGCTAGCAAATATTTTAAAAACATTAGTATAAACCAGCCATTTGAGCAAATGTTTTCACGTTGTAAACCAAGTCTTGGCACACACACACTTACAAAAACGCTTGATGAAATGAAAGCGTCTATCTCATCAACAATGGCACACCACGGCGCAACTCTTGTAATTGATGCTATCGACCCCGTTGGCACAATGGATAGCCGTGTTTACGACCGTATCGGCAAGGCACTTGAATTCCAGATGCCCTATGAAAAATATTTTACGGGCGAAATGGTTGAAGATATCGGTATTTATTTAGGTTTACGCAGTAAATTAACAACTGCACAGGCAAATACATCTGACTGTTGCCGTGTTCTTTCATCAAACCTTATCCGTCTTAACGTGCCCCACGGTATCGTAAATACATTTACCGATTTTTCAAAATATAAGTATATTATAACTCCCGTTTTAGGTAAAACCGAGCCTACCGAAAACATCATTTCTTACGTTGAAAATGGTGGAACGCTTTTCATAAGCGGTATGCTTAATCAAGAACTTATAGAAAAGCTTACAGGACATAAGTTCGTTAAAATGACGGAAGAAAAGAACATTTATATTACACCTAAAAAAGAATTTGAAGATATTTTTGAAGGCTTTAACCAGAAATATCCTCTTCCCTATGATGGTTATGCACCGATTATTACACCAGGCAAGGATGCAAAAATTATTGCAACGTTAACACTTCCCTTTACAAAGCCTACTGATATACGTTTTGCATCAATCCACTCCAACCCGCCAATGATAAATCTTGATACACCTATGGTTACCATAAGCAATTACGGCAAGGGTAAGGTAATATGGTCAGCAGTAGCATTTGAAGGTAAAACAGTATGGCGTGGTGATAACGCAGGCGAAAATTATACTGAGTACACACAAGTTCTTTTGAATCTTTTAAACTATGCTTCACCCAAAGAATTCAGCTTCACATCCGATGCACCTACAAACGTTGAAATTACGATGTTTGAAAACGAAGATTCTTATACTGTAAACACTTATTTAATGACTAACGAACCTAAAATCTTTGATATTACTCCCTTTACAATAAGTGTAAAATCAGATAAAGCACCAAAATCAGTAACTTTGCTTCCCGAAAAATCACCCGTTGAATATACCTACGAAAACGGAAAAATAACATTTAAAACACGCACTTTACATTTCTTCGATATGTACGAAATAAAATTTTAAGGAGAGAGAAAAATGAGCAAGGCAAAAGACTTATTAAATGAAGGTAATGGCATTTTAAGACTTAAACCCACATGGGTTCCCCGTTCATTTTGCCGTCCCGGCAAAAGAATAAAACTTCATCCTGATGATTACTATGTGCGCGGTCTTGAAAAAGGCGGTATTGACGAAAGATGGTTTGCATCAACAACCTGGGCAGAAAATGGTCCCGACACACCTGAAGACGAAGGCTTAAGCTACGTCGTTTCAAAGGACGGAAGCGAGAAAATTCTTTTAAGAGATGCAGTAAATGAGTTAAAGGGAGAGCTTATAGGTGAAGAGCTTTGGAATAAATATAACGGCTGGCCTATGTTCTCAAAATTTTTTGATAATGAAGGTCCTCTACCCCACCATATTCATCACAGAGATGAGCACGCTTCACGTGTTAATGCAAAGGGCAAACCGGAAATGTACTTTTTCCCTGCACAGATGAACAATCACGGCGGAGAATTCCCTTTTACTTTCTTCGGATTAAAGCCTGATACAACAAAAGAGAAAGTCAAAGAGGTTTTACAAAGCTTTTCAAAAGGCGATAACGAACTTTTGGATATTTCCCAGGCTTATAAAATTACTCTTGATACTGGTTGGGACGTGCCTCCGGGAGTATTGCACGCGCCTGCAAGCCTTTGTACCTATGAGCCTCAATTCGCAAGCGACGTTTATGCAATGTATCAATCAGTTCTCTATGGCGGACATTGTGTTCCCGAAAACCTTTTGTGGAAAAATTGCCCCGAAGAAGATATCGGTAATTTTGATTATCTCATCGACGTTATTGATTGGGACAAAAATGTTGACAAAGATTTTGCCCAAAAACATTTTATGAGGCCTATAACTATTTGGGAAGACGAAAAAGGCAAGGAAGAATGGATATGCTATAAATGCCCCGAAGTTTCGGCAAAGCGGTTAACTATAAATCCCGGTGAAACAAAGGTCGTAACAGATATGGCGGCATACGGCTTTATTCTGATCGAGGGTTACGGTAAATTCGGTGCATGGGATATTTCAACACCTACTTTGATCCGTTACGGTGAACTTACAAACGATGAGTTCTTTGTTTCTGAAGAAGTCGCAAAAAAGGGCATAAAAATAACAAACACTTCATCAACCGAGCCCCTTGTTATGCTTAAGCATTTTGCCGAAAATCCCGAACTAAAAAATCTGCAAAAAAGACTTTAGGCTATTGTCTAAAGTCTTTTATCATCTCAATAAATTTTCTTACGCTTTTAGATAAAAATTTGTTTTTGTTCCACCAAAGGTAAGTTTTTCGTTTAATATTTGTATCTTTAAGAACGATATTATCGCTGAAAAGTCCTTTCCACGAAACAATTGGAACTATCGCAATGCCCATTCCCATTTCAATATATTTTCGCACGTAAAAAGGGTCGTCCGTCTGAATTGCAACGTTAGGTTCAAAACCTAAATTATTGCAAAACAATTTGGTGTATCTGAACAAACTGCTTCCAGGGGGCATTGTAATAAACCGTTCCTTTGAATAGTCAGCCTCCTCTTTTTTTACGAGCGGATTATCTTTATTCATTGCAACACACATTTTTTCTTCAACAAGTAATATTTTTTCGGAATTTTCCCAAGGAGAAATATCTGAAATTATTATATCGAAATCATCACCGTCATTCTGATGCCTGATTATAAAGCTGATTTTGCCGTAATTAAGTTTGAATTTTTCTATAAACTCCGTTACAGTTCTTCTGTTCGTTGAAATTAAAATTTTAATTTCGCCCGAAAAATCTTCTTCATCATCTATTTTTAGTTTTGCTTCTTCAAGCAGATCAAGGGCTCTTTGGGCGTAGTCAAAAAACACCTTTCCTTGCTCATTAAGTGAAAGACTGTTGGCACTTCTGAAAAAAAGAACAGTACCAAGCTCATTTTCAAGCCTTTTAATAGTTTGTGAGATGTTTGAAACGGGCACGTTAAAATGCTGAGCCGTTTTTGAAAAGTTCTGCATTTTTGCCGCATAACAAAAATATTTAAGCTGTAAAATCTCCATAAACTCACCTCTTAATTGATTTTACCATAACTTCAAAGTTAAAGCAAGTATATCTTATTTAATACTTTACAAATAAATTGTTTTTATATACAATAATCAAGAGGTGAAAAAAATGATAACAGAAATTTTAGAAGCAGTAATGGTAATTTGTTTTGGCATTTCCTGGCCTATGTCGATTATGAATTCTTATAAGAGCCGTACTGCAAAGGGCAAAAGTTTATTCTTTTTATTTATGATATGGATCGGCTACGTTGCAGGAATCATATGGAAAGTTATTGAATTTAATAAAACCGGTATTTTTAAGTATCCATCGTATTTCTATATACTTAACCTTGTAATGGTTTCAACGGATATAGGTCTTTATTTCCGCAACAGAAAGCTTGATAAGGAAAAAGAAAATGAATAGTTTGTTAGATATAAAGTACGCAGAAAACGAAGAAAATCTTTTGGATATATTCACTCCCGAAAATGTTGAAAACGCACCTGTATACATATTCTTTCACGGTGGCGGAATCGTTGAAGGAAGCAGAAAAATAGGAAATAAAGTTCCTGAATTTTACTGTAATAACGGCATTATTTTTGTTTCGGTTGAGTATAGAATGTACCCTGATGCAAAATTTCCTGAATATATTATTGACTGTGCAAATGCAGTAAAATTTATTTCAGAAAAATTCAACAACAGCAAAATAATCATTGGCGGAAGTTCCGCAGGCGCATACCTTGCCATGATGCTTTATTTCAATAAAGAATATCTTAAAAATATTGATTCAAGTCATATTGCAGGTTATATTTTTAATGCCGGTCAACCTACAAGCCATTTTAGTTATTTAAAATATGATAAAAAAGTTGATTCACGTTGCGTTTTAGTTGATGAGGCTGCACCCATTTATTATTTAAGAGAAAATTTCAGCGAAAACGAACCGCATCTTTTCTTTATCTGTGCTGAACACGATATGACAAACAGAGTCAATCAGCACCAGGTGCTTTTAACTTTAATGAAGCAATTTAAGTTCCCCGAAAATAAACTTTCATTTAAGATCTATGAGAACGAAACACATTGTTCTTACGACTGTAAGGATTATTATTTAAACGATTGTATTAGTTTTATCAAAAAAAGTTTGGGAGAATAAATTATGAACATTTTAGCAATTGGCAACAGTTTTTCACAAGATGCAACACGCTATCTTTATGGAATTGCAAAGAAACAAGGTTTTAGCAACTTTCACGTTACAAATCTTTGTATAGGTGGCTGTCCTTTATCATTACATTTTAGAAATATGCACGCTGATGCAAAAGCATATATGCTTGAAGTTAACGGCGTATTTACGGGATATTATATGTCATTAAAAGAGGCTCTTTTATCGCGCGAATGGGATTATATTACCATTCAGCAGGTGAGCCATCTTTCTCCCGACTTTATTACCTTTGAGCCTTATTTAACAGACTTATGTGCATATATTAGAAAAATGGCACCAAAAGCTAAATTATATCTTCAGGAAACGTGGGCATACGAAAAGGATTCACAGCGACTTAATTCTTTTAATTTTGCAACTCCCGAAGAAATGTATGAAAAGGTACATAAATCTTATCTTGAAGCATCAAAGCTCACCGATGGAATCATTCCATCAGGCACACTTTTTATGAATATGCTTCATTCAGGTATCGAAAAAATTCATCGGGATACTTTCCACGCAACATACGGTTTAGGAAGATATGCTTTAGGTATTTTGTGGTTACACGTTTTAACCGGCGCAGATATTACTGCAAACACTTTTAACGATTTCGATGAAGAAATAACCGAAAGCGAAATTGCCATTGCAAAAAAATGCGTTATGGAATTATAAAAAAAGTAGGCTTTTTTAGCCTACTTTATTTTTATTAAATAGCAATCAAACAATTTCATATTAAGGGTGACGGAATAATTTGCCGTTGCCTTTTCTGTTTTTATAAGTGTTGCATCGTGCTCTTCATCAAGAAGATAATATTCAACCCTTGCGCCTTCTTTGATATTTTGGATATTAAGTGTTACGCTTGTATTTTCGCTTGTATCTTCAGGTGTAAAGTAAGTTAATGCAATAGCGCTTTCTTCCCCGTTTGTTGATGCAACAGCAAAAACGTTCTCGTTAACCGCATTGATTTCAACAGAATTTTCAAGTTTATATATATCACGGAAAAATCCAAATACATAAAACGGTTTAAGAGGAGTATATACATACGGCGCAAAGATACCGTTAAATGCGCAAGGACGGGCATCATAATACATCATCATATCAATTCCGCAACTCTGACCTACACACATACTGCCTAAAACAAATGATGCACCTTTTGCTTTACCCATCTGCTTAACAGAATACAAGTAAGAATCTTTCCATGAACGCATATAATTCCACTCATTAAGATGGAATTCGACTTTTTCAAGACCAAATTCCTCAAAAGTTTTCATAGCACAATCATAAAGTTCTTTTACAACTGTAGGAGACCACATATAGCCATGGAAAGAATAGAAATCCATAGGAATATTTTTTTCCTTTACTGCCTTTAAGAACGGATTTATAAACTCATAATGCCACGAAGACGTAAAAGCAGGTCCACCAATTTTAAGATGTGGGAATTTTGACTTTAAGTGTTTTGCGGCAATCTCATAAAACTCAATAAACAACGCCATTTTACCTTGCCAGCAAGGATTATTAAAACCATCAGTAGGTGTACAATCAGGCTCATTCCAGATTTCCCAATACTCAATATCATAGTTAAAACCGTTACCCCAGCCTTCAGTATAGTGGCGGATAATATTCTCGCAAATCCGCGCCCATTTATGAAAATCTTTTGGCGGATATGTACCGTATTTATAGCCGTGCTCAATAGATGCACCCAAGCGATAATAGGGCTTTGTACCAACTGCATAAGTATTGGCTATATATGTGTCTGTGGGCTCAAAAAGGTAGTTTGCAGGGTCGTTTTCGTCGGCATCAAAGTTTCTGAAAATACGGTGAACGTCAACAGAAAATTCACCGCCGTAACCTGACCAAAACGAAGCATCGTGATACCTTGCATAAGGAATTTCAAGACTCTTAAAGAGTTCAATGTTGCCACCTGCACGTCCGCCAGTGGGACCGTTGTTTACAGCGTGCATAGGTTTTATTTTGCCGTTTGTCTTTTTTAAATCAATATTAAATATCGCCATTATCTTCTTCTCCTAACATAAATTTGTGTACCGAGTCAATTTTATCAAAATTATCGTTAAATTCAACGTATGCTTTTCTATCATTGAGTTCAACATAACAACCTATAAAACGGTCAATTCCTTCTTTGTGAAGTTCAAAGCAAGGATTGGAACCGATTATGCAAGGGCAAGGCTGATTGTAACAATCATACTCGCTTCCCCTATGGCGGATTACATTCATATGCTTATGCCCCGCAAGCATTAAATCGGGTTTTATGTTTTAGCGCAAAAGTTTCGTCCAATAAGTATACGTATCTTCCTCAATATTAAATGGTTTATCAAATTTCTGAAAAAAGGGCACGTGTGAAATAACAAGTTTATATTTTATTTTCTCATCGAGATATTCTTTATCATTAACGACTTTTTCAAGAAATTTTGTTTCCTCGCGCCTGAAGATTTCACAGCAAACGGTATCACCATATTCAGCATTACTATCCGCTTTGTCTTCACCGCAATCCATAACAACGCCCCAAAGTGAACCTAAGCGGAAAGTATAATAGGATCTACCGTTATCGCAAGGTGTGTATTCAGCTAAATTTTCAGCGCAAACGCCGCGAAGATCGTGATTTCCACGGGAGAAAACAATAGGAATCTCGCCTTTTGTTACTTCACCACAGATATAATAGATTGTATCAAAATGCTCGATTTTTCTTGAATCTTCAGGCACATCGCCATTAAGAATAAGCAAATCAAATTCTTTATAAAGTGCCGCCTTAACGGGAGTTTCGATCTTATTATGGGCATCGGAAATATGATAAAGCCTTATATTATCGCCTTTTACGGGTTTAAAATTAAATTCAAGCTTCTGTTCGTCTTCGGTCTTTGTAAAATAAGGTCTTCTTTCAACAACTTTTCTATAGCAAACAGTATATTTTTCCGCGCTATTAAGTTCTTCCATTGGAACGGTAACAGAATGAACGAGTTTACCTGAACGCATTATACCGTTGGAATGGTCATAATATTTCTGCCCGTTTACTTCAACGGAAACCATAATTTCACTTTTTGCGGCAACAAAGATCTGATAATCATCTCTAACTGCAAAAACCGCAGGATAAGTTTTTAAATCTTCAAACATTTTTCTGCCTCCTTAGTTGACTTCAATATTTTATCATACACTATCAATGAAGTCAATATTTGAGAATCGGAATTTTTCCGAAATAAAAAAAGCGGAGATTTTTCTCCGCTTAAAACTCTACTACTCTTCCGCCTACAACGGTCATCTTAACGTTAAGTTCTTCGTCAACTACTGCAAAATCAGCATCGTAACCAACAGAAATTTCGCCTTTATTCACGTTAATAAGCGTTGCAGGTGTTTTGGTTGCCATATAAATTGCATCTTCTTTAGGTATACCGAATTTAATGGCATTTTTAACACCTAATAAAAGGTTTGAGGTGCTTCCTGCAACAGTATCGCTATCAAGAAGCGTTGCCAATGAATTTACAACCTTTATGGGGAGGCCGCCTAAATCATAAATGCCGTCAGGCATACCTGCCGCTTTAACTGCATCGGAAATAAGCACCATTCTTTCTTTACCAAAGGTACGGTACATCATCATAACCATAGAGGGATGAATATGCACACCGTCGCAAATTACCTGAGCATAGGCATTGCCCGTTATAGCCGCGCCTACAAGACCGGGGAAACGGTGATGCAAAGGCGTCATTGCATTACAGGTATGAGTAAGGCAATTTGCACCGTTCTTTATAGCCTCAAGGCTTGTTTCGTAATCAGCATCACTATGACCTAAAGAAACAACTGCGTTTTTACAATTTTTAATAAATTCCATACCGCCTTCAACTTCCGGGGCAACAGTTATCATTTTAACGTTTTCAAACTGCTCAAATTCCTTGATATCAGGCTTTCTTATGTGGGCGGGATTCTGCGCACCGCGACGGGAATCTGCAATATAAGGTCCTTCAAGATGATAACCTATTATTTCAGCACCGTCAGTTTTGGGAATCTCACCGTTAACAACTGTTTTAATATCTTCAATATCAACAGTCATTGTTGTTGGCAAAAAAGCGGTAACACCTTGTTTTGCAAGAAATTTAGAAATTTCATTTAAGCCTGCCATATCCATATCCATAGTATCGTGATTCATACTACCGTGAATATGAATATCAATTAAGCCGGGAATAACTTCTAAACCGCCTAAATCGACACCGTTTTCATCAACTTTTTCGATTTTTAAAAACTTGCCGTTTTCAACAACAATATCTGTTATTTTGCCATTGATTCGGGCATTTTTAAATACTTGTTTCATAATATTCCTCACTTTAATTCAAGATCAAATACATCTTTACTTACAACGATTTCAGCGTTTTTGTGTTTTTGGAGATAAGTTACGGGCGCAAATCTTGAAACGTCACCCAAAGCAGCCTTGCGCATAATGCCCCACTGCCAATCAAGGTAAAGATATACCTTAAATACCTCTGCCTTTAAAAGCTGTTTCATACCTAAAGTGATACATCTTCTTGGGAAAATATCAAGGGCGCCGTGAAGCTTTCCGCTACCGTTGCGGGTAATCGTTTCCCTTGAAATATTAAGGCAACGTGTGCCTATATTTTCAAATTCTTCGTCAGTAATATTATCTTCAGGCTCTGCAGGCTCGTTAAAAGCAATATGACCATTTATACCCACACCGGTTAAGCAAAGATCAACCTTTTCTAAAGAATCAATAAATACATCGATCTCCTTTTCTTTGCCAGGTTCAGGGAATATGCGGTTCTTTTTATCCATAAGAAGCTCTGGCTTTATCTTTGAATAAAGTAAATCATCCATTGTTTTTCTGAAACTTAACATATTATCATATGCAATGTAATTATCATTTTCATCAAGATACTCATCCATATTGATAAAAATACAATTTTTAAGACTGATATTTTCATTATTTACAATTTCTACAAAATACGGATACTGAGCAATAGGACCTACGGGGCAAATAATAACAGTCTGCTTACCGTTGTTCTTGATTATGGTATCTGCCATAATTCTTGCAATTTCTCTGTAAATTGCATCTTCACTTTCCATTACACGAAAAGGTGTTTTGGAATTTTTTTGTAAATCTTCTTTTGAGCAATAGTAAATTTCCTGGTTTGTCATAATCTTTCTCCTTTTAACCTATCAATTGTAATTTTTACTTGCGATTGATTCGTACCTTCTTTTTCAATCATAAGTTTACTTAAAAACAGCTGATAATTGGCTGTTTCATAATCAACGTTACATAAATCCGCAACAATGCGGGTTGCCCTATCAACAAGTTTTTTATTGGTCATATTAAGATTAATCATATAGTTACCGTAGATTTTACCCATTTTGGCCATAACGCCCGTTGAAAGAATATTTACGAGCATTTTCATTGCAAGATGCTCAAATATATCCGTGTGGGTGCTTACGATATCTTTTTTATTCAATATCAACGCACTTGAATTTTTGTATTTTCTGCTTACTTCCGTAAATTTCTCAGGCACGCTACCATCTGAAATCCACATTGCAAGGCTTTCACCTTGCTCACGTTCTTCATCTTCCTCGTTACCGATCTCAAAACCGTAAAGCGCATTTAAAGAAATATCAGGAATCTTCTTTACATCCTCAATTTTCAAGCCTAAATCTAAATATTCTACCTCAGTTTTTTCAACGCAACGTGGTGTTCTTTCAAAGCATTTTTCCCAAGCTTCAACAGTATTATAGAAAGGATTTTTAACAAAAGCCCAGGAAAGAGGCAGATCTTTTCTCTTATTATGCCTAAACGGCGGTGTTGAAAAAGTGGGCCCGCGCTCAGTAGTATCAGCAAGAACATCAAGGAGATATTCATCGGCAAAATAAGTTATATGTCCACCTTTTTGATATATCTCAAGCTCCTTATCGGTGTTTTCTTTTAAAGATTCTATGCTTGATTTCACTGCAGACACTGTTGATCCAAAGCCGTCAATGATCTTACTTTTATCTTCTTTTTCAGATAAAATTCTATTAAGACTAAGTTCAAGGGCAGAAGCAATAACCGCCTGCTCAATGCTTGTTGATTGCATTCTTGTTGACCCCGTAACAGCCATTCCTCCGCAAGGAATATATATGCTCTTACAGTTTTTATGGGTATATACATCATTTGCGCGTTTAAGCTTGCCTAATATAGTCGAAGGCTCAGTGCAGATAATCATATAAACGGATGCATTATCATCAAGAGCCTGCACCGCAGTTCCTAAAATTGAAGTGGTTTCGCCCGTTGCAGTTGCACCGATAAGAGTATCCTTTTCATTAAGCTGAAATTCTCTTGCCTGCATTCTGCCAAGCTGAATATAATCCTCAAAGGATTCCACTGCGCGAATGAGGGCGTAATCTCCGCCCGTCATAATAGAATAAACGGAGTTTTCATACTTTGTCCCTTTCATTCTTTTACGCCAGGAAGCTTCAAGTCGCATCGCAAGTCTTCCGGGCGATCCGCAGCCTGAGAGAATTATTCGCCCACCGCTTGTAAGAGAATAATATACTCTATCAGTAAAATCATCAAAAGCTTTACTTTTTATTACATTTTCAAAAATTTTTATCAGGCGTTCATCTGCTTTAATAAGAGTGTTTATTCCCTTTTCGGTATCAGAAATATAATCTTCACCTAACGTGCGAGTAATGGGATTAGGCTGCTCAGCTTCAACAAAGCCAAGCATATACTCTTTTTCGTTTTCAATAAAATCCCGAGAGAGCTTTTTTGCTTTTTTCTTTAATTCATCCATTATTTTTCCTCAATTAAAAGCATCTGAGCAGGACATTTGCCGGTAGGAAGAAGCACCTTGCCATCCTTACTCTGATACTTTATTCCGCTGAATATTTCTTCAAAACATCCATCAAATGGTACTTTTACTTCTGTAAACTCATTTCTTGTATTATAAACACCGAGAACACCACTGTTTACGAATACAGGAGTATCGTTCTCTGCATAAATAAACACACCTGCATTTTTAAGAATATGCCTGAAAACACTTGCGGAAAGATTGCCGATACCTGAGAAATAAGTAGTATAACCATCAAATTCTTTTTTGGCAAGCCCGCATTTTCGGCTTACGGAATATCTGCCGAGAGGAGTAACGTCTTCATCAATAAAGAAGGTTGGCGTTTTAGCTTCTTTATAACCGAAAATGGTATCGCAAGCGTTGATAGATTTTTCATCCTTTTCGAGCTGCTTAAGCTTAAATCCACACATTTTTTCCATATTCTCTTTTGAAAAACCATCATCCGAAATACAATCACATCCGCTTACAAAAAGAAGCGTTTTATTGTCTTTTTTAAGCTCGGAATTGATATAATCTCTTTGTGAATCGGTCATATAATATGCATCAAGGAAAATAAATACTTTATACTTATTTTTGTCTATTCTGTCAATATCGTTTAATGAATAGAGGTCGTACGGTGCGCCCATTCTTGCAAGAGCATCTCGCTGATTACAAATAAGCTCGGTATTTATGCTTGAGCATTTGTTTACGTAATACATTGATTCGCAGCTTACAAAAACTGCAACCTCTGAAGTTGAATGACGCTCTTTTTCCTTTAAAAGTGCTGATTTCTTTACTATATCACCTATTTCAGCCATAAGTCCATCATCATAGAACCAGCCTTCAAGCATATCAAACCACCACATACCTGTGCGCTTGGAAATGCGCTGCATAAATTCTCTGCGCATACCATCAATAGTTTTTTCGCGATTTGTAAGGAGATCCTTTCGCATTCTTGAAAGCTCTGCCATCGCAACCATAACTTGATTATCGCCACAGATTCTTCTTTCCTCCGTTGCAAGATCCGGCACCTTAAAGGTCATATGATCAAAGGAATCAAAATACATCATTCCGTTTAACTCAATGGAATCACACAAAAGCATATATGCACTTGCATCATCATATTCTCTGAACTGATATGAAGATGGTGTTGCTATAAGATCAATATCTTCGCATCTATAGACCTTATCACCTTCAAGATGACCTGCGTTCCAGATGCGTGCATCAAGGAGCTCCATAATATAGCCAAAGAACAACCCCACAACCTTTTTATGGTTTAAAATTTCCTGAGCACAATGAGCATAATAAATGACAAGATCAGCAATAAGATTATTGTGAAATTTACGATATTCAATTACTGCTTTATCTTTTTTGGGGTCAAGAAATATCTGATCGTCACTTTTTTCAAGTGCTTCTTTAGTAGGAATCTCTATAGAAGCATCCCCCGTATACCTACGATATGCCTCTAATTTTATGGGATGAGATTCTTCATAATCATAATCACTGAACCACTCAGTAGTGTGACCGCCAAGGAGGAAATAGCCTAAAACAAAATCATCGTATTTCTCCTCTACGTGTTCAATTAAAGCCTTTAAATAATCCCCCGTGTCCTTCTTCCATTTTTCATTTCCCGCTATCTGCGAAAGATGGGTAAATGAGTTTGCATTTCCCGGATTTTCATCAAGCCACCACTGCCTTACATCAAGGTGAACATTGATGAAAACGTAGGCATCAGGGGCATTTTCCTTAAAAAACTCTATCTGCTTATCAAGGTTTGAAAAATCATAATTCTTATCGCCAAACCAGGTTTCTCCAAACTGAGAATACGGCACCTTAAGGGCGGACATAAGTCCTGAGCAGTACACGTGGAAAATGCGAATACCTGCTTTATAAAAGTCACCTACGTTGTTGCTCGTAGGTCTGAAGGATTTAAAAGAAAGAGTGTCTATTGCCTCATCATCAATGGCAACATATTTTACTCCGTTTTTATCTATAATTGACGTTCGCATATATACACCTCACAGCTTTTATAGTTATATTATAGCAAAAAACAAATGCAATGTAAATAAACAAGTGCTTGAAAATAAAGGACAGTTAAAAAACAAAGCAAGCAAAGATAAGCTTCCTTAACTAAACAAATCATAATTTCAACAACAGCGAAGATATTTATGGCAAAAAAATCCCCTTTGTAGCTATTCTACAACAAGGGGATTTTTATTTCAATGTCCGTTTATCCGAACGTGGTCCAATGCACACGAATGTTTATTATTTCTTCTTAAAAAATGCCGCAGCAACTGCTCCCGGACCTGCGTGAGTTCCCACAACACTTCCAATAAGCGTATACCGCAAGCTATTCAAATTATCTTGCCACAATTCGGAGCTATCCTCAATATATTTCTTTAGAAGGACATCTGAAAGCCCCGTATGGCCTAACAAAATGGGTTGATCAAAATCAATACCGCCGATCGCTTCAATCTCTTTTATAAGCAGGTTATTTGCTTGTTTTGAGCCTCTCGCTTTGCCTAAAATTTCAATCTGACCGTCAAAAATTCTTATAACCGGCTTTATTGATAAAAGCCCACCGGCAAATGCCGCAGTTTTGGAAATTCTACCGCCTTTTTTAAGATATTCAAGTGTATCGAGCATAGCTATAACAGTAACGTTATCTCTTTCCAATTCCAACGCTTTTACAATGTCCTCGCAGGGTGTTCCGCTTTCTGCCAGCTTAAGAGCACATTCCGCTAAAATACCCGCGCCGATTGTAACGTTCTTGCTATCAACAACGTGTATGTTTTCATAATTTTCTTTTGCGATCATTGCGCTTTGATAGGTACCCGAAAGATAGGATGAAATAGTTATTACTATTGCACTTTCGTTCCTATCGGAAACCTCTTTAAAAACCTTCTCAAAGGCATCGGGCGTCGCCTGGCTTGTAACGGGAAGGCTATCACACTCAACAAGTTTTTCATAAAACTCCTTGTTTTTGATGGTTACACCATCAACATACTCTGCCCCATCAAAGCTTATTGTCAAAGGAACTATTATGAGCTTTTCTTCAATCTCCGGCGCACAGTTGCACGTTGAATCAACAATAATATTTATTTTCATTTTCAGATCCCCTTTTTGCTTGTTTCTTTTAGGTTTTGTTCAAGCTTTTCCAATATTGAATAGAAAATCTCACGATCCCCATCGGTTATCCCAACCACCTCAACGGCAGTTTTTGCTCTTTCGCAAACAAACTCAGCCGCATTTATGCCTTTTTCAGTAAGCAAAAGCCCTGCGCGGTAAGAATTATTCTCCTTTTCAACAAGCCCCTTTTCAATCATATCCGTAACTGCTCTTGAAACCGCCGCTTTGTCATTATCGCTCTTTTCCGTAAGCTCAACAAGTGTCATTTTTTCTTCACTTTTATAAAGTGTTATAAGATACTGGGCATAAGCCCCCTTCAAACCGTATTTTCCCATTTCATCAGAGAGAATTTTTTGCACGCTCTTGTGGATTGATGCTATTAAATATGAGAATTTTATAAATCTATCTAACATAATACTCCTCCTTTTTTGTTGACCTATCAACAATTATATATTATTTTTGTTGAGTTGTCAACAATTTCTTTTAAAAAAAGTCTGCCGAAGCAGACTTTTAATATTATAATATATCCTCATCTAAATTAAAGTCATCAGACTTATCCATATAATCAAGAGAAGATTCGCCGTAGTTACTTAAGGCTTTTACAAGCTTTCCAACTGTAGCATCGTTATATTTTGCGTTTATATATGCGTTAACATTATATCTTACGGCGCTTGTAACATTGTTGCTTTCATCAAAGAGTATTATTTCAAAAACATCTTTAAACTGTGTGGCATAAAGTTTTTCGGAATAATAAGTAAAAGTACCGTCAGAATTTTCAATAAGTGTTGTTTTATCAACAGGAGTGCCGTTTACGGTAATTTTTAAATCAGCATCATTAAGAATCAGCTTAAAATAAATCTTATTATTGTTTGAAACGTGTACTCCTAATGCTTTTACCTTGTTTTCGCCTGCATTTCCCGTTACAGATTTAACGAACTCAGGCAAAACAAATTCGCTTTTATATTCATTTACCCAAGAATAGCAATCAGCAAGCTCATCTGTATTATAGTTCTTATATTTCTGCGATTCAGCCCCATAGATAAGCATATCTGCAAGCAATGTTTTTAATTTATCATATTTCTGAGGAGTCAAATTAAGATCTGCTGAACCGTTTTCAACAAGATTATTGCAATATTCTTTTACGCTATAATCATATTTTTTTGCAATTATAAGATCGTCACATATAAGCTCCGCATCAATATTATCACTCATACACTGGGGGTTAATTCCCGTGTAAGAATAAACGTAATACCCCGTTGCATCATATACGCCCTCAGCTTCCGTTACCTTACCGCTTTGTGAGATAAAGCGCATTGTGGAGTTCTCATAGCCATAAGAAAGCTCAACGTAATATTTAACAGTAAGATCAACTCCGATATCAAGACTTGCACCGATAATTTCAACACTTGGCTTGATATAGAATTTTACTTCTTTTCCAAGACTGCTATATCCGTAAGAAAATCCGCCTTTAACGCCTTTTCCCCCTGCAACTGCAGATATGTATTCATTCAGCCACGCCCAGAATTCATCTACTCCGCCTTCAACGTAAAGCGTTCCGTTTAAGGTGTTATCAAGAGCATCTGTTACGTCCGCAACATTGAGCTCACTGATCTTTCCGCCATTAACGTTAAAATAAAACATATCGTCAGATGTGCAAGCGGGCATAGTATATTCTAAAATGTCTAAAGCGTGATCCACAGTAAGAACACTTTCGGGAATATTGAAATATGCGTGATACAACTTACTGTCCTGATCATCCCAAGTAACATCAACATAATAGAACTTATCGTTAATTTCAACTGCGTTCCATTGGTGACCTTCAGCACTGTTTGTTGCCGGGTTTATGCTTGCACCTGTCACAAGATAACCGTTTATACCTGCTCTGTGAAGCAACACCTGAAAAGCCTCAGAATAGCCTTCGCAAACCGCCTTCCCCTCAACAAGAGCACCGTATGCGTTATGAGCATTGGAAGAGCTTGTATAAGCAACACGTTCAGCAAGAGAATTATGTAAATAGAGTTCTTTTTCATAATCGCTCATTGATGGCTCTATACCTGAAAGAATCTCGTTGACTACAGTCTCAAACTGTGCTTTTGCACTATTTAAATCATCGCCCGAAAAAAGATATGTCGGCTTTAACGATAATATCGTTTCGCTGTTATATGAATATGAATATCCGTTATCGCGCCAAAAATGCTCTGCGTGGTCTTTCATATAGGCATCATATACCATTATAAGTTCCGCTTCAGAAACAGCATCGGTTCCGTTATATATAGAAATTTCGGTCTTTGAATTCTCTATTCCGTCTGTGATCTGATCATACATATAAAGCAATTCATCACTGTTATCAAATGCTTTAAGTGCTTCCCTGCCATAATATGTTATCTCTGTTTCTGCGTTGACAATCATTGGCATTAAAGAGCATATAACAGATAAAACAATCAAAACACTGAATAATTTTCTAACGTATCTCATTTATTTTCTCCTTATTTCTCATAAAGTATAACGCACTGTTCATTGTCAAACTCATCGGTGAGAACCTTTATAACCTCATCAAGGCTTGTAGGAACATTTTTGCCTACATAATCAGCCCTAAATGGTAATTCTCTGTGACCTCGGTCAATAAGCACCGCAAGGCGAATACATTGAGGACGCCCTATATCCATAAGACAATCGATAGCCGCACGAACGGTTCTGCCGGTAAACATAACATCATCGACAAGAATTATTTTTTTGCCGTTAACGTTGATCTTCTGTTTTTCATATTTTTCGGGTTTAACGATATCGTCACGGTACACAGCCGTGTCAAGCTCAAAATATTCAGGAGCAACGCCCTCTATCTCAGTTATTTTTTTATGAATGGCTTTTGCAAGAGAAACTCCCCTGCGCTTAATACCAACAATAACAAGATTTTCAGCACCGCTGTTTTTTTCGGTTATTTCGTGTGAGATTCGTATAAGTGCTCGATTAACACCATCACGATCCATAATTTCAGCTTTTTTTCGCATATGATCATCCTTCATTTTATATATTTCTATTTTAACATTTTGGATATCTAAAGTCAATTACTGTTTACATAAAAAATCAAAAATGATATAATAATTGAAAAGGAGGTGTGCACAGTGATTATTCAAATTTCAGCAGGCGAATTAAGTGAATTTTGTTTTCCCCAAGGTTCGTTAGGCGTGTTCCCCTCTGTTGACAGAATGTTTGAAGGCACTCGTGCACACAAAAAGCTCCAAAATCTCTATAAAGAAAATGAACAGATCAAATATGAGCGAGAAGTTTCTTTGGAAATTACCAAAAATTTTGATGATTTTCAAATCAAAGTTCAGGGACGAGCGGACGGCATTTTTTTTGACAAAAAGAATTGGTTTATCCACGAAATAAAATCCACTTACAATTCCTTTGATACCATCGAAAAGCCATTAAAGCTTGCACACAAGGCACAAATGATGATTTATGCCTATATCTTTGCAAAAGAGCAAAATTTAGCGGAAATAAAGTGCAGATTAAGCTATTTCTGCCTAATAGGCGAACAGATAGTCGATTTTGAATATACCTTTGAATTTGATGCCTTAAAAGCGTTTTTTGATAAAATGCTTAATGAATACGCTGAACTTATAGCAAAACGGCTTAAAATGCAAAGAGCGCTTTCCGAATCAGCAAAGGAACTTACTTTTCCTTTTGAAAAATTCAGAATCGGTCAGCGCGAAGGTGCTGCACAAATCTATTCTGCAATATTAAAAAACAAGAATCTCTTTCTTCAGGCGCCTACAGGTACCGGAAAAACGGCTATGGCTCTCTTTCCCGCCGTTAAATATTTAAAGGATGATTCTGCAACGATATTTTGCTTAAGTGCAAAAAATCAAACTATGACCGTAACGGAGCAAGCGTTATCTTTAATGCGAGAAAAAGGTTTAAAAATAAAAAGCTGTACCATAAGCGCAAAAAGCAAATGCTGTCCTATGGAAACTCAGGATTGCTCACCTGAAAGTTGTCCCTATTCGCTTAATTATTATGAAAAAGTGCATAAAGCCTTACCTGAAATGCTTGAAACAGATGATTATTCTGCAAAAAACATCAAAGCTTTTTCTGAAAAATTTCAGGTATGCCCTTATGAATTATCGTTGGATCTCGCTTTAGAATCACAAGTAATTATATGCGATTACAATTATTTATTCGATCCGGTGGTATATTTAAGAAGATTTTTTGATTTTGATAATAAATATATTTTTCTTATCGATGAAGCTCACAATTTAATTGAGCGTGGCAGAGATATGTACAGTTTTACCCTGCATCAAAAGGATCTAAGAGAAATCAAAAAGCTTTTTTCAAAAGAAAGCAAGCTTTATAAATCATTTTCCAAGGTTCTGACACAACTCAACAAACTTATTAAAGAATATAAAGAAACCGAAAAAATCGAGGATATAAAAAATCTCGTTTACGCAATAATGAATAACAATGAGGCTTTAAACGAGATCTTACAAAAAGCAACAGTACCTACGGAAGCAATCTTCCTTCAAAAGGATTTAATACGTCTTGTTACTCTTTTTGAATTTTACAACGAGGAAACTTTCAAGCTCTATTGCAATGATTCAGCATTGCTTCTTCAGTGTATTGATCCCTCAAAAATGTTAGAAGAAAGCATTAAAAAAAGCTTTTCAGCCATATTCTATTCTGCAACATTTTCTCCTTACGAATTTTACAAAAACAGTATTATGCCCGAAAGTGAGGTTTTTGGTTATTCCTCTCCTTACCCCTTTAAGAAAGAAAACCTCACCGTTCTTGCTGACTATTCTATAGACACGCGTTTTTCGGTACGGGAAAAATATTTTGAGAAAATTGCACAAAATATTGAAAAATGCAGAAACCGTTTCAGCGGAAATATTATTGCATATTTCCCATCGTACAAATTTATGAATGAAGTGGCTGCATTTATGACTACTGAACCAATTATTCAACCAAATGACGCTGACGCATCGTTAAGGGAAGAATTTCTTGATAATTTTAAAGAAAACGGATATACCCTTGCCTTCGCGGTTATGGGAAGCCATTTTGGTGAGGGAATTGATATAAATAATCTTAACGGCATCATTATTGTTGGAGTTGGTCTGCCACAATTTAATGAAATGCGCACTAATATTCAGGAATATTTTGAGAAAAAATACCAAAAAGGCTTTGAGTATGCTTACGTTTATCCGGGAATAAATAAAGTCTGCCAAGCATCAGGCAGACTTATTCGAAAAGAAACCGATAAAGGTTTTATTATTTTAATGGATAGCCGTTTCAGGAGCTACAGATATCTCCTTCCCGACCATTGGGATATTAAGGAAATTAAAGATTACTGCGATTTACCGAATCTATAATTCCACCACCAAGGCACACCTCATTATCATAAAGAACTACAGACTGTCCCGGTGTCACTGCACGCTGGGATTCTTTATGCGTTATAAGCATTTTATCACCGTCAATTTCCACGTGAACTTGCTGATCAGGCTGACGATACCTGAACTTAGCAGTGCAATCAAAGCTTTTTTGGGGTGCTTCACCGTGAATGAATGTAAGCTGACTTGCCTCGGATGAGCTTGAATATAATAAGGGATGCTCACCCTGTGCTGCATAGACGATATTATTTTTAACATCCTTATCAACAACAAACCACGGTTCCCCGCTGCCGCTGTTGCTTCCACCAATGCCAAGGCCGTGGCGCTGACCTAACGTATAATACATTGCGCCATCGTGAGTGCCGATCTTTTTACCGTCAAGAGAAAGAATATCGCCTTTCCCCGCCGGCAAAAATGAACTTAAAAACTCACGGAAGCGTCTTTCACCAATAAAACAAATACCCGTTGAATCCTTCTTTTTCCAGTTTATAAGACCTGCTTTTTGAGCAATTTCTCTCAGTTCGGGCTTTTCAAGGTGACCTATGGGAAACATTACCGGCGAGAGTTGTTTTTGATTTAACGCATAAAGGAAATAGGTTTGATCTTTGTTCATATCTTTCGCTCTTAAAAGAGTCATAAGCCCGTCTCTTTTTTCAAGGCGAGCATAGTGTCCCGTTGCTACACCTTGAGCATTTATGGAAAGAGCAAAATTCAAAAAAGCATCAAACTTGATTTCTTTATTACATAAAACATCAGGATTAGGTGTTCTGCCTTTTGAATATTCATCTAAAAAAATAGCAAATACCTTATCCCAATACTCTTTTGCAAAATTAACTGAATAATATGGAATTCCTATTTTATCACACACTGCGCGGACATCATCATAATCCTCCTGGGCGGTACATTGATCACTGTCATCCTCCCAGTTTTTCATAAAAATTCCTACACAGTCATACCCCTGTTGTTTTAACAAATAGGCGGCAACGGATGAATCCACACCGCCCGACATACCAATAACTATGCGCATATTTTCCTCTGAAAAAACCCCGAAAAATTTCGGGGTTTTTAATTATTTTTTGTTCTTTTTCTGCTCTGCCTTATATGCTTTGAGTTTTGCGGCTTCCTCAGCAGCGGCAAGCTTTAATGCAGCTTTTTCTTCTCTTTTGCGTTCTGCATATTCCGCATCCTTGATCTTACGCTCTTCAGCCATTCTGATCTTTCTTTCACGGCTAAAGTAATCAGCACCGTAAATACGAATTTTTTCTGCTTTGTATTCACTTGTACATCTGATATAGTCAAATATCGCCCATAAAACGATGAGAGCGCCTAATACAATGAGAATAAAGCAACCGGGATCATATTCAAAATCGTGTTTTGAATAGAACATTATATCACTAATAGGAATTACTATAAGACCAATACCCATAATGATTGCTAAAATTGATTCTATCCACCTCATTGAGCTGGGAGCAGTGAATGCAAGAATGGATGAAATTGCGGCAAGAATCATAAATACAAACATAAATGCATCTTTTTCATAGAAAGCAATGCCTTTTGATGTCTGCTCGGTAGGCATTAAGCTACCGCCGATCTCTGCTACAACAGGTAACGTTCTCTTATAACCGTCACGCTCAACCTGAAGATCGTATACTACAAGAGGATGATAGCTTGCCTTTACTTCAGCATTGCCTTCATTAACTCTCAAAGTAATTGCAACCCAAGGATTTATTCTGTCGGGTGTCTTTTGTTTGTTTGATTTGTTCTTATTATCGGGATCCTCAGGAAGATTCATATTCTTAGGCTCATCAAGGGTTTTATCTGAAGTGAATGAACCGTAAATATTATTTTCATCAATTATACGCCAAGCAGTTTTTGAATCAATTATACCTGCAAGATCAAATACCTTTGTTCTTGGAACAGTTACATCGATAATACCGCTTAAACCATCCTGGGGTTCAAAGCCCACGAAAGGATCGTGATAAATTTCTGTTTTGATGCTGATAGGTGTTTCAGAAGATGAACCTCTCAAAAGATTAAGCTGATAAACATCAAGAAGAATCGTCTGAAGTCCCGCATCTTTATCATTTATATCATAACCGAATGCATATGTAGCAAAATAATAAACAGATTCATCACCATACAAGGGAATTTCTGCTTTATTTACAACTTCAGTAAGTTCCTTATCCTTATAAAGTTCAAAAACCGTCATACTTGTATGAGTAAATTCGGTAATATTGAAGTTAGGCTGTTCATCACCGATAACGCGCTTAAGAACCTTGTTGTTAACATCAATATCCTGAACGGTATCGATGGCAGGAATTCGCATATACGGAATGAAAATACAAATTATAACCAAAAACGAGAGAATAGCTAAAATTATCTTTGTAAAAAAGCTATTCATATAAAAGAACTTTTTCATAGGAACCTCCCTTATAATCATAACATAACAATTATACTCTTTTCTTTGCTAATAGTCAATACCCAATGTAAAAAAACTTCCGTTTTTTTGGTTTAATTTACAATTTGGTAAAAAATACGAACAATAAAAAAAGACGTGTTATAAAAACACGCCTCTTTTTATTACTGGATTTCCTTAACCTTAGCTGCTTTACCAACACGATCACGGAGATAGTAAAGTTTAGCTCTGCGTACACGACCGCGACGAACAACAGTAATGCTGCCAAGTCTGGGTGAATGAACGGGGAATGTACGTTCAACACCAACACCGTAAGCCACACGGCGAACAGTAAAGGTCTCACGAGTGCTGCCGTTTTTACGAGCAATAACAGTACCTTCAAAAGCCTGTAATCTCTCACGGTTACCTTCAACAACCTTAACCATTACCTTAACGGTATCACCAACGTTGAAATCAGGAATGTCTGTGCGAAGCTGTTCTGCTTCAATAGCTCTAATAAGTTCCATTTCTTTCTCCTTAATTATCATAGGTGTTCATTGCCTCGAAGCTAACGGACAAGCGGACCACCCGAATTTATCAAGCTTATATAATATACCACAAGATATATTTTTTAGCAAGTATTTTTTACTGTTTTTTCAATTTTTCAAGTATTTTTTTATCTTCTTTTGTTAAAACTGCCTTTTCTAAGAGGTCAGGACGCTTTTCAAGTGTCACTTTTAACTGCATTTCACGTTGCCACTGAGTTATCAGCTTGTGATTTCCGCTTAAAAGCACGTCAGGAACCTTCATTCCGCAATAATCTGCAGGGCGGGTATATTGGGGACATTCCAGAAGCCCATCAGAAAAGCTATCCTCATAAGCGCTGTCAACACTTCCCAAAACACCGTCAATAAAACGTGCTGTCGCATCAATCACAACAAGTGCCGCCAATTCCCCACCGGTTAAAACGTAATCACCAATAGAAATTTCACGGTCAATCAAATTATCGATAACACGCTGATCAACGCCCTCATAATGTCCGCACAGAATTATAAGGTGCTTGCTCTCAGAAAGCTCTTTGGCAATATCCGGTGTTAGAGTTTCGCCTTGGGGCGACATATATATGCTTACGCTATCCTCTCGCTTGATGCTTTCAAAGGCAGAAAAAATAGGCTGTGCCATCATAAGCATACCAACTCCGCCGCCAAATGGATAATCATCGGTATTTTTGTGCTTGCTTTCAGCAAAATCACGAATATTGATAACTTCGATCTCTATAATTCCTTTTTTAATTGCTCTGCCAAGGATACTGCTTTCGATCATAGGCTTGAGCATTTCAGGAAAAATAGTCAAAACACTAATCTTCATAGACGGCAACCTCTTGAAGCATATCGCCCTTTACTGTTATGAGCTTTTTCTCAATATCAATATCAAGAACAAAGCTTTTTACTGCAGGAATGAGAATTTCATCCTTGCCGTTTTTTACAACGTAAACATCATTTGCACCGGGCTGCATAACCTCATCAACCTTACCTAACGTGACACCTTCATCAGTAATGACTGTACACCCGATAAGATCAAAAATAAAGTATCTGCCTTCAGGTAATTTTATGGCATGCTCACGATCAACGCAGATATACTTATTGCGCAATGCTTCTGCAGCATCACGATCATATATCTTTTCAAGGAACAAAAAGGCGCACTCATCGCCAAGACGAGTGCCTTTTACGTTATACCGTGTATAGTTGCCCTTATCTTCCACAAAAACATACTCAAGCTCAAGAAAGCGTTCAAGAGTATCTGAAAGATTGTTGACTTTTATTTCGCCGCGAATCCCTTGGGGTTTTGCGACGATTCCTATTCTGATATAATCCATTTTTAGATAATGTCAACGATAACTCGCTTTTCTTCCTTAGAAGATGCCGCTTTAACAACTGTGCGGATAGCACGTGCAATTTTGCCCTGCTTACCGATGATCTTGCCCATATCCTCCTGAGCAACACGAACCTCGATAACCACTGCATCTTCACGTTCTACACGAGTAACATTAACCTGTTCCTTTTCGTTAACAAGCTGTTTTACTATGTACTCAACTAAATTTTCCACAGGATCACCTTAATTACTCAAGACCTGCGATCTTAAGAAGCTTCTTAACAGTTTCTGTGGGCTGTGCACCCTTGCCGATCCATTCCTTTGCAGCTTCAACGTCGATCTTGATTTCTGCAGGATCTGTCATGGGGTTGTAGTAGCCGATGTTTGCGATAGCCTTGCCATCACGAGCGTTGCGGCTCTCTGAAACAACTACACGATAGAAGGGAGCCTTCTTTGCACCAAGTCTTGTAAGTCTGATCTTTACCATTTTATTTTCCTCCAATAAAAAAATTATTTTATATTTAAGTTTTTTAACTTATCTGAATTTAGGGAAGCCGCCTTTTTTGCCGCCACGAGCAAAAAGGCTGAAACGCTTCATCATTTGCTTTGTTTGATTAAACTGCGCTATAAGCTGATTAACTTCCTGAACGCTTGTTCCGCTGCCCATAGCGATTCTGCGCCTTCTGGATGCATTTAAAAGATCAGGATTTTTTCTTTCCTTTTTAGTCATTGAAAGAATGATCGCTTCCAGGCGGTCAATACGCTTTTCATCAATCTCCTGCTGTGAAAGCTTTTGTGTATCTAACCCCGGAATAGGCGGCAATGATTTTAAAATATCTTTCATTGAACCCATTTTCCGCATCTGCTTGAACTGATCAAGGAAATCCTGAAGGTCAAATTTATTCTGTTTGATTTTTTCGTGAAGCTTTAAGCCTTCAGCTTCATCAAAGTTTTCCTGAGCCTTTTCAATAAGGGATAAAACATCACCCATACCAAGGATACGGGATGCCATTCTATCAGGATGGAAAGGTTCAATATCCGAAAGCTTTTCACCTATACCTGAGAACTTGATAGGCTTGCCGGTTACTGCTTTAACACTCATTGCGGCACCGCCTCTGGCATCACCATCAAGCTTTGTTAAGATAACACCGTCAATGCCAAGTTTTTCATTAAAGCTTTGAGCAACGTTCACCGCATCCTGACCTGTCATAGCATCAACAGTAAGAAGAATTTCGGTAGGTTTAACTGCCGTTTTAATATCAACAAGCTCATCCATAAGCGCTTCATCAATATGAAGACGACCTGCGGTATCCAAGATAACAGTATCAAAAAGATAGCTTTTTGCATACTGAATTGCTTCTTGAGCCGTTTTAATTGGATTCTGCGTTCCTCTATCAAAAACTGCTATTTGAAGTTGATTTCCTACAACCTTTAACTGATCGATAGCGGCAGGACGGTAAATATCACAAGCAACAAGCAACGGCTTTTTACCTTGTTTTTTCAGATAACCGCCAAGCTTGGCGCACATAGTTGTTTTACCTGCACCCTGAAGACCGCAAAGCATATAAATGCTTGGAGGTGCCGAGGATACGGTAAGCTTTGCGTGGGTTGAGCCCATAAGCTCACAAAGCTCATCATTAACGATCTTTATAACCTGTTGGCCGGGAGTAAGAGAGTTTAAAACTACCTCGCCGACAGATTTTTCCGTTACTCTTTTAACAAAATCTCTTGCAACGGCAAAGTTAACGTCAGCTTCAAGAAGTGCCATACGCACTTCACGCATAGCCTCTTTTACGTCACTCTCGGAAAGCTTTCCGCGACTTTTAAGACCTTTAAATACTTTCTGAAGTTTTTCACTTAAACCCTCAAAAGCCATTACATTTCCTCCGTTACTTTTTTAAGCATTTCTGAATATTGTTTTGTCAAAGGATCTTCAGAGAGCAAATCCGCTATTCTGTTAATTTCCTTTTCCTTGCTGATGATTTTAAAATTCTCTTCATAAAAACGAAGTTTTTCTTCGCCTTTCAATATTGTATTACGCACCGCCTGGCGGGAGATATTTAAAATCTCACCTATCTCACCTAAAGAAAGATCTTCATCAAAGCGCATCCGAAGAATTTTGGCTTGTGTTTCTGTAAGCAGCTTTTCATAAGTATCTAACAAAATTGCTACTTCCATACCTTCATCAAGCACAAAAACACCTCCGAGATAAATAAAGGCTGTAAACCTTTTTTGATTTACAGCACATATGATATATCTTATTTAAAAATTTGTCAAGCGAAATTAAATAATATTTTTGGCGAATTCTTCCGCATCAAAGGGACGAAGATCATCAATGCCCTCACCTACGCCAATATACATAATGGGAATATTCATTTCCTTGGCGATGGCAACGGCTACACCACCTTTAGCAGTGCCGTCAAGCTTGTTTAAAATAATCCCGTCAATTCCCACTGCTTCAGAAAAGCCCTTTGCTTGCATAAGAGCATTTTGACCCGTTGTTGCATCAAGAACAAGCATATTCTGTCTTTTTGCTTCAGGATATCTTTGTGAAATTATTCTGCCGATTTTCGAAAGCTCATCCATAAGATTTTTCTTATTATGAAGTCTGCCTGCAGTATCACAGATAAGCACGTCAATATTCTTTGCCTTTGCGCTGGCTATGGCATCAAAGACAACGGATGACGGGTCTGCCCCTTCTGCCCCCTTAATAATAAGCGCACCGCTTCTTTTTGCCCATTCATCGAGCTGTTGCACAGCCGCGGCTCTGAATGTATCAGCGGCGGCAACCATAACCTTTTTGCCCTCTTTAACATAATAGTTGGCAATTTTTCCGATAGCCGTTGTTTTGCCCACACCGTTTACGCCCGTCACAAGCATAAGTAAAGGGAATTCCTCTTCAGGTGCTTCATTTGCCGTAAGAATATTTGCAATACTTTCTCTTAAATACTGATAAATAACTTCAGAATCACCGATCTTTTCGCCTTTAACCTTGCTTCTGAGATCTTCAAGAATTGCTTCTGTGGCACTTACACCGATATCGGCTGAAACAAGAACAATCTCAAGCTCTTCAAAGAATTCATCATTGATCTCTTTATAGTATTTAACGAGATTTTCAATTTTTGAGGAAATATTATCCTTTGTTTTCTGAAGACCGCCTTTAAGCTTGGAAAGCCAGCCTTCTTTACCGAATATACCCATAAAAAACTCCTTAAGTAAGTTTTACTGAAACTATTTTTGAAATACCCTTTTCTTCCATTGCAACACCGTAAAGACTGTCAGCCTCCTCCATAGTGGGCTTACGGTGTGTAATAACTATAAACTGAGTATTCTGCGAAAATTTTCTTAAATATGTTGCAAAGTTGCCTACGTTTGCTTCATCAAGTGCGGCCTCGATTTCATCGAGAATACAGAAAGGAGTAGGCTTTAATTTAAGCATTGCAAAGAGGATCGCAATAGCTGTTAAGGCTCTTTCTCCACCTGAGAGAAGGCTTAAAAGCTGTAAGCTCTTTCCCGGAGGCTGAGCAACGATCTCAATATCTGCATCAAGTGAATTTTCTCCATCCTGCAATTTAAGTTCGGCTTTTCCGCCGCCGAAAAGCTCACTGAATGTTTTGGTAAAGTGCTTGTTGATAAGCTCAAACTGTTCCTTGAACTGCTTGTCCATCTTCTTGGTAAGCTCTTCAATGATCTGTCTTAAATCGTCAGCCGCCTTTTCAAGGTCATCACGTTGACTTGAAAGATCATCATAGCGTTCCTTTGTTTCAACATATTCTTCAATAGCATTAACGTTAACGTGACCCAAAGCATTTATAGCCTTTTTCAGCCTATTGATCTCTGTTTGCGCACCCGCCTGCTTAAATTCGGGATCGCGGAATTCTTCAGCCGTTGCCTGTGTAAGCTCATATTCCTCCCAAATTCTGTTTTCAAGATACGATAAATCATTATCAACCTTTGTAACGGCAAGCTCAACCTTATGTCTTCTTTCGCCCGCATCATATATCTCTTGCTCAAATCTGCGACGCTTTTCTTCGTTTTCCTTCAAAAGCGCATTAATACTTTCACGTTTCGCTTCCTCGGTCTTTTCAAGATTTTGGGCATCAAGAAGATCCGTTTGCATACTGCCCGTTTTGGAAATAGCATCTTCCTTTTCCTTTTTGGCTTCATCAAGCTGCTTTTCAAGGTTAACTCCTTCTGCAAGAAGCTTGATCTTTGCTTCCTCAAGATTTTCGATAAGCTCACCCATACGATGAGCATTATTTACTATTGCATCAAGCTCTTTTTCAAGACCTGCACATTCAATACGCGCATCAGTAAGCTTTTCGCTAAGCTTTTCCTTTTCAAGCTGTTTTTTATTATATTCTGATTGACGTGCGTTTATACTTGCCTGACTTTCAGTATTTGAATTTTCAAAATTACCCTGCATAGTGTTGATATTTTCAAGCTCGCTTCTGATCTCCGTAAGAGTATCGTTAAGCTGTTCTTCTTCTAACTTTAGCTCGTTTTCAGAATCAACGCTTGCCTGCATATCAGCCTTTAATTTATTAAGCTTTTCGATATCGTGAGCAAACTTAATATCAAGCTCGTGAAGCTTGGTGTCAGTGTCATTAACCTTTAATTCAAAATTGTTATATTCTTTTTCAAAATTCTCAACCACATCATTTATGCGGATGATTTCCTTGTTTTTATCTTTTATAAGGGCATTAAGCTCTTCGATTTCGCGTTCTCTTCCTAAAATGCTGGTTGTTTTCTGGCGTTGACTTCCGCCTGACATAGAACCGCCTGCATTCATTACGTCACCCTTTAAAGTTACAACCTTGAGAGAATGACCTGAGGCACGCTGAATGGCAATACCCGTGTCAAGATCATCACAGATAACGGTTCTGCCTAAAAGATTTTCGATAACGTTTTTATACTTACTGTCAAAGGAGATAAGTCCGCTTGCCGCACCAAAGCTACCTTTTACCGCAGAAGCCTTTTTCTCCCTTTCATCCATTGTTCTTCCTTGCATTGCAGAAATGGGAAGGAACGTTGCTCGGCCCGAATCGGTTTTTCTTAAAAATTCTATCAACACCTTTGCATCTTCTTCGGTAGGTGTTACAATATTCTGCATTGCTGAGCCTAAAGCGGCTTCAATGGCTATTTCATACTTTTCGGGAACAGAAATAAGCTGTGCAATAACGCCCGAAATATGAGATTTTATTTCCAAATCCTGTTCACTTTTTTGCAAAAGACGCTTTACAGAAAAGTTAAAGCCCTCGTGATCACGCTTAAGATCTTCAAGTACTCTTAAACGTGATTGTGCTCCGTTAACCTCCTGCTTTAATGCAGAAAGATTTTCGGTTGCATTATCTCTCTCAAAGTAAAGCTGCTGCCACTGTGCTTTTAATTGTTCTTTTTCACTTAATAATAGATTCTTCTCTTTATCGTATTCTTCAGTATCCGAAAGCTGTTCTTTTAATGCCTCGTCAATACTTGTGCGCTGAAGACGGATCTGCTCAGCCATAAGTGCAATTTTTTCCTTACGCTGAGAAATGCTTGTCTGCATAGCTTCAAGACGACTGATATTTGATTTAACGTCAGAAAGCTTATTTATGTTGGAAAGCATCTCCGCCTTTAATTCTTCAAGCTCACGGCTTTCTTTTAAAAGGCTTTCTTCTCTTTTAAGAACATCCTCCTCAAGAGCTTTTATCTCATTCTGCTTTTCCTCTATGGTCTTGCGCTTTTCTTCCTCAACACCCGTATCGCCGTTAATGGCATCCTGCATTGATTTAATGCGTTTTTCGTTGCTGTCAAGCTCATTATTTACACGCTCAATACCTGATAAAATGTTCTGAATTCTTTCATCAAGAACGCTTATCTGACCTGAAAGATTTTCGTTGCCGGCAGTAAGCTCAAGAAGTTTTTGGCGAATAGCACCGAGCTCAGTTTCCTTTTCATTCAACTGACCTTCAAGAATCTCATTTTCTTTTGTAAGCTTTTCAACGTGCTGAGTTTTTTCTTCTCTTTCCTGATCGATCCCCTCAAGCTGAGCATTATATTGCTTACGTCTTTCTTCCGCAAGCTCATTTTGCAAAAGATAGAAATTAACCTCGATACTGCGCAACTGCTCACGAAGCTGAAGATATTCTTTTGCCGTTTCCGCCTGCTGACTTAAAGGCTCAATGCGTTCTTCAAGAGTATCGATAATATCATTTATGCGCATAAGGTTATCGGAGGTATGCTGAAGCTTACGCTCGGATTCTTCCTTGCGCGTTTTATACTTTACGATACCTGCCGCTTCTTCAAATACGGCACGACGGACTTCCTGCTTTCCGGACAGAATGTTTTCAATTTTACCCTGACCGACAATGGAATAGCCTTCTTTACCGATACCTGTATCCTGAAAAAGTGTAACGATATCCTTTAATCTGCAACCTGCACGATTTATGTAATATTCACTTTCACCGCTACGGTAGAGACGGCGTGTAATAACCACCTCGGAATACTCAATATCAAGGCCTTTATCTTCGTTATCAAAGACAAGAGAAACCTCGCAATAAGACAGTGGTTTACGGCTTTCCGTACCCTTAAATATAACGTCAGCCATATTTGCACCGCGCAACTGTTTTGCGCTTTGTTCACCTAAAACCCAACGAACTGCGTCACTTACGTTGCTTTTGCCGCTTCCGTTAGGGCCTACGATAGCCGTTATTCCGTTGGAAAAGCTGATATCAAGTCTTTCGGCAAAGGATTTAAAGCCGAATACTTCCAATCTCTTTAGAAACATGAATCCTCCAAAGTTACTTTTTAATTTTATTTAATGCTTCTTTTGCCGCTGCTTGCTCGGCACGCTTTTTACTTGTGCCCGTTCCCTTACCTAAAAGCTTGCCGTTACAAAAAACCTGCGAGGTAAAGGTTGCATTGTGAGAAGGTCCCACAACCGAAAGAAGCTTATAATCAATATCCACATTGCCATTACGGAATAAATATTCCTGCAAGGCAGTTTTATAATCCGAGGGCCTCTCTTTGGGGTCCTTAAGTGTTTCATCAAGAACGGAAAGAATTACCCTTTCAGCTTCAAAAAAGCCTCCGTCAAGATACACCGCGGCAAAAACCGCCTCAAGCGTATCTGATAAAACGCTGGGTTTATTGGCACCGCCGGATGCTCTTTCCCCTGCGCCTAAAAGAATATGATCATAGAGCTCAATACGCTCTGCGGCACCTGATAAAGGTTCCTCGGAAACTATAGATGCCCTAAGCCTTGTGAGCCTGCCTTCATCATAATCTTCAAATTTTTGATATATGTAATTGCTTATTACGTTTTCAAGAACTGCATCGCCTAAAAATTCAAGGCGTTGATTATGCTTTACGTTATGTTCCGCCCCATATGAGCAATGTGTGAGCGATAATTTCAAAAGCTCTTTATCTTTAAAAATATATCCAATTTTTTCTTCTAATTTTTTCATAAAACCGCACAAAAGCACAGGCTTCATATTGAGCCTGTGCGCAAATTCAAAATTACTTCTGTATTTTCTCTATGTACTTAACAATGTCTCCTACAGTTTTAAGGCTGTCCAGCTCATCTTCATCGATTTCAATACCGTAGTTTTCTTCAACCTCAAGTAAAAGCGTTGCGATATCCATTGAATCTGCCTTAAGATCCTTAATAAGATCGCTTTCTTCCGTAATGGTGTCTGCTTCTATGCCAAGAAGCTCTGCTATCTGATTTTTTACATCTTCAAACATTTGTATTTCCTCCTAAAAAAATAAATATAAAGACGATTTATTCATTAACGGTCATATTGGGAATGTTCTCTTTAATAACTCCAACAATATCCGCCTGAACCATTTTTATTGCCTGCTCAATATTAGCATGCATCGTATTTGCTTTTGATGAACCGTGGCCTTTTATAACTACACCGTCAACACCTAAGAGAGGTGCTCCGCCGTAAGCATTATAATCCATTGCTTTTTTAAGATCCTTTAATGCAGGCTTTAATAATAATGCACCGATTTTAGTTCTCAATGATGCCATAAAGCTCTTCTTCATAGTGGCGATCATAAAGGATGCAAAGCCCTCCATACTCTTAAGCATAAGATTACCTGCAAAGCCGTCAGCTACCATAACATCAACCTTATCAACAAGATCTCTGCCCTCAGCATTGCCTATAAAATTAACAAGATTCTGCTCTTTTATAAGTTCAAAGGCCGATTTTGTAAGCTCATTGCCCTTAGTGTCCTCAGTGCCGACATTAGCAAGACCCACTCGAGGCTTTTCTACGCCAAGAACCTTTTCCATATAAATACTGCCCATTACAGCAAACTGGGCAAGATTTATAGGCTTACAATCCATATTAGCACCGCAATCAATAAGCATTGCACCTTTTTGCCCATTGGGAAGCACAGGTGCAAGAGCAGGACGATTGATGCCCTTTATTCTGCCTAAGCGAAGCTGTGCGCAGGCAAGGCAAGCGCCGGTTGAACCGCAAGTAATAAAAGCATCGCCTTTTTTTTCTTTTAAAAGGAGCTGTCCTACGACCATTGAAGAATCTTTCTTCTTTCTGATTGCTTCAACGGGATGCTCATCCATTGAGATAACCTCAGTGGCGTTTACGATTTCTACTTTTGCTTCATCATAGGCATATTTAGAAAGCTCAGCCTTAATTTTATCCTCGGGTCCAGTAAATATAACCGAAAAGTCCTTGCGTTCATTGAGCTTTTCGATGGTGCCCTTTATGATTTCTTCAGGAGCGTTATCGCCGCCCATTGCATCAATAATAAGTATCATCTTTATCACCTTGAAAGAATTTCTGCAATATCAAAAAGCTCTTTGTCAAAAACCTTGGGCATTGCGCAAGCTTCCATAATATCCATATCGAAAATCTTTTTATTCTTGGTGCCTACACATCTGCCGCCAATGCCTTGCTTTATAAGATTGATGGCATACGCACCAAAGCGGCTTGCAAGCAAAACATCACTTGCGCTGGGCGAGCCGCCACGCTGGATATAACCCAAAACAGTTGTTCTTGTATCCATAGACGTTCTTTTCTTAATTTCTTCAGCCAGTGCCGCACCCTTTGCCGCACCCTCAGCAACTACTACGATACTTGAAGTCTTTCCTGCCTCCTTGCTTTGTTCAAGCTTATTGCAAAGGCTTTCTATGGTCCAGGAAAGTTCAGGAACTATAATGTATTCAGCACCGCCGCAAAGACCTGCATAAAGTGCAATATCACCACATCTGTTACCCATAACCTCAATTATGCTTACACGATCGTGGCTCGCCATAGTATCACGGATCTTTGTGATAGCATCAAGCACCGTATTAACTGCAGTATCAAAGCCTAAAGTGTAGTCGGTGAAAGCAAGGTCATTATCAATAGTACCGGGAATACCGATAGCGGGAATGCCAAGCTGTGTAAGGGCTTTACAACCTTTAAACGAACCGTCACCACCGATTACAACAACACCGCAGATATTGTTCTTTTTAATGTTTTCAAGAGCTATCTTCTGCCCTTCCTCAGTTTTGAACTCAAGACATCTTGCGGTACGCAAAATCGTTCCGCCACGATTTATAATATTGCCTACCGAACGGTTATCCATTGGAATCATTTCATTTGCGATAAGACCGTTATAGCCTTTAATAACACCGATCATTTCGAATCCTGCCGCGATACCGTTACGAACGATAGAACGTATGCAGGCGTTCATTCCGGGGGCATCGCCACCGCTTGTGAGAACTGCAATCCTTTTCTTTTCCATTTTTCCGTGTACTCCTTATATATTACGAATAATTTATTATATCATTTTTCTTGAATTTTGACTACATTTTAATTTATTTTTTTACAATTTTAACGTTATCCTCGCCAAACATATCATTTAATACGGTTTTGATTCCATCATCATAACGTATTCTTATACCAAGTTCCTCTTTAAGGCGTTCCTTTTCATAATAAAGGATCAGTTTTGCTTTACCTTTTATATCATTCACCATTACACGGAGCTGACCTATCATAGAATCATTTCTATCCTTGATACGCACCCATACCTCAACATCCGCTGTTTCCTCATCCTCTGTTGCAGGTATAACGTTATTTATTAAGACAGTTGGTTGTTCTTCATCACGAATACTCAGCTTACCAAATACCGTTACAATATTGTCTTCGTAGATGAACTTACCGCATTTTTGAAGTGCTTGCGGAAAGACAAGACAAGTTATGGAGGAATATAAGTCTTCTACAGTAACGAAAGCCATCATTGAGCCGCTTTTTGTAGCTTTCTTCCTTATAGAGGTTATTATACCAATAAATTTAACATCCTTATTATCAAGGCGCATCATTTCTTCAGAAATTACGCTTTCACCGTTCTCATCGGTTTCAACACGGATTTCTGAAAGGTTAAAGCCTAATTCCTTTACTTTTTTGGCATATCTTTCAAGAGGATGTCCACTTAAATATACACCAAGCATTTCCTTTTCAAGTGCAAGGAACTGAAGGCGCGGATATTCCTCAAGAGGCTTTATTGATTGAACCTGAACTTCCTGGGCAATGTTAAAATCATCGAACAGTGAAAGCTGACCTTCAAGGCTGTTTTTGGCTCTGCTTGCAGCACCATCAAGAATAGCTTCATAGCTGCCTAAAAGTGCTCTGCGAGTAAACTTTGTAAAATCAAAAGCACCTGCTTTTATCATACTTTCAACCATTCGTTTATTAACGTCCGACATATGAACGGTGCGTGTTGCAAAATCATCCAAAGAAGTAATTTCGCCGTTCTTTTTGCGGTCTTCAACTATTGAATTAACACCTGAAATGCCAACGTTTTTAATGGCACTTAAGCCAAACCGAATAGAATCACCATTCACCGGTGAAAATCCCGAAAGACTTGTATTTACGTCAGGAGGAAGTATTTTTATGCCGTGCTCGCGGCAATAGCCAATATATCTTGCCGTTTTATCTTCATCACCTAAAAGTGAATTAAGCATTGCGGCCATAAATTCAAGAGGATAATAGCACTTTAAATATGCCGTTTGATAAGCAACAACTGCGTATGCGGCGGCGTGAGATTTATTGAAGGCATACTGAGCAAAAACTGCTATTTTATCAAATATTGCATTTGCAGTTGCTTCATCAATACCATTTCTGACTGCACCGGGAACAGTTATCTTACCGTCTTCCTCAAGGCCGTGGATAAATACCTGGCGCTCAAATTCCATAGCCTTTTGATCTTTTTTACTCATTGCACGGCGCATTATATCGCTTCTTCCTAAGGAATAGCCTGCAACGTCACGGACGATCTGCATAACCTGTTCCTGATACACCATACAACCGTAGGTAACCTCAAGAACATTTTTCATTATCGGGTGCTGATATTCAACCTGATCGGGATGCTCTTTACCAAAAATATACTTGGGAATACTATCCATCGGACCGGGACGGTAAAGTGCAATACCTGCCACAATATCTTCAAAGCAGGAAGGTTTAAGTTCCTTCATAAAGGAGCGCATACCGTTGCTTTCAAGCTGGAATATGCCATCACACTCGCCCATACCAATGAGCTTATATACGCTTTGATCATCAAAACTTATGGTTGAAAGATCAGGCTTTTCGCCGGTGCGCGCCTTAATAAAATCAAGGGTATCACGAATAACGGTAAGAGTTCTTAAGCCTAAAAAGTCCATCTTCAGAAGACCTAATTGCTCAAGATACTTTGCAACGTACTGTGTTGCAACCATTTCACCATTGACGCACAAAGGAACGTAAGTATCTACGGGATTTTTCGATATAACCACACCTGCGGCGTGAGTAGATGAGTTTCTTGGAAGTCCCTCTAACTGCTTCGCAAGATTTATGAGCTTTTCTACCTCAGGTTCTAAGCAAGCATCTCGCAGCTCAGGATTTACTTGAAGTGCTCTGTCAATGGTAACGTCAAGCTCACGGGGAATCATTTTTGCGATTTTATCAACGTCAGCATAAGGCATATTCAACACTCTGCCTACATCACGGATAACTGCACGGGCTTTCATCGTACCAAAGGTTGCTATCTGCGCGACGTGATCTGCACCGTATTTACGCTTAACGTATTCAATAACCTCACCTCTGCGTTCAAAGCAGAAGTCAACGTCAAAGTCAGGCATACTTACACGCTCAGGATTAAGGAAACGTTCAAAAAGAAGATTATACTTCAACGGATCAATGTTGGTTATTCCGATTGCATAAGCCACCAAGCTTCCTGCACCTGAGCCACGACCGGGACCAACGATAATATCAACGCTTTTGGCGTAATTGATATAGTCCCACACAATAAGATAGTATTCAACGTAACCCATACGCTTTATCATATTGTATTCATATTCAAAACGCTCTTTTATTTCATCGGTCAGTTGGGGATATTTTTTATTCAATCCCTCCATACCCAATTTATAGAGATATTCAGCGGCCGTAAGACCATCGGGAACTTCATAGTACGGAATATGGATATTACCAAACTCAAAATCAAAATTGCATTTTTCCGCGATTTTAACCGTATTTTCCAATGATTCGGGAACGTTAGAGAAAATGTCATACATTTCCTCTTCGGTTTTTAAATAAAATTCTTCAGTTGAAAACCTCATTCTCTCAGGATCTTCAAGAGTTTTGCCCGTTTGGATGCAAAGAAGAACGTCGTGCATTTCGGCATCTTCTTTTTTAATATAGTGAACGTCATTAGTTGCAACAAGGGGCAACTGAAGCTCACGGGCAAGCTTTATGAGCAGAGGTAATATCTGCCTTTGCTCAGGGATATTATGATCCTGAATTTCAATATAGAAATCACCGGGGAACATATTTTTAAGTCTTTGGGCAAGGCTTTTTGCCTCATCATAGTTGCCGTTAAGAAGATATTGAGGAATATCACCTGCCAGGCACGCAGAAAGGCACACAAGCCCTTTTGAATATTTTTCAAGAAGATCGTAATCGATACGGGGTTTATAATAATAGCCTTCAGTAAAAGCAAGTGAAACAAGCTTTATTAAATTTTGATAGCCTTCTTCATTTTTAACCAAAAGAATAAGGTGGGCATACTCCTTGTCCGCTCTGCCCGCTTTATCGAAGCGACTTCTCGGTGCAACGTAAACCTCACATCCCATAATAGGCTTTACACCGTGTTTGTGGGCGGCCTTATAAAATTCAACTGCACCGTACATTACACCGTGATCGGTTACGGCAACGGCGTCCATATTAAGCTCTTTGCACCTTAAAACAAGATCTTCGATTTTTGAAGCACCGTCAAGCAAGCTATATTCAGTATGTGTGTGAAGATGAACAAATCCCATTGCCAATTAACCTTTCTACAAATTTTCTCGCATCTTGCGAATTTTAATAAATCGTTTATTAAGTGCTGATTTTGTGGTATTACCGCTTATTTCAGCCAATTCCTGAAGTGTTGCTTCAGGATTATTAAGCCTCAAATCGCAAGCTTCTTTCAGTGGATCTGAAAGCTTTACGTTTGCCTGCAGTAGAGCATTTATATCGTCAATCTGATTTTGTGCCGCAGTAACGGCTTTATTTATATTTGCAATGATACAGTTACTTGTTCGATTCGTCTGATTTTTCATTGCTTTATTTACACTGATGCTTTCAAGCTGCATCATCATATTGGTTGCACCCATAAGAATAAGCGTATCTGAAACGAATTCAATCTGCTCAATGTATATTACACTGCGTTCTCTTCTCTCAATGCACTTTGCCTGCATTCCGTTTTCAAGCAACTGAGAATATAAAAATTCATTAAATTCCTCGTGAGAAAGAACGAACTCAAGACGATAGCTTTTTTTAGGATCGCAAAGCACACCGCAACCTAAAAATGCACCGCGAAGTGCCGATTCAAAACAGCCTTCATTTTCAAAAACACTTTTATTTATCGTTCCGAAGCTGTATTCCTCAGGTGTGCCCTCAAGAAGCCCTATCTCAAACAAAAGTTGACCTTCAGGAGAATCAGGTGTAATATCCATCCTGAAAACAGTATGTTTTTTTGGCTGATTCTTTTCAACTGCACGAATCTCAGGTAAGTTTTTATATAATCTTTTAATTATACTTGCGATACGTAAAATAACTTCTTCATTTTCGCTTGACAACTGTAATGAAAGCTTTCCTCTGCCAAGCTTGATATTGCCTGAAGAAAAACTGAATGCGGCAAGTTCGGCAAGAAGATGCGCATCTTTTGTGAATTTGCGTTTTGCAAGTTCAAGACGAGTCAATGTTGTGAAGGATTTTTCCATTTTTCACCCTCAATTTCAAGATCACGGTGCTCGCAGATCACCTCAAAGCCATCAGCCTTCAGTTTTCTCGTAACCGCTTCCGCAATAGCTACAGATCTGTGAAAGCCACCCGTACACCCTATAGCATAAAAAAGCTCCTGCTTGCCTGATACATAGTAATTTGGAATAATATATTTAAGCTGCTCATACACCATTTCAACTGTTTTATTGAAATTTTCAAAGCTTTTAAGATAATCAAGAACCACATCCTCCAAGCCACAATGCATCCTCAGTTCGGGAACATTATAAGGATTGGGAAGAAATCTTGCATCAAATATAAAATCGGCATCAACAGGTACACCACGCTTAAAGCCAAAGGAAGAAATATAAGTTTTCACAGCACCTTCATCGCCATTTCCATATAAACGTTCAAGCGCCGATTTGATATTTTTTGAATGCATTTTCGTAGTATCGATCATATAGGTTGAATGCTTTTTTATAGATTCAAGGATAGCAATTTCTTTTTCAATGCATTCTAAAAGTGTGCCGTGTTCATCTGAAAGAGGATGGACCTGCCTTGTAAAATTATAGCGGTTTACAAGCTCATCCTTATCGCAACTCAAAAAAAGTATATCAACGGGATAATTGTTTTTATCCATATACTCAAGTGATGTTTCAAGAGCATCAAAAAAAGTTCTGCCGCGCGCATCAATGCCCACTGCAACTTTAGCAAACTCATTATTCCCCTGAAAGCAAAGATCAGCAAATTTAGTAAGAAGAATGCTTGGGAGGTTATCAACACAGAAAAAACCCATATTTTCGAGCATCTTAAGAGCAGTTGTTTTTCCCGCACCTGAAAGACCCGTTACGATAACAAATTTCATTGTTTATTCCTCCCTCTTCCAACTGTTTATTTTGTACTTTCTCCTAATACTATAATTTCAGGCTCAAGCACAGTGTTGTGAACTGCATATACCTTTTCTTTTACGTCGTTTAATAAATTAACAACATCTTGGGCAGTAGCATTTCCTTTATTTATAACGAAGCCTGCATGTTTTTGGGAAACCTGCGCACCACCTACTTTATAACCTTTAAGCCCTGCAGAATCAATCATTGCCGCGGCATAGCCGTTAACGGGGCGCTTAAATGCACTGCCGGCACTTGGGAACTCAAGGGGCTGAGAATTTCTGCGTTTTTGGTTAAGCTCGTTCATATATCCTCTGATATCTTCAACATTACCTTTTTCGAGTTTGATCTTTGCAGATAAGACAAGCATTTTTGTGTTTGAGAAAATGCTGTGCCTATATGAAAATTCAAGCTCATCATTATTAAAGGTCTTTATCGTGCCATCCTCGCAAAGAGCAGTGGCTTCAATAATAACGTCCTTTAATTCACCTTTATATGCACCTGCGTTCATAACTATTCCGCCGCCTAACGTGCCGGGAATACCTGAAGCAAACTCAAAACCGGTTAATGAATTTTCTGCCGCAATACTTGCAAGGCGAGCCATTGTTATACCGCACTGAGCAGTTATAACATCCTCTTCTACCGTCGTTTTTGCCATATTTTGACCGAATTTTATAACTGCACCTCTGATGCCGCCATCAAGAACCAATAAATTGGAGCCGTTACCGATAAAGGTTATGGGAACTTCACATTTTTTTGCACTTTCAATAATTTCAAGAAGCTCCTCTACCGACCTTGGCTGAATAAGAATATCGGCTTTACCTCCTATTTTAAAGGTGGTATATTCACTCATCGGTGCATCAAAAATATAATCAAAACCGCGTTCTGCGACAAATTCAGTAAATTCACAAATGGACATACTGCCCCTCCTACTATATACTCCGAAATATTATACCTCAAAGTGCGAAAAATTTCAATTATTTTTTGCACTTTTTCTCTTTCTTTTTTAATAAAATTCAATTATTCCGTCTTTTTGTATTTTTTTCCAACCATCCGCAACATAAGAATTAGTATATTGAGGTTCCGCCTCTGTCATTACGGGAAACAATCCTATTTCCCCTAATTCATTTTGCTGTTCTGTTTCCAGAAGAAAATTTATATATTTATCCATCATTTCTTTTTTCTTCAAATTGTCACAATTTAAAATCGAAACATACTGAAAAAGATCAGTATAACCCAAAAAAGTTATATCGCCCTCACGTGCCTTCTCTTTTTCTTCAAGTCCTTGTAATCTGTACAAATCGCGCTGAGTACCAATCATTCTTATCACTTTTTGAGAATAATTATAGGCTTCAAAAATTTCCTGAGAGGTAGCCTCAAAAAGTCCGTTTTCGCCTATATTTATGTTTCTTAACGCGGTGTGTCCTTCCCGTTTGGGAACACCGATGGAATATATTTTGGTTTCACCTTTTTTTGTTTGTTTTAAATATCCGTCCTGTCCCCACTTTTCTTTATTACTGTCGCCTATCATAAAATATGCACCCATACACCAGGGAACTGCTTTTTCCGTATATGCTTTTTTTATTGCGGTGGGAATATTATTTAAGTTAAGCTTCATAAAAAGACTTTCATCTAAGTTAACACCGCTACCGTAAGAAATGATATCGGGGCGTTTTTGTCCTGATGAAATAAGCTTTTCTGCTTTTTCCACAGTAATTGTTTCAACGCTTATATAAACACCGTTATTTTTCTTTTCAAATCTTTTTGAAATTTCATTAAGAAAATTCGCTCGGCTACCTTTTCCGCCCTCAAATGAATCTATTTGCCAAACGTTTATAACGCCATAAAAGTATTTTTCACGGCGTCTGTATATTTCATCTGTTATTTTATCGGTGTTAAGTGATTTATACAATCCACGTGGAACAATAATCACCGCTGTAATGAGTAAAACCGAGAGAATTGATTTTATTATTTTATTCAACATAATCACCGATAAAATATATGGATTTTTGCCTAAAAAAAGAACGGCAATATACTTATATTTACATATATTCTGTCTTGACATTTTGTAGATAATACATTACAATATATAAAAACAACACCATCATTTACGGAGGTTTTTGATGAAGAAGATTTTTTTATGCTTGTTAATAACCATCGTGTTGGTTTTTAATACTGTTGCTTTTGCAACGCCTGAGCTTACAGAACCAACACCCCCCTCTACAGAGCAGGCTACTCCTGAAGTAACTGTATCCCCCACTCCTGAGGTTACACCTACGGATGAGCCCGATGATATCGCTACTCCCGAGCCTACATTACCACCTTCACAGACACCGCCTTTTTCTTTCACGGTTACAACTGCTGACGGTGCAACGGAGATTATTCAGGACGTAAATCACGATCCCTCCTTAACATTCACAATCGCACCTAACGGTACAGAAGATTTTATCATTCTTGGAATCGTTAATAACGATACAGATTATTCCTTTAACAAAAATAAGACTGTAAGCAGACATTCTTCTGCAGTTTCCTACACAGAAACAGTTCATTTTAACGTTTCCGCTCAGGATAAGACTGTAAGCTTTACTCTCATTTGGAAAGATTTTGCAGGCAACCAGAGAAAAACCTCTGCGAATTTTAACATAAAGGTTGCGACACCTAAGGTTTCTATTGCTGCTTCTACAGAGGGTGCTATTTTACCCGGTGTTCCTTTCACTGTAAAGTACATTGTAAAAAACGAGGGTAACGTAAAGGTTGAAAGAGTTTTGGTGCAGGACCCCACTGCGGCATATCACGATAACACCGTTGTTTTCCCCGTGATTGAGAATCTCGCTCCCGGTGAATCAAAGGAATTTTCCGCAAGCATTGCGATTGACGGTGAAATTAAGCTTTCCCCCTCGGTTACATACTACTTCAACAATAATGAATATTCCGCAAGCGGTGCTGAATTAAATCTCATTGCCATTGACGTTGTTCCCACTTTAACGCTTTCCTGTGATAAGTTTGATGTTGAATACGTTGGTGCAATGCATAAGTTTAATTTCTCCATCACAAACACATCTCAGGTAGCTCTTACCAACGTTACTATTTATGACGGCGATGACGAAAGTGCCGGAATAGTTGAAGAAAACGTTACAATTGAACCCGGTGAGGTTTATTTAGGCGAATACTTCACACTTGTTGAAAAAAGTGGATATTATAAATTTAAAATAACCTATACATATCAAGGGGCTGACGGTGAAAAGCAACAGTCAGCAAAAACAGAAGAGCCATTAAAGCTTCCCAATGATATTATCTTTTCTGTTGAAAAGGCAAATCCCCCCACACTTGATGACAGCGGAAAGATCACCTTTACTATCCTTATTGAAAACGGTGCAAAGGTAGAGCTTCGTGACGTTTATCTTACCGAAAAAAGCGGTCTTATTGATAAAATAGAGCTTCCCAACGTACCTGCCGCAAAGGGTTCAAGCGTTGCTCAGGTAAGACACGATATTGAGGTTCTTATTCCCATAGAAGCCGCTATTGTCGATTTTACTTTAGGATATACCCTTGACGGCAAAACGGTTACCAAAGATGAGATTTTTGAGGTAATCTACACGGGAACCGCAAATGATCCCGCAACGGAGACACCTTCTGCAACCGTTGCTCCTACACCTACAATAGACAATTCATCAGACGATGACGGTTCAAATGACTCAGGTGGATTGAGTGCCGTCGAATGGTTTCTTATTATTTTCCTGATAATCTTATTTATCGTTCTCATCGTATTATTTATTATATTTATAATCGTTAAAAACAAAAAGGATTCAAAGCCCGTTAGTGCACCGGTAAGACGCAGAACCATCGATGCTTTTGATGATTTTGAATATGATGATGAATATGACGATGAATACGATGATGAGTACGATGACGAAGAATACGATGATTCCTCAGTGGAAGATGAAGATCCCCAAACAGTTGATCCTGCTTTAGCAGGCGCAACAACAGTTATCCCCCGTGTTATTCCGACCGAAACCGTTAAGCTTGAAGAAACTCCCGAAGAAAACGAGGAGCCTGAAAGCAAAGAAATAAATAGTGTTACATCAGCAATTTTCGGGACACATACCATTGAAGAAAACCAAGAATTTTCAACTGAATTCAACGATGAGGTTGATGATGAAGGCGTAAAGATTTTTAAAGGTAAAAAATAAAAAATTTATCCCCCTTTCTTTGAAAAAAGGGGGATTTTTTTACATAAAAAAAGCGACTTCAATGAGTCGCTGAAAATTATCTGAAGTTAACTTCTTTTCCGTTGGAAATCTTAAAGGCTTCGCTTCTGCCATCGGCAAGTTCCATAACAAAAAGATTCTTTTCTAAGGAATAACCCGTCATATCACCACGTGAAACACGCCAAATATCTTGAGCCTCTTCATCCTTAACAAATACGCCTTTTTTATGAATCATAAAAATCATTCCGCGTTCAGCCAAATAAAAGAAATCAACAAACTCAGCGGGCATAGGAATTATTGTGCGAACAACCTTGTGCATTATATCAAAGGCTATAACAAAATTATCGGCACCGATAAAAAGCATATTGTTTTCAGTTGCCAAAATATGAGGCTCTTTGTTGGTTGCACACAGAACACCAATACCAAAGTAATCACCTGTTTCGTGATCGGTAACCGCAATCATATTCCAAGCATTTTCCGAGCCCTTTTTCTGACCTGCAAAAATACTGCCTGCTTCACATAAAAGAAGATCTCTTTCCAAAGAATCAAAATTACTATATGTTTTTGTACGCACATCAGTTGTGCCTAACGTAAAAATCATTATAAAAACCCTTTCAAATAAATTCTCTTATAATATTCTACCAAAATATCCCTATTAAGTCAACCCTTTAATCAAAGGGGCTTCTTTTTTATAATGCCGGCCTGACGCGGATATTTGTTTGGAGTGTCTTTAGTTTTTTTAATGATCGCAATATAGTGCTCCTGATCATTCATATCAGTTGTGTGTATCTTTTTCAATTCTCCGCCAAGAATTTTTAAGGCATTTTCGCTTTCTTTTATTTCATCAAAGACCTGCGGCCCCTTCCACGCAAGCATACATCCGCCTTTTTTTACAAAAGGAAGATCATACTCTGAAAGCACGCTCATTCTTGCAACGGCACGGGAAAACACGTAATCGAATTTCTGACGCATATCGGTTTTGCCTAAATCTTCGCTTCTTCCGTGGACTGTGTATACATTTGTTATACCCAATTTTTCTTTAAGCTCGTTTAAAAAAACAAGTCTTTTATTTAATGCATCAACAAGGCATACGTTTATATCAGGACGCAAAATTGCAAGAGGCATTCCGGGAAAACCTGCACCTGTGCCGATATCGGCACAAAGGGCCTTTTCTTTAATAAGGCACGCACCTTTGGCACTATCAATAAAGTGTTTTTCAATTACTTCATTTTCATCGGTTACTGCAGTTAAATTCACTTTTTCATTATATTCAAGCAAAAAATCACAGTAGATTTTAAACTGTTCTGCCTGAGCATCGGTTATCTCGATGTTGTTTTTAGAAAAAGCGCTTTTTATATACTCTTTATCCATTTAATTCACCTTTTTCAAGCGCAACAAGAAGCACTGCAATATCAGCAGGTGAAACTCCGCTTATACGGCTCGCCTGCCCTATGGATGCAGGCTGAAGCTTGGTTAATTTCTGCCTTGCTTCAAGCCGCAAGCCTGATATTTTCGAATAATCAAAGTTTTCGGGCAAAAGCTTTTTCTCAAGCTTCTGCATTTCCTTTATCTGTGTTTCCTGCTTTTTAAGGTAACCATCATATTTGATGTCAGTTTCAACGGTCATTGCCTGAGCTCTGGTTAAATCGGGAAGATCAAAATACTCCTTTAACTCAAAATAAGAAAATTCTTTTCTTCTCAACATATCAAGGCAACTTACCGGACCTATTGGCTCTTCAAGACCTTTTTTCTTATAAATTTCCTTTGTTTCAAGATACGTTGGTTTTGTACGCTTAAGAACTTCATAAGCATTATTTTGTCCTTCGATTTTCTTCAAAAAGGAATCGTATCTTTCATCAGTAACCAAGCCGACCTTTCTGCCAATAGGTGTTAAACGAATATCGGCATTATCCTGCCTTAAGCTTAAACGGAATTCAGCACGGGAAGTCATCATTCGGTAAGGCTCGTTTGTGCCCTTTACGGTAAGATCATCAACCAAAACACCTATATAGCTTTCCGAGCGCGAAAGAATCAAAGGTTCCTCTCCTTTTATATACAAAGAAGCATTTATGCCTGCCAAAAGCCCTTGCGCCGCCGCTTCCTCATATCCTGATGAGCCGTTTATTTGACCTGCGCAATAAAGTCCCTTAACCGTTTTAACCTGGAGCGTTGGGTATAAACTGAGAGGATCGATGCAATCGTACTCAATGGCATATCCCGGACGCACCATCTGCGCATTTTCAAGACCTTTGATAGTGTGGATCATATCACGCTGAACTTCCGCAGGAAGGGATGATGACAAGCCCTGAAGATACATTTCATTGGTATATAGTCCTTCAGGTTCAATAAAAAGCTGATGCCTTTCCTTATCGGAAAATCTTACGATCTTATCTTCAATGCTTGGGCAATAGCGTGTGCCCGTGCCCTTTATATTTCCGCTATACATCGGTGAGCGATGGATATTATCAAGAATAATCTTGTGGGTTGCTTCGTTGGTATAGGTTAAATAACAAGGTACCGGTGACTGAACCTCGCCTTCAGTCATATATGAAAAGCTGTAAGGTACATCATCACCGTTCTGAATTTCCATTTTGGAATAATCTATGGTATCTCCCGCAATTCGCGCAGGAGTTCCTGTTTTAAAGCGTTGAATGGGAATATTAAGCTTTCTTAAAGCATCCGTCAAAAAACGTGAATTTACAAAGCCCGAAGGTCCGCAATCGCGCTCCCATTCGCCCGTAATAATACGGCTCTTCATATAAACACCTGTTGCGATAATAAGTGCTTTTACTTTATATTGAGCGCCAATCGCAGTTACGATTCCCGTAACGGTGCCGTTTTCAGTTAAAATATCGGATGCCTCATCCTGAAGGACAGTTAAATTCTCTTGATTTTCAATAACAGAGCGCATATAAAGCTGATATTCCATTTTATCAGCCTGAGAGCGCAATGAATAAACAGCAGGACCTTTGCTGGTATTAAGCATTTTTATCTGTATTGCACATTTATCTGCGCTAATACCCATTTGACCGCCTAAAGCATCAATTTCTCTTACAAGATGCCCCTTGCTTGTTCCACCGATTGCAGGATTACAAGGCATAAATGCTATGGCATCCTTTGTTAAAGTTAACAAAAGCGTTTTTAATCCCATTCTCGCAGAAGCAAGTGCCGCTTCACAGCCTGCATGACCTGCACCAACTACCGCAACATCAAATTCACCATCAAAATAACTCATTTTTTTATTTTCCTACACAAAACTTTTCAAAAATATTATTTACTATATCTTCAGTTACCGTCTGCCCCGTTATAATGCCAAGCTGCTGCCAGGCTGAAGTTAAATCAATGCTTAAAATATCAGGAGGCATATCTTCCAGGCAATTTTCAAGAGATCCCTTTGCACTTAAAAGAGCATCGTAGTGGCGAGCAGAAGTAAGAGTCAAGCTTGTGGAAGCATCATTTTCTTTAGCTTCTTTTTTGATAAAGTCAATTACTTTTTCTAAGCCTTCACCCGTTAAAGCCGAAATTTCAACCGATTCCCATTTTAAAGGAAGCTCTATATTTTCTTTTTTGGCAACGTCACATTTATTGAATACTATAAGACCTTTTTTATCCTTTATTTTTTCAATATTGAGCCACGAAAAATCTTCTTTAAAAGCAGAATCAACAACAAGCAAAACTATATCGCTTTCTTCAAGAGTCATCTGACTTTTTTCAACGCCCGCTCTTTCAATAATGTCATCACTTTGGCGAATACCCGCCGTATCGTAGATATGAACCTTTACACCCTCAAACTCAAGAATTTCGTGCAAAGTATCACGAGTCGTTCCCGCAATGGGAGTTACTATGGCTCGCTCATAACCACACAAGGCATTTAAGAGAGAGGATTTGCCCGCATTGGGTCTGCCTGCAAGGCACACCTTTAAGCCTTCCTTAGTGATCCTACCCCTGCGATAGCCTGAAATAAGAGCTTCAATTTCAGGAAGCATCTTATTTACTTCGTATTTAATAGTATCTGTAGTGTGTTGTTCATCAATTTCATCAGGATAGTCAATACCCGCTTCAATAGCCGTTAAGAGCTCTTTTATAGAATCCTGAAAGGAGCTTATTTTTTCGCCGAGTGCACCGCTTAAAAGCCTTGCCGCCGCACGGGATGCACTTTTCGTATCGGCATCTATAATATCCCCAACCGCTTCTGCCTGGGAAAGATCTATTTTCCCATTCATAAAGGCACGTTTTGTAAACTCACCGCTTTCAGCCATTCTTGCGCCGTTTTTCAAAACCGTTTCAAGAATATCACGTGCAGATGCATAACCGCCGTGGCACTGGATCTCAGCAGTTTCTTCGCCTGTGTACGATGCGTTTTTATCAAACTTCACGCAAAGGCACTTATCGATAAGTGTTTCATTATCATACACTCCGCCATAATACATCTTGCGCATTTCCATATTCTCTTTAAAAAACACTTTATCAAGGCACTTATGGGCATTATCACCGCTTATTCTTATAATGGCTACTCCGCCTTTGCCTATAGGTGTTGCTATTGCCGCTATCGTTTCCATAAAAACTCCATTTTGATATATTTATATTATTATATACTTAAATTTCATCGATGGCAAATGATTTTCACAAATACTTGACATTTTTAAGGTTTACATATTCATAAAAAAAGTATATAATATATTCAATATATTATTGAGGTGCTGAAATGTCAGATAAAAAGAAATCTTTTTTGGGTGGCGCGGCTATACTTGCCGTTGCAGGACTCATATGTAAAGTAATCGGCGCAGTTTATAAAATTCCGCTGAGAAATATGATTGGCGCAAGGGCTATGGGTATTTATACAACCGTATATCCCATCTACACCTTTTTGCTTGTTTTTTCAACTTCAGGTATTCCTACCGCCATTTCAAAATTAGTTGCCGAAGAGCGCAGTAAGGGTAATTATGCTAACGCGCACAAGGTGTTCCTTACCTCGCTTAAGCTTCTGCTCCTTATTGGCGGAATTACAACCCTATTGATGTTTGCAGGCTCGCCTTTAATTGCTAAAGTGCTTGAGATCGATTCAGCTGAGCCAATTATGGCAATAGCATTTTCTCTATTATTTGTATCCCTTTTATCTGCTTACCGCGGATATTATCAGGGAATGCAAAATATGGTGCCTACTGCCGTTACTCAGCTTATTGAACAGTTAATAAAGTTAATTGCAGGCTTTTATTTTGCTTTTGCTTGGAGTGATAATGGCCCTGCAATGGCTGCCGCAGGTGCTTTATTCGGTATAACGATTTCAGAGCTTGCCGCCTTTGTTACTATTTTCTTTATGTATCAAAAGAATAAGAAAAATATTCTTAACGCTTTTGAAAAGACAAACAATGAGCACAAGGCTACAAAGCGTTTGCTTGCAATAGCTATTCCTATAACGATCGGCGGAGCAATTAAGCCCCTTGTTGATGCTATTGACTCGGTTATGGCTCGTTCAACCCTTGAGGGTATGAATATGTTTAGCCTTGATCAGATAGACGAATTATGGGCTTTCTTAAAAAATGACTGCGGTACACTTATCAATATGCCTTCAGTTATCACTGTTGCCCTTGCTATGGCTCTTGTGCCTGCAATAAGTGAGGCTCTGATGCTTAAGGACAACAACCGAGAGGTTAACAGAATTTCCACCACCGGCATTAAGCTTTCCGTTGTTATAGGTCTTCCCTGCTCCATCGGATTATTTGCATTGGCTGAAGAAATTTTATCGTTATTATACTCCTATGATACATCTGCACAGCTTGCCACCGCAGGAAGCTTTATGATGATACTTGCCATTGGCGTTTTGTTATTATCAATTATACAGACCTCCGCTTCCATACTTCAAGGCGTTGGAAAGGTTACCTTGCCCGTTATAACCCTTGCTATCGGTATGGCAGTTAAGATCTTGATGAACATCTTCCTTATACCTATTCCTGCACTTAACATTTACGCAGTACCCATCGGAACGGTTACCTGTTATTTAATAACTGCCGTTCTTGATATTCTTGCAGTAAAAAAATACGCAAAAACTAAAATATCCGTTATTGAAATCTTAAGACCATTTGGTGCAGGTGCTTTAATGGCAGCAACCATCTATGGCTTAAAGGCTGTTCTTGATACAGGATCATCAAGACTCGTTACCATTGCAATTATCGGTGTTGCCGCAATAGTTTATTTTATCGGTCTTGCTATCTTCTCCGTATTTGATGAAACCGATATGGATTTTATGCCCGGTGGAAGAAAATTAAGTAAGCTTTTAAGAAAATTGGGGGTAAAGATCCGCCCGACTAAGGAGTAATATGATCACAGTTATAGGTGCAGGCTCAGGAAAGGCTGAAAACCTTTCACTTATTGCTTATAAAAAAATTAAAGAGGCAAAAAAGGTTATCTTAAAAACTGAAAAGATGCCCATTGTAAAGCTCTTAAACGAAGAAAATATAGCTTTTGAAACTCTTGATTCTTTATACGAAGAAGCGGAGGATTTTGACACGCTTAACAGCCTTATTAAGGGCTATTTATCAAAGGAGGACTGTGTCTATGTTGTGCACGGTTCTGCTCTTGATGATACCTCTGTAAAACTGTTAGAGGACGTGGAAATTATCCCCGGTATCTCTGTTGCACACTGCGCTGTTGCTTATATGAAACTTCCTACAGATGCAAAGGCTTATACTGCTACAGATGTGCTTTCAGGGTTAAATTTATCTCAGCACGAGGATATTATTATTACCAGCGTAGATTCCACCTTAATTGCAGGCGATCTTAAATGCATCCTTGCAGATATTTACGGTGATGAATACGGTGTAAAATACTATACTGAAGATTACGAAGGCAATCAATTTTCAAAAGATATCCTGCTTTACGAGCTTGATATGCAGGAAACCTACAACCACACCACTTGTATTTATTTAAAAAAGACCGATTTTGATAACGTTTACAGATATGATATTCAGCATCTTATTGAAATTATGGATAAGCTCTGCTCCCGTGACGGATGCCCCTGGGATTCTGTACAGACTCACGAGAGCCTTCGCCCATATCTGATTGAGGAGGCTTATGAGGTTGCAGATACAATAGATAAAAATGACCCATTTAGGCTTTACGATGAGCTTGGCGATGTTTTATATCAAATAGTTTTTCACGCAAACATAGGAAAACGATGCGGTGAATTTGATTTTACTGATATAACAGATGCAATATCAAGAAAAATGATTTCAAGACATCCGCAGATATTCAGTAATTCCGACATTAACGAAGACATTAACGATTTTTGGGAAGAAACAAAGAAAAAAGAAAAGGGTTTAAGATCGACCTATGAGGTTATGAATGACGTACCCGAAGCGTTAGCTTCCCTCGCCCGAGCTGAAAAAATATTGCACAAGGCAGAAAAAGCCGGTATAAAGCACGATGAAGCTGAAAAGAATATTGATAATATTATTAGATTGCTGAATGACAGAGATAACATTGATGAAGAAAAATCAGGTGAAATTCTATTTGAATTTGTAAAATTATGCTATGATTTTGGGATTCATCCTGAGCTTGCGCTTAACCGAAAAATTGCCGATTTTATCGAGAAAATTTCAGGTAAAGAGCAACAAACACCTTAATTTTGCAAAAAAAATTGCATTTTCACAAAAAAATGACAAAAAAGTTGATAAAAATGGCATATTTTATTAACTCCCCTCTTGACATTTTGCCTAAAATATGTTAATATTTTTATGATGTGATAGCGACGAATTTCGCTATATAATATTAAAAATTTATTTGGAGGAAAATACAATGAACAAAGCAGATTTAATCAATGCATTGGCTGCAAAAAACGAAATTTCAAAGAAGGATGCTGAAAAGGCAGTTAACGGCGTTCTTGATCTTATCGCTGAAGCTCTTAAGGCAGGCGACAAGGTTCAGATCATGGGCTTCGGTGCTTTCGAAGTTAAAGAGCGTGCTGCAAGAACAGGTAAGAACCCTGCAACAGGCGAAACAATTAAGATTGCTGCAAGCAAGGCTGTTGTTTTCAAGGCCGGCAAAGCTCTTAAAGATTCCGTTCAATAATATAAGTGAAACCGTCGCTTAAAAGCGACGGTTTTTTATTTTGATATCAAGAAAACCCTGCAAAATTTTTGCAGGGTTTTGTGTTTGCAGAGGTTTGTCAATGCTCTGACAACGCATCAGGCGTTCTCTTTTTATCTATAGCCGAAGGGAGCCGAACCCACAACGGTTTAAAATGCCATTTTTGCCCATCTCTGCGTTACTTACACAGGGAAATACGTCCTGTATGTCCCTGTGCAAGTGCCTTGATATGAACAAAAATTGCTATTTTAAACTTCT
>JAZNSH010000064.1:0-58321 GCA_045591115.1 Clostridia bacterium
TGTAAAAATATAGATACAAATCCACAGTGCCTGTCTTAATTATATCGCAGGTAGCTACTCCTGCAAATATAACCAATAATTTTAAGAAAGGAGACATAATTAAACCACCCCTTTCGAGATGGTTTAATTATACGTGATAAAAATGAAATTAATGTTTGCATCAGATATCCACGGTTCAGCATATTACTGCAAAAAAGTAATTGAAACCTTCAATAAAGAGCAGGCGGATAAGCTTGTTTTATTGGGCGATCTTCTCTACCACGGGCCGAGAAATCCCCTTCCGAGGGAATATGATCCCCAAAAGGTTTTTGCAATGCTCAATGAAAATAAAGATAAGATCCTTGCGGTGCGCGGCAACTGTGATTCGGAAGTTGATCAAATGGTCTTGGAATTTCCTATGATGCAGGATAGCCTCGTTATGCTTCTTGAAAACAGGCAGATCTTCATCACTCACGGTCATCTTTTCAATATGGACAAACCTCCTCTTTTAAATAAAGGTGACGTTCTTATAAACGGACATTTTCATATAGGTGAAATTAAAGAAACAGAGGATTTTATATATCTTAATCCCGGTTCAGTATCTCTGCCAAAGAACGATTTCAGAGGATATCTTGTCTACCGTGACGGTGTTTTTTCATTAAAAACCTTTGATAACGAAGTTAAAGCAATGGTTGATATTAAATAATTGAATAATTTTTAAACCTCCTGCCCATAATCGGTGCAGGAGGTTTTTTTATGAAATACGTTTTTATATTGATCATTCTCTCAATGATTGCATTCTGCATTTTCACCTTTCCCGTGTTCGGATTAACCGCAAATGAAGTATATCTTGTATGCCCCGATGATTTTGTTTGCGATGAGATGTTAAAAAACAGTATAAAATGGCAGACCAATGAATATTTCGTCTATAAACTTGATAAAAACGAAATTTATAAAGCGCGGTTAATTCCCGGTGGCAAAATAATTAAGGAATATGTTTTTAATGAAGATAATACCTTTAAATGCAACCCCATTCTGAAAAGCGTTTTTTCAGGCGGACAAAGTGTCGTGGGGATGCCATATGTAATTGATTAAGGGTGATTCTGATGCTTGATAAAATAAAAATTCCGCTTGCAATTATTGTTGCTCTTTTTATGCTTATTATAAGTGCAGATATTAAGGGTACGGAAAATGAAAACAGCGAAATTTTAATTGAAAGCATTTCAGCTTCACCGAAAATCAGCATTGATAAAATTATAGAAGAAACAATAATAGAAGTGAACATTGACGGGGAAATAGTAAAAATGGATATGGAGGAATATCTGATTTCCGTGGTTGCAGGGGAGGTTTATCCAACCTATGAGGCTGAAGCGCTGAAGGCTCAAGCGGTGGCGGCACGCACCTATCTTGCCTACAAAATGAGTAGAGGAGGATGTGCTAACGGCGGAGATATTTGCACTGAATCTTCCCACTGCCAGGCATATAAATCCGATGAAAAAATGAGATCGGGTTGGGGCGAAAAATATGATGAATATTATAGCAAAATAAAAAATGCCGTGTATGAAACAAAGGGTGAGGTGGTCTTATATGATGATAAGCCAATCAATGCTCTTTATCATTCCTCAAGTGTGGATTATACCGAGGATTGCGTTGCCGTTTTCGGCGGAAATTATCCCTATCTTCAAAGCGTTTCTTCAACAGTATCCGAAAGCAACAATGAATATGAAAAGGAAATGACCTTCACAAAAAAAGAGTTTTTGGAGAAAATAAAAAAATCCTTTGATATTACGATGGATACCATAGAAATTAAAATTATCTCATACACCTCATCAGGACGTGTTTCCACCCTCAAAATAGGCGAAAAAAGCGTGAAAGCCACGGCTTTAAGAAAATGCCTCGGTCTGCGCTCAACGGATTTCACCTTTAAAAATTCAGGCGATAAAATAACCTTTATAATGAAAGGCTTCGGCCACGGTGTAGGCCTTTCTCAGGTAGGCGCTGAGGAGCTTGCGCAGGAAGGGAAAACTTATAAAGAGATCCTTACTCATTACTATACGGGAACAAGTGTGGGGTATTTACAAAAGCAATAAATGGTGTTATAATGTACTAAAGAAAGGATGAAACGTAATGAAAAAATATTTGGTATTTATTTTGATCCTGGTATTTATCTTTTCAGGTTGTGCGGAAGAAAAAGTCACACAAGCGCCTGATATAGCGCAAACGCCCCAAATTACTCCTGATAATAGCTTTAATACTATCGGATGCGTCTTTGGCGTGGTATCTGAAATTGATATAAATTGCCAGGAACCTTATGTTGACATTCAATGGAAAAATTTATATAACAAGGCAGTATCAGTAGATCAAAAAGGCAAATTATATAAGCGTTTGGGCAAGCAATGGGTAGATATCGGTGAAGTTACCAAATTAAATGCGTATAGTGATTATATAACTATTGATGCAAATAGTGAGCTTGAACCTATACGCTATAGCTTAAAGGATTTAGGTCAATATTCTGAAGGCAGATATCTTGTCAGATTTTTAGGCAAAAATCCCAATGAAAAAATAAAGGCTGAGGCCGAAATTTATATAACTGAAAAAGAAGTTCTCGTAACGCCTACGCCGTCACCAAGACCTGAACCAACACCTATGGTAAATTACATAGGCACTGATGCGTGTCCTGCAAAAAAGGAAACCTTCAGTATGTATAAAAATATCATAGCTTCCAATACTGACACTGTAGAAATTGAGCTTATCGAGTTAACTTATTGCCGTGTGCCTGAATTTGAGCCTATTGCGGTAGCTCCTGATCGATGGATCGTTCGCATATTTAATAAGGGCGAAACTGATATAATATTAAAATCAGCACAGTTATATCATAAGGAAATGGGAGATTCCATTAACACCATTGGTTCTATTAATGAAACGCGGATAAAAGCAGGTCAGGCAGGCGATATCTCAGTACGCGATTTTTATGATTTGGCAAAAAGCGGACGATATGTAATTACCGTTATGTATGAAAATCTCTATGGTGAAGAAGAAGCGGTAACAATAAATATGGAATTGCCTGAAAAATATGCAGGAAAAAAGTTCCCCGTTTCACTTAAAGCACTACCTACTGATCCTCCCGGTACAACGGGAAAGCCCGTAATTTATCTTTATCCTGAAAAGGATACTGAGGTTACCGTAAAGCTCACCTATGACGGTTTGTTAAAATATACTTATCCCGAGTACAATAACGGATGGCACGTGCTTGCGAAAAAAGATGGAACGATAATAAACTATGAGGATAATATGGAGTATTCCTATCTGTTTTGGGAGGGATATGATGATCTGAACTGTGATTTCTCAAAGGGCTTTTGCATAAAAGGCGAGGATACGGCAAAATTTTTGCAGAAAACACTTGCTGAAATAGGTCTTACACCTAAAGAATATAACGAGTTCATCGTGTATTGGTTGCCACAAATGCAGGATAATCCCTATAATATAATTTCATTTCAATATGAAAACTACTGCGAAATGGCAAAGCTTGAAATCGCACCTCAACCCGATAGCTTATTAAGGGTGTTTATGGCATTTAAGCCAAGCGAAAACTTTGTTGAAATTGAACCCCAGAAAATTTCAACCTTTCAGCGCAATGGATTCACCGTTGTTGAATGGGGAGGAAAACGATCAGAATAAAAAATGAGCAGATTTTTAATCTGCTCCAGAGCACTGACAAACCCTTACAAACACAACCCCACTGTAATTTTACAGTGGGGTTGTTTCCTATGTTGCGATAACCATAAACGCTCGGTTACTTACGTCTGTGTAAGCGCCCTCACGTTTAGAACATCGCGCCTTGGCTTGCAAGGGTTTCTCGAACTCTGGCAGTCTGCTGATTTTGTCAGCAGACTGAACGAGCAGATTTTTTAATCTGCTCGTTTATCTTTTATTCAGCCTTGGTAAAAAGTGCGATTTTTGACATTTTTAACGGTTCTGCAATATTAACATCAGAGTTAAGGAAGAAGCGAACGTATCTGTAGTCGCCTGATGTTTTATCATAATATTCGCTGAATCTTCCGCCGACTGCGATCTGCAAATGAGTGCGCTCCCGTAAAAGGTCAAAGTTTTCGCCGTCATTTGAACCGAACAGGCGGATTTGAATATATCTTTGTGTATCAGAGCAAATTATATTGAAGTAATCAAAATGCTTCGTTTCACCGAGATCAATGGTAATAGTCTGGCTTGTTTTGGGGGCAAGACCCTGCCAATAAGTTTCCGGATTTCCGTCAATAAGATTTAAAGCAGGGAAGTTCTTATCTTCTGAGCTAACCTTAATACCCTTTATCTCAAGCTCTTCGCCTAATTTCGCTTCGCTTGCGGGAATAGGTGCAACATATTCGGGGTAACCGTATGATTCGTAAGGGCCAAAATCAACATCCTTTACGTTAAGAAGAAGCACCCAATCACGTGCTGAGGGGAATTCAGGAACTCTGCATGTGCCGTCTTTTGACGTAATAATATCATCACAGTCAATAAACTTGCCTGCAATGGGGTCAAACCAACGTGCCTGATATGCAGTTGAAGGCTTAAGATCAGCCAAAATGCCGAATTCTTTTAAGTTAGAGAAGAAGTAGTAAACAACCACATCATTGCCTTTATGTGATATTGCAACGTGACGCCTATCCTCAAAATTACCAAATGAATAATCATAAACAGGCTCAAGCTCTGCCCAGTTTACGTAATCATAGAATTTTTTCATATAGCCAACTTGTTCTGATCCGGGTTTATCTAAACCAACGTACCACGGTTCAGGTGAATAGTTTGAAAGTACGGGATTTTCATTACTCCAGCTTGCAACCCAGATGCCTGTAACGCCATAGGTGAAACCGCCGCTGCCAAGCTGAACTGCCTGCCATGCACCCATTCTTGGGGCATCGTGTCCGCAGAAGCCTGAGCAATAAATATCCTCATATTGGTTTTCGGTTTCGATAAACATCTTATCGTCATTGTAATAGCCTTCGTAGAAAGCACGCGGTCTCAAATTATAATATCCGCCATGTCCGCCCTGAACAGTCCACCACTGATGCCAATGCTCTTTATCAAGCTCTTGGCTTCTTGGAGATTCAAAGTCGTGAACGTGCATATGTGCGCCGTTAGGACGGTTAAAGCCATCGTATTCCTTAACGGTTGCGCCAACCTGCTTCCAGCAATCAAAAGCGTTTTCATTATAGTTTGTAATCTCTTGAGCAGTTATCCAAACGAGGGGATAGCAGGCATATCTTGCAACACAGTATTTTGCAAAAGCCTTCATTGCAGTAACGTTCTGCTTATATCCCTTTACTGTTGAACAGTGGGTACCAAAGCCTAAAGCAACGGTAATTCCGTTATCGGCAAGATATTCCATCATAATATCCATCGTCTCGTTAAAGGCGGAGGGGTTGATCTTCGTATAAGTTGAATCTACCCACCAACCGTCCATTCCGTAAACGTTTTTGCTTGAACGTTGGCTTGAAAAATAGGTCTGATAAACGTTAAAGCCTTTTTTGATTCTGTCATCAGCAATATGCTTGAACTGATTTCCGCAGTTGCAACCGGGATAGTTACATTCGTGCAAATGCTCATAATCGGGCATCATCCAATGAGTATCAGCAAGATAGAAGAATGGAGTGCCGTCAGAATGAACCATATGCTTTTTGCCGGGCGCAAGCCTAACGTAACCGTGTTTTTCAAGCTCGTTTTTGGGATTAAGGCAAGGTTCAACTTCGATAATACCCTCATCACAAAGCTCATTATCATCGCAAGAAATCTTGTAAGCCCAATTTCCTGCTTTTTCGCTTGCGAAACGAACCTTCCATTCGTTGTTTCCGTTCCAGAAACCGGGAATCTTAATTTCTGTTCCGTCATCGTGCACGAAAACTGCAGAAACATCCACATCCATAAAGGGATTTTCGTAAGTTTTATTGCTGTGAAGAACTATTTCACAACGCTTAAAAGCCTGAGTTTTTATATTCATATTTTTATCCTCCTAACCAAAGCAATCTTATCCATAAAATTATACCACACCAAAAAATAAAAATCAATACTTAAAGACAAAAAAAGTGGGTTTTATCCCACGTTTTTCTTAATTATTATTCTGCTGTCGTCCTCAAAAACGATGTCCTTATGACCGCCTGCTTTCATTAAATCAAGGATTTTTTCTATTTCGTTTATAAAGATGCGTTTATCGGATAAAACAGAAAGACGAACCTTGTCCTTTGCGGCGGCAGGAATATTTTTTTCAAGGTCGACCATTCTTAAGAAGTATTTGCTGTCACCTAAAGCAGAGTTAACGTATTTGTATGTAAAATCGTTTACAAGTAATTTTGCTTCATCGGAAAGTGAGAAATAATTACCTAAAAACTGCATAGTTTCGTTATTTAAGCACAATAGAGTTTTTAGATCGTATTCTCTGTTAAGCTTTAAAAGGGTCGGCAGAGAAGATGTTCTGTGTATATTTTCAACTGCATTTATGTGCTTTTGCTCGTCCTCTCTAAAGGATAAAAGCACTGCGTGAATATATTTTTGGTTAAGCTCTTGGCACGCTTTCAGCCTGCGGTTGCCGAAAATGAGCTTATAGTTATTATCACCGTAGCGAACAACGCCTATTGGCTGGAGAAGACCGTAAGTCTTTATGCTATCCTTTAAAGCCGAAACGTCATCCTTGATATAATCGTATTTTATTGAGCTAATTGGAATCTTTATATAAACAATACCGGCACGCATTTAATTTCACCTCAGAAAAAATTTTAATAAAAAAACGGCTTTCCGTAAAGGAAAACCGTAGTATAAAAAATGCTAAAATTCTTTTGTTTGACAATAAAAAATGGTGATTTTTTATGCTTTTTTAGTTTTAAAAAGGCTTTTTCAGTTAATTTGAAGTGCGATTTTTAAGTCCTCCGTTGAGGAATTTTCGTTTAAAACCGTAAAGGCTGATGCACGGAGCATTCTGTTCATAACCGAAAGACCTGCACCTTTTTCTGAAACTGCCGTAATGAACACGGTATCGAAGCCTTTTTTATCACATTCCCTTAAAAGCTTAAAGAGATTTCTTGCGGCAATTCTCGTGTCGCTGTTTGAATATAAAGCGATAGAACTTCTCTCACCAAAATCTGACAGCTCTTCCTCTTCCCAAAGAATAACGGGGTTTCTTTTGTTTTCCTTTGCAAGGTCATAAAAGCCTTTTGCGGTAACGGAGCTTCCGTCAACAATAATAACCCTCGCTTTGGGAGAATAATGCTTATATTTCATTCCGGGGCTTGCCGCTTTATCCACCTTGTTATTTTCTAAAACCGATGGATGAATATCCACCTTGCCCAGAACCTCACAAAGCATTTCATAGGTGATCATTCCAGGGCGCAATAAAAGGGGAGTTTCACCGCAAAGGGAAATAACCGTTGATTCCACACCGCAGTTGCTTTCGCCGCCGTCAAGAATTAAAGGAATTTTGCCATCAAGGTCATCAAGAACGTGCTTGGCGCTGGTGGGGGATGGCTTTCCCGATGAGTTTGCACTTGGCGCGGGAATGGGGCAACCGCAAGCCTCAATAAACTTTCTTGCACCCTCATGCTCAGGTATGCGGATACCTACCGTGTCGATTCCGCCCGTTACCGAATTTGGTATTTCATCGCGCTTAGGCAACACTATTGTGATAGGTCCCGGCATAAATTTATCTATGAGCATCTGTGCATTTGTATTGATTTCTCTTGCAACTTTTAAAATATCTTCCTTGGAAGCAACGTGGACGATTAACGGGTTGTCCATAGGTCTGTTTTTGGCAATAAATATCTTTTTTATTGCCTTCTCGTTAAAAACATCAGCCCCCAAGCCGTAAACCGTTTCTGTTGGAAAGGCAACAACTTCACCGCTTCTTATAAGCTCTCCTGCTTTTTTTAAGGAAGTTTCGTTAATTTCCAAAACCTCTGTTTTCATATTAACTTTATTAGTCCCTCTGAATCCTGAATTTCATTTACCATACTGATATTGTAATCTTCCATATGCATTCCCGCATCCTCGCGGACAAAAATATTTTTTGTAAAATGCTCTTTTATTTCACTTATATGCCTTTTTAATGCAGTGAGCACATAAGGATTGAGGCGAAGGAGCACATTCGGTGCAAGATTGTTATCTGAGGCACGCTTAAGCTCATTTAGAAGATTATTTAAAATTGAGCTTTTGTTTAAGATTCTGCCGTCACCCTCGCAATAAGGGCATACGACCTGCATTGAAGCCGAAAGACTCAACCGTGTTTTCTTTCTTGTTAATTGGCAAAGGCCCAATGGAACAAAGCCCAAAATGTTTGTTTTAATCTTGTCACCCTGAGAAGCCTCCTGAAGAGCATCAAGCACAGCTTGTCTGTCCTCGTCCTTTTCCATATCGATGAAGTCAATTATGATTATACCGCCTATTGCACGCAAACGAAGCTGCTTGGCAATTTCCTTTGCTGCCATAATGTTGGTGTTGAGGATAGTCTTTTGAAGATCGTGATCACCCGTAAATTTACCGGTGTTAACGTCAATTACCGTCAGCGCTTCGGTATAATCGATTACAAGGTAAGCACCGTTATCAAGCCATACGTGCCTGCCAAGAAGCTTTCTTATTTTCGTTTCAATACCTTTTAATGCAAAAAGATCGCCTTCTTTTAAAATGATCCTATCCAAAAATCTTGGCGCCATCACAGATGCAATCTTTCGAACTTCAAGATACACCTTTTCATTGTTTACCGTAAGCCTTTGCACAGATTCATCAAGATAATCACGGATAACTGTCAGGAGCAGACTATCCTCACTGTGTAAAAGGCAAGGTGCGGTTTTTGCTTTTGCTCTTTTTGTGATCTCCTGCCACTGATCAGTCAGAAACTCCATTTCATTTTTTAGGGATTCCTCGCTTAAGCCTTGAGCGTCTGTTCGCACGATAAAACCGTCGTTTTCTGATTTAATTGAAGAAATGATGGCTTTTAAGCGTTCCTTTTCTTCTTCGTCCTCAATTTTTTTGGAAATGCCAATGTAATCATAAAAAGGCATAAGCACGAGGCTGTGACCCGGCAAGGTTATTGAAGTTGTCACCCTCGGTCCTTTAGTGCCTTGCGCTTCTTTGGTTATCTGCACGATAACTTCTTGACCCTTTTTTATCAGCTTTCGGATATCGGTTTCCTTATTTTCGGTTACGATATCATCAAGAAAAAGAAATGCGTTTTTATCAAGACCTATATCGATAAATGCCGATTGCATACCGGGCACAACGTTATCAACAATACCTTTATAAATACTTCCCACAATACCTGAATTAAGTGCGGAATGTTCAACAAAAACGTCAAGAAGCTCGTTATTTTCAAGAACTACGGCATTTTTCTCCAAAATACCTGCGTTTATAAGAATTTCTTTCATTTAACTTATCGGCTCCTCAATTTTGTTACCGTTGAGTATGAAAAGTGAATTGCGGCGCACTAAAGAAATTTTTATGCCTTCGCCTTCCAATATTTCCTGAAGCTTGTCTGCTCTTAAGTTTTCCGTGTTACTGCAGGAAAGAGTAGCTTTGATAACACCATCGACCATAGAAAGTCTGTGAATCATAGGGCGAACGTTAACGATAGCCATCCCTTTTTTAGTTTTCTTTTCGATCTCAATGGATTCTTTTGATAAAAGTGATTTGAGAATACTTGAATAATCTTTGGTATCTTCAGGTGTAAGAGTGTATTCAGCTGCAATAATAACACTGCCAACGCTTGGATACTTGTCATCAAGCTCAACTGCCTTTAAAATTTTTACGCCTAAAGGAAGAACCTCGTTAAGGCGGTTTAAGCACTCATCCGGATGAACGAATTTTTCCAGCTGAACCTCCACATATTCGGCATCTGAGCAAACGCCGACGGGCAATGCGCAGGCAAAGCTTATAAAAAGATGGGGGTTGAAGCCTTGTGAATAGGTGCAAGGGAGCTTTGCACGCCTTAATGCACGCTGAAAAAGTCTTTGCATATCAAGGTGAGAGATAAATTTAACATCTTCTTTTTTCTGAAATTTCATTAAAAGACGCATTATTTTACCTCCTTTTTGCAAATAGCCATCATACCGCAGCCGGTGCATCCTTGGCGGCAATCTCTTGTGGTTTCTTCATTCATAGCCTTTTTAAGCTCGCTTTTGTAATATGCTTTGGTAACGCCAACGTCAACCGTATCCCAAGGAAGAACCTCATCAAGCTCATATTCTCGTTGAGCCATTTCTTCCATTGAAACGTTATTTTCCGTAAACGCTTCTTCCCATTTGGTAATATCAAAATGCTCATTCCAAGCATCCATTTTACAACCCTTTTTCCAGGCTGAATATAAAACGTTGCACATTTCTCTGCCACCGCGTGCACAAGCAACCTCAAGCTTTGAGGCGGTGGAATCGTGATATTTGTATTCAACACCTCTTAATGTGCGGATAAGATCAGATAAATATTTCTGTTTTTCTTTAACGCTTTCCTCGGTATCCTGCTTTATCCACTGGAATGGGGTAAAGGGCTTGGGAATAAATACAGAGGTGCTTATCGTAATGCGCATATTTTTATTGTTTCCGTAAACCTCACGGTAAACGTGGGTGCACTTCTTTGCAAGCTCGTAAATACCCTTGATATCATCCATATCCTCAAAGGGCAACCCGATCATAAAATAGAGCTTTATTGCTCTGTAGCCCGCTTCATATGCACCGCGCACGGTTCTTAACAGATCTTCCTCGGTAACGTTTTTGTTGATAATATTTCTCATCCTTTGTGTTCCTGCTTCAGGCGCAAAGGTAAGTGAGCTTTTTCTCATTTGCGTGCTGACAAAATCAGGGTTAAAGGAGTCAATTCGAAGTGACGGCAACGAAATATCCATATGCTCATTTTTAAATTCGCAGGAAAGCCTTTTGATAAGCTCGTCAAGATGGGTATAGTCACCGCTTGAAAGGCTTGTAAGGGAAATTTCATCATAGCCGGTGCTGTCAGCACTTAAACGGGCAAGCTGAACTAATTTATCAACGCTTCTTTCTCTTATGGGGCGATATAAAAAGCCTGCCTGACAGAAACGGCAACCACGAGTGCAACCGCGGAATATTTCAAGCATAATGCGGTCGTGCACCACCTCAACTAAAGGCACAATAAGCTTTGTGGGGGAGAAAACGTTCTCAAAATCCTCAACAACACGTCTTTTAACGTGCTTAGGTGCGTTTTCAATGGGGGTGATGGTAAGCTTTCCGTTTTCGTCATACTTGTGCTCGTAAAGAGACGGAACGTACATCCCTTCGTTCTGAGAGAGCATTTTTAAAAGCTCCTTACGGCATTTGCCTGAAGCCTTCCAAGCTTTATAAATATCTATAAGCTCGTTTAATTCTTCTTCGCCATCGCCCAAAAGAAAGCAATCAACAAAATCGGAGAGCATCTCAGCGTGATTGGCACAAGGTCCACCTGCAACGATTAGAGGCTCGTCCTCTTTTCTTTCAGCACTTTTTATTGTTACTCCTGCAAGATCAAGCATATTAAGTACGTTGGTATAGCTTAATTCGTATTGCAATGTAAAACCCCAAATATCCGCGTTTTTTACGGGCATCTTGGTTTCGAGAGTGAAAAGGGGAATATTATTATCACGCATAAGAGCTTCCATATCCACCCAAGGCGCGTAAGCACGTTGGCAGAAGGTATCCTCACGGTGGTTGAGCAGATGATAAATTATCTTTCCGCCTAAGTGTGACATACCCATTTCATAAGTATCGGGATAGGAAAACACAAAATTCACTTCGGCGTTTTCCTTTAAGCACATATTAACCTCACCGCCGGTGTAGCGTGCAGGCTTATCAACTTTTATTAAAATATCGTTCAGCGTCATTAAAACACCCTCCGAAAGGTTATATATTTATATATTATATTATGTTACTTGACTTTGTGTCAAGGAATTTAGCTTCTGTAGTCAGTGCGTGCAACGGTAAAACAGAACACTTCCTTTGCACCTGCTTTCTTCAGTTCGCTTGCACATTCTCTTAAGGTTGATCCCGTGGTGCAAACATCATCGATCAAAAGCACTGTTTCATCAAAGACACCTTTTATGAACGTAAACTGATCCTTAATTTGCTTTTCACGTTCTTTCTTGTTAAGCTTTGAGGTTTTAGCATCGCCTTTTCGTAAAAGAACGGAATCATAAGGAATATTGGTTAAACGGGAAAGCTCTCTTGCGATAAGCTCTGACTGATTATAACCTCTTTTTCTTAATCGCTTTTTGGATGATGGAACAAAGGTTATAAGAGTAATTCTATCTAAATTTTCAACTGTATCAAAAGCAATTTCAGCAAAATGAGATGAGAGATATTGCTTGTTGGAGTCTTTAAGACCGATAATAAGAGCGCTCATCGGCGAGGTGAACAGATAACTGCAGTAAAGCCTTGTGTAATCAGGCTTCTTTTTAAGACATTCGGCACATAATCCTTCCGTATCAATTTGCTCAAGGCAGATATCACATCGGTTACCGCTTATTTTCTTAAGTGAATCAAAACAATCACTGCAGAGACCGTATTTATAAACGTATTCACTTTTACAAACATTGCAGGTGACATTGGAGGGAAAGAAGAACTCCAACAATGGCTTTATAGGCAAAAAATATCACTCTTTCGCAAAAAATACTATTGAAATTATTTTAATTATATCATATAATAACCTAAGTGAAAACAACTTTTGGAGGAAATGTCTTGAAACTTATTCTTGCAACCAACAACGCTCATAAGGTAAGGGAAATGAGAGAGATATTAGGAGATCATTTTTCTGAAATGGTAACCTTAAAGGAGGCCGGTATCACTCACGAAACCGTTGAGGACGGCTTGACCTTTCGTGAAAATGCTTTAAAAAAGGCAAGAGAGATAACGGAGATAACGGGGCTTCCCGCTCTTGCTGATGATAGCGGACTCTGCGTTATTGCCTTAGACGGTATGCCCGGTGTGTACTCAGCACGCTATGCATCAACGGATGATGAAAATGCATCCGATCAAGCTAACAGAGATCTTTTATTAAAGAATATGGAAAATATTACTGATCGCAGAGCCTATTTTGCCTGCGCCATTGCTTTGACTATGCCTGACGGTACAAGCTATGAAACCGAAGGCAAGTTTTTCGGGGAAATAACCTATGAAGAGAAGGGCGAAAACGGCTTCGGTTACGATAGCTTGTTCTTTGTTCCTGAGTTTAATATGACTTCTGCCGAAATGTCACCGGAGCAGAAAAACAGTATGAGCCATCGCGGCGAAGCCTTAAGAGAATTGGCCAAGCTCTTATGAGAATATTCGTTTTAAGCGATTCCCACAATTCTTTTAACTTTGCACCCTTTCTTGAAATCGCACAAAAAGCCGATATGGTGATCCATTGCGGTGACGGAACACGGGATAAAGAAGATCTTAAAGCCACATTAAGCTGTCCCTTTTATTCTGTTAAAGGTAACTGTGATTTTTCAGGCAAACGTGAAGAAATTATTGAGGTTGAGGGGCATAGGATTTTTGTTACTCACGGTGATATATACGGTGTTAAATATTCTGATTCGGGGCTTTTATTAAAAGCAAAGGAAGCAAATGCCGATATAGTTTTATACGGTCACACTCATATTCCCGATATAACCTTTAAGGAAAATATATGGCTGATAAATCCCGGCTCACTTACAAGACCAAGGGATAATAAAGAGCCAACCTATTGTATTTTAGAAATTTCAGGTGAAAAAATAAAGCCTAATTTAATTAACTTTTAAGGAGTGAAAAATATGGAAAAATTCAGACTTTGCAATGCTTTGGGCGATCATATGGTGCTTCAGCGTGAAGCGGAAGTACGTCTTTGGGGTAAGGGCAAAAACGAAGGCGATATTGTTTATGCCGTTTTAGGACCCTATGAAGGATACGGTGTAGTTGATAAAAAATTAAATTGGGAGCTTTATCTGCCCAAAATGCCTGCTAACACTTCACCGCAGACGCTTGTTCTTTCCGATGGAGAGGACAGAATCGTTTGCGAAGATATTTTGATTGGCGATGTTTGGATAATAAACGGTCAGTCCAATGCAGAGCAAACTCTTGATGCTGCAAATAACAATGGCAAGGGTATTTATAATGATGAGCTTGACAGCATCGTTCCTGAAGATAATATCCGTGTCGTTCTTCAGGCTCGTGTTCACGCAACGGCGAATCCCGAATCAATGAAGAAGCCTCAGTTTGATATGCAGAATCCTGAAGAAAGCTCTTGGCGTGATCTTGCAACTGCGCCTAATAAATTGAGAATTTCCGCAATGGGATTTTTCTTTGCACGCCTTATTTCCAGAACGCTTAAGGGCAGTGTGCCTATAGGCATCGTTCAAACGGCTTCAGGCGGTTCACCTATGATGGAGCTTATAATGCCCGAGCTTGTTGAGCCTATGAATTATACTAATCCCGAAAAAGAAATAATTCCTTTATCAGGTATATATAACGCTCTTATGTCGCCTGTGCAGAAAATGACAATTAAAGGTATGCTCTTCTATCAGGGCGAAAGCGAACAGTGGAGATATAAAAAATATTCCTATCAGCTCAAGTGGTATGTTGAGGAATTGAGAAAACGCTTTGACTGTGATTTCCCCTTCTATTATGTTCAGCTTGCAGGTCACGTAGGTCAGGCAATTGAAAGCTGGAAGAAGATTGAGGAAGTTCGCTATGCACAAACCAAGATGCTTGATATTCTTGATAATGCCTATATGATAACGGCTATGGACGTTGGCGGCAAAGAAGAAAATGCTGACTGGGCGCATCCACCGTATAAAAAGCCCGTAGGCGAAAGACTTGCACTTTTGGCACTTTCCAATGAATATGGAATAGGCGATATTGATTATACCTCAAGCCCTCATCCTTGTTGTTATAGATTTGATGAGGACGTTATCACCGTTCACTTTGATTATGTTGGTGACGGACTCAAAATTCTTAAAGGCGAAAAGCTTGTTGGCTTCGAAGCCGCAGGCGAGGATGGCAAATATAAGAAAGTCCGCGGTAGGATCATTGATGAAGCTACCGTTCAGTTCAGAGGCGTAAAAAATGCAGTAACCTTAAGATATGCCTATATGCACGATGCCACTTGGGATAATGCAAATTTAGGCTCATCAACGGATCTTCCCTGCGTTGCCTTTGAAATTTTTAAAGATGATGATGGATTGATGCATTAAAAAGAGGTGAAGATTTTTTATCTTCACCTCTTTTATATATCCATATAATTTAAACCAATATCCGGTGCATACCATAAAAGCCTGCCGTGACCGAATTTCGGCAGATATAAGTTTATTTCCCATTGAGGATATTGCTTAAAGAAAGACATTTCGCCGCCTTTTAAGAAAGCAATAAACCAAATATAGTTTTCCTTTGTCATTGGATGATTGCTTGTAATATGCCTTTGCCCGTCAATTTCGGTCACTATCAGTCGATTTTCGTCAGTTGCCTTTATGGGCACTGTTGCATCAAGCACCTTATCACAGCAAGAAATTTTTGTTTTCCCCGTTGTCATAGTTATGCTTGAACATTTTTCACATATAAAATATTTTGTATTTTTCATATTTTCTCCCGTTAAAATTTTATTTTCTTCGCTGATAGAAAGTAAGGAGCTTATATCCAACTTAAAATGCTCGCATAATTTATTAAGAATAAGAATATCGGGCAAACAGATATTTCTTTCCCATTTTGAAACAGCTTTATCGGTTACGTTCAGGAGCTCTGCAAGCTGAAGCTGTGTCATATTATTTTGGGATCTCAATTCTTTTATTGATTTTCCTATATCCTTCAAAATTTCCACCTCCGAAAAAATGATATCACGGAAAAGATTTTTTATCAATAAACTTAAGGTAGAGTTGAGCTTTTTTTAGATGTGTTTTTTCTGTAATCACTGGGAGTAAGTGAGGAATATTCACTAAAAACGCGGTTAAAGGAGCGCACACTCTGAAATCCGCAGGATAGGGCAATATCCGAAACGGTTTTTCCCGTGTTAGCAAGAAGAATAGCTGCTTTTTCGCATCGGTATTGATTAACAAGCACCTTGAAATTCATTTTAAAGGTTTCGTTGAATATTCGCGAAATGTAGTGATAATCATAACATATTGCATCGGAAAGAGTTTTAAGCGTTATATCCTGCTGATAATTCTTTTCTATATAATCAAGTATCTCTTCGGTAAGCATCGTGTTTCGCGGACTGTCCGTAAAATTCACCTTATTTATAAAGCTTCCGCAAAGTGCATATAGGCAGGACTTTAAGTAAAAAAATGGCACATCGGGAACTTTTTTGAAGTCAATAAGCTCATCTTGAGGCTTCATAATATAATGCTTTAAATATTCCACAACTTCCTTTTCGGGAGCAAATATATGGCTTTCGGGAATGGATTTTTCAGAATAATTATAAAAGCTTTCACAAAGATCCATAGAAAAAACCGCAACGAAATACACCGTATCCTCATCACCTTTAATACTGTGCACCTCATAGGGGAAAACCATAACTGCCGAGCCTGCACCGACTGAATAATCTTCCTTGTTGACCGATACCTTTAAAGTGCCTTTTTCAACAAAAATAAATTCAAAGCTCTTGTGCAGGTGATTCTGCCAGGAATAGCCTTTATACCAATATCCGTTATAGATTTTAACGCCTATTGAATTTATAGTTTGGTGTAAAACCATAACCATTCTCCTTAAAAGTAAAACTATGGCTATATTTATACAATATTTTTCTTGAAAAGTCAATAGTTAATTTGTAAAATATTATTGAGGTGAGGCTTATGAAAGGCAGAATATTTTCTATTGAAGAGTTTTCAACCTTTGACGGTCCGGGTATAAGAATGACGGTCTTTTTAAAAGGCTGTCCTTTATCGTGCAAATGGTGTCATAATCCTGAAGGACAGAGTTTTGAAAAAGAATTTTACCGTTCGCCCAACGGTTGCGCAAACTGCAATAAATGTCTTATTGACGGCAAGCTTACGGAAAAAAGTATATCCTTATGTAAAAGAAATTTAGTAAAGCAAATAGGTGAGGATATATCACCTCAAGACCTTTTTAAAAAAATACTTAAAAACAAAAAGGTACTTGATATGAATAAAGGCGGTGTAACCTTTTCAGGCGGTGAGCCTTTAGGTCAACTTGATTTTTTAATTCAATGCCTTGAGCTTTTAAAGGGCAAGGTACATACTTGCGTGCAAACCTGCGGATATTCTAAAAATTTTGATAAAGTTATTGATAAAGCAGATATGTTTTTATACGATTTAAAGCTTATAAATGAAAATGAACACGTAAAATATTGCGGTACTGATAATAAGATAATTCTTGAAAACTATAAAAAACTTGCAGAAAGTAAAAAGCCTTTTATAACACGTGTGCCGTTAATTACGGGAATTACCGATACAAAAGAAAACCTTACTTCTATTGCGGAATTTTTAAACAGTCTTAACGTTTCTTACGTTGAAGTTTTGCCCTATAATAATTTTGCAGGGGCGAAATATAAAGGACTTTTAAAAGAATATACACCTAAAATTGATGAAAATAAATCATATAACGCTGAAACAATATTCAGCCAACACGGCATAAAGGTAGAAAAAATATGACGGAAATTGTAAAAAACGAACGTGAATTTTTATTAAAAAGAGAGTTCAGAAAAAACAGAATCAAAGAAAATCTACAACCTGAAAAAATTGAGTGTTCATCGCCTTATATTGAATATGCTCAAATTTTTAAATATACTTTGGAACGGGAAGTTCCTGTGTTTTATAATGATGATATTTTCGGTTTTAACCGTTCTTACGAAAAATTACCTTTTGAAGAACAATGTTTTACCGCAAACGTAACCATTGATTATGCGTTTTTACTTGCACACGGATTTTTGGGCTTAAAAGAAAAAACTTTAAGGTATGATAATGGCTCCGACTTTTATAAATCAGTTATAATTTCTATTGATGCTTGCCTTGAATTCTGTGAAAAATATAGAAAAGAGGCTGAAATAAAGGGGCATATTAAGCTTGCCAATGCTTTGAAAAATGTGCCGTTATACGGTGCAAATGATTATTATGAAGCACTTCTTATGCTGAAAATAATAACTTTTGTATTGCGGGCAGGAAAAATTATTCATCTTACCTTCGGGCGTTTTGACCAATATATGTACCCCTATTACTTAAAATCACTTAATAATGGTGATGATGTTTTTGAGCTTACCCAAAGGTTTTTTATTTCAATTAACCTTGATACCGATATTTATATTGGTCTTCAGCAAGGCGATAACGGGCAAAGTATGGTGCTTGGCGGTTGTGATAGGGAAGGTAACGATGCCTTCAATTCTTTAAGTGAAATATGCTTGTCTGCCGCAGAAGAACTTGATTTAATAGACCCCAAAATAAATCTGCGCGTAAATAAAAATACACCTCTTTCACTTTACGAGAAGGGCACTCTTTTAACTAAAAAAGGTATGGGCTTTCCCCAATATTCCAATGATGACGTTGTAATTCCCGCACTTTTAAAAATAGGTTATTCTTTAGAAGATGCACGTGATTATGCCGTTGCTGCCTGCTGGGAATTTATCGTACCCGTTTTCGGGGCGGATATACCTAATATGTATAAAATAAATTTTCCTGAAATTATTGAAAAGGCAACTAATAACTATCTTATTTCGTCAGATACTTTTGATGAGTTTTTAAATAAAGTGCGTGTGCTTATAAAGGAAGAATGTGATAATATTATAAGCATTTGCAATAAAAGGGATTATTTAAGCCATCCCTTACTTTCAAGCCTTATTTCTCCTTGCATTGAAAGAGGAAAAGGAATTTTTGCAGGTGGTGCAAGGTATAACAATATCGGCATTTTCAGCGCAGGAATTTCAAATGCGGCAGATGCGCTTTCTGCAATAAAAAAAGCAATCTACGATGAAAAATTCACAACGAAAGAAGAACTCTTAACTGCCTTAAAAAATAATTTTGAGGGTTATGAAGATTTAAGAAGACTATTGTTAAACTGCCCCAAAATGGGAAATAATGATGATTACGTTGATTCAATTGCAGGTGATATTTTAAAAACTTTTTCTAAAAATTTCAACGGCAGAAAAAACAGCTTCGGTGGTGTGTACCGTGCAGGTACAGGCTGCGCAATGGGATACGTATCTTATGCCAAAAACGTTGGTGCAACGGCTGACGGCAGAAAAAAAGGCGAGCCTTTTGCATCAAGTTTTTCACCGAGCTTTCAAGCAAAAATTCAAGGACCTCTTTCTGCAATACAAACCTTTTCAAAGTTTGATTTATCTGATTGCTGCAACGGCGGACCCTTTACCATTGAAATTCACGATACCGTATTTAACCACGCTGACGGCATTAAAAAAGTTGCGATGCTTGTAAAAACTTTTATTGATTTGGGCGGTCACCAGATGCAGATAAATTCCGTCAACCGTGAAAAGCTTCTTGATGCCCAAAAACACCCCGAAAAATATCCAAACCTTATTGTGCGTGTGTGGGGGTGGAGCGGTTACTTTAATGAGCTTGACCTTGAATTACAGAATCATATAATTAACAGATGCGAATATATAGTATAAAAAAAGAGCCGTTAGGCCCTTTTTTGTTAAAACTTAATTGAATTTTGAACCGGTGTGATCTTCATTCCGTTGCCATCCGCCGAAAAAAGCAGGGGATAGTCAGTAGATAAATGCGCGTGATAAGTAATTGAGATATCCGTCTTTTTATAAGCATAAATATATATTTCACCGGCATATTTAATGTGTCCGTCCTTATATAAGCTAAAGTGAATACACTCGTTTTCGGGTGCTTCGTGAACAAGCTTATCAGGTGTCCAGCCTATTTCGTCAGAATCGCTTAAAACAACGGCATCGCCCTTCTGCTGAGGCGAGGAATACAGATCAAAGAACTGTCCTCCGTTACAAACTACAACCGCTTTATCCTGATTACAATCAAATTTTATATTAAAAACCGAGCTTCCCGTGTAACTGTGCATCGGATTATATTCCCAGGAAACTGTTTTCAGGCTTTCAATGATCTCATAATTATGCTCATAAGCATCTACACCTTGCTCGCCCCAATAGGAAACCATTTCACCGCTGCTTTCATCTGTCAGAACTAAATTTCCATCAAGAAAGCTAATAGCGTAGCACTTTAACGTATCGTTAGTACCTCTTGTAACAAAATAGTTGCCAAAGCTTTGATCAACGTAATACTCGCTGAAATGCTCAATGTTAAAGGTGTTATAATATTCAGGCTTTCCGTTTTCGTAGATTCCGATATTTACTGTGAAAAGACCTGAGGTAGGGCCGGGCCATAAGGAAAAGGTTTCATATTTTCCGTCACCGTCAATATCGCAGGAGAGAGGATTTGGAAGTATGGTTGAAGAGGTTGTGGGCAAATATTTTCTTCTTGTAAGAGTTCTATGAAAAGTATGCTTCATTATTACAGCCTTTGCACCGCTCAATCTTTCGATTTTTTCTGTAAAATTGGGATTCTTTATAGGAATAACAACTATTTCGCTTTGATCATAAGTGCTTGCTATAACACGTGCCTCATCAACGGATATGGCAGGTAATCCTAAAATAAAATCCGTAGACTTTGTGATATTTGTACCAAGCGTTAAAACGCAAGTATATTTACCGTTTTCCTCCCACATATATGTTTCTACACCTTTATGTGTTAGAATATCAAAATATTGTGGATACTTTTCTTTTAAAGCCTCAACAGTTAAGCTTTGCGGCCCGTCAGCACCGCCAAAGTTTGATATTGATATGTTCTCCTTAAAATATTCTTCTGCCATTTTCAGACAATTTGCATCTTGTTTTTTGATATAGCTCTGAGAATCCAATGCCTTTGAGTGAAGATGGCTTGGGAATTTTTCTTTAATATCATTAACGTAATATGAACCGTCACGGGGCTCCCAATATTCTGCTAATTGATAAACACCGTTAACATTTTTTGCGGTTATAACTGTAGGTATATGGGCACCACCCGATTCTTTTATTCCCGTATCGGTAAAAATGTATTCCTGATATAAAACCCACATATAAACGGTTATTTCATTGGATTTCTCATCGGTTCCGAGAATTTCATAATCAATTGCCGAATAGCTTGATTCGGGAAGATATTTTCCTTCGTGATGTTCTGCAATCTGACAGTCAATAAACACCTTAAGCGGGTCATCAATTTCAATTTCACTCTTTGGATTAGTCAGAAAGCCAATAGCCAAAGCAATAACCAAAATAACCGAAACAATGATAACCCAGAAAACAGGCTTTTTATAGTTTAAAATAGTCTTTATTCTTTTCTTAACTGCCGTTTCACCAAAAGCAACGGGGCAAGCGGTAACGATTCTCCGCTGATGGCTGAAGTTTACAAGAGCGGTTGAATAATCCTTTTTTATATCTGCACCAAGAGTTTTTATAACCTTTTCATCGCAAGCACCCTCAATATCACGGCATAAAAGAATATATGCAACCCACAAAAGAGGATTAAACCAATAAAATGAAAGCATTAAAAATCCTAAAGGCTTCCACAGATGATCAAAGCGCTTAAGATGTGCTTTTTCGTGGGCGATAATATATTTTATTTCCTTTTCCCCAGAATAAGAGGGAAGATATATTTTCGGCAAGAAAATTCCCAAAATAAAGGGGGAGGGAATATGATCGCACAGAAAAACGTTTTTTTCGTAAACAACACTCTCGCGGACTTTTCTTTTAATTAAGAGATAGCTGATAACGCTGTAAATAAGCATAACACCTAAGCCAATAAGCCACACGATTGCAAAGGCAGAAAGAGTATTTTTTACGGGCATAGTATCTTCCGTAGGTGCAAAGGTCTCGGAAATAACGGGATTTACCGTTGAGTTAAAAATTCCTATTCCGCTGTGAATTTCAGGTGTCTCTGAATATATAATTTCCTTAGGGATAGTTTCGCCGCTTGGCTGAAGACTTAAATTGCTTTCAAAGGATAAGGGAACAATGAGCCTGATGCCAACCAACGCCCACATAACCACGAAGATGAATTTAGGCGCTTTTCTGAATAATAAACGCAGAAGAATTATTGCAAGCACAAGCCAGCCTGCGTTTATGCTCATATTTATAAGCGTAATGATAAATTCGGGCATATCTATTCCTCCTTGAAATCTTTTATCATTTCCTTAAGAACTTTTACTTCTTCATTAGTTAAGCTTTTGTTTTTTGTAAAAGCTGCCAGAAAAGCAGGCAAAGAGCCATTAAAGGTTTCCTCGATAAAGGCTTCACTTTTAATTGAATAAAATTCGTCCTTTGTAATTACAGAGGTAACCGTGCCGTTTTCGTTTTTAAATAATCCCTTTTCGCAAAGCCTCTTAAGCACAGTATATGTTGTCGATTTCTTCCAGTTAAACTGCTTTTCACTGGCTTCAACAAGTGCTTTCGTTGTTATGGGCTCATTATTCCATATGATTTCCGCAAACTGCTTTTCAATTATTCCCAATTGATAATCTGCCATTTTAATTACTTCCTTTCTGTTCTACAATGTGTCGACTGATTATAGTTTACAATATGTAGACCGATTTGTCAAGAAAAATTTTTAAAAAAAGAAAAGCATCTTTTCAGATGCCTTTTTCAGAGCACTGACAAACCCCTGCAAACACAAACCCCTGCAAAAATTTTGCAGGGGTTTGTTGAACTTATTCTTCAGCCTTCTTATAGAAGCTTATTCTTGTAAACTTGCGTTTTGCCTCAGAAATAAGGGGTGAGTTAAAGAAAAGTTTAACGTAACGGTATTTGCCGTTAAGGAAATCAATATACTGAGTATATTTTTTACCGATCAGAACGGTTTTGTTGGGGCGCTCACCGATAAATGTGTAATTTTCACCGTCATTTGAAGCGAAAATTGCAAAGCGAAGATATGAAAGTTCTTCATTGGCGCAGTCAAAGAGCACGTATGCAAGATCATCGGATTTTTCAAGCTCGAAAACAAGGGTCTGGCAAGCACCGGGTGCAAGTGGTGACCAGTACGTATCGGGATTGCCGTCAAGCATATTATTTGCAGGATGCTCAGGATCTTCTGATAAAGCTTTCACGGAAACAACCTTTATTTCTTCACCGAGAGTCACCTCAGGAACAGAAACCTGCTTGGGCATTGTGGGATAGGGCACGGCTTCATATTCACCAAGATCATAAGTGTTAAGCAACAATACCCAATCTCTCAACGAAGGCTTTTTGGGAATGGGGCAGGAGCCCGTTTCCGTAATAATATCTTCAGCATCTGAGAAATTGCCCGTTGTGGGATCGTACCAGCGCACCTGATAACGGGTATTCTTTTTAAGGCCGTTAAGAGTGCCGTATTCATCTGCTGTTCCAAAGAAATAATATACGATAACATCATTATCAATATGTGAAATTGCAACGAGCTTGCGCATTTCAAAGGCGCCAAATTGGTGATCGAAGCTGGGAGTAAGCTTTGTCCAATCAACGTACTCGAAGAATTTTCTCAGATAAGTCATTTCATTTGAACCGGGCTTATCTACACCGATATACCAAGGCTCGGTGTTATAGCCACCGCCCCAACCCTTTGTGTTTTCCATACTCCAACGGATCGCCCATACGCCTACTGCACCATATGTGAAACCTGCGGCACCTGAAAGAATTGCCTGCCAAGCGCTGACTCTTGAAGCATCGTGTCCGTTTGTTCCGCTAAGGTCTTCATAATGGGATTCGCTTTCAATAAAGGGTTTAACTTTCGTATTGTTGTAATATCCTTCGTAGAACTGTCGAGGTCTTAATACGTCAAGACCGCCGTGGCCCGTTTGCAGGAACCATACCTGATGCCAAGGATCGTTTTCAAGGGTAACTGCACGCGGTTCGGAAGCATCGAGGGGATACATATGAGCGCCGTTAGGTCTGTGATAACCGTCAAGCTTGCCAACAAGCTCAGCAGCCTGGCGGTAATATTCAAAGGAATTATATCTGTAGTCTGTAATTTCCTGACCTGCAAGCCACATAACGGGATAACAAGCGTATCTTGCCACACAGTAGCGGGCAAATCTTAAAAGGGGCTCTGCCTTTTTATAATTTCCGATAGTACAAATGTGAACACCGAAGCCGATTGAAGTAGTAAGACCTACTTCGGCAAGATATTCCATCATAACATCCATAGTTTCGTTAAATGACTGTGGCTTGATCTTTGTGAAAGTTCTGTCCTCCCACCAAAGATGCACGTAGGGATGTCCGCCACCGTCTGAGTTGGCTGAATCAAAGTAAGTCTGATATGCGGTAAAGCCTTTTTTAACTCTGTCATCAACAACGTGCTTGAACTGATTGCCGCAAGTGCAACCGGGATAATTACATTCGTGCAAGCGCTCGTAGTCAGGCATCTGCCAATGGGTATCGGCAAGATAGAAGAAGGGTGTGCCGTCAGCATAAGTGAAAAAACGTGAGTTTTCCTTAAGCGTTACGTAACCGTGCTTTTCGAGATCATTTCTTGGTTCAGCATAAATTGCTTCGATAACACCTGAATCGCAAAGAGAAGCGTTGCTTTCATCTGTGCAGGTCACGGTATAAGTCCATTTTCCTGTTTTTTCAGAGATGAAACGAACCTTCCACTCATTTTCACCGTTCCAGAAACCGGGAAGAGTGATAACAGTTCCATCCTCGTGGGTGAAAACTGCATCAATATCAACGTCCATAAAAGGATTTTCATAAGTCTTGTTGCTATGAAGCACTATTTCACAACGTCTGTATATTTCAGTTTTGATATACATTTTTTCTCTCCTTAAATTTTATGCCTTATAGAAGCCGATCTTTGTGATTTGACGTTTAGGTTCGGATGAACTTGTTGAGTTAATAAAAAGCCTGATCTTCTTATATTTCTTATCACCCTCAAGATAGTCGATAAACTGAGGATGTTTTCCGCCGACAGCAACTATCATATGTGCGCGCTCACTTAAAATATCAGTGAAATTTTCACCGTCAACGGAGCCGTAAACACGATAGCGAATATACATCATTTCGGGATTGTTTGATTCAAAATCAATGTAATCAACGTCCTCAGCATTTTCAAATTCAAAATCAAAGGTCTGGCAGGTTGCGTGAGCAAGAGGCATCCAATAGGTTTCGGGATTGCCGTCAATTATGTTTTCGGCAGGATGTTCTGCATCAGCAGATGATGCCTTAACTGATTTAACTTTTATTTCTTTATCTAACTTGAAATCTGCAGCAGCACCGGGAGCTTTAATTTCGGGGAACACTTCAGTTTCATATTCGCCAAGATCATATGTGTTAAGAAGAAGTACCCAGTCACGCATAGAAGGTCTTTCGGGAATATCATATTCACCGTTTTCGGTAATAATATCGGGAAGATCAATAAACTTACCGTTTACGGGGTCAAACCAACGTGCCTGGTAGCGTGTGTTCTTTTTAAGACCTAAAAGTGTACCGAATTCACATTCGGGTGAGAACATATAGTAAACGATAACATCCTTATCAATATGAGAAATGGCAACGTATCTGCGTATTTCAAAGGCGCCGAATTCGTGATTGAAAGAAGGTGTAAGCTTGTGCCAGCCAACGTATTCATAGAACTTTCTCATATGTCCCATTTCAGTTGAACCGGGTTTATCCATACCGATATACCAGGGTTCAGGTGAATAGTCAAGCCAGCCTCTGTCATCAGTTTCGTTCCATTCCATTGCCCACACGCCCGTAACACCGTAAGTGAAGCCTGCACTTCCTGCCTGGACTGCCTGCCATGCGCCCATTCTTGAAGCATCGTGACCGTTGAAGCCGCCGCAGTAAATATCTTCATACTGACATTCCGTTTCAATAAAGGGTTTAACTTTTTCGTTTTCGTAGTAACCTTTATAGAAGTTTCTCTGCTTTAACGCGCCAAACCCGCCGTGTCCTGCCTGAAGATACCACATCTGATGCCAATCATCATTATCAATTTCTTTAGCCATAGGTGCATCTGCAAAGGTGGGATACATATGAGCACCGTTAGGACGGTGATAACCGTCAATTTCGCCAACAAGCGCACTTGCTTCGCGATAGCATTTAAAAGCATCATAATTATTATTGTTGATTTCCTGACCTGAGAGCCACATAACGGGATAGCAGGCATATCTTGCAACGCAGTAGCGAGCAAATCTCTTTAAAGGCTCAGCGCTTTGATAAGCACCCATTGATGCGATGTGCACACCGAAGCCGATAGCGGTTGTCAAACCAACTTCAGCAAGATATTCCATCATAATATCCATTGAATCATTAAATGCCTGAGGATTGATCTTTGTGTATGTTCTGTCAGTCCACCAGAAGTGAACGCGCTTGTTTCCGCCACCGTCTGTCATTGCTGAATCAAAATAAGTCTGATAAGCAGTAAAGCCCTTCTTTACGCGGTCGTCAACAAGATGCTTGAACTGACTTCCGCAAGAGCATCCCGGATAGTTACATTCATTTGTGCGCTCATAGTCGGGCATCTGCCAATGGGTATCTGCAAGATAGAAGAAAGGGGTTCCGTCACCATAGGTAAGATAGCGCATACCTTTTTCAAGTTTAACGTAGCCGTGTTTTTCAAGATCGTTTCTGGGTTCAGCGTATTCGGCAATAATTACGCCTGAATCGCAAAGAGAAGAATTATCCTCATCTGTGCAAGTTATGGTATAAGTCCATTTGCCTGTTTTTTCGGCAATAAAACGAACCTTCCATTCATTTCCGCCGTTCCAGAAGCCGGGAAGTGTGATAACCGAACCATCCTCGTGAGTAAACGTTGCATTGATATCAACGTCCACAAAAGGATTTTCATAAGTTTTGTCGCTGTTGAGAGCTATTTCACAGCGCCTGAATATATAAGTACTGATATTCATAAAAAAACCTCCTTACAAAACTTTTGTTTATTATATCATAATAATAAATTGATTTCAACCCCCAAAAGCTAAAAAAGGAGAAAAATTCTCCTTTTATATTAAATGTACCGTTCAGGATAACGCCACATCAAGCAACATCATTAAAGTAAAGCCTGAAATAAAACCTATGGATGAAAGATATCCCTCATTTTTTTCGGCTTCGGGTATAAGCTCTCTTACTGCAACAAAGACCATTGCGCCCGCGGCAAAGGATAGGGCAAAGGGCAAAAGTGAAGTAAAAAAACCAACGGAAAGAGCACCTAAAACACCGAATATGGGTTCAACAACGCCCGATAATTGACCGTAAAAGAAGCTCTTTTTCAATGAAAAACCTTCCTTACGTAAAGGCAAGGATACTGCCGCGCCCTCAGGAAAATTCTGGAGTCCTATTCCAAAGGCAATGGATATGGCGGGCAGCATATTTAAAAACGTAAATTCTTGCCCCTTTAATGCACCGAAAGCAACGCCCACCACAAGACCTTCGGGAATATTATGCATAGTAATGGAAGATATGAGCATAAAGGTTCGTGAACACGATTTTTTTCGTATTTTTTTAACTGCCATATCGAAAATAATCAGCACAAGTCCCCCTGAAACAAAGCCCAATGAAAGGATAAGCCATTGAAAATCCTCCAAAAGCTCTTTTGCAGGAGCCAGCAGTGAAAAAAAGCTTGCGGCAATCATTATACCTGCTGAGAAACCCAAGAACATATTCATTATATTTTCTTTTATATCCTTAAAGAAAAAGACGCAAAAACTGCCTGAAGCGGTAAGAAACCACGTAAACAAAGTGGCAAGAAATGCCCCTAATACGTAATTCAAAATAACACCTCCTCACAATAAATATATTCACAAATCCTTGTTATGGTTAATTTTGTATTTTTTTTGATTAACTGCCAATAATAAGAAAAGATATAATTATGCGGAGGTTTAAATGAAACATACATTAAAACGATACGTTAAAAAACAGTATGAAAGGCTTCAGCATCTTTTTCTTGAAATAAAGGATGCAAATGCCGATTATCAGTGGCTCATCGATAATAAAAACAGAATTCTCAATATAAGCGCAGCTCTAATAAAATCAGTAAATTTTAAAAATCTGCCAAAGGGCTATAGGGAAGTGAGGGTGCTTGAGCTTGCAAGGGAATTAAGCGAGCAGAGCCACGGAAACATAAATGAGGAAACTCTTGTTATAACAGAAAAGTTTTCGCTTAAAAACAGTGAATATGATTTTCTTCCCGGCGCATTAAAAATAAGCCTCCTGGATATGATTATAAAAATGCTCGAAAACGGTGAATTTTTGGAGTATGCACCCTCAACGGTGAAATCGCTGATCCTCTTCAGGGAGATTGATTTTGATGCTTTGCGTGAGAGATGCCTTAGTCAGGAAAAGATATTGCTTAAGGATGAAGTTTTTCTTAAATCCGATAAGGCTACACGTGCTATGTACAGAGAAAAAATATCGGAGCTCTCTTTAAAAAGCGGGAAAAGTGAAAAAGAAATAGCCGAAATTGCTTCTCTCAACGGTAATATTACCGAAAGCCTTTTTTCAGAGAATAATTTTTTATTTCTGAATTCCCTTGGTATAGAGGAAGAAAAGAAAAACAGTCTTTGCTTTTATATTATTAAAACGGTAATTCCCTCTGTAATTGTGTGCGCACTATGGTGGCTGATTCCTGCGCCAAATGCAGAAAGAATATTGTTATCATTGTTTTCGTTTGCACCTGCCGCAGTGTTTTTTAATACATTTTTCAACAGAAGCATTCTCCGCAGAAACAAACCTAAAAAGCCTATGCGCCTTAAGGCTGAAGAAGCGGATGCTCCCCAAAATAAGACGGCAGTTGTATTAACCGTTATGTTTAGCGATTCTGATAGCGTAAATAAAGCGGTAAAAACAATCGAAGAATATTTTTCGGGCAACCGCATTAAAAACGGAGTATACTTTATTTTAGCGGATCTTAAGGAAAGTGATAAGCAAGAGCTTATGGAAGATGGTGCCGTTACAGAGCTTTTTGAAAAAAATATAGAGGCTCTTAATGAACGGTACGGAATTTGCTTTGGCGGAATAATAAGAAAACGAGTGAGAAGCGGCTCTGTATATTGCGGATGGGAGCGTAAGCGCGGTGCAATAGAAGAGCTTGTGCATTTTATAAAGAACGATGAAAAGATAGCAGGCACGGTAATAAACGGGGAACTATTAAAAGATACCAAATACGTTTGCACTCTTGATGCCGATACCGTGATTCCGCCTGAAGGAATTATAAAGCTTCTTTCGGTAATAGCACACCCGGTAAATAAAAATAAAGGACTTATTCAACCTCATATCGGCACAGTACCTGAACGGCAAACGGCTTTTCAGAAAATTCTTGCACCCATCGGCGGAATCGATGCTTACAGCACGCCTTTAGGCGAGGTGTATAACGATTGCTTCAATTCCGGCACCTTCTGCGGAAAAGGAATTTTTGATGTTGATGCCTATTTGGAAAAAATAAAAATCCAACCTGAAACAGTTTTATCACACGATCTTCTTGAAGGTGAAATGATTGGTTCATTAGGAGCCAATGACGTTGACTTTTTAGATGAATTTCCATCGGAACCAATAGCCTATTATAAACGTAAGGAGCGTTGGCTCAGGGGCGATTGGATTTTAACGCCTTACCTGTGTTCATCACTTAAGCCCCTTTCAAAATGGAAGATATTCTTTAATCTTTTGCAATCGCAGTTTTATTTAGGAATATTTTTTAAGGCGGTTATAGCACCGTTTTTTGGGATGTACGCATATCTCATATGGGCGGTATGCTTGTTTGAGCTTTCGATGCCAACATTTTTTGCCTATTCAGATACCTTGCAATTTTCTTTGGAAAAGCACGCCTTTTCCGACAATCGTGAAAACAGAAAAAACAGCATTAAGCGTTCTGCATTAAATAAGATTTTCTTACCGTTTGAAGCCTACGTTTCAATAGCTTCAATGATAAAAGGCTTGTGGCGAAGACTTATAAGCCATAAGAAGATCCTTGAGTGGAGCACTTTTCAATCAACTAAATCCCAAAAAGGCAAAAAGGAATATTTCAGATTTTTCTTGCCTGCAATTCTTTTTGCGACACTTTTTTATGCATCCTGTCTTTATAACAGAATCGGCATAGTGTCAGGCTTTATTGCATTTTTGTTGTGGATTTTATCACCGTATTTTGCGTATAAGCTCGGGCAAAAGGAAACCAGAAAAAGGGAAGAGCTTCTTCCTGATGAGGTTCATAACCTAAAGCTTCTTTCAATGCGCACGTTGCGCTTTTTCTATGAGGCATTGGAGGATAATAATTATCTGATGCCTGACAATCTTCAATTAAAGCCTTATAAAGGCTATGCAAAGAGAACTTCACCGACAAATCTCGGTTTTGCGCTTTTAAGTGTGCCTTGCGGATTGAAAACGGGAGCGTATTCGCCTTCGTTTTGCGTTATGAGCCTTGAGAAGCAAATAAATGAAATAAAAACGCTTAAAACCTTTAAAGGACATTTATATAATTGGTACGATCTCAACACTAAAAAAACATTGGGCAGTTATGTTTCCACTGTTGATAGCGGAAACTATTGTGCTGCTCTTATAACGATAAAGGGGAGCTTAGGGCAAATACGTGATAAACACGTTTTCTTGAAGGCTCAGTGTAACGGAATAGGCGATATGATATATTCGTATCTTGATTCTGTGCCTGAAGATTTTAAAAGTCATCTTCAGGAGTACGCTGATGATTTTTACTGTTTTTCAGGGAAACAGGCGGTGGCGCGTGCGCGGGATTTCTTAGATGACGGCATACTTTCGTCAATAGATGGGATAGGCTTTATCCAAAATACTGTCAGATATTGGCTTCAGGATTATAACGGGCTAAGCTTTTCGGATAAAATATTTGAAAAAATCGAAAAGACAAAGGAATTTAATCTTCGACCCTTAAAGGACTTTCTTATGACCTTTCCAAAATCGGTGAGCGAAACCTTAGCAATTGATGATTTTGATTGTCGTATAGAAGAATACGTATGGTCATTGGGTAGAGAGAAATATAACAGTCTATTAAAGGAGATACGCAACGAATTTCAACGGATATATAACTATGCCTATTCAATGGAGCGTAAACTGAAAGCTGTTGAAAAATATATAGACGAATTCCTTAAAAATATAGATTTCAGGTGCTTATACAACGAAAAGAAAAAGCTTCTTTCCATCGGTATGGATGATGAGGGAAAAAGTACAAATTGCTATGATATGTTGGTCTCCGAAGCAAGGCTTACAAGCTTCATTGCCATTGCCTTAGGTAAAATTCCTGCCGAAAACTGGTTCAGCCTTATGCGCCCTTTTACGAGAATATCAGATACTCCTTTGTGCCTCTCCTGGAGCGGGACTATGTTTGAATATCTTATGCCGGATATTTTCATAAAACCCACAGAAAATTCAATGCTTGCAACCACCAACAGAATTGCCGTCAAGACACAAGCTGAGTTTTTTGGTAAAAACGGAATGTGGGGAATATCTGAATCGGCATTTAACGCTCTTGATTTTTCGGGAGAATATAAATATAAAGCCTTTGGTGTTTCAAAGCTTGCACTTTCCAATGAAAAAAACGAAAAGGTTTTTTCGCCCTACTCCACCTTGCTGGCAATGGAATATGCACCTGAAGAATGTATGAAAAACATCGTGCGTTTCGTTGAAAACGGATGCGTTGGAATCTACGGTATGTTTGAAGCTTACGATTTAAAGCGTCAGGGAATAGTGTATTCTCATATGGCTCACCACTCAGGTATGGGGCTTGCCGCACTTATAAACTATATTTATAACGGTGCCTTGAGAAAGATGTTTTTATCGAACAGCTTTATATCGGCTTCAAAGGTATTGCTTGAAGAAAAGATGCCTATCGGAGTGCTTCCGAGGAAAGAATTAAAGGAAGACACAGATAACGAGTTTATCCGTGAAATTCCATATAAAAGAGAGTTTATTTCACCTGATAAGCAAAGCACGGAAACGTTGGTGCTCTCTTGCTCGGATATACGTGCCGAAATATCCTCTAAAGGAAAGGTGCTTCTTTTTGACGGTAACATTTTTATCGGCGAAGCCTTTTTATATGTAAGGGATGGGAAAACAAGCTCAGTATCATATCTTCCGGTAAAGGATTCAGGAGCAGAATATACAACGGAGCTTTATCCCGAAAAAGCAGTTTTCACTTTTTCTGACGGTAAAAGCAGGATTTCTCTTGAAATTATTGTTATAGGTGACTCCCGTCAGATTTTGTGGCGCGTAAAAGCAAAAAATAAAAGGGAAGAATTCTGTGAAAAGGAGATAATGCTTTATATAAAGCCTGCCCTTTGTGAGCTTAATGCATATTATGCTCATCCGCAATTTAACGGTCTTTTCATTGAGGCTGAAACAGGTGACGAGCTTCTTTTCAGAAGCAGAAAAACCCATAAAAGGTTTTATCTTTCAGTCATTTCGGAAAATAAGCCGATGTTTCAAACCGATGCATTAAAAGCACTTGGCAGAGGTAACGATTTTTCAAAACCCTTAGGTGTTTTTGAAGGAATAAAGAAATATCCCGTAACACCTATGATGTGCTGCAAAATAAATATGTCATTTAACGGGCAGGAAGAAAAATCAGCAGATTTTCTTCTTACTTCCGAAGAAAAGAGTCCGCTGAAAAATAAAGCATCGGTAAATCTTGCGGCTGAAAATGCAGGAATATATGCAAACGGAGAGATATCCGCATTTAATTTAACTAAGGAACAATGGCTTTTTGCTTTAAAGATTGCCGCTTTTAAAGCATCGGAAATTCCAATGGAAAGGGGAAATGCACATCCCGACACGCTCTGGCAGTACGGTATTTCCGATAAAGTTCCCCTTTTGACCTTGCTTTTACCGAGAGCTTTTCAAAAGGAGCAACTAAAGTTTGTTTTGAAAAGTGCAGATTACCTTATGTCAAAAGGCTTCGTGATGCAGGTTCTTATTATTGAAGATACCGTAAGCGATTATCTTGACGGTGCTTTTAATTATACTGACCGTGAAATCCGTGCTCTTATTTCAAAGGATAAAATATACCATATCAAAAAAAGTAATATTTCCGATGAAAAGCTCAGAGAAATTCTTTGTATGAGTTTTTTGAAAATAACTGTTGAGGGAGATCTTTTTGAGCAGATAGGCAAGGTTCAGGGATATCTGAGTGCTGAAAAAATAAGAATATCCGATAATAAATATCCCCGTTCAAAAAATGAGGATTTTGAAGGTGAATTTGATAATGGTTACGGTAAGTTTATCAACAATTTCAAGGAATATTATATTTATAAAAAAACACCGATGCCTTGGTCAAATATTATATCAAATGAGAAATTCGGAACGCTTATAACGGAAAACGGAGGAGGGTATTCCTGGCAGGAAAATTCTGCAATGAAAAAGCTTTCACCCTGGTACAATGATCCCATTTCAAATCCGGTGGGAGAAGCTCTTTATATACGTGATAATGCGATCAACCGCTTCTGGAGCATAACCCGTGATCCCGTTGATTGGGGTGATGAACACAGCACCGTGTTCGGTAAAGGCTATGGGGTATACAGATATTCAGGTTATGGGATGGACCAAAAGGAAACCGTTTTCGTGCATAAGGAAAAGAGCATTAAAATAATAAAGATCGATATTGAAAATCCTCGCAATGAGCTTTCTGCCTTTTACTTTATAAAACCTGTAATGGGTGAAAATCATTCTGAGGCATCTAAGTTTATTGAAATCGAAGAAATTGACGGAATGCTCTGTGCAAAACGTAACAATGAATATATGTTTATATATGCAAAGGATGCAGAATACTGTGATAATGAGCGTTCATTCTTTGGTAATGGTGATGTAAAACGTCCTCAGGCAATTTATGAAGGGGAGTTCCTTAAATGTGAGAAGGCAAAACAGCTTCTCGCACTGAAAATTAAAGCAAACAGCAGTTTTAATATTTTTGTGGGATATGCTGAAAGTCTTGAAGGATTAAGAGCACTTAAAAGTGAAATTGACAGTGCTGATGTTGAACTTTGGCTTGAGGATGTTAAAAATCATTGGGAAGAAGCTTCCTCCAAAATTCAGATAAAGACTCCCGATAAAAAGCTTGATGCCATCTTCAATAATTGGCTTTATTATCAGTGCGTGTCCTCAAGAATTCAGGCAAGATGCGGTTTTTATCAGGCAGGCGGTGCTTGGGGGTTTAGAGATCAGCTTCAGGATTGCCTTATGCTTATGATATCTGATCCTGAGTATGTCAGATCACACACCATAAAATGCGCATCCCATCAGTTTAAGGAGGGTGATGTTCAACATTGGTGGCACGATCCGTATCTTGGAGTAAGAACACGTGTAAGCGATGATCTTCTTTTCTTGCCTTACGTTGCATCAATCTATGTAAGATGCACAGGAGATGAAGCTATCTTTGATGTTGAAATCCCGTATCTTGAAGGACACACACTTTCCGATCGGGATGATCTATATGAAAACGCCTGGCCATCGGAAGAAAAAGGCACACTTTATGAGCATTGCATCCGTGCAATAAAGCTTGTTATCTCACGAGGCGGAGAAAATGGCTTGCCGCTTATTTTGGGGGGCGATTGGAATGACGGTATGAATAATTTGGGCAAAAAGGGAAAGGGTGAAAGTGTATGGCTGGGATGGTTCTTATTCACTGTAATAAGTGAGTTTATGCCTTATGCCAAAGATGAACGTGAAATGCTTGAAAAGCACGCTCAGAAGCTATATGAGGCATTAAACAATGTGTGCTGGGACGGTGCATGGTATCTCCGCGCCTTTGATGATGAGGGCAGAAAAATAGGAAGTAATTTAAGCCCTTGTGCACAGATCGACGTGATTTCTCAAGCTTGGTCGGTGCTTTCAGGCGCAGGAAAATACAGCTTAAAAGCAATGCAAAGCGTTGATAAGCACCTTATCGATTATGAAAACGGTATTGTAAAGCTTTTGTCACCACCATTTACCGAAGATTTCGGTGCAGGCTATATTGGTGATTATATTCCGGGAATCCGTGAAAACGGAGGGCAGTATACTCACGGTGCACTATGGGCAGCAAGAGCATTTTTTGAAATAGGAAATTCTGAAAAAGGCTATGAGATATTGGATATGATAAACCCAATAAATCACAGTATAAATAAAAGCTCTGCTCAAAGATATATGCTTGAGCCGTACTCCATTCCTGCTGACATTTATTCAAATGAAGAAAATAAGGGCAGAGGCGGTTGGAGCTGGTACACGGCATCGGCATCACTCTATTTCGTAACTACCCTTTCCGGACTTTTGGGAATTACTATGGAAAATGGCAAAATATCCGTTAATCCTCATATTCCGCCATCTTGGCGCGAATATTCGGTTAAAATAGATACGCCTAAATACAAATACGATATAAAGGTTTTAAACCCGTCATCAAAAAGCGAGGGTGTTGAGAGCGTAACTGAAGTTAAAAAGGAAGACAAAACCGAAATACGGGTAGTTATGTAAAGGGAAGAACAGCTCTTCCCTTTATTTTTATTGACTTTTTTGCTGTTTATAAATATAATTATGTTAATATATTTTAAAGGATTTTAGTATGAATACAGAATTTTTGCCCGTTACAATGGAAGAATGTAAAAACCGTGGCTGGGATAGACCTGATTTTGTCTACGTTACAGGCGATGCTTATGTTGATCATCCAAGCTTCGGCCCTGCCATCATTTCAAGAGTGTTGGAAAAGCACGGCTATAAGGTTGCAATGCTTCCTCAGCCTGATTGGAAGAATATTCAGGAATTTAAACGCTTTGGCAGACCTAAATACGGTTTTTTAGTTTGCTCAGGTAACATTGATCCTATGGTAAATCACTATACCGCCGCCCACAAAAGAAGAAGCACAGATGCCTATTCTCCCGGTGGAAAGATCGGTATGCGCCCCGATAGGGCAGATATTGTTTACTGTAACTGCATCCGTCAGGCGTATAAAAATATGCCCATCGTTATTGGCGGAGTTGAAGCCAGCTTAAGGCGATTTGCTCATTATGATTGTTGGGATAATAAAGTTCGCGCGTCTATTTTAGTAGACAGTGGGGCAGATCTTTTACTGTACGGTATGGGCGAAAAAAGCATCGTTGAGGTTGCCGATGCACTTTCTTCAGGTATTGATATTAAGGATATAACATATGTTAAAGGCTCAGCATATCTTACAGAAACTCCTGAGAACGTATATAACGGTAAGCTTATTGAAAGCTTTGAAGAAGTAAAAAGCGATAAGGATGCCTATTCAAGAGCCTTTATGGCACAGTATAGCGAACAGAACCATTTCTCAGGCAAAACTCTTATTCAAAAACACGGCAGAAGCTTTGTTGCGGTAAATCCGCCAAGCGATCCGTTAACGGAAAGTGAAATGGATGAAGTTTATGCCTTAAAATACACAAGATTACCCCATCCGATGTATGATTCTCAGGGAGGTATTCCTGCAATAAAAGAGATCGAATTTTCCATAACGGCAAACCGCGGTTGTGCAGGCGCGTGCTCATTCTGCGCCATCACCTTCCATCAAGGAAGAGTTTTGCAGTCACGAAGTGAAAAATCAATTATTGAAGAAGCAGAGCTTTTAACAACACTTAAAGGCTTTAAGGGTTATATTCACGATGTTGGCGGACCAACCGCAAACTTCTACGGTCACGGTTGTAAAAAACAAAAGGAATCAGGTGCCTGCAAGGAAAGGCAATGCCTATATCCAAATATCTGTCCTCAATTTAAACCCGATCATTCAAGGTATATAAAGCTTCTGAAAAATCTCAGGGAGCTTCCCAAGGTTAAAAAGGTGTTTATCCGTTCAGGCTTAAGATTTGATTGTATGTTAGCTGATAAACGCTTTGGCTCTGAATTTTTAAAGGAGCTTTGCACACACCACGTTTCAGGTCAGTTAAAGGTTGCACCTGAGCATATTTCCGATAAAGTTTTAAAATTTATGGGCAAGCCGGGAGAAAAGGTCTATAACGAGTTTTCCCAAAAATACAAAGAAATGAATGCGCGCATCAATAAGGAGCAGTATCTTGTGCCGTACCTTATTTCAGGTCATCCCGGCAGTGATCTGAAAGAAGCGGTAAAGCTTGCCGAGTATTTACATAAGCACAGAATAAATCCCGAGCAGGTTCAGGAATTTTATCCAACACCGGGAACACTTTCAACCTGTATGTTTTATACTGAAACGGATCCAAGAACCGGTGAAAAGCTTTATGTTGCCAAGGATATTAAAGAAAAGATAATGCAAAGGGCATTACTTCAGTACAAAAAGCCTGAAAATTATGAAATAGTAAAGAAAGCGCTTGTTCAGGCGGGCAGGCAGGATCTTATCGGCTTTAGTGCAAACTGCCTGATAAAGCCTCGCGTTATAAAGAATGATTATTCCAAAAGGAGAAAGAAATGAAAGAATATAAATCAGGCTTCTGCGTTCTTTGCGGAAGACCTAATGTAGGTAAATCAACTTTAATGAATCATTTTGTAGGGCAGAAGGTTGCCATAGTTTCGCCTAAAGCACAAACTACCCGTAACTGTATCCGCGGAATTTTAACCGATGAAGATTTTCAGATAGTTTTTCTTGATACACCCGGTATCCATAAACCAAAATGCAAACTTAACGAGTTTATGATGAAAACACAGAAAGAAGCGGCAATCGGTGCTGATTTTACCTGCGTTATGCTTGATATTACTCAGGAAATCGGCTCAACCGATGAACATATTATTGAAGAATATTCAACGTCGGGAATTCCTTGTGCCATCGTTTTAAATAAGATCGATTGCGTTGAAAGGGAAAAAGTTGTTTCTTACATAACTAAACTTGCAAAATACAACGTTATGATCATTCCCGTTTCCGCAGAAACGGGGGAGGGCACGGACGAACTCTTAAAAGTCATAAAAGAGCATCTTCCCGAAGGACCTCAGTATTTCCCCGAGGATATGGTCTGCGATTTCCCCGAACGCTTTTTGGCTTCGGAGATCATAAGAGAAAAGGCGCTTTTAAACCTTAATGAAGAAATTCCTCACGGCATCGGTGTTTCCATCGAAGCGATGCAAGAACAGCATAACGGCAATATCCGCATAACTGCAGATATCATTTGCGAAAGAGATTCCCACAAAGGAATCATCATCGGCAGAAAAGGCGCGATGATTAAAACAATCGGTACTCAGGCACGTGAAGAGCTTGAAGCGCTTCTTGATGCCAAGGTTTATATTGAGCTTTTTGTAAAGGTTCGCGATAATTGGCGCAATTCAAATAATGCCTTAAAAGATTTAGGATATACAGAATAATTTCAAGATCACCGCAAAAACTACTTTGGGGTGATTTTTATGGATGACAGAATTGACAGAGCTTTAATGAAAATGTTTTTGAAAACGGGCGATCCGTATTATTACACGGCTCGCGGAATTTTACGGGAAAGGAATAAAGATGGGGGAGCAGGTAAAGATCCAGGCGATAGTCCTTAACAAAGTGGATTTTAAGGATAATGACAGAATTTTAACGCTTTTTTCGCCGCAAAAGGGTAAGGTTACCGTTTCGGTAAAGGGCGTTAAAAAACAGAATTCCAAGCTCCGTGCAGGAAGCGAAGTTTTCGCTTTCGGCACTTACATATTAACTGAAACTCATGGCAGATATACCGTAACGGGTTATGATTCCATTGATTCCTTTCACGAGCTTCGTGAGGATTTTGATCGTCTCTCCTTTGCGGCAATGCTTCTGAAAATATGTGATAAAGCAATTTCCCAAGATGAGCCTGAAGTTGAGCTTTTTTCGCTTCTTGTCGACAGCCTTCATAAGCTTCGTGAGGATATTCCCTTAGCCTACACCGTCAGCGTTTTTTTGATGCGATTCTGTAATATTTTTGGATATCAGCCTGAGCTTAATAAATGTGTCGGCTGCGGATGTAAAGATGATCTTATATGCCTTTCACCGCAGATGGGCGGTATCAGCTGTATAAACTGTAATTCTTGTGAGCATTTGGTTATTACCGGCGGTTGCCTTTTTTATTTAAGAAAGATTTGTTCAGGCGATGATGCATATCTTTATAAGCCAACTGAAAAGCAGATAAAGGAGCTCTACCGTGCCGCCTGCTACTACACCGCATATTTCTTCGATGAAAAAATTAAAATTATGGATTATATAAACAAGTATCAGCTTGTTTGAAAAGCAGGTCAATCAACCTGCTTTTTTATCGTGCGTTTGCCGTATTTATAAAAGTCTGCTCAACGATTTTGCCAAAACCTATAATATTTTTCATTTCCGGCATCTGACAGTTTTTTGCAACGTGAATATCTGTGACGTCGCCCTTTACGATGTTGTTTTCTAAAATAATATCGTGGCCACCATCGTTAAAAGCTATTGCGGCTGATGTCCCAACCTCTGTTTCGAAAATATTTCCGCTGATAATTAAGGGACCGTATTTTTCGTTGTTGTATGAGGTAAAATACAATTCAGGATAATGCTCAAAATCGCCCGTAACGTGGCAAATTCTTCCTACGTTGATATCGGGAGTGCATTTTTTTGTGTTGCGGATAAAAATATTATTACTTATAATTGCGTTTTTAGGTGTGTTAAACCAATTACCTCTACCGCCGTGCCACGTTATGTTTTGACAGTCCACACCCAAAAACATCTTTCGGTTAGTTTCAGCACCCAGATCTCCGGAAAAGTAAAAAACAGCACCTTCCACGTGCACTGTCAGATTTGAGCATAAGGGAATAGGCACGGTAGTATCTATTGAATATTCACCGGGCTCAATGGTAATAATTAATTGTGTTATTATACTTTGCTGCCTCGCTAAAGCATTTGCGTAACGCTTCACAGCAATCGGTATTATTTTTTAAAAAATCGGATAAATATAAATTCATAGGAATAGGGCAGACCTTTTAAAAAGAATACTTTAAATACGTAACATCATATAAAAAAAGCGAGGGCATCTGCGAGCCCTCACCTTGAAATCAGTTTTGCATTTTCTGAATACAAATGTCCGTCATCCTTCAGAATATAAGATACCGTTAGAATACTTCCATCATCAATATGGTAATCAGCAATATAAAAGTTATCGTGAATTTTATGGGGATATCCGATTTTTGCGGTAATTTCACTGTAAGCCATATTTGCAGTTATGTCTTTTGCCAAATTCAAAGGAACACGCTTGTCAGATTCATCCGCATCACTGTAAACCCTTTGGTTGCAATGAACAATTTCCTTTACGCGGACGTTATCTTCATTATCTTTTCCATAAATAATATAAACAGAACACTCATCATTGAGACTATATCTTACAGAAGGTTCAGAATAGAAATTTTTTGAGTGTTGAGGATAACCTAAAACAGCAATTACCTCATCCATAAGCATATTTTCACTTATCGTTCCCACATCACCGTGGTCAGGACGATCTTTGGGCGTTTCTTCATATTTAAACGCTTCGTATTCATCGGCAGTAAGATCGGTTAAAGTGTTTGAGCAAGCGCAAAAGCAAGCACAAAAAATAACTAAAAGAATACAAAAGTTTTTTTTCATAAGTCTACACCCTAATACATGTTATTCAAGGGAGATACCTCAAAGAATCCGATGAATCTGTTATAATTTACGTCAGAATAATTTCTATTCGCAACTTCAGGATCATATATAATTCTATTTGCTGCATCATATTTTGTTACATTATTGTTTCCGGGTTTGTGAGACCAGGTACCATCGGGATTTTGCCTATACCAATGAAAGGACGTATTACTAAGCGCAATCGCTACTTTATAATTTCCATCTGAGCAAATAGAATATTTTCCAATTTTTTCAAAAGTAAAGTCTAACGCCTCGGCATCTCCCTGAATTGCTGGAATAATAAATTCTTCATACATTTCATTTGCTCCAACAAACTCATTGGAATATACATTATCTACTGCTAACGCAAGAACACCGGGAACAAATGATAAGGCAAGTGTCAATGCAACGAGAAAAACAAATATTTTTTTCATAACAAAAAATGCCTTTCTCAAAAAATATTGGATTATATTGTGTTGTGCGTTCTCTGTGCATTGGCCTCACCCCTTTCTTTTGTCATCAACAATATTATAACATTCTATTAACACTTTGTCAATATATGTTTGTGTTTGGTAATTCGCAAAATGAAAAAAGCTTATGATAATTTATAAAAAACAGTTGCCAATATTTTGAAATTAGATTATAATACACAATGAATGTAAATATGTACATCAAAGGGCAATTATGCTCATAAATTTTAGGAGGTTTTATAGTATGAGTCACAAGTATGTATACCTTTTCTCAGAAGGTGACGCAACAATGCGTGAGCTTCTTGGCGGTAAGGGCGCAAACCTTGCAGAAATGACCAAGATCGGTCTTCCTGTTCCCCAGGGTTTCACCGTTACAACTGAGGCTTGCACACAGTACTACGAAGATGGTAGAAAGATCAACGATGATATCCAGGCACAGATTATGGAGTACATCGACAAAATGGAAGGTATCACCGGTATGAAGTTCGGTGACAAGGAGAATCCTCTTCTTGTTTCAGTTCGTTCAGGTGCTCGCGCATCAATGCCCGGTATGATGGATACAATTCTTAACCTTGGTCTTAACGAGGAAGTTGTTGAAGTTATGTCAGCAAAGTCAAATAACCCCCGTTGGGCTTGGGACTGCTACAGAAGATTCATTCAGATGTATTCTGACGTAGTTATGGAAGTTGGTAAGAAGTATTTTGAAGAGCTTATCGACAAAATGAAGGAAGCTAAAGGCGTAACTCAGGACGTTGAGCTTACTGCTGAAGATCTTAAGGAGCTTGCAGGTCAGTTCAAGGCTGAGTACAAGAATAAGATCGGTAAGGATTTCCCCTCCGATCCCAAGGAACAGCTTATGGGCGCTGTTGAAGCAGTTTTCCGTTCCTGGGACAACCCCCGTGCAAACGTATATCGTCGTGATAACGATATTCCTTATTCTTGGGGTACAGCAGTTAACGTTCAGATGATGGCTTTCGGTAATATGGGTGATGATTGCGGCACAGGTGTTGCTTTTACACGTGACCCCGCAACAGGCGAAAAGGGCCTGATGGGTGAGTTCTTAACAAATGCACAGGGTGAAGACGTTGTTGCAGGTGTTCGTACTCCTATGCCCATCGCTGAAATGGCAAACAAATTCCCCGAAGCATTTAAGCAGTTCACAGAGGTTTGCAAGATTCTTGAAGACCACTATCGTGATATGCAGGATATGGAATTTACTGTTCAGGCAGGTAAGCTTTATATGCTTCAGACCCGTAACGGTAAGAGAACAGCTAAGGCTGCTCTTAAGATCGCTTGCGATTTAGTAGCTGAAGGTATGATCGATAAGAAGCAGGCTGTTGCTATGATCGATCCCAGAAACCTTGATACACTTCTTCATCCCCAGTTTGATTCAAAGGCTCTTAAGGCTGCAGTTCCTGCAGGTAAAGGCCTTGGTGCTTCTCCCGGTGCTGCTTGCGGTAAGGTAGTATTTACTGCAGAAGACGCTGAAGCTTGGAACAACCGTGGTGAAAAGGTAGTTCTCGTTCGTCTTGAAACCTCACCTGAAGATATTACAGGTATGAAGGCTTCTCAGGGTATCCTCACCGTTCGTGGCGGTATCACATCTCACGCAGCCGTTGTTGCTCGTCGTATGGGTACTTGCTGCGTATCAGGTTGCGGCGACATCAATATGGACGAAGAAAATAAGCAGTTCACTCTTGCAGGTAAGACCTACCACGAGGGCGACTATATTTCAATCGATGGTTCAACCGGTAACATTTATGACGGCATCATCCCCACAGTAGATGCAGCTATCGTTGGCGAATTCGAAACAATTATGAACTGGGCTGATGAGTTCAGAACACTTAAGGTTCGTACAAACGCTGATACTCCCGCTGATGCTAAGAAAGCAGTTGAACTTGGCGCTGAAGGTATCGGTCTTTGCCGTACAGAGCATATGTTCTTCGAAGCTGACAGAATCGCAGCATTCCGTGAAATGATCTGTGCTGACACTGTTGAAGAACGTGAAGCAGCTCTTGAGAAGATCCTTCCTTATCAGCAGGGCGACTTCGAGCAGCTTTATACCGCTCTTGAAGGCAACCCCGTAACAATCCGTTTCCTTGATCCTCCGCTTCATGAGTTCGTTCCCACAGAAGAAGCTGACATTAAGGCTCTTGCTGCTGCTCAGGGCAAAACTGTTGAAGACATTAAGGCAATCATTGCTTCACTTCACGAGTTCAACCCAATGATGGGTCACCGTGGATGCCGTCTTGCAGTAACATATCCTGAAATTGCTGCAATGCAGACAAAGGCGGTTATCCGTGCTGCTATCAACGTTCAGAAGGCTAACCCCACCTGGAACGTTAAACCCGAAATTATGATTCCTCTTACAGGCGAACTTAAGGAATTCAAGTTCGTTAAGGATATCGTTGTTGAAGTTGCTGATGCAGAAATCGCTGCTGCAGGCGTTAAGCTTGACTATGAAGTTGGTACAATGATCGAGATCCCCAGAGCTTGTCTTACCGCTGATGAAATCGCTAAGGAAGCTGACTTCTTCTGCTTCGGTACAAACGACCTTACTCAGATGACATTCGGCTTCAGCCGTGACGATGCTGGTAAGTTCCTTTCAGCTTACTATGACAAGAAGATCTATGAAAACGATCCCTTTGCTAAGCTTGACCAGAACGGCGTAGGTAAGCTTATGGAAATGTCCATTAAGCTTGGTAAACCCGTTAACGGCGCACTTCACTGCGGTATCTGCGGTGAACATGGTGGTGACCCCGTATCAGTTGAGTTCTGCCACAAGATCGGCCTCGACTATGTATCCTGCTCACCCTTCCGCGTTCCGATCGCACGTCTTGCCGCTGCACAGGCTGCAATCAAAGAAAGCAAGTAATTGCTGACTTTATAAAACAAAATTATCCGCCCGAAGCAATTGGGGCGGATTTTTTGCATTTATTGACGTCTTTCCATAAGCATGGTATAATACATTGAAAATAAGTGTGCAATGAGGGGAGGGGCACATATATGAAAATATTGTTTGTCGGAAATAGTTTTACCTATTATAATGATATGCCCACACTGTTTCAAAATATGGCTAATGCATGCGCTTTAGACGTTCAGGTGGATAAATTGACTTTTGGTGGACATTATCTCCATCAGTATGCAGATTTTGAAAGTGAAAAAGGTATGCTTTTCTTGAAAAAAATGAACGAGGAAAACTTTGATATTGTAGTTATACAAGACCAAAGCATCAATCCCGTACGAAATTATGACGACTTTTTCACCGCTGCACAAAAACTTTGCAACGAAATCCGTAAAAAAGGAGCAATGCCGATTTTTTATCAGACTTGGGCCTATAGAAACGAAAGTGAAAAGCTGAAAAGCACAGGTTTTTCTTATGACGAAATGCACGAAAAACTTGAAAATGCCTATCAAACTGCAGCAAAACAGTTGAATACAATCGCAGTTCCCGTGGGCAGAGCCTTTTATAATATTACAAAAAATCGACCTGACATAAATCTTTTGGCACAGGATGATTATCATCCGTCCTGCGAGGGCTCTCTTGTTGCTGCATCGGTTTTTTTAAGCACAATAAAGCAATAAATTACGAAAGACTCAGTTTTATTAAATTTGCACGCAGGCTGCAATCAAAGAAAGCAAGTAATTGCTGACTTTATAAAACAATCAATCCCCACTGAGCAATCGGTGGGGATTTTGTGTGCAAAAAAGTTGACTTTGCTGAGAAAAATTGCTAAAATATAATAGATATACTGTTTTGTTCCAAGTTTGGGATGAGCCGATATGTTATATTAAAACTAAGGTAATATTATTTCAGCATTATTCCATTTAGAACAGAAAGGAAATTATTATGGATGCGATGTTCTCTATCCCATATGGCGAATATGCCGTGGCTGATAAACTAACAAAATTAATAAGCTCTAAAAAAGTATCGATTTTTATCCCGGCTTCTCGTCAAGAAAAAGGAATTGATATGATTGTTTATGCTTTTGATGGCAAAAAGAATCAATTTGCTTCCGTTCAAGTGAAACAATCTCGCACGTATTACCAAGATAAAGTAATTGTAGTTAACGGTAAAAGTGTTCCGGTTTCCGGATATTTGTGGTTTAATAGATTCGATGTTCCCGATAATGCCGATTGGCTTATTCTTACCGGAACGAGAGTTATCCATCCTGCTACTTGGAAAAATGCAGGCATTAAGGATGTGTCGTGGGATCCCATTATGCTGGCATTTACTCGCAATGAAATGAATGCGTTTATGAATAATGTAAAGCAGAGAAAAAACCCAACGAAAGATGATAAAATGTTTGGCTTCTGGTATGATGAGGAAGGAAATATTTATCAAACACGCGGTTGTTTTGTGAACAGAGAAATGAATGCATATCTTATAGAGAACAGAATTGCGGAAATTACTGCCTCAATAAAATAAAGAAAAAATTCTCTCTTTGATAAGACCTCAAAGTTACACACATTTTGGAGGTACATATCATAATTGGGAAGTTTTTATATAGAGATTTTTTAATATATTTAATAGTAAAACAGAACCCCGTTGAGAAATTTCTCAATGGGGTTTATCTTATTATAAGCGTGTTCCGCAAGAGGTACAGAATACTGCACCATCCTGAGCTTCAGCATTACAGTTGGGGCAGAGCTTCTTTATCGGTGCGGAAAGGGGTGTACCGCACTTAGCGCAAAAACGTGCATCTGTTGCTTGCGGCGCACCGCAGTTGGTACAAAATCTTGCAGGTGCTTGAGGAGGAACAGGGGATGTTGGAGGCACAGGTTTTTGTTCAAATTGATCCTGATATTTCAAAAAAAGATTCAAATCATAAGTGGCAGGCTGGCACAAAACGGGAAGATATCCCTGCATTGCACTGTTTAGATCCTGGGCGTATTTTTCACATCTCGAACCAATGGCCTGAATAATTGAAAAGTGAATATTAACGGCAGTTCCGTTGCCATAAGGCATTAACTGAATTTCACAATATCCTCCGTTCATATTGTACTTAAACGAAAAATGCAAGCCAAAGAAAATTGAACAAAAGGGGTATGGGGTGCACTCTCGTTTGAAAGGCTCATTGCTGGCGGCGGCTAAATAAGCATTAAAGACCTGCTCAATATTTGCTTCAACGTAATATCCTAAATCTCTTTTCATAATGTAACTCCATTAAATTATTTTTTTGATATTATACTTTATTTCTTAAATAAACATAATTAAATTTTAAGCATCTCAGGCGCATTACAGCCATTTATTTCGGCGTTATTTACTATAAACGGCATAGCTTCTTCGGTGAAATTTTCCGCGGAAATATTTTCAAGAAAGAGATTTTCGATAGTGGCATTTTGAGCAAACTGCAAAGTAGGAACTGTGCCGTCAACAAATTCCCGTCTGTGAACGTCGGAAATTGAAAGATTTTTAACGTCAATTCCGCCTTCAATATCAATGATTGCATACTTTCTGTATTTGTGCACAAGATAGAATTTTACCAGATCACGGCTTGATTTTCCTGCATACATATTATTAATGGTAATGTTTTCATAAAGTCCGCGCTTGCCGGTTTTATAGACGGGCATAAAGCAAATACCAAAGTGATAGAACGTTCCAAAAATATCGGAGATATGAATGTTTCTTATTGCGCATTCGGGACTTGCCGATAAAAGCCTTACTGCGCTATATGAATTTTCGGTATATATGCCTTTCACTGTTATATCGGTAATCGGACCCCGTGAGCCTTCCTCGGCATTGAGAGCAACTATATCATCATAGCAAGTGCCAAATAGTTTTTCAATGTTGCCGTGATGACAGTTTCCGCAAAGATGAATTCCGTCCATATTGCTTTGATAAAGATTTCCGTCATTAAAATCAAAGGAAATGTTGTCAACGTTAAAATATGATACAGTATCAAGTGTAACGGCAAAATTTGCAGGATCTTTAATTGTCAGGGAAGAGATCCGAAGATTTTTTACGTTATAGAACAAAAAGCAAAGTCCCGTATAGCCTTCAGGCTCATATCGACCGCAAGAAAGGGGATTAGGATTCTGATTTTTGTTGTTATAATTCCAAATTCCGCCACAAATCTCAATATTTTGACACGGTGCATCGGGAGAATATCTCTTTACATAATCAAAAAGCTTGCTTGTAATACGCTCTTTTCTGTCCTCAGAGGTCACATTTTTCAGCATATAGCAATTAGAATTATCTGCCAAACGAATTTCAGCAAATCTAGGCAAAACAAGCCTTAAATTTGAGTGAAGCTCTAAAGATCTTGAAATGAGATAGAAAGCCTTTGGCGCAGGCAAAATGACCTCGCAATTATTATCAATAAGCTCCTGGATAGCAAAAGTATCATCGTGAATTCCGTCTCCGTATAAAATGTGTGCCATAACGAAAACCTCCTTAAAAGTTTAAGTACATTATATCATAAAGGCTTTATAAATACAAGACTGTAATCTTGCGGTTATTGATAAAAACTATTACTTTTTTTAGTTGTATTTTCATTAAAACTGTGATATGATAAAAACGAAAAAGATCGGGAGGAGAATAAAAATGGGTAAGAAATTTTTTGCAAGCTTGCTTGCCGTTATAATATTGTTAATGCCTATAAGTACATTGGCAAATGAAAATTCAACAAATTCCTCCACAGAAGAAGAAAGCCTTCATATTCAACTGTTTCACCAAAGAAATTATGATGAAGAAGCAGAATATATAATCACGGCAGAAATAGTAAACAAAACCGATTCAGTAGCTCAAAACGTAGTAGCGAGGCTTGATTTTGATAATGTGTTCCTTAAAGCAGGGGATTCCTTTGTGCGGACGGTTGGTGATATGCAACCGCAAGAGCAGAAGACTCTTTCTTGGGCGGTTTTAATAAAAGATAACAACACAGATGTTGTTGATTACGGCATAACGGTAACCGTAGATAATGAAGTAAAAATTCAGCAGGAAAACAAAATTAACCTGGGAAAAACGGTGGAATTATCCTTTTTATATGAAGATAATGAAATGACCAATAAAGCCACCTATTCCGATAGTTATTTTAAAGAGAATACAGGCTATAATCACGAGCTTGCTTGGCTGACGTTGTGCCTTGAATTGTCATCCTGGACGGCAGACGTATCAAAATGGAGTTCGGGAAAAGCTTATAACAGCAGTGAAGTTATGCCAAATAATGATGAACTGTCAGAGTTGCGTTATAAGTATATTAAAGATGCATATTCAGCTATAGGCTTTGATGAAACTTATTTTTATAATTATGATGTTTCCTTAAATGATGCCTCAGATAAAGTTGCTTTTTCCGTTGCAACGAAGAAGGATGTGTGTGGCGCGACACTTGTTGCCGTTGTTATCCGCGGTGGAGTTTACGGTGGTGAATGGAAAAGTAATTTTAACGTAGGCAACGGTGAAGAATATCACGAAGGCTTCTATAATGCCGCAAAGGCAGTTTATGATAAGGTTGTTGAGCATCCTGATTATTCTGAGGTTAATGGAAATATAAAGCTCTGGGTAACGGGATATAGCCGAGGCGGAGCTGTTGCAAATTTGCTTTCATCAATGCTTTTTGATGAGGCAGAAAAATCAGAAAAATTTGATGCTTCTGATATATTCAGCTATACCTTTGCCGCACCTCAAGGCTTGACCAATAAGAAAAATGTTACAGATGATCTGTATAAAAATATCTATAATATAGTTAACCCGGGAGATATCGTTCCCTTGGTTGCTCCATCAGGATGGGGATTCTCCCTTTACGGCACAACTAAAAGATTCAACCCCGCATCAGAGATATCAGGCAAAACAAATGATAATTGCTATTTAACGGTTAATGATAATTATTCAAAAATCAGAAAAGGTAATTTTAATGTTAAATCCAATTTGGAGCAGGAAGAACTAAATAAAGCCTTGTTGAATGCAGTTACACGGGCTTTCCCTGATGCAGATAAATCCCAAAAATTTCAGAAAGTATTGGGAGATTTCCTTGAATTTGTAAATATGGAAAATGATGAGGGGGAGAGCATCAGCACCTTTGAATACTTCAGAACGGTTTTAGGTCCAAGGTATGGCAATAAGTATATTATCGCCTATAGTGCCGCCAAAATTATTGTTTCGATTATTGAGGAAACACAGAACGTAGAAGTGTGGGATCTTGATTACGTAGCCGTTATGTTAACTCTTTCGGAAATACACGGCATCTCAGCTATGGAAATGTATGAGCTCTTAAAATCGGTAATTGCAAATATAGAAACCTGGCAAGAGCTTTATAAGGCTGAAGCATCTGAAGAAAAATTCATTTCAATCATTGAAGGACACAGACCTGAAGTGTACTTAGCATGGATGAACCAAAATGAGTATCAGACCTTTGGAGGAGTTAAAACAATCAATAAAAGCGTTAGTCAGATGGCATCCTCCAATGAAGTAATCGTCTGTGATCATCCTTATGCAGAATGGAAAATAATAAAAGAGCCGACAGAAGAAGAAAAAGGCATAAAGGAAAAGACCTGCGCTTGCGGTTATTCTTTAACTGAGGAAATTTCTGAGAAACCTGCCGAGTCTGATGATCCACTGAAAATAGCTTTGATTGTTGGTTCATCGGCAATTTTGGTCATCGGAATAGTAATTACGATAATAGCTATAAAACGGCGTAAAAAAAACTTGCAGTAATGCAAGGTTTTTGCTATTATTTAACTTTAATTGATTCTGCAATAGTTTTAAATTCTTCAGTATATTCACCTGAAACGTCTGTAAAGGTTGATGAGAAAAAGCCGTTATCAAGAATAATAAAATACTGTGTTTGTATCATTTCAACGCCGGATAAGTTAGTTTTGAGTGTGCATTTAACGCTATCGTTGCCGTCAGTTTTGTATACTTCATATCCGGTTATTTCATATGTAGCACCAATAGCACCATAGGAAGTATCTAAATCCTTTTTCAGAGCTTCCTCTGAAAAATTGGCTAATGTAAGTCTTTGGCTTGAGAATTGAATGCTGATATTATCCGTTAAAGTGGGATATTTGTCAGTATAGAATAACGTAATACCCTGAACTTCACTTGAAGTATATTTTTCGGGAATATCGATTGTAACACCATTTATCTCGTGTCTTTTAAAACCGGTTGCAGGTGCAGCAGCAGATATATCATTATCTCCGCCTAACGCAAATGTGGCAAGAACATCACCGTTTTTATCAACAAGAACGTATTTTATAGATTCAAAATTGGGTACTGCAGCTTTTAAAGCATCAAGCATTGGCTCTACCTCGGCCATTGACTGATTATCTAATGTTTCCTGCATCTGAGCTTTTGTTGCATCGTCTACGTTTTCCAATTCATCAACCTTAATCGTGATAACAACGTTATTGCCTTCGGCTTTTATATCTGAGTGAAATGTCAGATCAAGGGTACTTTCTTGGAAAATTCTCTCAAAACCTTTGCTCATAATGTCGCCATATTTATCAACGAAATCCTGAACACTTGTGATTTCTGTTGAAGGCATAAGGGTGGAACCATCAATAACGTTTCCGTCAGCATTGATTACGGCAAGCTCTGTGCCTGATTTATCACAAATTATTATTTTAATATATTCAACAACGGGCAAAGCTAATTGCATCGAGGTAAGATATTGCTCGAACTGTGCATCTACTTGATCATAGGCTGCTTGCATTGATGCTTTCAGCATTTCATCAGCGTTGTCAATTTCGTTAATTTTAATAGTAATAACAAATCCGTTTCCGATAACTTCTATATCAGAAGTGCAAGTTAAACCACTTTTAGTAAAACCTGATTCCATTGATTCGATTATTTGGGCTTTGTTTATTTTAAGATATGATTCCAACAATAAACTATTATCGTTATTTAAAGTTGAATTTTCACTCTCATCTTCATCATCAAGTGCAGGAGGTGTTGTTTCAACAACAAGACTGCCATCGGAAGAATCATCTTCCGTGTTGTTTTCTGTAACGTCTGTGGATTCCTTGTTGGTATCATCGCTCTTTGTTTCGTTGGATTTTGTGCAAGCAACTACCGAGAGGCAAAGCACAAGAGCAAGCACCAATGCTAATAATTTTTTCATAGTAAAACATTCCTTTCATTTTTTTATATTATATCATTTTTTTTATGTTTGTAAAGGGAAATAACTATCTTAACACAGCTTTAATCAAAATCAGCACCGAACATATGTGCACAGTAAAACATCGGGATTCCTTTTTCCATTTTGTATGAAATTCCTATACCGCAATGCTCAAAATCAGCATCGATCATATTTTCATAGTGAGTGGGACTGTTTCTGAATAAGGTGTACATATTGGTATAAATGGCTTCTATCTGCTCAGCACTTCCCGTAAAAGGTGTTATAACTCCCGTTCCAACGTGGGAGGTCATACAGATGTTTTCACCAAGGTAGTTGTAATTGTATTTATTGTTGTCAACAAGGCTAAAACAGTTTTCTCCGTTAGGTCTTGTGTGAGCGAAAAGATTGATTATTTCCTTTGAACGTGTCTGCGCACAACTGTCTAAATGTGAATTTATAGTTAGATTGCTAAGACCAACACGGCTTCTTTCCTTGTTTACAAGCTTCAAAAAGCCTGTTTCAATATCCTTTAACATTTTGCTTGTAACAACGTCTGAAGAAGATGTAGGAACAGGTGTGGGTTCTTCTGTAGGCGTAGGTGTTGGCTTTGGTGTGGGAGTTGGTGTAGGCTTCGGTGTTGGTGTGGGCGTAGGCTTTGGGGTGGGAGTAGGTGTAGCCTTTGGGGCTAAAGTAATCTTGGGCGTTACAGTTGGTGTTTTTGTAGGAGTAGGTGTAACTGTAGCCTTTTGTGTGGGTGTTGTGGTAGGAGTAGCCGTCAAAGTTACAGCAGGCGTTTCCGTAGCGGAAGGAGTCTCTGTAATTGAGGGAGCTTCTGTTGCTTCAGGAGTCTCTGTAACTTTAGGAACTTCTGTAGCTTCAGGAGTCTCTGTGATTGTGGGAGCTTCCGTAGCTTCGGGTGCTTCCGTAGCCTCAGGAGTTTCTGTAATTATAGGTGATTCTGTTGGTTCGTTAATAGGTGGTTGGGTAGTGGTTTCTTTGCATCCTGAGAATACAAGTACAGAAATAAGTAAAACTGTAAATATCTTTCTCATAAAAACACTTCCTTTGTATTTTTTTTATATTATACACCCAAAAAAACAATATTGCAACTGTAAAAAAATAACTTGCATAAAAGCAAGCTATTTTTTTAAAATTCAACGGACAAGCTATCGTTAGATACTTTGAACCCGATTCTGTCTGCAATTTTTGTCAAGTTTGAATGTAATGGATTACCGTTGTGAGAGAAATGATTAACGTATTTTACGGTATCTTTATCTATTGCGGAAATGATCTCAAGTCGTTGCGTAAGGCGGCTGATATTTTCAAACCCCATATGAGAACCTCCATCGGAAATAGGAATCTCAACGTTAGTGCAATCAAGGCTTATCATATCAAAGCGCAAATGCTCTTTTTCAATATAATCAAACACTTCTTCGAAAAAATATCCCGTGTCATGGGCGTATAGAAGAGTTTTATCACCTTTTATAATATAGAATAATGCATCATCACCATCATAATGCCGTGCAGGCAGAGCCGTTATCTCATAATTTTCAACAGTTATTTTATCAAATGGTTTAATAAGATGTGTTTGAAAACCACTTGCGTCGCGTGTGGCATCTGTAATTTTATTGTATGCGCCTTTCGAACAGTATATTTCGATTTCAGGAACACGCATATTATGGGCAAAACAACCACCACGGAACTGTAACTCTCTTTCATAAAGATGATCGGGATGGGAATGGGTTATAAAGAGATACTTAATTTTGTCGCCTTCAATGTTGTTTTCGAGAAAGTGCATATAAGTGTCGGCAGGCAGATCGATTAAAAGATCATCGTTAACAAGTGCCTGCGATCTTGTGCGCACGTTTTTCTTGTCCTTTGATTCTCTTGCTTTTTTGCAGAAATCACAGTTGCAGAAAACTGCAGGAAACCCTTCTGCCGCAGCAGTTCCTAAAAAAGTTAACTTCATAAGATCACCTCAAAAAAATAAAGACAGAGCATAAATTCTGTCTTTATTATATAATATGATGATACAAATGTAAATAAATACTTTTTAATAAAAGATATCAATTTTTAATTTGTGTAATTATCAAAGTAACCTTGAACAAGAACGACGGGAGTGCCCTTGTCACCTGAACCGCTTGTAAGGTCGCAAAGTGAACCGATAAGGTCGGTAAGCTGACGAGGAGTTGTACCCTGTGAAGCCATATTTCCAACAAGATTATCCTGCTTCTCACGGATGCTCTTTGAAATTGCTTCCTTAAGCGCATCGCCTGAAAGATTTTTGAAATCATTATCGGCAAGATATTTAAGCTTAAGCTCGTTGGGAGTGCCGATAAGTCCGTCAGTAAAGGCAGGGGAAACAACCGGGTCAGCAAGCTCCCAGATCTTACCCTTGGGATCCTTGAAAGCACCGTCACCGTAAACCATAACCTCAACATGCTTGCCTGTTCTATCAAGAACACGCTTCTGAATATCAAGAACAAGATCCTTGCACTCTCTGGGGAAAAGCTTAATCTTATCTTCTGTTGATTTGTTTGAACCTAAAAGACCGTAAAGCTCATTGCATCCGCTTCCGTTAACGGGGGCATTGAGGATCTCATCAAGGCCTAAAACGATTTTTGCGCCGTTTGCCTTTAAAATGCGCTTGGTTCTTGCACGGGTGTGAATATCGCAGTTAAGAACGCAATCAGTATAATTGAGAATGGCCTTTGCTTGGTTAGCAAAAACGATCTCAGCCTCAGCACCTGCATCTTCAATAATGCTCTTATAATATTGAACGTAGTCAACACCGGTAAACTCGTGCTTATTTTCACCAAAAAGCTCACGGTATTTTGCTTCGGAGAGCACATCTGAATAGGGGTTAATGCCTGCTTCATCTATTTTATCAAGGCTAACAAGCTCATTACCTACTTCATCGGAGGGGTATGAAAGCATAAGAACGATTTTCTTAGCTCCCATAGCAATGCCTCTTAAGCAGATAGCAAAGCGGTTTCTTGAAAGAATGGGGAAGATAACACCAACAGTCTCGCCACCAAATTTTGCACGAACATCATTGGCAATATCCTCAACAGAAGCATAATTGCCCTGAGAACGTGCCACGATTGATTCGGTAATTGAAATAACATCTCTGTTATTTAAAGAGAACCCTTCAAATTCACTTGCCTCAATAACGCTGTCAGCAACGATTTTTGCAAGATCATCACCTTCACGGATGATTGGACAACGAATTCCTCTTGAAACAGTACCGACTCTTCTTTCATATTTTTCCATGTTGTTTGCCTTCTTTCATAATAAAAATTTTTGCACAACAAAAATAACAGAGATATTATATACTAATTTTGAAAAAATTACAACTATTATTATACAAAAAAATGTATTTTTTTTGTTAACAAAAAAATTTCTCTACATTGCAAATAATTTGAATAAAAAATGCAAAAAAACAATATTTGCAATGGTGTTATGAGGAAAAATATTGTATAATGATAATACAGAAATATTTGAGAAAGGAAGATTTTTATGAAAAAGATTTTTGCAATTCTTTTATCAGTAGCAATAATGTTTTCAATGGCAATTCCTGTTTTTGCCGATGAAGATACTATTGCAGTTACTGACCCTTGGGTCAAGTATATGTCAAAAGGTGATTTAACAACAAGTGAAGAAAATGGAGAAACAGTATATACTGCAACGGGAATAACCCAGGCATATACTTCACCCGGTGTTGATATTTTACCTGCACTTAAAAAGTTGATGGAAGGTAATGATAAGATTACCGTTATGATTTCCGTTGACGTTAAAATCGATTATGCCGAAGGCTTTGAAGATGATGAATTTCTCATTGCAGGTCTTATCCGTGCAGCAGAAGTTAATGAGAAGATAAAAGATCCCGATGCATTTAAGGCAATTTATAAAGATGCGCAGGCAGGCGGTTTCGCTGATACAGGCGGCGGAAACTATTCGATCCGTTTCTTTGAAAATGAAAGTGCCCTTGATTACTGGACAACTCTTGAAGGCGAAGTTACCTTTACTGCCAATGATATAAATGCAGGTCTTTGGAGTAAACTCTACGTTTGCTTTGACAGAATGAGCAATTTTGAATCTGCAAGTGCATTGCACGTTAAAAATACAAAAATTGCTCTTACTGACTATGAAGAAGGCGATGGTGAGATTACCATTGATTTTGATACGGAAGATATACCAAACACTGACGGCGTTGATAAGGCTCCCGTTGATCTTACTGTTGATCTTACTTTAAATGCTGATGCAGAAGATACGCCTGCTCTTCCCGAAGGCAACTATCTTAATACCAAATGGACTAAAGGCTTTGCAGCAAATGATGTAATTGAAGGCACATTCAAGGATCAGCCAATGTATTCAATGATTGGTTGGAAGAATGCCTACAGTTCACCTTTCCTTGATATTCTTCCTGCTGTAAAAGAAGCAATGGGTGAAGAAGATGAAATAAATGTATATATCGTTTTTGATGCTCGTGTGCTTAATTATAAAGGTCTTGAAGGCACGAAACATGGTTTTGGAATAAAGATTCGTCCCAAAACGACCGATCTTACCAAGGAACTTGAAGATTTTGAAGAGAATTATCTTGGATCAACATTTAAGCATCATGGTTCGGGCGACGTAAGACTTACTCTTTTGGCTTCGGATAAGGAGTATATTACCGAAGATTGGCAGAGATTTGAGCTCTTATATACCTTCTTCTCTGAGGATGTTGAGGACGGTCTTTGGGAAGCATGGAACCTTTGCTTTGATAACGTTAAGAGCTTTGAAACTCTTGGCGCCATTCAGATAAAGAATATGGGCGTTTTCTACGAGGACGATTATGAACCCGTCAATGAGGAAGAGCCTATTGTGGAGGATACAGGCGAAGAGAATAAACCGGCAACTAAGCCTGAAAGCTCAACAGATCCCGTTGTTCTTCACAGACCTATCGGTGGCGGCAGATATAACATTAACTTTATGGAATCTGTTGAAACCGTTGTTGAAGGCGGACTTGTAGACGCTAACGGTGATTCAGCAGAAAATGATGGCGAAGGCGGAATGGATACAACGCTGATTATAGCAATCATTGCAGGTGTTGTTGTAGTTGCCGTTGCGGCCGTTGTAATTGTAGTTCTTAAAAAGAAAAAGTTGCAGAAGGAGGAAAAATAATGAAAAAGTTATTAGCAGTTATGTGCGCACTTATGATCGTTACCGGTGCTTTTTCAGGCTGTGAGCAAGGTTCAACGGGAACGACAGGTGAAGCAAATGAGATCGTAAACAAAACTCCCATAGCAACTCCTGAACCCACACCGGCTCCTGCGGATATTACCGAAACAACCGATTATGTTACCGAACAGTGGGTTTCTGTTGAAATTCCCTTTGAGGCAAACAAAAAATCAAAGAATATTACCGATACTGTTCTTGACGTAACCTTTACAAACCGTTCAACGGGAACAAAGCTTCTTATGCCCGGATTCTGGGATGGCGGACAAAATTGGGCTGTTCGTTTTGCACCTACTGAGTGCGGTATCTGGGATTATGAAACCGTAACCAGCGGTGAAGACGTTGGCATTAGCGGTATTAAGGGAACAGTTGCTTGTAACGCATATAAGGGTGAATATGATATCTATAAGCATGGTTTTGTAAAGACCGAGCCCGGCAAAAAGTATTTTGTTTATGCTGATGGAACACCCTTCTTCTATTTAGGCGATACCCATTGGAATATGGTAACAGAAGAATTTGATTCAGCCGGTCCTAACGCAGGTGATATAGAGACTGATTCTCACTTTAAGTATATCGTTGACCGTCGCGCAGAGCAGGGCTTTACCGTATATCAGTCTGAGGTTATCGGAACAACTGTTAACGTTGCTGACGGTAAAATTTCCGAAAACGATATTAACGGCTTTAAGGAAATGGACAAGTACTTCCAGTATATCGCATCAAAGGGTCTTGTTCATGCAAATGCAAAGCTTCTTTTCCCCAGTGAGGTTACTAAAAATTTTAATGAAAATTTAGAAGCACTTACTCGTTATTGGGTTGCGCGTTATTGCTCATATCCCGTAATGTGGACACTTGGTCAGGAAGTTGACGATGCTAAAAATCAGAATATTGATTTCCTTGTATTAACATATATAAATATGTGTTCAATTGTTGATAAATACGATCCTTATAAAAATCCCACCTCAGCTCATCAGCTTAATGCTGCAGCAGTTACTTGTAAGGGTAATGTTCCTGTAGCAGGAATTGATGGTGGTTACGATTTCATTGACGTTAATGCAACCGCCCTTAAATATAAAACAAGAATGTCAGCATTCTATGGTGCCAAGGGGCATACTTGGTGGGCAACCCAGTGGAGACCTGTTGTTCACACACAGTATAATTTCGGTATTCCCAAGGATTATTGGGAGAATGGCGAAGATAAGCCTATAGTCGACTATGAGCCCAGATATCATTACCTCTATGGTGGCGATTTCTGTATGCGCGCTCAGGCTTGGATATCCTATCTTGCAGGTATGTGCGGTCACGCTTACGGCGGTGCAGATATGTGGCTTTATAAGGGGGGATACGCAACAGATACAGATGCCTTTGACGGTATTCAAACTATTACCAAGGAAGAAAAAGTAAACACCTTATGGTCAGACCTTATCAACGCACCTATTTCCAATGAACTTACATATTTAAGAGGCTTTATGGAAAGCGTTGGCTGGTGGGAGCTTACGCCTGATTTTGATTACGGCAATGCATTCCAACCCGTTGAAGGTAAAGAAGGCTTCTATGCAGCATCTTATATCAACGATGAAGTTTACGTTGTTTACCTCTATAACCGTTCTGTAGGCTCAGCAGGTAAGCTTGTAAATATGGATACAAACGCCACCTATATTGCACAGTGGTTTGATACAAGAACAGGCGAATACACGCTCATTGATTACAATCTTAAAGCAGATGCAAACGGTGAATACGATATCCCCGAAAAACCCATTGCTGATGATATGGTACTTCTTGTAACAAAGAAATAATTTTATTATGATCCTGCAATTATTTGCAGGATCATTCAGAGCACTGACAAACCCCTGCAAACACAAATCCCTGCAAAATTTTTGCAGGGATTTGTTTCCGTCGTTGCATTGATACTATAGCACGAGTAAAGGAGTTCGCCTCAAATGCTGTATCAGCGTTGCTTTCGGGTTTGTCGTCTTTATAAGGCAAACCTGCCTTATTGCATCCTCCGCACCCAAAATCAATCACTGATACAAACATTTTAGGTCGGAGAATTTTAAAGGAATAAATTTTTGAAGGATGCGCGGCGAAAACGCAGGCAATACGAGTGCAGTATTGCCGAGTATTTCAACAAAGCAGACACGGAAATTTATCCTTTAAAATCG
>JAZNSH010000065.1:0-82475 GCA_045591115.1 Clostridia bacterium
TGGGCAGTTTTGCATTACAAGGCAAGACTGCCTATTTTTCATTTGTCGGAACCATGGAGGTAAACATGAGCATCAAAAAGGTTGGAATCGTAATGGGAAGCGACAGCGATCTTCCTATAATCAAAAAAGCAACAGATATGCTTAAAAGTCTTGATATCCCCTTTGAAGTGCACGTTTATTCGGCACATCGTACACCCGTTGAGGCTCGTGATTTTGCACTTAATGCCCGCGAAAACGGCTTCGGTGTTATTATTGCGGCGGCAGGTATGGCGGCACATCTTGCAGGTGCCATTGCCGCAAACACAACCTTGCCCGTAATCGGAATTCCCTGCTCAAGCTCAAATCTTGACGGTATGGATGCACTTTTGGCAACGGTGCAGATGCCTACGGGTATTCCCGTTGCAACAGTTGCAATAAATGGCGGTGGCAATGCGGCACTTCTTGCTGCACAGATCATCGCAGTTGAGGATAAGGATTTACAGAAAAAACTTGATGACAAGCGTGTTTCCGATGCACAGAAGGTATTGGAAAAGGATGCTGACATAACTTCAAAGCTTTAAAAGGAGAACTTTATGGGTGGCTTTTTCGGCGCAGTATGTAAGCGCGATGCTATTTCAGATGTTTTTTTCGGCACTGACTATCATTCTCATTTAGGAACACGTCGTGGCGGTATGGCTGCTTGGGATAGCGAAATTGGATTGCAGAGAGAAATACATAATATACAGAATTCACCCTTCAGAACAAAGTTTGAAGACGTTTTTGATGAAATGAAAGGTACTGCGGCCATCGGATGTATCAGTGATACAGATCCTCAGCCTCTTTTGTTTCGTTCAGGTCTTGGCGCATACGCTATAACTATGGTAGGCGCAATAAACAATGCTGAAGAGTTAATAAAAAAATATCTGTCAGACGGTGATCAATTCAGCGCAATGACAGGCGGTAAAGTAAACACAGTTGAGCTTTTTGCCGCGCTAATGAATAAAAAAGATAATTTTGCAGATGGTATCCGCTTTGCACAAAAGTCCATTGAGGGCTCTGCAACAGTTCTTGTCCTTACAGATAAAGGAACGATTATTGCTGCACGCGATTTTTATGGCAGAACGCCTTGCATCATTGGTAAAAACAGAAACGGCTATGCTGTCGCCTTTGAATCCTTTGCATATAAAAAGCTTGATTATACAGATGTAAAAGAGCTTGGCCCCGGTGAGGTTGTTGAGCTAACCGCCAGCGAAATGATCCCCTTGTTGCCTGCACAGAAAGAAATGAAAATATGTGCATTCCTTTGGTCATATTACGGTTATTCAACTTCAAATTACGAGGGTGTAAACGTTGAAGTTATGCGTTGTAAAAACGGTGAGATAATGGCTGAAAATGATATGGCGTCAGGCAAAACCGATGGAATTGATTATATTGGCGGAGTACCTGATTCGGGAACACCTCACGCAATAGGTTATGCAAATAAAAGCAGAATACCCTTTGCACGTCCCTTTATTAAATATACGCCAACGTGGCCAAGAAGCTTTATGCCACAGAATCAGGCACAAAGAAACCGTGTGGCAAAAATGAAAATGATACCCGTTCACGAGTTTATTCAAGGCAAAAGCCTTTTGTTTGTTGATGATTCTATCGTCCGCGGAACGCAATTAAAAGAAACCGTTGATTTTCTTTATGATAACGGCGCAAAGGAAGTTCATATTCGCTCTGCCTGCCCGCCCATTATCTACGGTTGCAAATATTTAAACTTTTCGCGATCCTCCAATCAAATGGAACTTATTGCAAGAAGAACGGTTATGGAGCTTGAGGGCGAGGAAGGCTTTAAGCATCTTGAAGAATATTCCGATTCAAAGACCGAACGCGGTAAAAAGCTTCGTGATGCAATATGCGAAAAGCTTCACTTTACTTCACTTGAATTTCAATCCCTTGAGGGAATTATTAAAGCAATAGGCATTGAACCTTGTAAGCTTTGCACATATTGCTGGAACGGAAAGGAATAAAGAAAAATGATGAAATCTAAATCAGACAGTTATGCAGCAGCAGGTGTAGATATTACTGCAGGCTATAAATCAGTTGAGCTTATGAAAGAGCATATCAAAAGAACACGTAACGCAGGTTGCCTTGATGATGTTGGCGGCTTCGGCGGATGCTTTGGTCTTCCCACGGGCTATGAAGAACCCGTTCTTGTAAGCGGAACTGACGGTTGCGGCACAAAGGTTAAGCTTGCTATTTTAATGGATAAGCACGATACAATCGGTATTGATGCAGTTGCAATGTGCGTAAACGATATTATCTGTTGCGGTGCAAAGCCCCTTTTCTTCCTTGATTATATTGCTTGCGGAAAGAACTATCCTGAGAAGATCGCTTCCATCGTAAGCGGTGTTTGCGAAGGTTGTGTTCAGTCAGGCGCGGCTTTAATCGGCGGTGAAACTGCTGAGCATCCCGGAATGATGCCGGTAGAAGATTACGATCTTGCAGGCTTTGCAGTTGGTATCGTTGATAAAAAGAAGATTTTAGATAACAACAAGGTTTCAGCAGGTGATACAGTTATTGCACTTGCATCTTCAGGTGTACATTCAAACGGTTTCTCACTTGTTCGTAAGGTTTTCGATATTGGAAACTGCGATCTTAATGCTTATACAAATGAGCTTAACGGCAAGACCTTAGGCGAAACACTTCTTACTCCTACAAAAATTTACGTAAAGAGCGTTCTTGCACTTTTAGAGCAGGTTGAGGTTCACGCAATTTCCCACATTACAGGCGGTGGCTTCTATGAGAATATTCCAAGAAGCTTGCCTCAGGGATATTCAGTAAAAGTTGATAAATCAGCACTTAAAATTCTTCCTATCTTTGATCTTATCCAAAAGGTTGGCGGAATTTCTGAGCGTGATATGTTCAACACCTTTAATATGGGCGTTGGTATGAGCATTGCAGTTAAGGCTGATGAAGCCGAGAAGGCTCTTGAGATCTTAAAGGCAAACGGTGAAGATGCGTATATTATCGGTACTGTTATAGAAAGTGATGAGGGTGTTATAATTGAATAAGAAAAATATAGTTGTTCTTGCTTCAGGCGGAGGCACCAATCTTCAGGCACTTATCGATGCTGAAAAGAGGGGAGAGCTTGGCAACGGAAAAATAACCTGCGTTATTGCTTCCAAGGCTGACGCATATGCTCTTGTTCGCGCTGAAAAGAACGGAATTAAAACACGAACTCTTATAAGAAAAGATTATTCTGACGTTGATAAATATACTGAAGATATGCTTAAAGCACTTCAGGAGGAAAAGGCTGATGTTATCGTTTATGCTGGATTTATGACTATTTTAGGTGATGCAGTATGCGATGCATATCCCAATAAAATGGTAAACGTTCATCCTGCGCTTATCCCGTCCTTCTGCGGAAAAGGCTATTATGGTCTTCGCGTTCACGAGGAGGCACTTAAAAAAGGCGTTAAGGTTTCCGGTGCAACGGTGCATTTCGTTACCAAAGAATGTGATGGCGGACCTATTATTATGCAAAAGGCAGTGGAAGTATTTATTGATGATACTCCCGAAACGTTGCAGAGGCGTATAATGGAGCAGGCAGAATGGAAGATTTTACCCCAGGCGGTAAGATTCCTTTGTGATGAGAGAATAACCGTTGAGAACGGTATAGCAACAATAAGATAAACGGAGGGCGTAATTATGGAAATTAAAACTATTGAAAATGAACTTAATTCTTTAGCTTACCACGGCAGAGGTATTATCATCGGCAAAAGTGCTGATGGCAAAAAGGCAATCACTGCATATTTCATTATGGGCAGAAGTGAAAACAGCCGTAACCGTGTTTTCGTTGAGGACGGTGCGGGCATCAGAACTCAGGCTTTTGATGAATCAAAAATGGTTGATCCCCATCTTATCATTTATGCTCCCGTAAGAGTTTTAGGTAATAAGACCATCGTTACAAACGGTGATCAGACGGATACGATCTATGAGCTTATGGATCGTCAGATGACCTTTGAGCAATCATTGAGAACACGTGAGTTTGAGGACGATGCACCTAACTTCACACCTCGAATTTCAGGCATTATCCGCCTTGAAAACGGTGATATGAACTATGCAATGTCTATCTTAAAATCAGCTGAGGGTGACGGTTCTTCCTGCCAGAGATACACCTTTGCTTATTCAAACCCCTTAAAGGGCAAGGCAAAGTTTATCCATACTTATAAGTGTGACGGAAATCCCCTTCCAAGCTTTGAGGGTGAACCCAAGACACTTGAACTTCCCGATGTTGATATTGATACTTTAACCGATATTATTTGGAAGAATCTTAACGAAGACAACAAGGTTTCATTGTTTGTAAGATATATTGATCTTGAAAGCGGAAAATACGATTCAAGAATTGTAAATAAAAACAAGTAAGGAGTATAAATATGAAAGATTTTGAATTAAAATACGGTTGTAACCCCAACCAAAAGCCTGCAAAGATATTTATGCACGATAACACCGATCTTCCCATTGAGATCCTTTCAGGAAGACCCGGTTATATTAACTTCCTTGATGCATTCAACAGCTGGCAGCTTGTAAAGGAATTAAAGGAGGCATTAGGTCTTCCTGCGGTAACAAGCTTTAAGCACGTTTCACCTACTTCAGCGGCAGTTGGCGTAAAGTTACCTGAAAAGCTTAAAAAGGCTTGCTTTGTTGATGATATTGAGGGACTTGATGAATCCCCCCTTGCTTGCGCATATGCCCGTGCCCGCGGTGCTGACAGAATGTGCTCTTTCGGCGATTGGGTAGCACTTTCCGATGTTTGCGATGTTACTACCGCAAAGATGATCAAACGTGAAATCTCTGATGGTGTTATCGCTCCCGGCTATGAGCCTGAAGCTCTTGAAATTCTTAAGACCAAGAGAAACGGAAACTATAACATCGTTAAGATCGATGCAAACTATGTTCCCGATCCCATTGAACATAAGCAGGTTTTCGGCATCACCTTTGAACAGGGCAGAAACAACTTTGAAATTAACAAGGAGCTTTTACAGAACCTTGTAACAAAAAATAAAGAGCTTCCCGATGAGGCAGTTCGCGACCTTATAATTTCACTTATTACACTTAAGTATACACAGTCAAACTCAGTTTGCTTTGCTTATGACGGACAGGCTATCGGCGTTGGCGCAGGTCAGCAGTCAAGAATCCATTGCACTCGTTTAGCTGGCACAAAGGCTGATACATGGTTCCTTCGCCAGCACGATAAGGTATTAAATCTTCCCTTTAAGGCTGAGCTTTCCCGTCCTGACAGAGATAACGTTATTGACGGTTATATCAACAAAAACGAAGAAGACGTTTGTGCTGACGGTAATTGGGAAAAGTATTTCACCCAAAAGCCCGAACCTTTAACAGATGCAGAAGCAAAAGCATATCTTGCCTCTATTGACGGTGTTGCACTTGGCTCAGATGCTTTCTTCCCCTTCAGTGATAACATTGAGCGTGCGAAGAGAAGCGGTGTTAAGTATATTGCTGAGCCGGGCGGATCAATAAGAGACGATCTTGTTATTGAATGTGCTGATAAATACGGTATGGCGATGGCATTTACCGGTATGCGCTTATTCCATCATTAAGGAGAAGTTATGAAGATAATGGTTGTTGGTGGCGGCGGCAGAGAACACGCCATCATAAAAAAGCTTAAAGAAAATAAAAACGTAACGGAGATATTTGCCGTTCCCGGTAACGGCGGTATGGCAGAGGATGCTTTTTTAGTTGATATCGGTGCAAAGGAAATTGACAAGATCGTTGATTTTGCAGTTAAAACAAGAATAGATTATGCTGTTGTTGCACCTGATGATCCTCTTGTTTTAGGCGCAGTTGATGCTTTGGAAAAAGAGGGAATACCCTGCTTCGGTCCCAAAGCCAATGCGGCAATTATTGAGGGCAGTAAGGTTTTTTCAAAAAATCTTATGAAAAAATACAATATTCCCACCGCACAGTACGAAGTCTTTGATGATATTGAAAAAGCATTGAAGTATCTTGAAACCGCACCTATTCCCACAGTTATTAAGGCTGACGGACTTGCTTTGGGCAAGGGCGTTATAATCGCTATGACGCGTCAGGAAGCCATTGATGCAGTTAAGAGTATGATGGAAGATAAGGTTTTCGGTGCAAGCGGAGATAATATCGTAATCGAAGAATTTTTAGAGGGCCCTGAAGTTTCCGTTCTTTCCTTTACTGACGGTAACATCGTTGTGCCGATGATCTCATCAATGGATCATAAGCGTGCAGGCGATAATGATACGGGTCTTAATACGGGCGGTATGGGTACTATAGCACCTAACCCTTATTACACCGAGGATATTCAGAAGGAATGTATGGAAAAGATATTCATTCCTACCATCAACGCAATGAAATCCGAGGGCAGAACCTTTAAAGGTTGCCTTTACTTCGGACTTATGCTTACCAAAAACGGGCCTAAGGTTATTGAATATAACTGTCGTTTCGGCGATCCCGAAACTCAGGTAGTTCTTCCTCTTTTAAAGAGTGATCTTTTAACCGTTATGCAGGCAGTTACAAATGGCGAGCTTGATAAGGTTGACGTAAGCTTTATGAATAAAAATGCATGCTGTGTTATTATGGCATCAAAGGGATATCCCCAAAAATACGATAAGGGCTTTGAGATGACTATTCCCGATGATATCAAGGATAGCGTTTACGTTGCAGGTGCGTCCTTAAAGGACGGCAAGCTTTTAACGAACGGCGGTCGTGTTTTAGGTGCAACGGCAGTAAGCGATACCTTAGAGGATGCTATCAATGATGCATATAAGCTTGTTAAGCAAATTTCCTTTGAAAACGCCTATTATCGCAATGATATAGGCGCAAGGGCATTAAAGGCAAAAGGAGAATAATATGGTTTTCAGAGTTTTTGTAGAAAAGAAAAAAGAACTTGCCAATGAAGCAAAAGGACTTCTTTCAGAAGCCAATAACTTATTGGGCATTGCTTCGTTAACTGATGTTCGCGTAATCAACCGCTATGATGCGGAAAACATTACCGAAGAGCTTTTTAATTACGCAAAAAAGACTGTTTTTTCAGAGCCTCAGCTTGATGTGGTAACTGATGAGATTTCCTGTGACGGTGCATACGTTTTTGCAGTTGAATATTTGCCTGGTCAGTTTGATCAGCGTGCTGATTCTGCCGCACAGTGTATTCAGATCATCTCTCAGGGGGACAGACCTCTTATCAGAACCGCAAAGGTTTATGCACTTTACGGCAATTTATCGGAAAGCGAAATTCAAGAAATTAAAAAGTATGTTATCAACCCCGTTGAAGCAAGGGAAGCAACCTTAGATAAGCCTGAAACCTTAAAGGTCAACTATGAAATTCCCACAACGGTTAAGACATTAGACGGCTTTATTAAGCTTGATCGTCAAGGTCTTGAAAATTTCGTAAAAGAGTACGGTCTTGCAATGGATGCTGATGATATTCAGTTCTGCCAGGATTATTTTAAATCAGAAGACCGCGATCCTACTATCACCGAAATCAGAATGATCGATACATATTGGTCAGACCATTGCCGTCATACAACCTTCCTCACTGTTATTGATGACGTTTTGTTTGAGGATGAGCTTTTGCAGAGTGCTTACGAAGAATATATGGAGGTTCGCAAGGAGCTTAACCGCACAAAGCCTATTTGCTTAATGGATCTTGCAACAGTTGCGGTAAAATATCTTAAAAAGCACGGCAAACTTGATAAGCTTGATGAATCTGAAGAAATCAATGCTTGTACCGTTAAAATCGAAGTTGAGGTTGACGGTGTAAAAGAGCCTTGGCTTCTCCTCTTTAAAAATGAAACACATAACCACCCCACAGAGATCGAACCCTTTGGTGGTGCGGCAACTTGTATCGGCGGTGCTATCCGCGATCCCTTGTCGGGCAGAGCTTACGTTTACGGTGCAATGCGCGTAACGGGCGCGGCTGATCCCTTAAAGCCCGTTTCTGAAACCATAAAGGGTAAGCTTCCTCAGAGAAAGATCGTTACAACCGCTGCCGCAGGTTATTCCTCCTACGGCAACCAGATCGGTCTTGCAACGGGCATTGTTGATGAAATCTATCATCCGGGCTATGCCGCAAAGCGTATGGAGATCGGTGCAGTTATTGCGGCCGCTCCTCAGGAAAACGTTCGCAGAGAAGTTCCTGCTCCGGGTGATGTTGTAATTCTTTTAGGCGGAAGCACAGGTCGTGACGGTTGCGGTGGTGCAACGGGTTCATCAAAATCACATACAGCACAGAGCCTTGAAACCTGCGGTGCAGAGGTTCAGAAGGGTAATGCACCTGAAGAAAGAAAGCTTCAGCGTCTTTTCAGAAATAAAGAAGCAACACAGATGATCAAGCGTTGCAACGATTTCGGTGCAGGCGGTGTTTCAGTTGCTATCGGTGAGCTTGCTGACGGTCTTGAAATCGATCTTAATGCAGTTCCCAAAAAGTATGACGGTCTTGACGGTACTGAGCTTGCAATAAGCGAATCTCAGGAGCGTATGGCAGTTGTTATCGAAAAAGAAAATATTGATAAATTCTTGGCACTTGCAAAAGAAGAAAATCTTCAGGCTTGCCCCGTTGCAGTTATTAAAGAAGAGCCTCGTCTTGTTATGAATTGGAACGGCAAGAAGATCGTTGATATCAGCCGTGAGTTCCTTAATTCAAACGGTGCCGAAAAACATATTACAGTTACACCTGCAAAGCCTCAGATCAAAAATAAAGAAATTAAGGAAAGCTTTACCGAAAATTATTTCGATATTGCCTCCGACCTTAATATGTGCTCAAAGCGCGGTCTTTCCGAGCGTTTTGACTCCACCATCGGTGCAGGCACAGTGCTTATGCCCTTTGGCGGAAAAAATCAGTTAACTCCCATTCAGGCAATGGTACAGAAGGTTTCCGTTGAAAAGAAGCATACTGACGATTGCTCATTTATGGCCTGGGGATATAACCCCTTTATCACAGAACAGAGTCCCTATCACGGTGCATACACCGCAGTTGTTGAATCGGTTGCAAAGCTTATTGCAACGGGCGCATCCTTTGAAGACGTTTACCTTACCTTCCAGGAATATTTTGAACATCCCGGTAAGGACGGCAAGCGTTGGGGCAAGCCTTTAGCGGCTCTCTTAGGCGCTTTTAAGGCACAGAAGGAATTGGGAATCGGTTCAATCGGCGGTAAGGACTCAATGTCAGGCTCCTTTGAGGATCTTGACGTTCCTCCAACACTTGTTTCTTTTGCAGTAACAACCGGTAAGGTTCAGGATGTCATTTCACCTGAATTCAAAAAAGCAGGAAATAAGGTTTATGCAATCTATCCCGAATATGATAAAAACGGTCTTCCTGTAACTGAATCATTGATTTCAACCTTTAACAGAATAACCGAGCCTCTGCGTTCAGGCAAGATCCTTGCTTGCTACACACGCGGTATGGGCGGCAACGGTGAAGCAGTTATGAAGATGTGCTTCGGTAACTCCATCGGCTTTAAGTATGATGAAAATATGTGCCCCAAGTGTATGTTTAAATATAACTACGGTGCATTCGTATTTGAAGCAACTGAGGAAATCGAAAACGCTCGTCTTATCGGTACTACAACAGAGGAAGAGGTCATTGAATATAACGGCGAAAAGATCTGCCTTAATAAGCTTCTTACTGCTTATGAAGATAAGCTTGAAAGCGTTTATAGCTGTAATATTGATCAGGGCAATAAGCAGATAGAAAACTTTGAATATAAGGCAACAAGCTATCCCGCACCTAACGTTAAAGTTGCACGTCCCAAAGTTCTTATTCCTGCATTCCCCGGCACGAACTGCGAATTTGATTCAGCAAAGGCTGTTCGTGATGCAGGTGCTGAGCCTGAGATCATCGTTATCAACAACCTTTCATCCGATGGTATTCAGAGAAGCGTTGATAAGTTTGCACAGAGCTTAAAGGATGCACAGATGATCTTCATCCCAGGCGGTTTCTCAGGCGGTGATGAGCCTGACGGAAGCGGTAAGTTCATTACTGCATTCTTCAGAAATGCCGCAATCAAAGAGGGCGTTAGTGATCTTCTTGATAACCGTGACGGTCTTATGTGCGGTATCTGTAACGGCTTCCAGGCCTTAATTAAGTTAGGTCTTGTTCCTTACGGAAAGATCATTGATACAGACGAAACTTGTCCTACACTTACATTTAACACCATTGCACGCCATCAGTCACGCATTGTTAGAACACGCATTGCATCAAATAAATCACCTTGGTTATCACTTATGAATGTTGGCGATATCGTAAACGTTCCCATCTCTCACGGTGAGGGCAGATTCATTGCTGATCCTAAGCTCATTGAACAGCTTAAGGCAAACGGTCAGATCGCAACACAGTATGTTGATCTTTCAGGTAACGCCACCAGTGACGTTCGCTTTAACCCCAACGATTCAATGTGCGCTATTGAGGGTATTACTTCTCCTGATGGCAGAGTTTTTGGTAAGATGGGCCACTCCGAGCGTATCGGCAAGGGACTTTATAAGAACGTTGACGGTAACTATGATATCCGCATGTTTGAAGCGGCAGTAAAATATTTTAAGTAAGGGTGAATAAAATGGAATATAAATCCGATATAGAAATTGCTCAGGCTTGTGAAATGAAGCCTATCGGCGAGATTGCCAAATTAGCCCACGTTGACGAAAAATATATTGAACAGTACGGCAGATATAAAGCCAAGATCGATCTTTCTCTTTTAGAGGAAACCGATAGAAAAAACGGTAAGCTTATTCTTGTTACCGCAATCACACCAACACCTGCAGGCGAAGGCAAGACCACCACAACAATCGGTCTTGCCGATGGCCTTAAGAGAATCGGTAAGGATGTTACCGTTGCACTTCGCGAGCCTTCATTAGGTCCCGTTTTCGGTGTTAAAGGCGGTGCGGCAGGCGGCGGTTACGCTCAGGTTGTTCCTATGGAGGATATAAACCTTCATTTTACAGGTGACTTCCACGCAATCGGTGCGGCAAACAATCTTCTTGCGGCAATGCTTGATAACCACATTCAGCAGGGAAATCAGCTTGGAATAGACGTAAGAAAAATTACGTGGAAACGTTGCGTTGATATGAACGACCGCCAATTACGTTTTGTTGTTGACGGTATGGGCGGCAAAGCAAACGGTGTACCAAGAGAAGACGGCTTTGATATCACCGTTGCATCTGAAATTATGGCTATTCTTTGCCTTTCAAATTCAATTACCGATCTTAAGGAAAGACTTTCAAGAATCATCGTAGGCTATACTTACGATGATAAGCCCGTTACCTGCGGTGAGCTTAAAGCGGCAGGGGCGATGTGTGCACTTTTAAAGGATGCTATCAAGCCTAACCTTGTTCAGACTCTTGAGGGCACACCGGCATTCGTTCACGGCGGACCCTTTGCAAATATTGCACACGGCTGTAACTCAGTTATGGCAACAAAGCTTGCTCTTAAAATGGGTGATTATACTATCACGGAAGCAGGCTTCGGTGCAGATTTAGGTGCTGAAAAGTTCCTTGATATTAAGTGCCGTATGGCAGGCTTGACTCCTGACGCAGTTGTAGTTGTTGCAACTGTTCGTGCTCTTAAAATGCACGGCGGAAGAGCCAAAACAGAGCTTAATTTTGAAGATATTGAAGCACTTGAAAAGGGTATTCCCAATCTTCTCCGTCACGTTTCAAATATCAAGAACGTTTATAAATTACCTTGCGTTGTTGCAGTTAACCGTTTCCCCACAGATACGGATAATGAGATTGATTTCATCATCAACAAATGTAAGGAGCTTGGCGTAAATACTGTTCTTTCAACAGTTTGGGCAGAAGGTGGCAAGGGTGGCGAAGCACTTGCTAAAGAGGTTGTTCGTCTTTGTGAAGAAGAAAAGGGCGATTTCACCTTCTCATATGAGCTTGACGGTACTATCGAAGATAAAATTGAAGCTATCGTTAAGAAGGTTTACGGTGGTGACGGTATAACCGTTATGCCCAACGCCAAAAAGCAGATTGCACAGCTTACCGAGCTTGGCTTTGATAAGCTGCCTATATGCATTGCAAAAACGCAGTATAGCTTTTCAGATGATCCCACTAAATTGGGCGCACCTGATAATTTCACAGTTACCATTAAAAACGTTAAGGTTTCCGCAGGTGCAGGCTTTATCGTAGTGTTGACGGGGGATATTTTAACTATGCCCGGTCTTCCCAAATCACCTGCTGCAGAACGTATTGACGTTGATGCAAACGGCAGAATAACGGGATTGTTCTAAATAAAAAGCTTCGCTTATATATTTAAGCGAAGTTTTCATTTTTCCAAGGAGATAAGGAGATATAAATGGAAAATAAATATATTCTTGAACTTTCAAAACAATATCCTGATCGCAACGCAGTGCTTAACGAAATAATCAACCTTAATGCAATTCTCAGCTTGCCTAAGGGAACTGAACATTTTATGAGTGATCTTCACGGCGAGTACGAGGCATATCAGCACATCCGCAAAAATGCTTCAGGCGTTATTCGCAGAAAGATAGATCAGCTTTTTTCTAAAACGGTAACGAAAAAAGAGCGAGCGGAGCTTGCAACGCTTATATATTATCCTGAAGAAAAGCTCGATGAGATAGGTGACGTTACTGACGATTGGTATAATGTTACCTTAGGAAGACTTCTTGATATCTGCAGGCTTGTAAGCAGTAAATATACACGATCAAAGGTAAGAAAGCATCTTAAAAAAACGGCAAGCGGATTTGATTACATTATCGATGAGCTCCTTAATAACGATTATGATGTTTTAAATAAAGAGCGTTATTATGAAAATATTCTAAAAACCATAATAGAAGTAGGTGCGGCACAACAGTTTATTATTGCAGTGTGCTCGGCAATAAAAAGCCTTGTTATTGATCATCTTCACATTGTAGGAGATATTTTTGACCGCGGTCCGCGAGCTGACATCATTATGGAAGAGCTTATGAAGGAAAATTCCCTTGATATTCAATGGGGAAATCACGATATGCTTTGGCTTGGCGCATCATCAGGCTCAAGAACGTGCATTGCAACGGTTCTTAATAACTCAATCACTTATAAAAATCTTGATGTTGTTGAGATAGGCTACGGAATTTCTTTAAGGCCGCTTGCAATATTTGCAGAAGAAACCTATAAAAATTCCGATGTTTCTGCCTATATGCCTAAAGGTACATCGGAGGGGGATGTATATTACAGTGATGATGACGTTTTAATCGCTCGTATGCACAAGGCAATAAGCGTTATTCAGTTTAAGCTTGAAGGGCAAACTGTTTTAAGAAATCCTCAATTTAATATGAAGGAACGACTTCTCCTTGATAAAAATGACGGAAAAAAAGGCACAGTAACTATAGAAGGCAACGTCTATAAGCTGAAAGATACAGATTTTCCAACAGTAGATCCCGTTCAGCCATATAAGCTCACTTCTGAGGAAGCAGAGGTTATGCAATATCTTAAAACTGCCTTTATGCGCTCGGAAAAGCTTCAGCGCCACGCTCGTTTCCTCTTTGAGAAGGGCGAGATGTACACCGTGTTTAACGGCAATCTGCTTTTCCACGGTTGTATTCCCTTAAATGATGACGGAACTTTTATGGCATTAACTGCAAGTGAAGATAAAAAAGGCAGAGAGATGCTTGACTATTTTGACAATATGGCTCGTCAGGGCTACTTTGCCCGCGAAGGCTCAAAGCAGAGGCAGCAGGGCAAGGATATTATGTGGTTCTTGTGGTGCGGTAAGGATTCTCCCTTATGCGGCAGAAAAAAGATGACTACCTTTGAAAGACTTTTAATAGCTGATGAATCCGCTTGGGCAGAACCTAAAAACTCTTACTATACCCATTACGAAAATGAAGAAACCGTAAAGAGCATTTTTGATGAATTCGGTCTTTCAAAGGAGACCTCACATATAATCAACGGCCATATTCCCGTAAGATCAAATAAGGGTGAAGCACCTACCAAAGCAGGTGGAAAGGTAATAGTTATTGACGGTGGCTTCTGCAAGGCCTACAGAAGCACCACCGGCATTGCAGGATATACTCTTATTTATAACGCACAAGGTATGCGCATATCTGCACATGAGCCTTTCTCAGGGGTTTTTGAGGCAATAAAAAACAATGCAGATATAGTTTCCGATACGGTTATCTTTGAATATTCAAGTGACAGCATTTTAGTAAAGGATACTGATACGGGAAAGAAAATTTCCGAAAGAATCAGCGATCTCACAATGCTTTTGAAGGAATATGAGCAAGGAAGAATAAAAGAAACAAAACACTTGTAAGCGGAGGTAATTATGGCAAAGATAAACAGAGGCTATATGCTCAAGCTTTCCGAAATGGATGAAGAGGATGCTTTCGATCCTTGGGAGCTTTCTCCTGAGGAACTGTATACTCTTGACACGGATGCCCATCAGAAGTTTGTTGATGAATATAAAGCATATTATGACGATATAAAAACAAGCAGTAAATTACACAAGGAGGATTGGTAAAAATGTACAGAAAAACAAGATTTCCCGGGTTTAAAACAAAGGCACTTACCTTAAGCTATGATGATGCCGTAGAGCAGGATATAAGACTTATTGAGATAATGAAAAAGAATGGAATCAAAGGCACGTTCAACATAAATTCAGGTCTTTTTGCACCTGTTGGCACAGTTTATCCTGAAGGTCAGATTCATAGAAGAATGACTAAAAAGCAGGCATATGATCTTTATCTTGAAAATGATATGGAAGTGGCTGTTCACGCATATTATCATCCTCGTCTTGAGGTGCTGACTCCTGCAGAAATTACTGCTGAGGTGCTTAACGATAGGAGCGATATTGAAAAAACAACGGGCAAAATAACCCGCGGTATGGCTTATCCTTACGGCACAACAAATCAAACTGTTGTTGATTGCCTTAAAGCATCAGGTATCTTGTATGCAAGAACGGTTCAATCAACCAATAATTTTAATATCAGCGAGGATTGGCTTCGTCTTCCGGCAACTTGCCATCACAACAACCCAAATCTTATGAGTCTTGCGGAAAGATTTGTAAACGCCGTTGTATCAACAGAACCGTTTCTTTTCTATTTGTGGGGACACAGTTACGAATTTGAAAGCAATAACAACTGGAATGTTATTGAAGAGTTCTGTGAGTATATGGGCAATCGTGAAGATATCTGGTATGCCACCAATATTGAGATATTTGAATATCTTGAAGCATATAAACAGTTAAAAACCTCAACTGACGGCACAAAGGTATATAATCCAACCACCACAACACTGTATTTTAGCGTGGCAGGCAGGGATTATAAAATCGAGCCGGGCGAAACTGTTACAGTTGAATTTGAACATAAGTGATTTTAAAATAAGAAATGTCGAGAAATGCTATTTTTCGACATTCTTTTTTTTGTTCAAAATTTAGTAACATATTGACAAACGCTATATATTATGGTATTATATATAACGAGCGTAAATATTTATTTTAATTGGAAAAATATACCTTAAAAGAGGGAGAAAAATATGAATATTCCATTTTCACCGCCGGATATTTCCGAGCTTGAAATTAAAGAAGTTTCCGAGGCTTTGCGTTCGGGCTGGATAACCACCGGTCCAAGAACGAAGAAGCTTGAGCAGCTTATTAAGGAATACACCTGCGCTGATGGTGCAGTTTGCCTTAATTCACAGACCGCTTGTGCCGAAATGGCTTTAAGGCTTATGGGCATTGGCGAGGGCGATGAGGTTATAACAAGCGCCTATACATATACTGCATCTGCATCGGTAATTTGCCACACAGGTGCTAAGCTTGTGCTTGTTGACACGCAAAAAGACAGTCTTGAAATGGATTATGATCAGCTTGAAAAGGCTATCAACGAAAACACAAAGGCGGTTATTCCCGTTGATCTTGCAGGTATTCCCTGCGATTATGACCGCATTTTTAAAATCGTTGAAAGCAAAAGAGACATTTTTAAGCCTTCTTCAGAGTTGCAGAAAGCTTTGGGCAGAATCGCAGTTATGGCAGACACCGCCCACGCATTCGGTGCAAAATGGCACGGCAAAATGTTAGGTAGTGTTGCCGATTTTTCTTCTTTTTCATTCCATGCAGTTAAAAATCTCACAACTGCCGAGGGCGGTGCCTTGACCTGGCGCACCATAGAAGGAATAGATAATCAGGATATTTATAAGCGCCTCCAGCTTTTCTCGCTTCACGGTCAGTCAAAGGATGCTTTGGCAAAAACTCAGCTTGGTGCTTGGGAATATGATATTGTTGGTACTTGGTATAAGTGCAACATGACTGACATTATGGCTGCAATGGGTCTTGCTCAGCTTGAAAGATATCCTAAAATGCTTGCTCGCAGAAAAGAGATCATCCAAAAGTTCGATAACGCATTTAAGCCATTAGGAGTTGAAGTTCTTGATCATTACACCGATGACCATACTTCTTCAGGACATTTGTATCTTACAAGAATTCCCGGCATAACGGCAGAACAGCGCAACGAGATAATAATTAAAATGGCAGAAGCAGGTGTTGCCTGCAACGTTCACTATAAACCCCTGCCAATGCACACGGCATATAAAAATATGGGCTTTGACATCAAGAACTATCCCAATGCCTATAACAACTTCGCCAATGAGATCTCTCTGCCGTTACATACCTGCCTCACAGATGAACAGGTCGATTACGTTATTGAGAAGTATAGCGAAATTGTTGGTGAATACTTATGATGATAAAAAAATGGGAAAAACTTCCCGAAAAAATGCAGATTCCGGAAATAAAGGAATACTACGATATTTTACGCAAGAAAAATTGCAGTCTGTTTTTTAAACGTGCTTTCGATATTGTTGTTTCAATGATAATGCTCATCGCACTTTCACCGATTTTCTTGGTGCTTGCAATCAGCATTAAGATCGATTCAAGAGGACCGGTCTTTTACCGTCAGGTGCGCGTTACCCAATACGGCAAAGAATTCAGAATTTTTAAGTTCCGTACAATGGTTCAAAACGCTGATAAGATTGGAACGCAAGTTACCGTTAAAGGTGATTCCCGCGTGACCAAGGTAGGCAAATTTATCAGAAAATGTCGCCTTGATGAAATCTGTCAGTTGATTGACGTTTTTAGAGGAACAATGACTTTTGTGGGCACACGTCCCGAAGTTCCCAAATATGTCAACGCCTACACCCCTGAAATGCTTGCAACGCTTCTTCTTCCTGCAGGCGTTACAAGTGAGGCAAGTATTTTTTATAAAGACGAAGAAAAGCTTCTTGATGGTGTAGAAGATGCAGATAAGGTCTATATTGAAAAAGTTTTGCCCGACAAAATGAAATACAATCTCGCTTCAATAAAAAAATTCAGTTTCTGGGGCGATATCGGAACAATGTTTAAAACTGTCGGCGCGGTGATTGGAAAGGAATAAATAAGGATTAACTTCACATAGAACAAGTTGTTTTAATGGAGGCTGTAAAAAACGTGAATAATAGAATATTGATAGTGTGTACGACAGATTCAATGATTTGGAATTTTTTGGTCCCGCACATTAAGCAATTAGAAAATGATGGATGTTACGTGGAGTGTGCCTGCTCGATAACAGGGGATTTTTTTAAAAATTTGATTGATATGTATGATATCAAAATGAATGAAATTCCATTTGAACGTTCTCCTTATAATAAAAAGAATTTTAGTGCGTATAAAGCACTGTGCAAGCTTATTAAGGAAAAAAATTTTGATACAATATATTGCCATGAACCTGTTGGTGGTGCGTTAGGAAGGTTGGCAGGGCATGCTAGTAAATGTAATGTTATATATATTGCTCATGGTTTTCATTTTTTTAAAGGCGCACCATTGGTCAATAAATATTTATATTATTGTATTGAAAAATTTCTTTCTAGATATACGGATGTTCTGGTTACCATAAATGAAGAGGATTACAGAGCATCACAGAAATTTTATGCAAAAAAAACTTATAAAATAAATGGTATTGGAATAGATACGCAAAAATTTTCAAAGGTACCTAATAGTGATGAATTGAGAAAAATACTTGAGTTAGAAAAAGAGGATTTTATTCTCCTATCAGTTGGAGAATTAAGTAAGAGGAAAAATCATTCAATAATTATAGATGCTTTAAAAAAAATTGATAATTTGCGTATTCACTATGTCATCGTTGGTGATGGAGAACTTCATAATTATCTGAAAGAGAAGATTAAAGATTCCAATTTGGAAAATCAAGTACATTTGATTGGGTACAGAACGGATGTTTATAAATTATGCAATTCGGCAGATGTGTTTATTATGCCATCTTTGCAAGAGGGATTGTCCGTTGCCTTAATGGAAGCGATGGCAAGTGGTCTGCCTTGTGTTGCTTCGAAAATTCGCGGAAACGTGGATTTAATTGAAGAAGGTAAGGGCGGCTTTTTATGTGCACCTGATGATGTTTCAGGCTTTGCGGAGGCAATCAATAAAATTGCAACTGATGAAGAGCTGAGAAAAAATATGCAGGAATACAACAAAGAAGCAATAAAGAAGTTTGACATTTCTGTTGTAAAAGCAGAAATGGAAAAGATATACTCGGAAGTTTTTAACTGAATTTTAGGAGTTAGCAGATGAAAATATCGTTTTTTATAGGAAGTATGGCGGGTGGTGGTGCCGAGCGTGTAATATCAATTCTTGCAAACTATTACAGTGAAAAAGGCTGGGATGTTGATATTGCATTACTTCTTAAAAATGAAGTGGGATATAAGCTTAATGAAAATATAAATATAGTGGATTTAAGTGGAAAAAGCAGTTCTTATTTTAAAAATCTGTTTGGTTGGGTTTTTAAAATAAGAAAATATCTCAAAAAAAGAAAGCCTGACAGAGTTGTTTCCTTTATAGGAAGAATAAATGCATTAGTATTAATGTCTACTTTTTGTATGAAAGTGCCGATAGTAGTATCTGAGCGTAACGATCCTAAGCACGATGGCAGAGGAAATCTTATGCTTAAGATGTGCAATAAAAGTTATGGGTTTAAACGTTGTAAAGCGATTGTGCATCAAACAAAATATGAGGAATCTTGCTTTGATTCTTCCTTAGCACCTAAAAGTTACATAATTCCGAATCCCATTGAAGTAAAGACGGAAAAGGGAACACCAAAAAAAGGAAGAATTGTTACCGCAGGTAGATTAGGTCCTCAAAAAAGACACACTATGCTTATAAATGCCGTTACACAGTTAAGTGCGGAGTTCCCTGAAATTAAGACGGATATTTATGGCGATGGCGAATTAAAAAATTCACTTCAGGAACTTATAGATAGTAACAATATGACGGAAAGTATTGTGTTAAAAGGCAATGTCAGCGATCTGCATACTCAGATAGCTGATGCCGATATCTTTGTAATGACTTCCGATTTTGAAGGCCTGTCAAATGCGCTTCTTGAGGCAATGATGTTAGGCTTACCGTGTATTTCAACAAACTATCCCGGAGCTGACGAAGTAATTAATGACGGTGTAAACGGATTACTTGTTCCGATGGGCAATGAAGAAGAGTTTGCAAAGGCAATAAAGAGGATTCTTACCGACAATGAACTGAGAGAGAAACTTAGTGCGGAAGCGTTAAAAACGTCGGAAAACTATAAAAAAGAAGTAGTTCTTAAATTATGGGAGAACGTTATTGAATAATATTCCAAGGAGAATAAAATGAACAATAAGGTTGCTAAAATTTTGGGATTGATTCCCGATAGCATATATTTACGTTTGCGTTATTACACGCATACAAAAAAAATACTTCATTTGCGCAATCCTAAGAGATTTAATGAAAAATTGCAGTGGCTGAAGCTCTATAATCGCAGACCTGAATATACTGTGATGGTGGATAAATATCTTGTAAGAGATTATATAAAAGAAAAAATCGGCGAGCAATATCTCATTCCGTTAATTGGTGCATGGGATAGCGTTGATGAAATCGATTTTGATGCCTTGCCTGAAAAGTTTGTTATCAAATGCAATCATAATTCAGGTGATGGTATGTACATATGTACAGATAAAAGCAAAATGGACGTTGAAAAGGTAAAGGCAGGGCTCAGAAGAGGAATGGAACAGGACTATTACCTTTGCGACAGAGAGTGGCCCTATAAAAACGTTCCGCGCAAAATAGTTGCCGAGAAATTTATGGTTGATAACAAATCAGAAGAGTTAATGGATTATAAATTCTTTTGTTTTAATGGAAAACCTGAAATTGTTTTAGTATGTTTAGATCGTTTTTCAAAAGAAGGATTAAAAGAAAATTTTTATGATGACAATTGGAATTTGTTAGATTTAAGGAGACCGTTTCATCCTAATAGCAAAAAGAAAATAAGCAAACCAAAACATTTTGATAAAATGCTAGAAATTGCAATCGAGTTATCAAAAGATATGCCCTTTGCAAGAATAGATTTATATGATATAAATGATAAAATTTTTTTCGGCGAGATAACTTTTTTTCCTGCAACAGGCACAGAAGGGTTTGAACCAGATGAGATGGATTATATTTTAGGAGAAAAGATTATACTTCCTGATAAAAAAATCAAATAAAAAATATAGAGGAAAATAAATGAGCGAAAAGTTAAAGGTTTTATGGGTGACTAATGCACTGGGGTGCGGTGGCGCCGAAAGACAGATGCTTTATATGTATGATATTCTCACTAATTTTTGTAATATAGATATTACTATTTTATATTACGCAAAGGTAGGGGATGCACTTAATATTGATGGTGTTAAGACGGTTTTTATCGATAAGGACAAGGTCGGAAAAATCAAAACCGTTCGTTCAATAAAAAAGTATATTAAAGAAAACGATATACAGATAATGCACGCCTTTGGTGGCTCGTCAGCTAATATTTACGGCAGATTTGGAACAATAGGTACGAAAGCCATTCCCGTAGGTGCAGTTTTAGGTAAAAAGCACTTTGTTATAAAGGGTATTGCGATAGCAAACTCATTTCTTAATATGTTTGGTAATTGGTGGACGGTAAATAACAAAGAACTGATTCCCATATTGAAAAGAGATCTTGCCTTTGTAAATGATAAAAAAATTAGACTTTTACATAACGGTTTTGTTCCTGCATCAAAAATTGATTATCAAAAGGATATAGAAACTGAATTTGATGCTGACAAGAAAAACGATTTTGTTTTTTCTGTTTTGGGAAGATTACAACCGGTCAAAAATTATGATCTTTTCTTAAAAGCAGCAAAAGAGCTTTCCCAAAAACACGATAACGTTAAGTTTTGGGTTATTGGAAACGGCAGTGAATATGAGCATCTTACAAAACTTGCCGAAGAGCTTGAAATAACAGAAAAGGTTCGTTTCTGGGGATACAGAACGGATATTGACACAGCGATGTCCCGTTGTGATTGTTTTGTACAAACAAGCTTTACAGAAGGGTCGCCTAATACTATTGCAGAGGCAATGCGTGCATCTAAACCTATTATTTCCACAAGAAGCACCGATTTAAGTGAAATGATAGAAGATGATAAAAACGGTTATGTTGTTGAAAGCGATAACTGTGATCAGCTCGTAGAAGCAATGGAAAAAGTATTATCTAAAACAGAGGCAGAATATAAAGAAATGTGTATGCATTCTGAAAAGCTTTTTGAACAGAATTTTCTTGATAAACGTGTTGCGGCTGAGTTTGAAGCATTCTATAATGAATTAATGAAGGATAAATAATTATGCACGATATTCCAATTTTAATGTTACATACGGTAAACGATCAACCTAAGCTTAATCCTTTAGGAGAGCTTTCTGTTTCTCAGAAAGGTCTTGATGCGTACTTAAAAGTATTTAAAAAGTGGAAATACCAGATGATCTCTATGGACGATCTGGTAAAAAAGAATTATGATGAAGCTAAACCCTTTGTCGTATTGACCTTTGATGACGGATATAAGGATAATTTGACCGTTGCACTTCCTGTTCTTAAGAAATATAATGCAAAGGCAACTATTTTTGTAAATCCCGCATATACCAGTGCGTCAAGTGATACTGAAAGCGATTGGGGATTTATGACCGAAGAAGAAATAATTGCGGCAGATAAAACGGGAGTGTTTGATATTCAGGCACATACTATGACCCACGAATTTATTTTTACTTCGGACAAGGTCATTGATTATTACACACCGGAAAAATTCAATAAATATTATTGGCTTGCGTGGATGATTTTTCCTGATTCGCCTCGCGCCTGGAATTCTACTGCAATGTCATATAAAGAAAAAATTCCCGTAGGATATCCGATTTTTGAATATAATCGCAGGCTTTCTGCAAAAAAATTCACTCCCAGCAAAGAGTACGTTGATTTTCTTATTGAAAAATACAATAGTGGAAACGATAGTGTGTTTAGTGGCACTCACGGTGAGTATGAAAATGATGCACAGTTTACCGAGTATGCTTTATGGGAAGTTGATGAATGTAAAAAATACATCGAAAAGTTGTTGGGGAAAGATGTTCATACCTTGTGTTTTCCCGGCGGAGGGTATACCGATGAAGTTCTGGAAATTGCCGAAAAAAGTGGATATAAGTGCTATATGAATGCCAGCAGATTAAGAGTTGGCAACAATAACGATCACGTTAAAAAGATGTATGACGGTGACTTTGTGGGTCTTAACAGAACATCATTCTCTTTAATTCACTTAGGTGTATTCCCGGATAGTTTTTACGATTATTGGGTTGCAAAAATGAGTATTGCAAATTATCAGAATAAGCAACCGTATACTTTTATGAAAAAGTTTTTTGCTTCTCTGTTAAGAAAAAAATAAGATTTGATCAGAGGTATATTGATTTGGATCAGAAATTAAAGATAGCTTTTTGTATTCCGTCACTTGGTTCAGGCGGAGCGGAAAGGGTAATGAGCATATTAGCAAATAAATTTGTAGAAAACGGATATGAAGTCAGTATAATTATGCTTTCACATAATCTTTGCGTATATTCTCTTTCTGAAAAAGTACATATAGAGTGTCTTAATTGCGATGATGACGGAAGTTTGCCTTACATAAAAAGATATCCGCTTCGGTTAAAGAAAATAAGAAATGCGGTGAAAAAGTTATCACCTGACGTTGTTGTAAGCTTTATGTCAGAAACTAATATTGACGTTTGTTTTGCACTTCGAGGAATGAAGATACCCGTTATTGTAAGCGAGAGAAATGATCCTAAAATAGATCCAGCATCAAAACTCAAGCAGATAATGAGAAAAATAGCCTATAGAAAGCCTAAAGGCTTTGTGTTCCAAACACCTGATGCTCAGGCATATTTCTCAAAAAAGATACAAAAAAGATCAAAAATTATTCTCAATCCTCTTACAGGCGTATTACCTGAACCGTTTGAAGGTGAACGAGAAAAGAGAATTGTTGCAGTAGGAAGACTTAATAAACAGAAAAACTTTCCTATGCTTATAGATGCTTTTTTAGAATTTATAAAAAATCATCCGGAATATGTTCTTGAAATATATGGCGAAGGCGTTCTTGAAGAACAGCTAAAAAAATATATAGAAGAAAAGCAACTTTCAGAAAAGGTTATTTTAAAGGGTTTCTGTAAAGATGTTCACGAAAAAACACTTTCGGCAGAAATGTTTGTAATGTCGTCTGATTTTGAGGGCATGCCCAACGCGTTGCTTGAAGCTTTGGCTATAGGGTTACCATGTATTTCTACCGATTGTCCCTGCGGCGGACCGAGAATGCTTATTAAGCCTTATGAGAACGGTATTCTTGTGCCAATAAAGGATTCTGCAAAAATGCTTGAGGCAATGGAATATATGGCAAAAAATCCTGATAAGGCAAAAGAAATGGCTAAAAACGCCATTAAAGTCAGAGAACGTGCTGACGTAGATACGATAACAAAAGAATGGTTAGAAATTGTGAATTTGTGCAAGGAGAAATAAGTTAATGCCTGCTTTCAATCTGGAAAAACTTAAAAAAGGCAAAAGCATAACGTATATATTGGCGTGTGCCGTTGTTTTCATATATATTACCAGTGCCATTGCATTTGAATTAACACCTGAAACGGCAATAATTTCAACACTTGCCATATATTTGGTATTTGCGGTGGGGCTATTCTTTTTGCTTCAGAAAAACAAAATAATAGTAAATGAATATTCGCTTCCTTTACTGTTCTTTTGTATGTATGTTTATTTGATGTGTACTGTGCAAAGCGCATCGTCATCAATGGGAATGCAGATTGCCTATTGGACTTTAACTTGTGTTGTAGCTTGTTTGCTTATATTTTTGATGTCTATAAAGTACCCACAAATTATTACATATGCTATGGTTGCATACATCATTGGCGCACTTATACTTGCTGTCAGGTTAATTTCCGAGTACGGTGGAATAGATGCGATGATTGAAACAGCTTCCGACAAAGGTGAAAACCGTATTGGCGGGCTAATGGGCAACGAAAATGCAATCGGTTTATTCTTTGCAAACGGAATCCTGTGTAGTTTGATATTTTTTATTAAAAAGAATAAAAAGCCATTGCGAGTATTGCTTGTATTGGTTATGATTGCACTTGGAATAATGCTTCTATTAACCGGCTCAAGAAAATCTACTGTATTAGCTTTAGTAGGTATATTGTTGATTACGTTCTTTAATTATCGCAAGGCAAGTGCAGGGAAGAAAATCGCAGTATTTTTAATTGTTATCGCATTATTGGTTGTTATATATCATCTTGTAACAACGCTTCCTATGTTTTCAACGATAAGTGAACGCTTTGAAAAATTGTTTGGCGGATTCTTTGGCGAAGATACTTCATATGAAACTGATATGACACGAGAAAAATATATTACTGAAGGTCTTCAAGCCTTTTACGAGAACCCCATTTTCGGTAATGGAACAGGTCATTCGTATGTAATGTTCGGCACCTATTCGCACAATAACTTTGTTGAGTTATTAATGAACTACGGTATAGTTGGATTCTGTTTATACTATATCCCATATGCTGTTTTGATAGTAAAGCTCTTTAAATTGGTGAGGAAAAAAGACGTTGTTGCAATGTATTTTCTTGCGTACACGATTATGCAGATAGTTCTTGCAGTCGGCTGGGTAACTTACTACGAACGACCAACACAGATTGTAACTGCTTTGGCCTTTGGCTATTTAGTTATAAAGAAACGAGAGGAAAGTGAAACAAATGAAATTAAAAAGCTTGGTTAGTCTTAGAAAATGGATAATGCTTTATTTAAGTAAAGCTAACAAGAAAAAGTTTTCTGATGAAAAATTTATTAAGCTTGAGTATTATGCTTGTATAGGCAAAAAACTTAATCTCGATAATCCTCAAACCTATAATGAAAAATTACAATGGCTTAAATTATATGACCGTAAACCTGAATATACTACGATGGTTGATAAATATGCTGCAAAAAAATATGTTGCGGATAGAATTGGAGAGGAATATATTATTCCTACTCTTGGCGTTTGGGAATCCTTTGATGATATTGACTTTGATTCATTGCCTAATCAGTTCGTTTTAAAATGCACTCACGATTCAGGTGGACTTGCTATCTGTAAGGACAAATCAACCTTTGATATCCAAAAGGCAAAAGAGAAAATCGAAAGATCTTTAAAAAGAGATTATTTTTACGTTCACCGCGAGTGGCCGTATAAAAATGTTAAAAAGCAAATTATTGCTGAGGAGTATATGGAGGATTCCTCACATCCTGAACTTTGTGATTATAAATTCTATTGTTTTAATGGCGAACCAAAGTTTTTATATGTTTCGAGAGGGTTGTCTAATCATGCCACAGCAAATATAAATTATGTTTCTTTAGATTGGGAAAAAGAACCTTTTAAGAGAAATGATTTTGCTGAGTTTGAAGAGTTACCACCAAAACCGGCAACTTTTGATCAAATGATTGAATTTAGTAAGGTATTGTCGAAAGATATTCCGTTTTTACGTGTTGATTTTTATGATATCAACGGTAAACTTTACTTTGGTGAACTGACCTTTTCTCCAGGTGCAGGATATACTGCATTTGAGCCTAAAGAGTGGGATTATAAAATAGGTGAATGGATAAGCCTACCTGAGAAAAAATAAAAGATAAAAGGTGATAAATTTGAAACTGGTTAGTGCAGTTATAACAACACATAACAGGGAACCTGAAATAGTAGAGCGTGCGTTAAAAAGTATTGTAGAACAAACGTATGCTAATATGGAAATCTTTGTGGTTGATGATAGTAGTGATGATTTTGAACTTCGTGATGAAGTAAAAAATACTGTAGAAAAGTATTTGAATAAAAACGTAACGTATATTCGCCACGAAAAGTGTATGGGCGCCTGTGCGGCAAGAAACACCGGTTTGCAGGCATCTAAAGGTGAATATATCGCATTCCTTGATGATGATGATCAGTGGAAACCTGAGAAAATTGAAAAGCAGTTAACAGCGTTCACGAACGATAATATAGCTCTTGTTTACTGCGGAGCAGAAACTGTGAATTTAGTAAATGATACAACTAATGTTCAAAAAATGAAGTTTTTAAGCGGAAATATTTTTGCCGAATTGATGGAGGGGAATTTTATTGGTTCAACGTCATTTCCTCTCATTAGGACAGACGCACTAAGAGATGTGGGCGGTTTTGACGTCCTTATGGAATCAGCCCAGGATTATGATGTTTGGTTGAGAATTTCTGATAAATACGAAGTGAATTATGTTGAAGATATTCTTGTAATGTATTACGTGCATAGTGGAGTAAGAATTTCTAAAAACTTATCAAAAAGAGTCAATGGTCAGCAACGTATAATAGATAAAAATAAAGAATACTTAAAGAATCATAAAGATGTTTATTCAGTAAGAGTTTTAAAGCTTGCTCTTGAGTATGCAAATGGAAGAAAATATTTTAAGGCGATGAAACGTTTTTTTAAAGCGGTTGGATTAAACTTTTTTGGCTTTAAAACAAACTTTAAATATTTTGTAGATATACACAAAGCAATCTTAAGATAATTGGAGATTTATATGGAAAAATATATACTTGTTGTGGGCGGAGAACTTTTTAATAAAGGCGCGCAGGCAATGTCATTTATTACTGTGGATTATTTTGCAAAGAAATATCCTGAATATAAAGTTGTGCTTTTCTCAGGAGCTGATTCAAAGAGAACGGACGATGTTAAGAATAATTATAAATTTATGATTATGCCTTTTCCCGGATATGGCGAATGTTTATCTTTGATGACCGGATTATTGAAAAAAAGATATAATAATAGGGAAAACGGAAAGTATTTCAAACAGTATAAAGAAATATTTAAAAATGCAGTTGCAATGATTGACATTAGCGGATATGCAATGGGATCAAAATGGAGAAATGCTGTTGTAAAAAGCTATTTGCGCAGAATTAAATTAGCAAGGCATTTTAATATTCCGGTATATCTTATGCCTCAGTCATTCGGACCCTTTGATTACGATTGGAAAATGAATCGTATAATAAAAAAAGGTCTGAAAAAGGCTGAAATTATAATGGCAAGAGAAAATGAAGGTAAGACGTTACTTGAAAAGAATTACAAATTAAAGAATGTAGTAAAAAAATATGATCTTGTTTTGGAGAATAAAGGTATAGATTTGAATAATATCTATTATGCTATTCCTGAATCCGAACAGATTGAAATTAAAGAAGGAAGCGTTGCAATAATTCCAAACGGAAAGAACAGTAAGTTTGGAAATGAGGATGCAATTTTTGATATTTATCACGAAATAATCAACCTTTTACTTGCTAAAAATAAAAACATATATTTTATATATCATGCGGTTGAGGATTTAAAACTTTGTACTAAATTAAAAGATAAGTTTTTTAAAGAAAATGACTCAGTTAAGGTTATTGAAAAAGAATTAAGTAGTTATGAATTTGGAGATATTGTTTCAAAGTTCGATTTTGTAATCGCATCAAGATATCATTCTGTGGTTCATTCATATAAAGAAAGTGTTCCGGCTGTGGTTATGGGATGGGCTATAAAGTATAAAGAGCTTACTGAGGTATTTGGACAAGAAAGATTTTGTTTTGATGTGAGCGGATTAGAAAATAAAAAAGCTATGGTTGATGCAGTTGAGTATATGGCAGAAAATCATAGTAAAGAATCCTCAGTAATTGATGCGAAATTAGAAGATATACAAAAATCCTGTGTTTTTGATTGTGTTAAGCTAAAGTAGGAGAATTTAAAATGGCGGAAAGTCGCACAAAAAATGCGGTTAGAAATATTACATATAGTTTTTTGAATAAAATTGTGGTGCTTATTTTACCGTTTTTTACAAGAACTTTAATTATATATTTGCTTGGTAATTCATATTTAGGAATAGGAACATTATTTTCTTCAATCCTGAATTTTTTGAGTCTTACCGAGTTGGGATTGGGTTCGGCAATCGTTTTCTTTATGTACAAGCCTATTGCAGAAAATGATTATGATTTAATAGGCGCACTCTTAAAGTATTACAGAAAGCTCTACAGAATAATCGGAATCACGATGCTTAGTATCGGTACTGTATTGGTTCCATTTGTTCCGCTTTTGATAAAAGGAAACCCGCCTGAAGGTGTAAACGTATATATACTTTATTACATATATCTGATAAATTCTGTAATAAGTTATTTTTTTGCAGGTTATAGACAGAGCTTGTTAACGAGTCATCAGAGATTGGATATAACAAGCAAAATCACTATGATTGTAAACGTCGCAGTCCAGACACTGCAAATCGTTGCTCTTTTTGTAACTAAAAACTTCTATGTTTACGCATTTGTTCCGATAATAGGCACATTATCGACAAACTTTACAAATTATATAGTAACAAAGAGAAAATATCCCAATATTTTATGTAAAGGCGAAATAACAAAAGAAACTAAAAATGGAATAAAAAAACGACTCAGTGGATTATTTGGTACGAAACTTAATAGTATCGTGGTTCATTCGGCTGATACTGTTATAATTTCTGCTTTCTTAGGCCTTGAACTTACGGCACAATATGGTAATTATTATTACATAATGAGTGCTATCTGCGGATTTGTTATGGTATTATTTTCGTCTATGACAGCAGGTATAGGGAATAAAATAGTAACCGATGGTGTTGAGGAAAGTTATAAACTTTTCAGAAATTTGAGTTATTTTAATGCGTGGATAGTCGTTGTGTGTAGCACCTGCTTCTTATGTTTGTATGAGCCTTTTATGGTATTGTGGGTAGGGCAAGAAAATGCATTAGGATTTTGGTTTGCTCTTGCTATGACTGTTTATTTCTTCGTATACGATATACAACGCAGTATTTTGGCATTTAAGGATGCTGCAGGTTTGTGGCACAAGGATAAATTGAGACCATACGTTTCTATGGTGTTAAATCTGGTGTTAAATATAATACTTGTTAATTATATAGGAATCTACGGAATCGTAATTTCTTCTATAATTGCGTTTCTTATATCTGTTCCTTGGTCTAATTATGTTTTGTTTAAAAATGTTTTTCAAATAAAACCAAGTGTAAACTTATTGTATCTTTTTAAATACTTGATATTGGCAAGTATTTCTTGCACGGTGTCTTATTTGCTATGCAATCTTGTGTTCGATGGCTTTGCGGGATTGCTTATTAGATTGTGCATATGCTTGATTGTTTCAAATATAGTATTTTTAGGCACAAGCATTAAAACACAGGAATTTGGGTACTTGAAACAATCATTAAAAAGAATATTACATAGAAAAGCAAAATAATGGGAGATTGTTATGTTTAATAAACTGCGCAACCGTGTTTACGCTAAGAAAATTAAGAAAGAAATAAATAAAAAATATATAAAAAACTTTTTTGAAAATGCATTTGAAAATGAGAAACTGGATTCTTTTTGGCAATATGAAGCAGCGATAATCAAAATGTATCATGCTATTGAAAAAGGAATGTCTTATGAAAACTATCGTCCGGGTTTTGGTGAAGATGCCATTAAACAACTTATCACCACAATGGAAAAATACGCAGAAAAATTCAGCATAGAAGAATTCTGCTATAAGACGGCATTGTGTGTATTAAAAAAATATATAGCCAAGAATAAAGAATATAACTATACAAATGCTGAAATAGAAAATAGAGTAAATGCATTAAAGGGCGAGGCAAATGGTGCAGGAGGAATCATAGAATTTGTACCATTTACTCAAGAACAATTGACAGCGCAGAGCTTTGAAGAATTTATAAAAAACAGGCATAGTATTCGCCATTTTTCAGAAATTCCGGTTGACAATAGTAAGATAGCAAAAGCAGTTGAATTGGCACAGTTTACACCAAGTGCTTGTAATAGGCAAGGTTGGCGCACACATATAGTATGTAATAAAAAGAAAATTGAAGCAATTTTAAAAAATCAAAATGGAAATAGAGGATTTGGACAAGAAATTGACAAATTATTGGTGATTTCATTTAAAATTGATTGCTTTAGCAAGGGCAGAGAACACTATCAAGGTTTTATTGATGGTGGAATGTATGCTATGAACTTAATATATTCATTGCATTTTTTTAATATTGGTTCTGTACCATTAAGCGCATCGTTAACACCGACACAGGAAGAAAATGTAAAAAAAATATTGAATATAAATGACAATGAAAAAATAATACTTTTTGTTGGCATTGGAAACTATCCTGAAAAATGTCAAACCACAAAATCTGAAAGAAAAGAAGCAGAAATTATTTTTGTAGATTAGAGGAGTATTATGAAAACGATCGATCTTTTCGAACAAACATATAAAAAATCACCTGCGGGTGTGGCGTTTTGTCCGTATAGAATTTGTCCGTTAGGGGCACATTCTGATCATCAGCACGGTAAAATTACGGGGCTTGCTATAGATAAGGGTATACATATTGCTTACGGTCCCAAGATGAACGGTGTTGTTGAGTTAGTGTCTTTGCAATTTGAAAAAAGGGCACAGTTTCACGTTAATTCCGTTCCCAAGGAAAAGGAAAACGATTGGGCAGATTATCTTCGCGGAGCAACGATGATGCTTAACAAAAAGCATCCTTTGTCAGTTGGCATTTGCGGTGTAATTGAGGGTGAGTTGCCTATTGGCGGACTTTCTTCCTCGGCTGCAGTTATCATTGCATTTTTGTCGGCTCTTTGTAAGGTGAACAATATTCACTTATCCGAGCATGAAATGATTATGACGGCTTTAAAGGCTGAAAACGAATATGTTGGCGTTTCTTGCGGAAAGCTTGATCAATCCTGCGAGGTTTATTCCAAAAAAGATCATCTTTTGTATCTTGATACATTAGATGATTCCTATGAACTTATTCCCACAAACCCCAAAATGAAGCCTTATGATATAATCATTTTCTTCTCAGGCATTGAGCGCACACTTGCAGGCTCAAAGTTCAATATGCGCGTTGACGAGTGCAAAAGTGCCGCTTATGCTTTAATGGCTTTTGAGGGAATGGAGTACGGCAAATTCAACGAGGCATTTTTGCGTGACGTTCCCGTTGAGGTTTTCAGAAAACACAAGGACAAGCTTCCTGAAAATTGGGCAAAGAGGGCAGAACATTGGTATAGTGAATATGAACGTGTGCTCAAAGGTGCAGAAGCCTGGAGAAATGGTGATATTGAAGCCTTTGGTAAACTTTCCTTTGAAAGCGGAAAGTCATCAATATATAATTATGAAACTGGCTCACCTGAATTAAAATCGCTTTACGATATTATGACCGAAACTGACGGCATCTACGGCGGCAGATTCTCAGGCGCAGGCTTTAAGGGCTGTTGTATGGCGCTTTGCGATCCGTCTTATAGAGAAAGTATAATCGAGAATGTTTCAAAAAAATATTTAAAAGAATTTCCTCATCTTGAGGGCAAATATTCCGTTCACGTTTGCCATAGTGCTGACGGCGTTGAGCTTTAAGGAGTTAAATTATGAAATGTATTATTCTTGCGGCAGGTTACGCAACAAGGCTTTATCCCTTAACTGAAAATTTTCCCAAGCCGTTGCTTGAAGTGCAGGGAAAGGCGATTCTCGATTGGCTTATTGAAGATATTGATATGTCAAATGAGGTTGACGAATATATAGTAATTTCCAATCACAAGTTTTATGAGCATTTTGCGTCCTGGGCAAAAGACAGAAGTAATATCACCGTAGTTGATGACGGTACAAGCACTAACGAGACTCGCCTTGGCGCAGTTTGTGATATTCAGTTTGCCATAGAAAAACTTGATCTTGATGATGATATGCTCGTTATTGCAGGCGATAATCTTCTTGATTTCAGCCTTTGCAAATTTATTGAATATGCTAAAAAGAAAAATACTTCCTGCATAATGCGCTATTATGAGCCTGAATTTAAAAAACTCTTAAAATGCGGTGTCGTTACCATTGATGAAAACGATAAGATCCTCAATATGACCGAAAAATCACCTGAACCTGCTACCCATTGGTGCTGTCCTCCTTTCTATTATTACACTAAAGAGGATGCTCGCCTTGTTAAAAAAGGTATTGAGGCAGGCTGCGGAACAGATGCACCGGGCAGTTATATTGCTTGGCTTTCCGGGGTTACACCTGTTCACGCTTTTGAGATGCCCGGCAAACGCTATGATATCGGCAATCTTGAAAGCTATGAAAAAGTACAGAAAGAATATGAGGGAATAAAATGTTAACACCAAACGTTCAATTAAAAGATAAGGTTGTTCTTGTAACGGGCGCGGCAGGCTTTATCGGTTCAAATCTTTGCGAGGTTCTTTTTAAAGAGGGCGCAAAAGTTATCGGTCTTGATAATATGAATGACTATTATGACGTTTCAATTAAAGAGTACCGCCTTGAAAAGTTAAATAAGCTCGATCCTACCTGGACTTTTATTAAGGGCAATATTGCAGATCGCGCACTTATTGATAAGATTTTTGAGGAATACAAGCCTCAGGTTGTGGTAAATCTTGCGGCTCAGGCAGGCGTAAGATATTCAATTACCAACCCTGATGTGTATATTGAATCAAACATCATCGGATTTTATAATATTCTTGAAGCGTGCAGACATAATCCCGTTGAACATCTTGTGTATGCATCAAGCTCATCAGTTTACGGTTCAAACAAGAAGATTCCTTATTCAACGGATGATAAGGTAGATAATCCCGTTTCCCTTTATGCGGCAACGAAGAAATCTAACGAGCTTCTTGCACATTCTTACAGCAAGCTCTATAATATTCCGTCAACGGGACTTCGCTTTTTCACAGTTTACGGCCCTGCAGGCAGACCTGATATGGCCTATTTCGGCTTCACCAACAAGCTTCTTAAAGGTGAAACAATTGAAATATTCAATTTCGGCAACTGCAAGCGCGATTTCACTTACGTTGATGATATCGTTGAAGGCGTTAAGCGCGTTATGTGCTGTGCTCCTGAAAAAGTAAACGGGGAAGATGGACTTCCTTTGCCTCCCTACAGAGTATATAATATAGGTAACAACAGTCCTGAAAATCTGCTTGATTTTGTTGATATTCTTCAACAAGAGCTTGTTTCGGCAGGCGTTTTACCTGAGGATTATGACTTTGAAGCACATAAAAAGCTTGTGCCTATGCAGGCAGGCGACGTGCCCATAACTTATGCTGACGTATCTCAGCTTGAAAAGGATTTTGGTTTTAAACCGTCAACAACGCTTAGGCAAGGCTTGAGAAACTTTGCCAAGTGGTATAAAGAATTTTATCTCGATAAAAAATAAATAAAGAATATAATTGCAAACTTTGTTGCCATAGGAAACACCATAGGGACGAGGTCGCAACTGTATATTTTACGCGGACAGAATAACTCTGCCTGCGTGATAACACATATTTAAGGAGAGTGTTTTATGAAAATAGCAGTAGCAGGAACCGGTTATGTGGGACTTTCTGTGGCAGTTCTTTTGTCCAGACATAATACGGTTAAAGCGGTGGATGTTATTCCCGCCAAGGTTGAAATGATCAACAACAGAAAATCACCTATAAAGGATAATGAGATCGAGGAATTTTTCAAAAATGAAGAGCTTGATCTTGAAGCAACCTTAGATGGCGATAGTGCGTATAGAGATGCGGATATTGTAATAATATCTACGCCCACCAATTATGATGAAAAAAAGAACTATTTTGATACTTCTACTGTTGAAAAGGTTATTCAGCAGGTGATAAAAGCCAACCCCGATGCGGTAATGATTATAAAATCAACAGTTCCCGTTGGCTTCACAAATGCCGTAAGAGAGAAGTATACTTGCGATAATATTCTTTTCAGCCCTGAATTTCTACGGGAAGGCAGAGCGTTATACGACAACCTTTATCCCAGCAGAATCATTGTGGGCGTTCCCGTAAAAAATGCACGGTTGTATAAGTATGCACAATTATTTGCGGAACTGTTAAAGCAAGGTGCTGAAAAGGAAAATATTGAAGTAAGATTTATGGAACCTACCGAAGCAGAAGCAGTTAAGCTTTTTTCCAATACTTATCTTGCCTTAAGAGTTTCCTTTTTTAACGAGCTTGATACTTATGCCGCAGTTCGCGGACTTGACAGTAGGTCCATAATTGAAGGAGTAGGTCTTGATCCCAGAATCGGAGATCACTATAATAATCCATCCTTTGGCTATGGCGGATATTGTCTTCCTAAGGACACCAAGCAACTGCTGGCAAACTATAATGACGTGCCTCAGAATATTATATCGGCAATAGTTTCTGCAAACGGAACGCGAAAGGATTTTATAGCGGATCAGATAATTGCCAAAAATCCTAAGATCGTAGGGGTTTATAGGTTGACAATGAAGTTTGGCAGTGATAACTTCCGTCAAAGCTCAGTGCAGGGCGTAATGAAGCGAATAAAAGCAAAGGGCATAGAAGTTGTGGTTTATGAGCCTACTATGCGTGATGATACCTTCTTTAACAGCCGCGTTATTCGCGATATCAATGAGTTTAAAGAGATATCTGACGTGATCATTGCAAACAGATATCACGACGAGATAAAGGACGTTATTGATAAAGTCTATACGAGAGACCTTTATTTCAGGGATTAAAGAATTATAAAGGGCGTCAGCATGGTGCTTTTGTGCTGACGCTTTTATATTTTATTCCTTATTTTATAAAAATTTATTTCCTATAATAATAAAAAATTGATTGACAAGAAAAATAGTTTATAATATAATATCTACGTTAATCGATGGGAGCATAGCTCAGCTGGGAGAGCATCTGCCTTACAAGCAGAGGGTCATAGGTTCGAGCCCTATTGTTCCCACCATCATATTTGGCCCGGTAGCTCAGCTGGTTAGAGCGCTAGCCTGTCACGCTAGAGGTCGTGGGTTCGAGCCCCATCCGGGTCGCCAAAAGCACTTCAATTTGAAGTGCTTTTTTAATATGCGAAAGGAAATGAAAGATGAACTGGTTGCATTGTGTTTTTCTTGTGTTTGTTGGAGCAGGTGCGGGATTCGTGCAAAGAGTAAGCGGATTTGGGCTGGGTATATTTGCAATGCTTTTTATGCCCCACTTTATGCCTTCACATACGGCGTCAGCATCAATTTCATCTATATTTTCTTGTGTAACGTCAGGCTTTAATGCGGTCAAATACAGAAAAAAAGTTGACTTCAGAATCTCTTTGCCGATGATCATTGCTTCTGTTATTACAATATCTGTTGCGGTGTATTTTTCTTCCGTTGTATCGGGAAGAATATTTAAAATTCTTTTAGGCAGTGTTCTTATATTATTAAGTTTATATTTTTTGTTTTTTGACAGAAAAATAAAAATTGGGTCCAGTATTACCAATGGCATTATTTCGGGATCTTTAAGCGGTATTTTAAGCGGTCTTTTTTCAACGGGCGGACCTCCCGTAGTACTTTATTTAAGCAAAGCCACAAATGATAATATTGTGTATTTTGCGACCATACAGTTTTTCTTTTTAATTACCAACGTTTATGCAACGGTGATGCGTGCTGTAAACGGATTAGTTGATTTAGATATCATATTGTATGCCTTAATTGGTCTTGTTGGTTGTATGATCGGTGATTTTATCGGAAGCAAGGTTTTTGATAAGCTCGATTCTCAAAAATTAAAAATGGTAATATACATTGGTATGATAATAAGCGGAATAGTTCTTTTTATTTAAGCGTTCTTTAGGGAACGCTTTTTTTATACATATTTTTTGTTTTTTCTCATATTTATTGAGAAGAGGTGATTTATGTGAAAAAAACAAATCTGATTATTTCATTATTAAAAGGAACGCTTGTTGCGGTTGGCTTTACAGTTATCGGTGTTGCGGCTCTTGCGCTCTTTGCAAAGGATGCTGAAGGAAGTTCGTTAAAAATATTCGCACTTGCGATAAAAATTATAAGCATAGTTTTAGGTGTTGTCGTTTCGGCAATGAAAATCAGAAAGCGTGGGGCAGTGGTAGGAGCATCAGTGGCTTGTGCCTATTGGATATTGAGCTTATTGCTTTCAATATTGGTTGAACCGCTTAGCCTTTCTGTTAAAATGGCAGGAGATTTACTGTTATCCTGCATTATGGGCGGGTTAGCAGGAATACTTACAGTAAATGCCCTTAAATAAAATAAAAAAATAGTGAAATTTTATGGCATAAATAAATGTTCATCTTGACTAATTTTAAATCTTCATATATAATATAGAAAGATTTTTATACTGTATTATTATGTACATTATAAATTAAGTTCTATAAAAGGAGTTGCACTTCAATGAAGATGAAAAATCTTGTTAAGTTGATTTGCCTGTTGGTCATAATCGCAGCATTGAGTTTATGGGCCTTCGGTGCAAATGTATCCATCTTTGGTAAAAAGTTTGTTGCCTGGGATGAAGCTATGTTAACGGGTAACGATATCGATAAGTCGATGGTATTCGTTTACAACGTTGCTAAACCTGAAAAGGTTGAGAATTTTGACGTTCATAAGGAAACTTTAAATGCGGTTGACGTAATAAGTAAGCGTGCAGAATTCTGGGACTATAAGGGCGTTACTGTAAGAGTTGAGGGTAACGATAATGTTGTTGTTACTATGCCTCTCAGTGTATATCGCTCAGGAATTGAAACAGTGTTTGGATATAACGGTAATATCACCGTTAAGGACAGCAGCAAAAACACAGTATTTACAAGTGCTGATATAGAGGGTGCTTCACTTGTCGGCTATGAGCAGACAAATTCAGGCTTAATCTATTATATTGATGTTTTCTTTAATGATGAAGCAGAGGCAAAGCTTGAGGAAATCACTTCAAACGGTGCTTACAGCTTGACCTTTGCTCTTGATGAAAGCCTTACGACATCAACCTTGACCGGTAGTGATGCGATTAAAAACGGCACTGCATCATTGAAATTCACATCAGGTGCTGAGGAGTTTGAATTGTGTGCAAACTCAGGTGCCATTGAGGGTGCTATTACTCTTCAGGGAAATTCAGTTGTAACGGGTACCGCAGGAGAGGATGCAGGATGCGTTATTGCTACTGCTGCACTTGTTATTCTTCTTGCTACCTTGTTATATTTCCTTCTTTCAAGTAAGCTTCTTGGCCTTGCCGCAACACTTTCAGCATTTATCGGATTCCTTGTGTATGATTTCTTCGCAGCAACCTTTAACTGGTTACTTGTTGATGCAGGCGCAATAGCAGGTATGCTTGTTGGTGTGCTTATGATGATCTTTGCACACATCTTCGTTCTTAATGAAGTTACAAAGCAGTATATAAAGGGTAAGGACGTTGTTTCAGCTCTTGATAACGGCTCATATGAAGCAAGAAAGTTCATTTTAGAGCTTGCATTTGTAGCAGTAGTTATCGGTGTTGGCTTCTGGATTGTTGGCGCAGGCTTTGCATCCTTCGGCATTACGTTGATGGGCGGTGCAGTTGTTGCTGCAATCACGTCAGTTTTCGTGTTTAAATTTGTTGCAAAGATTTTTGTTGGCTTAGGCGCAAGCAATAAAGCAATGGGTCTTAAGAGGGGTGAGTAATATGAAGAAACTTTCAGTTGTTTTAGCAGTTGTTGTAGCGGCAGTATTACTTATCGCCGGTGTTGTTATGGGCTTTGATCGCGGTGCTGACGTTGGTGGTGCATATACATTTACCGCAATCCTCAATGAAAAATTTGAAATTTCTGATGTTGAGGAAATCGTTAATCAGGCTGGAGCAAAGGGCTGTGTTGTTCAGAAATATGTTAATGAAATAAACGGCACATTTAAGGATGCCGGTGCGGCATTTATCAGTTTTGAAGCAGATACTGCTGAAGAAGCAGTTGAGATTTACAATAAAACAAACGATCTTTTAAGTGAAAAGTATTTCCTCAGCTATTCCGAGGAGCTTACAAACAGATCATCAACTCTTGATAAAGATGCTGTTATTTCAATGTGGCCTGCAATAATTATTGCAGTTATTATGATTGCATACGTATTTATCAGATTCAGTGCGAAGATGGGCGTTTGCTCCATTATAAATATGTTCACTGTAGGCGCTGCAACTCTTGGTCTTGTTGGCGTTTTAGGCATCAAGATTACCGGTTACACAATTCCTGCATTGATGATTGGTTGTGCACTTGCATATGCATTTACAGTTATCCTTGCACTTTTATTGAAGAGTAACCTTGCTAAGTTAGATAGCAAACAAGAAGCAATCAGCGTGTCAGTTAAGCAAAATAACAGTTTTGTTGCAGTTGTTTCGGCAATAGCCGCAATCGGCTTTGCAGTGGTGCTTATTATTGGCGGTGCAATGCTTTCAAACTTTGCAGTTACCGCACTTATTGGTATTGTTATAAACGCTGCTGTGACAATGCTTATTATGCCTGGAATGTTAAACGGTTCAAAAAAGGCTTAATGTGTTTCTAAGGAAACTCCCTTCTGCACGGCTGAAGGGAGTTTTGTGTATTTTATTTATTTTTCGGAGGGATTATGCCAATAGCGTTAAAAGCAAAAAAGAAAATATCGCAGATAGATTTTGAGCAAGTCAGTGCTTTGGCATCTGAACTTCAGTGCGATAATCTCTTTGCGCAGATTCTTTATAATCGTGGCTTGGATAATAAAGAAGCGTGCTTTGAATTTTTGTATCCTTCCGAAAAAGATTTGAATGATCCTTTTTCGATGCTCAATATGGATGCTCTTGTAAAAAGGATTTTTACTGCGAAAGAAAAAAATGAGAAGATAACCGTTTACGGGGACTATGATGTTGACGGTATTTCAGCAACCGCAATTCTTACAAGTGCCCTTGAAAGGCTCGGAATCGAAGCTTCGTTTTATATTCCTGATAGGCACACTGAGGGTTATGGTCTCAATGAAAATGCATTGAACGGCATTTTTGAAAATGGTTGCGACCTGGTTATTACCGTTGACTGCGGAATTGCATCCGTTGAACTTATAAAAAGTCAGATGGATATGGGCAGGGAAATAATTGTTACCGATCACCATACCATTGGACAAAGCTTGCCTGAGTGTCTTGTGATCAAGCCCGGTCAGCCGGGAGATAATTATAAAAATACAGATCTTTGCGGTGCAGGAATAGCCTTTAAAATTGCAGAGGCACTTTTAGGTGAAGATGCGCAAGATTTTATTGATTATGCCGCAGTTGCAACCGTTGCTGATGTCGTTCCCCTTAAAGGTGAAAACAGATTTTTGGTTAAAAAAGGTCTTGAAAAGCTTAATTCATCGCCCCGTCAATGCTTTAAGGCACTTCTTGAAAGTGCTGAGTTTTCAGGAACAGTAACTTCACAGACTGTAGGTTTTGTTATTGCACCGCGCCTTAATGCGGCAGGCAGAATGGAAAGTGCAAAAAAAGCCTTTGAGTTATTAAAGGCAACGGGGGATAAAGCAAAAGAGATTGCGGCAGTTCTTTCCGAATATAACCTTAAGCGTCAGGATTCCGAAAAGAAAATACTTGAAAATGCGGAAAATCAGATAAAGGAAAAACGCCTCATCCAAAGAGGAAAGGTTCTTGTTTTGGCAGGCAAGGGCTGGGATGACGGTGTTATCGGCATTTGTGCATCACGTCTTTGCGAAAAGTATAGGCGTCCTACAATAATGTTCACCGTTGATGAAAACGGAATATGCAAGGGCTCAGGCAGAAGCATTGATGGCATTGATCTTTATGAAATGCTCAAATATGCATCTGATATATTGATGCAGTTCGGCGGTCATAAGATGGCGGCGGGAATGAGCGTAAGGGAAGAAAGGCTTGAAGAGCTTATTCAGCGTTTTAATGAATACCTTGAAGGTTTCAATCAGGTATTGTTCTATCCCGTTGAAGCCTATGATGCCAAGGCAAAAATAAGAGATATAACAGTTGATTTCTGCAAGAGATTAGAGATGCTTCAGCCTTGCGGATGCGATAATCCTGAGGTAACATTAAGAATAGATAATTGCCTTGCCGGCGGAATGAGAAAAATCGGTGCATTGAAGAACCATCTTAAAATGTATCTTCAGGATGATACCTCAAAGGCTGATGCCGTTGCATTTAACTTTGAAAAGCATAACTGTGATTACTTTAATCTTCAGCAGGGCACTGCAATTATCAGACCTGAAATAAATTCTTGGCAGAACGTTGAAAGCGTAAGCCTCAAACTATCTGATTTTAAGGAGAACGAGAACGTTAAGCCGGGGCAAAAGGCTGAAGAATTGACGGCAACGTTTTATGAAAGACTTGCAATTCCCAAATCAAACAAAGCACACGTTGAGATAATTGATGATGTTGATGAGCTTCATTATATGATCTCAGAATGGTGCGATGATGATATTTCAGGCACTCTTATTCTGTGTGATCATCCTGAGTATGCAAAGGGATGCGTTAAAATGCTTGAAAATGAAGCGCCAAGATGTGATATTTCAATGAGCGTGCCTTTAAATGTAAATTGTGGTTATAACTCCCTTGTGATAGGAGCGGAAATTGAAAAAATAGATTTTACGCCCTTTAAACGGGTAATAATATATGATATGCTTAATTCAGGCTTTGCAGATAGCATATTTGAAAAAGCACCTTGGCTTGAAATTTACGGCTTAAAGAATTCTTTTGAGCTTTTTGATGCAATTTTTGAAGAATATAAGCAAATAAGCAGGGAAAATATGATGCTTGCATACCGCGCAATATGTCAAAATGAAGGAATTTTTGAAAGTTCCAAGTCTTTTTTGAAAGTTATTGCCGAGAAAAAGCAGATCCCGATGCCCATAACAATGGCAGCGCTTGAGGTTTTTAAGGAGCTTCAGTTTATAAACGTTGCTTACGGCAGTGAATTTAAGATTACGGTTAACCGTCAGGCACAAAAGCGTACTCTTGAAGAAAGCCGTTATTATATTAATTTATTAAAATGCGTAACAAACAGGAATAAAATATGATAGAAAAGATCATTGAACAGTATTCTGCAGAAGATGCAGAGAAAATCAGAGCCGCTCATACTCTTGCAAAAGAGGCTCACGGCAATCAGATGCGCGAATCAGGTGAGCCGTATATAACTCACCCTGAGCACGTTGCCGAGATTCTTGCAGATATGAATATGGATGCTGAAGCCGTTTGCGCAGCACTTTTGCACGATGTTGTTGAAGATACTGAGCATACCCAAGAGGAAATTACCGAAAAATTCGGTAGCGGTGTAAGCGAGATAGTTCGCGGTGTTACAAAACTTAATAAAATTCAGTTTGCTTCCAAGGAGGAAGCTCAGGCAGAAAACTTGCGAAAGATGTTTCTGGCTATGGCACACGATATAAGAGTTATCCTTGTAAAGCTTGCCGACAGACTTCACAATATGCAAACACTTTCTTCCTGCGAAGAATCAAAACAGCGCCGTATCGCTAAGGAGACGCTGGATATTTATGCGCCTTTAGCTAACCGTTTAGGTATCTATCAGATAAAATGGCGCCTTGAGGATCTTTGCCTTAAGTACCTTGAGCCTGAAGCATATAATTATATTCAGGGCGCAATAAACGAGGGCAGAGACGAGCGTGAGCAGGTTATTGATGAAATTATTGCAATAATCAACAAAAAGCTTGTTGAAAACACTATTCCTGCCAAGGTCTATGGCAGACCTAAGCACTATTACAGTGTTTATAAGAAAATGCGCCAGCAGGCAAGCGATAATTTAGATAATATTTACGATCTGTCTGCAGTGCGTATAATCGTTACTGATGTCAGATATTGTTACGAAGCATTGGGCATAATGCACAGTGAATTTATTCCTATGCCGGGAAGATTCAAGGATTACATTGCTATGCCCAAAGCAAATATGTATCAGTCACTTCATACAACCGTTATCGGCAAAAACGGCAAGCCCTTTGAAATTCAGATCCGTACTGAGGAAATGCATAACACCGCTGAATACGGTGTTGCCGCTCACTGGAAATATAAAGAGGGTGGCGGAGATATTACAAGCGGTGAGGAAAAGTTAAGCTGGCTCAGAAGAATGATGGATCTTGAGCACGAGGCCAAGGACAGCGCAGAGTTTCTTGACGCTGTTAAAACCGAGCTTTTTAACGATGAAGTTTTCGTGTTTACGCCAAAGGGTGACGTTAAAGGGCTGCCTATGGGCGCAACACCTCTGGATTTTGCATATGCAGTTCACTCATCCATCGGTCACAGATGTATCGGTGCAAAGATCAACGGCAGAATAGTTAACATTGATACTAAGCTTAAAAACGGTGATATTATTGAAATTCTTACCGCATCGGCAACTGCAGGCCACGGCCCCAGCCGAGATTGGCTCAATATCGTTCACACCAACGAAGCAAAATCAAAGATAAAAGCGTGGTTCAAAAAGGAGCTTCGAGAGGAGAATATTGAAAAAGGCAAGGATATGCTCATTGCCGAAGCCAAGCGCCAAGGCTATCAATGGCCGTCACTTACGAAGCCTGAATGGCTTGATCCCTTAATTAAAAAGTATAAGATCCAGTCAATGGAAGATCTTTATGCTTCGGTAGGCTATGGCGGATTAAGAGTTCATCAGATTCTTCCAAGGCTTGTTGAAGAATATAAAAAGGCCAATGCAACGGTGCTTACTGAAGAAAAGCCTAAGCAGGAAAAGAAAAAAGAGCACTCAAATAACGGTGTTATCGTAAAGGGCGAAAGCAATATGCTTGTGCGCTTTGCAAAATGCTGTGCACCTGTTCCGGGGGATGATATAGTAGGATATATCACCCGAGGCAGAGGTGTTTCCGTTCACCGCAGAGATTGCAGTAATTTAGGTGGTTTTGAGCACGAAAGAGAAATTGAGGTCAAGTGGGATCTTGAGGCTGATACCAATTACGTTGCCAATGTCCAGATACACTCTTACGATCGTTCAGGTCTTATTCTTGAGCTTTCAAACTGCATTTATACGAATAAATCAGATATTGCATCATTAAATATTTCAACAAAAGAAGGAACGGGAACTATTACCATTGGCATCAGAATTTCCTCAGCTCAGCAGCTTGATGCAATAATGCGTGATATTAAAAAAATACAAGGTATATACGAAGTATACCGTTTGAATAATTAGGAGCTTTTATGCGCGGAGTTTTACAGCGTGTTAAAAACGCATCCGTCACCGTTGACGGTGAACTTATCTCATCCATAGAAACGGGAATACTTATTTTAATAGGTGTAACCGATACAGATACTGAAGCAGATGCCTCATATATTGCCGAAAAAACGGTAAATGCCCGAATCTTTGAGGATAGTGAAGGAAAGATGAACCTTTCACTTCTTGATGTTGGTGGAGAAGTGCTTGCCGTTTCACAGTTTACTCTTTACGGTGATGCACGAAAGGGCAGAAGACCTTCCTTTGTCAGAGCGGCAAAGGGCGAGATTTCTGAGCCCTTATATGAGCTTACTTGCAAAAAAATGGAAGAAATGGGCGTAAAGGTTAAAAAAGGAATTTTCGGTGCCGATATGAAGGTTGAGCTTTTAAATGATGGCCCCGTAACCATTCTATTGGAAAGTGACAGGAGTTTTTAAGTGGAAATAACAAAAGTAGTTGTAGGCGAGCTTCAGGTAAATTGCTATATCGTGTCAAATGGTTCTGACGCAGTTGTAATAGATCCGGGCGATGATTATGAAGATGTAATAAAGGCTGCCCAGGGTAAAAAAATTAAGGCAATATTGCTCACTCACGGTCATTTTGATCACACGGGCGCAGTTAAAAGATTACAGAAGGATGGGGCAGAGGTGTATATTTCAAAAAACGAAGAATATATGCTCTCCGATAGCTATTCCTGCCTTTCAGCACCATTTGGCTTTCCCTTTAACGAGATAAAGGCCGATCATACCTTTGATGATGGTGACGTTTTAACCCTTTGCGGATTGACCTTTAAGGTTATTCTTACACCCGGTCACACAACGGGAAGCGTATGCTTCTTAGCTGAAGATATCCTCTTTTCCGGTGATACGCTTTTTTCAGGAAGCATCGGCAGAACTGATTTTCCCGGTGGGGATTTTGAGGTAATATCAAAAAGCATAAGAGAAAAGCTGTACACTTTAAATGAAAATATAAAGGTTTATGCAGGTCACGGTGAAGAAACCACCATAGGCCAAGAAAAAATGTTCAATCCCTTTGTGAGGTAATATGAAGCTTAAAACCAACGTTCCTGAGTTTTATAACGATATATCCGAAAGCATCCGTGCTTTTATGGCTGTTGACGTTATTGAACTTGCTGATGAAGGAGACGCATCTCTTTTTGAGAGCATTGAAGATAATAGAATTATAGCAAAGGCCGAGTTTAACGGTTTTTTGGGTGAATACTCAGAGCAAATTGATGCTGATGATGAAATATCCTTAAAGCGAATAAAAAAGCACGCATCGAAGCTTGCAATGTATGATGCCTTGAAAAAAGCAACTGGCAGAAATCTGCCTTGGGGATCATTAACGGGCATCCGTCCCACAAAGCTTCTCCGTGATAACGGTGGAAACGTTGAGCTCTTAAATAAAAAATACGATCTTCCCATTGAAAAGGGAAAGCTTCTTGAAAGAATAATAAAAAATCAATCTGATTTTTTTGTGTCCCAAAAGGACGAGCTTGATATTTACATAGGCATCCCATTCTGTAAAACACGTTGCACCTATTGTTCCTTTTCTTCAACCGATTCCACAAAGGGTGAAAAGCTGATGATACCCTACGTTGATGCTCTTATTAAGGAGATAGAGGATACCTCTGAGCTTTTAAAATCGCTTAACAAGCGTGTTCGTTGTTTATATATCGGCGGAGGCACTCCAACAGCGTTAACTGAAGAATTATTCGATAAAATGCTCAAATGCGCAACTATGCATTTTAAGCCTTATATGGAGTTTACCGTTGAAGCGGGCAGACCTGATACCATAACTGAACGAAAGCTTCTTGCAATGAAAGAGGCAGGGGTAGAAAGAATAAGCATCAACCCACAAAGTATGAATGCCGAAACGTTAAAAAAGATTGGCAGAAGCCATAGTCCCGAAGAAATAGAAGAATGTTTTTCTTTAGCACGAAAGATTGGATTTAAAACGATAAATGCCGATTTAATTGCGGGCTTACCTGATGAAACACCTGAAATGTTTTTCTATACACTAAAAAGAGTTCTTTCCTTAGATGCAGAAAATATAACGGTGCATACTCTTGCGCTTAAGCGCGGTTCAAAAATGTTTGAAGAAAACTCCGCCACTGCAAAGGTTGAGGACGTGCAGGAAATGGTAGAGGGCGCACAAAGAATTCTTATTGAAAAAGGTTACGAGCCATATTATCTTTACCGTCAAAAATATATGACGGGCAACTTTGAAAATATCGGATACACCAAGAAAAAACATACGGGTGTCTATAACATTGATATTATGGAGGAAACCACCGATATAATTGCCTTAGGCTGTGGTGCGGTTTCCAAAAGAATATTTGGCGATAGGTTAGAGCGTGCCTTTAATTTCAAAAGCATTTATGAATATATTGCACGAATTGATGAAGCAAATTACCGTAAAATTCAGTTATTTTCATCAATTTAATTGACACAAACCAAAAAACAAATATAATTTATATAGATTAATTTTTTAGGAGAGAAAATATGCTTACACAAGCACCTAAGGGTACTAAAGACGTTACCCCCTTTGAAGCCTATAAATGGCATTATGTAGAAGGAATTATGAAAGAAATTGCCCGTGTAAACGGTTACCGTGAGGTTCGCACACCGGGCTTTGAGCATACTGAGCTTTTCCTTCGTGGCGTTGGCGATACTACTGACGTTGTTCAGAAGGAAATGTACACCTTTAATGATAAAGGTGACAGAAGCATCACTCTAAAGCCTGAGGGTACTGCAGGTGCCGCCCGTTCATTTATTGAGCACGGTATGTTTAACGATGCGCTTCCCTTAAAAATGTTTTATTTTACACCTGTTTACCGCTATGAAAAGCCTCAGAGCGGAAGGCTTCGCGAGCACCATCAGTTCGGTATTGAAGTCTTTGGCGGAAGCGAAGCAACTTTGGATGCCGAAGTTATTATGCTTGGTTTCTCGGTGCTTAAAAAGTGCGGACTTCAAGGCTTAAGCCTTAATATCAACAATATCGGCTGTCCTCATTGCCGTGAAAAATATAATCAGGCATTAAAGGAATATTTTTCCGATAAAAAGCTTTGCGAAACCTGCAAGAGCAGATTAGAACGCAATCCTATGCGTATTCTTGATTGTAAGGATGTTGATTGCGGAAGAGATGCTGATAATGCTCCCGTAATTCTTGATTATATCTGCGATGAGTGTCGCGATCACTTTGAGATGCTTAAGAAGATCTTAGGCGAAATGGAGATTCCCTTTAAGGTTAATCCCCGCATTGTTCGCGGTCTTGATTATTACACCAAAACAGTTTTTGAGATCATTGCAACTGTTGATGGAAGCGATCTTACCGTTTGCGGTGGTGGCAGATATGATGGCTTGGTTCGTCAGCTTGGTGATAAGGATATCTGCGGTATTGGCTTTGGTATGGGAATTGAGCGTTTGCTTATTCTTTTAGAGGAACAGAATCTTATCCCCGAAAAGCCTGAGCTTTTTAAGGTTTACGTTGTATCCGGTGCATCCGATGAAGAACGTATTGCCGCCTTTAAGCTTGTGCAGGAATTACGCAATAACGGCATTTCAGCAGAAGGCGATCACAATAAGCGTTCCTTTAAGGCACAGTTCAAGTATGCAGGCAAGCTTGACGTTAAGTATACCGTTGTAATCGGTTCAAACGAGCTTGAAACGGGTAAATATGTTCTTAAGGATATGTCCACGGGCGAGCAGAAAGAGCTTGCACCTGAAGAAATCATAAATGTTTTAAGAGGTTAATAATATGGCTGAAGTTTTAAACGGATTAAAAAGAACAATAATGTGCGGTGAATTAACAAGCGCACATATCGGCACAAGCCAGACGGTTATGGGCTGGGTTCAGCGCCGTCGCGATCTTGGCGGACTTGTATTTATGTGGCTTCGTGACAGAAGCGGTATCGTTCAGGCAGTATGGGACGGCACAAAAAATAAGGAGCTTTTTGACAGCATCCAACACGTTAGAAGTGAGTTTGTTCTTGCGGTTACCGGTACGGTTATTGCCCGTACACCTGAAAACGTAAATAAAGAGCTTAAAACAGGTGAAATTGAAATAGAGGTAACGGAGGTTAAGATCCTTTCCGAATCCGCAGTTACACCCTTTGAGGTTAATGACGGCGTTTCCGTAAACGAGGCACTTCGCTTTAAATACCGTTATCTTGATCTTCGCAGACCTTCAATGCAGCATAACTTTATTATGCGCTCTCGTGTTGCAAGCGCAACAAGAAACTATCTTACCGATAACGGATTTTTAGAGATCGAAACTCCTATGCTTACAAAGAGCACTCCTGAAGGTGCAAGAGACTATCTTGTTCCCTCACGTGTTCAACCGGGAACCTTCTTTGCACTTCCTCAGTCACCTCAGCTTTTCAAACAGCTTTTAATGGTTTCAGGCTTTGACCGTTACTTCCAGATCGCACGTTGCTTCCGTGATGAGGACCTTCGTGCTGACCGTCAGCCTGAATTCACACAGATCGATATGGAGCTTTCCTTTGTTGAGGAAAATGACGTTATGACTATGACCGAGGGCCTCTTAAAGAAGGTTTTCAAGGAAACTCTTGATGTTGACGTTAAGCTTCCCATCCGCCGTATGAAATACTGTGATGCAATGGAAAATTACGGTTCAGATAAGCCTGACCTCCGCTTCGGTATGGAATTAAAGAATATTTCTTCCTTAGTTGAAAACTGCGAGTTCTCGGTATTTACCGATGCTATCAAGAACGGCGGCAGCGTTCGTGCAATTTTAGCCAAAAACTGCGCTGATAAGTTCTCAAGAAAGGATATTGATTCTCTTCAGGAGTACATTAAAACCTACCGTGCTAAAGGTCTTGTTTGGATCATCAAGAACGAAGAAGGCTACAGAACAAGCGTAAATAAGTTCTTTACAAAAGAGCAGTTTGATGAGATTGCCGAGTTTATGGGTGCTGAAAACGGTGATATTATCTTCGCAGTTGCCGATAAAAATAACGTTGTATTCGATTCATTAGGTCAGCTTCGTCAGGAGATCGCAAGAAGATTAAATCTTATCCCCGAAAACTCCTTTGAGTTCGTTTGGGTAACGGAGTTCCCCCTCTTAGAGTATTCCGAGGAAGAGGACCGTTACGTTGCAGTTCACCATCCCTTTACTTCGCCTATGGATGAAGACCTTCCAATTCTTGAATCCGATCCCGGAAAGGTTCGTGCAAAGGCTTACGATATCGTACTTAACGGTTACGAGCTTGGCGGCGGAAGTATCAGAATCCATTCTTCCGAAATTCAGAACAGAATGTTCAATCTTCTTGGCTTTAAGGATGAGGATATCGAAGACCGTTTCGGTTTCCTTGTTGAAGCATTTAAGTATGGTGCACCTCCTCACGGCGGACTTGCTTTAGGCTTTGACCGTTTAGTTATGCTCCTTGCAGGCGCAGATAATATTAAGGACGTTATTGCATTCCCCAAAATGCAGAATGCATCCTGCCTCCTTACCGGCGCTCCCGATGTTGTTGAACAAAAACAGATGGATGAATTGTTTATTCAATCCACCGTTGAAAAGGAATAAAAAATTAGGTGCTGACAAAATCAGCACCTTTTAATTTTCTGCATTTTTAGTTTCAATTTCAATCATTTCAACGAGCTTGTGGGGCGGAATCTCCAAAGCACAAGCAATTTTCCATATGGTTTCAAAATTAGGTTGTTTAGTGCCTAATTCGATCATTGCAAGATGACTTCTGGCAATACACGCAAACCCACTTAAAACCTCCTGCGAGAGGTTTTTTTCTTTTCTTAATTTTTTTATTACTTTGCCTGCCGAATACTTATTAAATTCCATTTTTATCACCCTCATATTTAGGATAACAAAAAATAGATAAAATATAGTCTACGATAATAGACAAAATATAAAATGTATGCTATAATAGACAAGAAATGACAAAATCATTTCATAAAAAATTAGATGGAGGGTAAGAAAATGAAAGCAATGACTTGTGAAATGTGCAATGGCACAGAATTTGTAAAGGAAGATGGGTTCTTTGTATGTCAGTTCTGCGGAATCAAATATTCTGTTGAAGAAGCAAAAAAAATGATGATTGAAGGAACTGTTGATGTACAAGGAACTGTAAAAGTGGATAATTCTGCATTTGTAGAAAAATATCTCATTAACGCGCGTAGGGCATTTGAAAAAGAGGACTGGGAAGAAGTAGAAAAATACTATAATATGGTGGAACAAAATGATCCAACTAATATTGAAGCAATTTTCTATAGTGCTTATGGAAAAGCTCGTTTATCAATGGTTGATGGAGACATTTATAAGCGTCAGCAAATCTGTGATGTTTTTTGTAAAAGCATTTCAATAATAGATGATAATTATAATGTTGAAAAATCGGAAGAAAATCAAGAGATAATTGCTCGGATGCATGATAGTTTGTTTGAAATGTATGGTACGAGTTTTGTATATACAGAGGAAACTGATGGATATGGATTTACAACAGATGATAGAGAAAAAACATACTATCTTTTTGCAAAAATGGCAGATGCATTTATCAACAGTATAGAAAATATCATTAAAATTGATGATCAGTTGATTTATTGGAAAATGCTTTATCATCAGCATAAATATATTTTTAATAACGAGGGTGTTTCTAAAGAGTCAAGAAATAGAAATAGAGAAATTGCGATATCGGTTGGAAATAAAATTCGTGAAATGGACCCTAGTTTCGTAGTTGATATAAGGGAATCAAACCAAACAGGCAGTGGCGGTTGTTATGTAGCAACTTGTGTTTACGGCTCATACGATTGCCCGCAGGTTTGGACACTTCGTCGTTATCGTGATAATACACTTGCAGAAACTTGGTATGGCAGAGCTTTTATTCGTATATATTATGCAATCAGCCCTACACTTGTAAAATGGTTTGGTCATACTGATTGGTTTAAAGCATTGTGGAAGAGCAAACTTGACAAAATGATATCGGAGTTACAATCTAAAGGATATGAATCAAGCCCGTATAATGATAGAATTTGGTAAAAAACAAAGGTGCGATCACTCGCACCTTTTAATTTTTCTGTTAAATTATCTATTAAGAATAAGCTTTGTAAGGTCAACGGGGTTAACGATTGTGTCGCCCTTATAAACGCGCATATTGCCTGAAGCGATTTCGTCAATAAGAATAACCTCACCGTTATTGTAACCAAACTCAAACTTAATATCCCAAAGGTCTAAGCCGATGGTTTTAAGGTCGTCAGCAACGATCTTTGTGATCTTTAAGGTCTGCTCTTTCATGCTTTCAAACATTTCAGGAGTCATAACCTTAAGTGCCGCAAGGCCTTCGCCTGTAACTAACGGGTCACCCTTTGCATCATTTTTGAAGGTACATTCAACGTAGCCACCCTCTAAAACTGTGCCGTCCTTAATATATTCGCCGTATCTTCTAACGAAGCTACCTGTTGCAACAAGACGGCAGATAACTTCAAGACCGTTACCGCCCTGAGCTTTACCGAAGTTTTCAGCAGGAAGAACTTCCATAGTAGCGTTATCGATATCAGCGCTTACGTAGTGAGTTTTGATGCCTGCTTTTTTAAGCATCTCAAAATAGTAAACAGAGGTCTGAAGATTTGCTTTACCGATGCCCTCGATAGTAAGACCTACGCTGTTCTCACCGGGATCAAAAACGCCGTCTTTGCCGGTGCAGTCATCCTTGAACTTTAAAAGAACGTTGCCGTTATCAAGTGCATAAACGTCTTTTGTTTTACCAACATATACTTGTTTCATAGAAAAAACCTCCGCAATTTTAAATTTATGGACAAATTATACCACATTTTTTTTATATTATCAATTATTTTTTTTATTATAACGCAAAAAAAATCACTGTAAAAATGGCTAAATTGTAAATTTAATATATACTTGCTTAAATTCGTTTGACAGAATTGAGTTTTTATATGATAATTTTAATGAAGTAAAGCCGAAAGGCGTAATTTATAGGTGAATTTTATGGCAGAAATTAAGTGTGTGACGGAGAGTACGTTCCGTCAGGAAGTTGAAGCCTCGAAAACTCCCGTAATAGTTGATTTCTATGCGGAGTGGTGCGGACCTTGTAAAATGGTTCAGCCTGAATTGGAAGCTCTTGCAGCAAGCCACGATGATGTTGTTGTTGCAAAGGTTAACGTTGATGAAAATAATAATCTTGCCGAGAGATTTTCAATCAACAGCATTCCTTGTATGATTCTTTTCAAGGATGGCGAGGCAAAGAAAACTATCATCGGTTACAGAACTAAACAGCAGTTAGAAGCTATTATTAATGAGTAAAAAAAAGATACCGTGCAATCTGCACGGTATTTTTTTATTGCTTTTTCTTAAAAAGTATTGCGGAAATAAACAGGAATACTGCCGCAACGGCAAAGGCCCAATGCATAAGAACCAAAGCAACGAATATTAATCCCAATAAAGTAAGTATCAATGAAAGTTTGCTTTTGATTTCGGCAAAAGGAATTTGGGAGAGAATTACCGCAAAGAACATAATGCCGCAACCGATAAATTCCCTTGTTGACATAAATTCACCGAACATCATTCCGAAAATTACCGCAAAAACCGATTCGAGGCTTAATAATATGGAAACAACGGTGGGGTTTGAATCCTTTTGAGCAATGATCTGCAAAGTGTATGCGACACCTGAAGAAAACACGCCAACATAGGCTATCTGCCAGATGCAGGCTTTAAATGATATAAGAGAGGGGCTTTCAAAGATCAGCATTCCGATAAAAGAGAAGACTGTAACTACCACGAATTGCATAAACGAAAGATGCACGCCGTTTACTTTGTTTGCAAAATGATCGATAAATAAAATCTGCACCGAAAACATAATTGCACAAAGGAAAGCATAAAGATCGTGCACATCAACACTAAATGCAGTTCCATCCTTAATGCAAAGAAAATACATACCAACCAATGCGATGACAACGCTGATCCACACGTTAAGGGGGGCTTTTTTCTTTAAGAATAACCCGAAAACGGGAACAAGCATAAGATAGAATACAGTTATAAACCCGATCTTACCGCTTTCTATTCCGGGGGCAAAAGCCGCTTGCTGTAGGTTTGTTGCCATAAATAAAGCACTTCCGCAGCATAAGCCACCTAATAAGAGATTTTTTAGATAGACTTTATCCTTTAACTGCGCAAAAAGATTTTTAAAGCCTTTGGAAAAAATTATTGCAACAAAGAATAAAACTATCGTTGCAATAAACGCGCGAGCCATATTGAACGTGAACGGCTCCATTCCTCTTGCCGCGCAATAATCCTGCGCAGAAAAAGCAAGACCCCATATAATAGCCGCAAGCACGGGGAAAACGTTTTGCCTGATCTTATTCATAAAAAACTCCTTAAAATATATCAGAATATATATTAACATAAAACAATAAAAAACACAACAAATAAAAAACCTTTTTTTATTGACAAAAGCCCGAAATTCCAATATAATTAACAAAAAGATTTTTCAAATGGTGGATAAGTTATGTTGGAAAAAGAATGGAAAATTTTAAAAAACGGCTCTGATATAAGAGGCATTGCCGTGGAAAGCGAAAACGGCAAGGTAAATCTTACCGATGAAAAAGTAAAGGCGATAGCATCAGGCTTTGCTTATTGGTTAAAAGAAAAGACAAATAAGGAAGATATCAAGGTTGCGGTTGGCCACGATTCAAGAATTTCCGCACAGCGCATTAAAAATGCAGTAATCTCTCAGCTGAAGGATGCAGGATTTATTGTTTATGATTGCGGTCTTATTTCAACGCCTGCGATGTTTATGACCAATATTGTGCCTGAAATGGATTGTGACGGCTCTATCCAGATCACTGCAAGCCATCTGCCATATGATCGTAACGGTCTTAAGTTTTTCACAAAAGCCGGTGGTTGCGAAAGCAGTGATATTGAAGAGATTCTTACAAATGCTCAAAACGGTAACAAGCTTCCCTCAAAGGAAGGCAAGGTTATTGAATATGATTTTTTGAGCAAGTATGCCGATATTTTAGTTAATAAGGTTCGCAATGCAGTTAATTCCGAAGCTGATTTTGAGCATCCCTTAAAGGGCTTTAAAATCGTTGTTGATGCAGGTAACGGTGCAGGCGGATTTTATGCAACAAAGGTGCTTGAGCCTTTAGGCGCAGATACCTCAGGAAGTCAGTTCTTAGAGCCTGACGGAACTTTCCCGAACCATATTCCTAATCCCGAAAATGAGGAGGCAATGGGTTTTGTTACCCGTGCAGTGTTAAATGCCAATGCAGATTTCGGTATTATCTTTGATACTGACGTTGACCGTGCCGGTGCAGTTGATTCTTTGGGCAATGAGATCAACCGTAACCGCCTTATTGCGCTCATTTCTGCTATTTTGTTGGAGGAAAGAACTCCTGCAGTTATAGTTACAGATTCTATCACATCAAGTGGATTAAAGAAGTTTATTGAAAACCACGGCGGTATGCATCATCGCTTTAAGCGCGGATATAAGAACGTTATCAACGAAGCTATCCGCCTCAATAAAGAAGGGAAGTACTGTCCTTTAGCTATTGAAACCAGTGGTCACGCGGCTTTAAAGGAGAATTATTTCCTTGATGACGGTGCATATCTTGTTACAAAGCTTATCATCAAAATGGCTCAGCTGAAGGCTCAGGGGAAAAAGCTTGAGGATCTTTTGTTGGGTCTTGAGGAGCCCAAAGAGAGCAAGGAATTCAGAATGAACATATTGCTTGATGATTTTAAGCCTTACGGTGAAAATATAATTAAAGCGGTAAATGATTACGCTTTGGCAGTTGGTGATTGGCACGTTGCTCCCGATAACTACGAGGGCATCCGAGTATCCTTTGATGCTGAAGACGGTGATGGTTGGTTCTTGTTAAGAATGTCCCTGCACGAGCCTTTAATGCCGCTTAATATTGAAAGCAATATTGAGGGCGGTGTAAAGATCATTGCACAAAAGCTTTATCCTGTGCTTAAGAGCTTTGATAAGCTTGACACTGAAAAATTAAATGAGTTTATAAAATGAGAAAACGGCGAAATTCGCCGTTTTTTTTACGTTCGTTTTCTGAATTTTAAAGGTGTTGAACCGGTGAGGGAAACAAACACCTTTCTAAAATGATTTTCAGAGTTAAACCCAACCATACTGCTGATAGTTGAAATTGAATAATTTGTGTTTTCCAAAAACTCGATAGCCTTGTTGATTCTTATTGAATTAAGAAAGCTTACGGGAGTTTGCCCCATTTCCCTTTGAAACAGGTGATATATTGAAGATTCACTTACAAGGCATTTTTTTGCAAGATCACTTACAGAAAAATCCTTATCCCAATTTTCGGATAAATATTCAATGGCTATCTGAAGTGTTTTATCAAAAGCAAAGTTTGATAACTTCATTTGGGGGAGAATAGTTTTAAGAACTTTATAAAAAAGGGAATAGGCTTCAAGTTCGTCAAGGTAATCAGAACTTAGAAGTTCTGATATTTTCAAAAGATCATCTTTTGTGCTTTGCAGACAGTTTACCGTTTGCGGTTCATATTGAAATCCTTCATAATGAATAAAACAACTTATATATATAACCTCAATTTCAGGTTTGCCGTGCCACTCTGAATAGCAGAAAATATTTTCAGGAATAAAAACAACGTCACCTGCTTTTACGTCAAGCTTTTTGTTTAAATACAAATAAGTTCCTTCGCCTTTCATAATAATGCCGACACGTGTTTTTCGTTTACTGTTGTTGCCACGGCAGAAATGATAATTGCTGAAAACGTGCTTCTGAAAAGACAGTTCTGACACAAAAATTCCGTTTTTCATCGATGAAAACCTCTTAAATTACAGAATAGTTACTTTTTTTATAGTATAGCATATTGAAAAAAATTTGGCAAGATGATATAATTAACAAAATAATGGAGGTGCATTTATGGAATTTAAGAATAAAACCGTTGTTGTTACCGGTGCATCTATCGGTCTTGGAAAGGCAACGGCATTGGAATTTGCCAAAGAAGGTGCAAATGTGTGCATTGTTGATATTGATAGTGAAAAGCTCGAACTTGTAAAAAAACAAATTGAAACAATGGGTGCAAATGCTTCAGCATATATGTGCGACGTAAGCGACGAAAACCGCGTAAAAGAGGTCGTGGCAGATACGATCAAAGCTTACGGCAAAATTGATATCCTTGTAAATAACGCAGGTCTGTGGCGTACTTGGGGAACTTTTGTTGAAACGACAAGTGAAGACTGGAAAAAGAAGATAAACGTTAATATTTTGGGGCTTATGTATTTTAGCCACGAAGTTCTTTCTAATATGATAGAAAATAATTATGGCAGAATTATCAACATCGGCTCAGTAGCAGGAGTTTACGGCAATGCAAATATGGTTGATTATTCAATGACCAAGGGTGCGGTAAGCTCATTTACCAAGGCACTTGCAAAAGAGGTCGCTGAGTATGGCATTACGGTAAATAACGTTGTTCCCGGCACAATCAGAAATGAAGATGCTAAAATCGAAAATGAACAATGTTATATGGGAAGAACCGGCAAATTAGAGGAATATGCTTATCTTATCAGCTTCCTTGCAAGTGATAAGGCAGCATATATTTCAGGTCAGGACTATCAGATTGATGGTTGCAGAAAGAAAATTTAAAGGAGAAATTATTATGGAATTTAAAGGCAAAACAGCAATTTCAACAGGTGCCGCGTCAGGTATGGGACTTTTGTTTGCACAGAACTTTGCTTCTTTAGGCGGCAACGTTATTATGTGCGACGTAAACGAAGAAGTTTTAAATGAAAAAGTAAAAGAAATAAATGAAAAAAATCAGGGCAAGGCAGTTGCTTGTCTTTGTGATGTAAGAGATTATAAGCAGGTTTGTGCCGCAGTTGATTTAGCGGTTAAAGAGTTTGGTTCACTTGATATGGTGTGCAATTTTGCAGGCGGAACGGCAACAAGAATGTGCAAGGTTAATATGGCAGAATGTCCTGAATTCCCCGATGTTCCCATTGACGTTTACGATTGGGGACTTGACGTTAACTTAAAAGGTCCTTTCTATTTTGCTCACGCCGCGGCAAAGGTAATGCGTCAGCAGAAAAGCGGTTTAATAATAAATATCGGCTCAATTACAGGTCAGGAAGGTGACGGCTACGGTATGGATTATCCTACCGCAAAGGCAGGGCTTATGTTTGGCTTAACAAAATCCATTGCCCAGTTCGGTGCACCCTATAATATCAGATGCGTTTGCATTTCACCGGGCCCCGTACTTACAAGAGCCGCAATGGCAAATATGAAGACTTTGTTAGGTCGTGCCGCTGAACCGCAGGAAATTATCGACCTTGTGCTTTTTGTTGCATCTGAAAAAGGTCAGTTTATCAACGGCGAAAATATTATGATTGATGGTGGCAGAAATGCTATGAAGAGGGAAAAACAATGGCAACATTCTTAAATCAGAATCAACCTTTAATTACTTCAATGATATTAAAGGATACTCCGGAAGCAATCCGTTTTGCAGTTAAAAACTCAATTTATGATGGGGCAGACTGCTTGGGCATTCAGCTTGAACGCTTAAAAAGAGAGTTTAAAACTGAAGAAAACTATAGAAATATATTTGCATCTTGCTCAAATCATCCCATTTATATTACTAACTACCGCGCCCCGCAAAATGAAGGATTAAGTGATGAAGAGATCACCGAAGAGCTTCTTGTTGCTTTAAAATGCGGTGCAACCTTAGGTGATGTTATGGGCAGTGCCTTTGATAGCGAATCGGGTATGGGTATTGGCTTAGAGCTTTCAATGAAGCAGGACGCCATCGATAAACAGAAAAGACTTATTGATAGGATACACCATATGGGCAAGGAAGCACTTATGTCCTCCCACGTGTTAAAATTTACCCCTGCTGAAACTGTTCTTGAAATCGCATATGAACAACAAAAGCGCGGTGCTGACGTTGTTAAGATCGTAACGGCAGGCAATTCCGTTGAAGAAGAAATGGAAAACCTGAGAATTACCACTCTGCTCAAAAAAGAACTTAAAGTGCCGTTCTTGTTCTTATCGGGCGGAACTCACTCAAAAATTCACAGAATGATCGGCGGTCAGTTAGGATGCTCAATGTATCTTGCGGTGCGCGAACACGATGAATGTGCAGTGCCCACTCAGCCTACGGTGAAAGCAGTAAAAGCAGTTCGCGATAATTTTGATTTTTATCCTGATATTATATAGAATGGAGCATTATAATATGAAAAAAATAAGAGTTGCACAAATAGGCACAAGTAGAAACAGCCACGGTTATCATATATGGAACAGCTTCTTAAAGCAAGAAGATATTTTTGAAGTTGCAGGATATGCGCTTCCTGAAAATGAAAGGGAAAAGTTTCCCGAAAAGGTAAAAATATTTGAAGGCTATAAGGAGATGACGGTAGAAGAAATATTGAATGATCCAACCATCGAAGCGGTTGCGGTGGAAACGGAGGAAATTTACCTTACCAAATATGCTCTTATGGCAGCAAAAGCAGGCAAGCATCTGCATATGGAAAAGCCGGGCGGTGTTGATTATGATGATTTTGAAAAACTTATTGAAATATTAAAATCTAAAAACCTGACTTTTTCAACGGGATATATGTATCGCTTTAATCCAAAGATTCAAGAAGCCTTTGCGAAAATAAAAAACGGTGAGCTTGGTGAAATATATTCGGTTGAAGCGCATATGGACTGTAAACATTCTGCTGAGATCAGACAATGGCTTGAGAATTTCCCCGGAGGAATGATGTTCTTCTTGGGATGCCATCTTCTTGATTTAATTTATCAGATTCAGGGCGAGCCGGAAAAAATTATACCTCTTAATTGTTCAACCGGTTGTGATGGCGTTACAGCTAATGATTACGGAATGGTGGCATTAAAATATAAAAACGGCGTATCCTTTGCCAAAACCTGCGCAAACGAAAGTGGTGGCTTTTTAAGAAGACAGCTTGTTATTTGCGGTGAAAAAGGAACTATAGAAATAAAACCTCTTGAGGTTCCGACAGAAAACGGTCAATATACCGTAATGAACGAAGCATATAGCGCTAATTGGTATAAAGAGTGGGAAACAAGTAAATCGGAAATATATGACCGTTATGATCATATGATGCGCAATTTCGCAGAAATAATAAGAGGAAAAGAAAACCCATATTCTTATGAATATGAGCTTGGTCTTTATAAGTTGATACTTAGATCTTGCGGAAAGGAAGTGTGATTATGCAAACAAAACAAATAGTGTTTACCGCGCCGTATACAGCTGAACTTCTTGATGTTCCGTGCTTGCCTCCCAAGGCAGATGAGGTAACGGTAAGCCTTGAATATTCGGCAATCAGTTCAGGAACAGAAAAGGCAAACTTTATCGGAGCAAGAAACGGAACGACCGTGGCTGAAGATGAAGAGATTACATTTCCAATAACGGTTGGTTACAGTTCCGCGGGAATTGTAACTGAGATAGGCAGTGAAGTAACTGACATTAAGGTCGGGGACAGAGTTGTTGTTTATTGGGGAAAGCATAAAAAGAATATTACCATCAGCAGAAATAATGTAATTAAAATTCCCGATGAGGTTTCCACCAAGGAAGCATCTATGGCGTTGATTTCCACTTTTCCTCTTGCGGCTATAAGAAAAACGCATCTTGAAATCGGGGAATCCGCAATGGTAATGGGGCTTGGAATTCTTGGCGTTTTTGCAGTTCAGCAACTAAAGGCGGCAGGCGCGTATCCCGTTATCGCCGTTGATCCTGTGAAAGAACGCAGAGAGTTTGCTTTAAAAATGGGCGCAGATTATGTTCTTGATCCCACAAGTGATAGTTTCACAAAAGACGTTATAGCACTAAGCGATGGCGGAGTGAATGTTTGCATCGAGGTAACCGGTCTTGGCGTTGGTTTGATTCAAGCCCTTGATTGTATGAAACAAATGGGCAGAGTTGCGCTTCTTGGTTGCACCAGAAGCTCGCATTTTGAAATTGACTATTACGGTAAGGTTCACGGCAGAGGAATATCGTTGATCGGTGCTCATACAATGGCGCGCCCGAAGAAAGAGTCATCTGCAGGCTTGTGGACAGATGCCGACGATCTTAGAGCAGTTTTAAATCTTATTAAGGGAAAACGCCTTAATTTTAAGGATATGATTTGCGAAATTCATTCACCCAAAGAGGCAAATGAAATCTATAACAGATTAGTAACCGAAAAAAATTTCCCAATAGGTGTACTGTTTGATTGGAGGGATATTTAAGTGGATAAAAAAGTCATGAAAGCAATTCTTGTAAATGACGATAAAAGCTTAAGATGGGATAATGTGCCATATCCCGTATTAAAGGAAGATGAAGTTTTAATAAAAGTTCAATATGCGGCACTTAACCGAGCCGACCTTATGCAACGTGAGGGCGATTATCCGCCTCCCGAAGGTTGCCCTGAATGGATGGGACTTGAAGTTTCGGGCGAGATCGTTGAAATGACGGAGAGCGCAAAGGAAAAATCAAACTATAAAATCGGTGATAAGGTTTGCGCCTTGCTTGGCGGTGGCGGTTATGCCGAGTATGTTTCCGTTGAGTGCGGTATGTGTATGCCTGTTCCAAAAAACTGTTCTATGGCTGAAGCGGCGGCAATTCCCGAAGCTTATGCAACGGCATATTTAAAATTATTTATTGAGGGCAAGGCAAAGGCGGGCGACACACTTTTAATGCAGGCAGGTGCTTCAGGTCTTGCAAGCGTAGTGATTCCTATGGCAAAAGCATTCGGTCTCCGCGTTATCACAACTGTAATTTCCGATCCTGAAAATATCAAGCATCTTGGCGCAGATTTAATTGTTGATACAAGAAAAGAGAGTCTTCCCGAAGTTTTAAAGAACGAGGAAGAAGCAGGCAGAGCCGTTGATATTGCCATCGACTGCCTTGGCGGACAGAATTTAGGCGATTGCCTTCCTTACGTTAAGTACGGTTGTCGTTGGATAGTTATTGCGGCACTTGCAGGCTCAAACACTACTATCGACCTTAAAAATATCTATAAAAAGAATATTAGAATTGTTGGTAGTACCCTTCGTTCCAGAACACCCCAAATGAAAGCGCAGATCCTTTCAAGCCTTGTAAATGAAGTGTTCCCCAAGGTGGAAGACGGCTCCGTTAAGCCAACTATCCATAAGATTCTTCCCATCACCGAAGCAGAAGAAGCACACGCTATACTTTATCGCGGTGAGAATATTGGAAAGGTTGTATTAGAGCTTTTGTGAAAATCGTAGCGTTAAAATACGGAGAGTCCGTTTTTGGAGAAAACTTTATTTTTAAAGGCGGAAATAAAGAGAAGTTATTGCCGATTTCATTTACAATTTATTTGATACAAACCGAAAATAAAAATATTCTTGTTGACGTAGGCTGTGATGACGGCGCAGGCTTTGAAATGTCCCAATTCCAAAAACCCGTTGATGTTTTAAAAGAGTATGGGCTTTTGCCAAATAACATCACCGATGTTATCATTACTCATTCGCATCACGACCACATAGAAGCTATCAAGTATTACACAAATGCCGTTATACACATTCAAAAAAACGAATATATTGAAGCGAAAAAGTATATTCCCGAAAAATTTAATGTACATTTTTTCGATGATCAATTTTTATTGGATGAGAACGTAATAATAAAGAAAATCGGTGGACATTCTATAGGCTCTTGTGTCGTTTTGGCAGATAACTACCTACTTGTTGGCGATGAGTGTTATTATGAAAAATGCTTGACGGATAAAATTTGCACCGGCGCCTCATACGATGAAAAGCTTAGCCGGAGGTTTATTGAAGAATTCAGTAATAATAAAATCATTCCGCTTCTGTTCCACGATCCTAACATTATGCCGGGATATATCGGCTATAAGATTATTAAATAATACAAAGAAAACCGAACCCAATTGCTTGGGTTCGGTTTTTTGTGAATATTTTTTAGTACTCAATAATCTCAACGTTTTTAACTTCTGTTATAAGTTTAACGCTCTTGGGAATGGCGATAGTATATTTGCCATTCTCTTTCTTTACTGCGATAAGACCTTTCTTTGTTGGAACAACGCCTTTATAGTTTTCAAGTGTTTCAGCGGGAGAGAAAAGCACTTCCTCATAGCCTGATTTATTGGGACGAATACCTAAAACGTATGCACCAAAGAGATAACAACAGCCTGATGCCCAACCGTGTGCAGGGATATGCCATCTTTTTGTTTCGTCATTGGAGATAAACTCCCAAAAAGTTTCAGCACCTTTTTTAAGCATACCGCCCCAGCAACGCTTTATAAGATCAAGTGCGTTTTCTTCATCCTCATTTAAGAAGCGTGCTTCTGCTTCATACATATTCATAACAGGAGAAATTGTACGATATTCATCACGAATTTTAAGCGAATCTGAATTTATCATTGATGCACCGTAGGGCGTCCAGGTTTCCTTTTTAAGGGTTTCTAAAATTTCCTTTGTGCGTTTTTCATCGGAAATACCGAAAAGCACTGCAACGGCATTACCGTCTTCGGGGATATAAGTTGTATCATAGCCGTCAAGATATGCTTTTTTATCTTCGCTCCACAAATGCTCGTTTATTGCATCTTTAACATTTTGGGCTAAATTGCGCCACTTTTCACCTTGGGAGTCAGAAAGAATATCGGAAAACTCTGCCATAACAAGCAAGCATTTATATAAAAGGGCATTTAATAAAGGCTTTTCGCCTAAACGGTCAGGGGAAGAATTATATTCTACCGGACTGCAGTCCTGATACATAGGTGCTGAGAAAACGGGGAACTGATAGATAAGATAACGTGAATTCATTTTCTCTATAAGCCAGTTCAAGCAAGTGGTTAATTCATCAAAGTATTTTTTAACGAAATCTGTATCGTTAAAATATAAATAGTGATTGTATGCAATTAAAATTCGCCAGGCAGGGTAATCCCACAAACCTACGTTACGTTCAACTGTGTCATGACGCAAGCCGAGGTTTGATGCAATCTCGGTTAAAGACATTGAAGAATCAACAAGGGAACCGTCATTGAAAGTATAGTAGTCAACGAGAGCCTCAATGATTGCATCGCCCGAGAAGAATTTCATTTCATTTCGTGGACAGCTTTCATATTCCTGGTGCATATTTACCAAAAGTGTATATTTGCCAACCTGCCAAGCTCTATTTAAAATTTCGTCTTCACTTTCAAAATGTCCCAAGGAATTATTGGGCTTCATACTTAAAATAAGCTTTATGCTTTTGATTTTTACGTTTTCATCGCACGTAACTTTTAAAAATCTGAAAGCGCGGCGTCTTAAAACAATATGAGAGTGATTGCCCTTTTTTACGTCTTCAACGATTTTTAAACGCTTTATTATGGGCATTTCATTTATGAGATCGTTAACAGATTCGGTATAATCAAAGGTAAAGGTAATTTTGCTGTCCGTTTCCGCTTCATAGTCAACTAAAAGATAGCCAACGTATAATCTGCCAAGTTCATAGATATTATCGTAGATAAGATCTTTTATTTCAATAATTCCGTTAGTCTTTTCGTTGGGGTTATAATCGCTTCCGATAAGGGCTTTAACGGCATCGTTTACCTCTATATCCTTCTGCTCGTTCCACAAAGCGGAAGTAATCCAGAAACGCTCATATTCAGCCTTTGTAACCTCTGAAAAGAAATGAAGCTCGTCTTCACATTGCCAGGACATATCCGTTACGGTAGTTTTACCGTCAATTATAATTTCTGCGGCAACACTTGAAAACATCTTGCCGGAAGATGCAAAAACATTATTGAAAACAGGCTGATAAAAGTGATTGCCAAGCTTTAACTCAATTAAGTTTTCGCCTTTATTTAAAAGGGAAGTAAATTCAAAAGCGCAAATGCGGTTAACGTATCTGCCCGTTGTTGCTTCCAAAAATTTGCCGTTAACAAATATACCGCAAACGCCAACTGAATCAATGCGGATAATGGCTTTTTCAGGTGTGTTTTCAAGAACGATCTTTTTTGAAATTATCGACCATTCGCTACCTGAATGTTTTATATTACCTATTCTTTTAATGCTTGTAAGATTATCCATTTTTTATTCCTCGGTTTCAATGTTTTTTTCGTTTTTTGTAACTTTTACGGAAATAACACGTCTTGAATCAGATTCTTCAATAACAAAATCAAGATGCTCAAAAGTGAATTTATCGTTGACGGAGGGGATACGTTCTAACTGCTCCATTATCCAACCGCCCAAGGAAATACTTTCGGTTTCTTCAGGCTCAAGCTCAAAAAATTCACAGAATTCTTCAAAGTTGGTGGCACAATCAACGAGATAAGTGTTTTCGCCTACTGATGTGAACTGTTCAACAACTTCATCGTGCTCATCCCAGATATCGCCAACAAGCTCTTCAAGGATATCTTCCATCGTAACGATGCCCAGCGTTCCGCCATATTCATCAACAACAACAGCAATATGTGATTTTTCCTGCTGCAACTGCTTAAGAAGATCATCGATCTTTTCAAACTTATGTATAAATAATGGGGGCGACATAATTGTGCTGATATCGTCCTTCAAAATGCCGTTGTCCTTATAAAAATCCTTTAAGTGAATAACACCGACTATGTCATCAATGTTTTCGTTATAAACAAGTAATCTTGAAAAACGTGTGTCTGAAAACTTTTGGGCAATTTCTTCCTTAGGCGCATCCTGAGCCACTGCTTCAATATCAACACGGTGGGTGAGAATATCCTCTGCACGGATCTCGGTAAATTCAATGGCGTTTCTTAAAAGATCGCCCTCGTCAGTATCAATTCCGCCCTCTTGCTCAGCCTCATCAACGATCATTAAGAGCTCTTCCTGGGACATTTTATCTTCTTCCTCAGATTTAAAAAGCTTTGAAACGAGCTTTTTCCAGCCGGAGAAGATCGCACATATGGGGGTAAGAATCCATATAAGCAAACGGATAAAGGGAGAGGAGAACATTGCAAACTTTTCAGGAGAATCCTTTGCAATGCTCTTGGGTGTTATCTCACCGAAAATAAGAACAAGCACAGTAACAACTATTGTTGAAACAGTTGCGCCCAATTCCTGATCACCGTTTAAAATTTTTACGAACAAAACGGTGCTGATGGAAGCAACTGCAATGTTTACGATATTGTTTCCTATCAAGATGGTGGAGATAAGCTTATCGTAATTGTCTGAAAGCTTGCAGGCAAGGGCAGCTCTTTTATTTCCCTTTTCAGCCATCGCCTTTAGCCTTGTTTTATTTAGTGATGAAAAGGCAGTTTCGGTTGCTGAGAAGTATGCTGAAAATATAATGCATAAAACCATCAGAATAATTTGTACAGTCATTTTTTTACTCCTTAAAAATGTAAAAAGCACACCTATACCAAAATCATCGGTTTAGATGTGCTATATTTTTATGAAACTTACAGTAGTTATCTTCGTCGCTACTGTCGCTATCCATAATAAAAAACTCCTTAAAAGTTAATTTCAAGTATATTTTAACAAAAATATTTTATTTGTCAAGTGTTTGTGTGAAATCGTGATCTACCTGAATCACCGTTGAAAAACGGCAGTCTGTCTCTTGGATCCTTGAACGTAGCTTCTGTGTGATGTGTTTTGTTATTTCAGGCTTTTCATCAAATGGAACTACCATATCGAAAATAATATTCATATTGTTATCACCTTTTGTCATTCTGAGGTCGTGAATGGTATAACAACAGTTTTCGTCCTTGAATACATCATATACAAGTGATTTTATATTATTCAGAATAGGATCGTCAGAGCAGATAGGGTCCATATGAATGGTTATTTCGCAACCGGTTTTTTGCAAAATATTTTTTTCGGTGAAATCTATAACCTCGTGAACGGAAATAACGTCAGAAGTGCTTTCAATTTCAGCGTGAACCGATGCAAAGAGTCTGCCGGGACCGTAATCGTGGATGATAAGATCGTGAATATCGAGAATTTCAGGAGTCTCAAGGAGCATAGAGGTTATTGCCTCAACAGTTTCCTTTTCAGGGGCTTTGCCCAACAATATACCAACCGTATCTTTTGCAACAGAAAAGCCTGCATAGATGATCAAAAGAGAAACCAAGGCACCAACATAACCGTCAATAACAAAGGGCAGAAGCTGAAGCCCGTCAATTATGGCTGAAGCAATTACCGCGCTTGTTGCAATGGCATCGTTGCGGCTGTCAACTGCGGTGGCAATAAGTGTTGGCGAGGAAATAGCCTTTCCCATAAACTTATTTACGCCATACATAAAAAGCTTAACGGGAACGGATATTATGAGAATACCCATTAAAAGCCAGTTAACGCCTGATGAAGCAACGGGATTAAGAATCTTATCAAAGGAAGATTTAAAAAGCTCAAAGCCAACAAGCATAATGATAAAAGCAACGATAAGTGCTGAGATATATTCAAATCTTCCGTGACCGAAGGGATGATCGCGGTCAGGCTTTTTATTGCTCAGCTTAATGCCGATAACGGAAATGATTGTCGAACCCATATCGGAGAAGTTATTGAAGGCATCGGAAATTACCGCAACACTTCCGATTATGAAGCCAACGGAAACCTTAATAATGAAAAGAATGAGGTTGCAGATAATTCCCAAAGCACCTGAAAGCAAGCCATACTTTTGGCGCACAACGGAATTGTTAACGTCCTTATAATCTTTTATAAAAAGTTTTGTAAATGCTTTAAACATAAAAAACACCTTTGAAAATCAAATTTTTATGTATTATATCACAAATACCATATTCTGTCAGGAAAAATACACAAAATTATCTCTGTTCAAAATCAATATAATGTGCTATAATATAACAAAAGTATTACAACGGAGGATGCAAAATGCGTCTTGATAAGTTTTTGAAGGTATCCCGCATTATAAAACGCAGAACGGTTTCCAACGATGCTTGTGATGCAGGCAGAGTAAGCATCAACGGAAAAGTGCAGAAGGCAGGATATCAAGTGAAGGAAGGAGACGTTATCTCCATAACCTTCGGCGATAAAACCCATTCCTTTAAAATATTGCTTACCGATGAAAGCGTTCAGAGAAAAACGGGCGCGCCTATGTTTGAGGAAATACAATGATCTGCGCGCTGATTCCTGCGGCGGGAAGCGGAAGCCGCACAAAATTAAATGAGAATAAAATATTTTTCCGTATTGATAATGAAACTATTATCGAAAAGACGGTAAACTGTTTTTTAGAGCATAAGCGTGTAGACGGTGTTGCGGTCATCTGTGCTGAAAAGGATGAAGAACGGTTAAAAGAGCTTTTGGGCGAAAAGGTTCAGTATATCCGTGGCGGAAGCACAAGAGGAGAATCTGTGCTTAACGGATTAAAGGCCATTGAAGATGAATTTGATACAGTTCTCGTTCACGATGGCGCAAGACCTTTTATTACCGAAGAAATAATTGATCGAGTAATAGATAATATAAAAGAAGGTCAAGGCGCAATAGCAGGAGTAAAGGTCACCGATACAATTAAGTTGACGGACGAAAATGCAGTAGTTATTTCAACGCCTCAACGTGAAAAGCTCTGGGCAGCGCAGACACCTCAAGGCTTTTTAACAAAAGAGCTTATTTCAGCCTATGAAAAAGCAGGCACGGGTATGACTGATGACGGTGCTGTGTTTGAGTTTGCAGGATTTTCGGTGAAAATGGTTGAGGGTGCATATTCAAACAAAAAAATTACGACCGAGGATGATGTTAAAATGCCTGAAAGGTGTTTTGTTGGTATAGGCTATGACGTACACGCGCTCTGTGAGGGCAGACCGCTTATTATAGGCGGTGTAAATATTCCTTATGACCGTGGGTTAAAGGGACATTCTGATGCTGATGTGCTTCTTCATTCAATAATGGATGCTTTATTAGGTGCTTCAGGCTTAGGCGATATAGGCAGGCACTTTCCCGATACGGATGAAAAATATAAGGGGATTGACAGTATGCTTCTTTTCAGGCACGTCATTGCTCTTTTAAAGGAAAATGGGTTCAGCGTAGGTAATATCAGCGCAATAGTAGTTGCGCAAAAGCCAAAGCTTAAGCCGTATATAGAAGAAATGAATAAAAATATTGCGTTAAATGCAGGCATAGAAGTTTCAAGAGTAAACGTTGCGGCAACCACCACCGAGAGGCTTGGCTTTGAGGGTAGGGAAGAAGGCATAAGTGCTCAGGCAACAGTAACGCTAATCAGATAAATGAGAGGTATATATGAAATTTTCACAGATAAATGACGTTTTAAAATATAAATACGGTGACGGCAAAGATCCCAAAAAGGTTAAATTACATAAAAAAATAATTTGGATAACTGTTTCAATAGTGGCAGTATTGCTTATTGTGGCGATTGTTGCGGGTATAATGTATTCAAAGGGTATGTTTGGCGATGAAGAAGAAAGTGTTGAAACACCGCCTACTCAGACAGAAAAGCCTCTTGAACCGTGGACGACTCCTGCGGTAAGCGAAAATATCGCAGTTGAGGTAGACCGTTCTGAAAGCGTAAGAGAAATGAAGGTAAACGAGGTTAGAATCAATCAGCCCAGTATTTATGGCCACGAAATGCTTTTCTCTGCAGGTGAGGGTGCTCTTGAAGGCTCTGTTCTTACTAACTTATATCTTTTTAACGCAATTGACGGCTCATATAAGCGCATCGCCAAAAGTAAAATGAAGGGCGGAGAAATTTTTGAAACCTATCTTTCTGAAAATTGGGCAGTATGGGTTGATACTGATCACAAGGGAAAGAATGTTATCTATAAAATGAACCGCATTGAAATTGACGGTATAAAAGCAAATACGGTTTCCGAGGTTCGTGAAACTGAAAACCATATGCCCCGAATGGGACTTTACGGTGACTATCTTGTGTGGATGGAGCAGGTAAGTGACAGCGAAGATAAGCTGTATTTCATCGATCTTACTTCTGATGAAAATATTGCGATCAAGCTTTTTGAAAACACCAATTATGCAGTAAGCACGCCTTATATCTATAAAAACACCGTTATTTGGGCTGATAGCGACCCTGAAAGAGAAGGCGAAAACGTTAGTGCGATCTATAGCCTTGTTTTTGAAGATTTAGGCGAAAACGATACTCTTGATGAAGAAATCCCTGAAGAGGAAGAAGAGGAAGAGGAAGAAAATTCAGGTGAAATGGAGCCTCAGGTATTCCCCACAAGCACCTACGTTCATAAGCCTATCTGCAATGATGACGTTTACGTTTGGATAAATAAAAATAATGCACCTGATTCAACGCTTTATTATGCTTATAAGAGCGGAGCTAAACCACCGGTAGCATTCTGGGATAACGTAACTCAGTATTCACTTGGTGAAAACTTTATCGTGTTTGTTTCCGATCACGTTGTGTACGCCTATTACTATGAAACCGATAAGCTGATTCAGGTTTCAGAAACAGGTCGCAGTGCGATCCTTCCCCAAGCATTCGGAACACTTATTGTGTGGGAAGATAAGACCGTAACCAGCGGCAGTGACGTTTTTAAGTATAATATTATTGAATGATATGAAAGAAAAAACAATGTATGTATGCTCTTCCTGCGGCTATGAAACTGCAAAGTGGCTGGGGAAATGTCCCGGTTGTGATAATTGGGGCACGTTGGAAGAACAGATAATAAAAGCAGAACCTAAAAATAAAGCGATGCGTAAAGCCACAGAAGCACCTCAAAGAGAGGTGCGAAAGCTGAAGAACGTTGAAACAGTAAGCTATCAACGTTTTTCTTCCGGCAGCGGTGAGCTTGATCGTGTGCTTGGCGGAGGCATCGTTCCGGGAAGTATTATTCTTTGCGGCGGTGATCCGGGCATAGGAAAATCAACGTTACTTCTTCAGGTGTGCGATTTTGTTGCAAAGGATAAAAAGGTTTTGTACGTTTCTGCAGAGGAATCGGCACATCAAATAAAGCTTCGTGCCGATAGGCTTAACTGCGCTTCTGAGGATATTTATATTCTTGCTGAAACGGATATTGATGAAATTTGTGCGCAGATTTCATCCCAAAAGCCTGAAATGGCTATTATAGACTCAATTCAAACGGTGTATGCACCTTATTTATCCTCAGCACCGGGCACGGTTTCTCAGGTAAGAGAGTGCGCCTCAAGATTGATGCGTATAGCAAAAGAGGAAGGAATTACGGTGTTTACGGTAGGCCACGTTACCAAAGAAGGTACCCTTGCAGGACCTAAGGTTCTTGAGCATATAGTTGATACGGTAATGTATTTTGAGGGAGAAAGAAATTCAACCTTCCGCGTGTTGAGAGCAAACAAAAATCGCTTTGGTTCAACCAACGAAATAGGCGTCTTTGAAATGAACGAAATGGGAATGGTTGACGTATTGAACCCCTCTGAGATATTTATGTCAGAGCGCAATGAGCCCGTTGCGGGCACTTCTGTTATGTGTTCTCTTGAGGGCACGCGCCCCGTTATGGTTGAAATTCAGGCATTAACGGGTAATTCAGGTTTTAATAATCCACGCCGTGTAGGCAGCGGAATCGATTACAGCCGTATGGTAACATTGCTTGCCGTTCTTGAAAAAAGATTAGGATATACTCTTTATAATCAGGATGTTTATGTTAACATTGCCGGCGGATTGAGGATAGATGAGCCTGCTCTTGATCTTCCGCTGATTGCGGCAATAGCTTCGGCATATAAAAATCTGCCCCTGCCCGGTGACACGGTTATTTTGGGCGAGGTGGGGCTTACAGGGGAGCTTCGTGCAATAAACGGAGCAAAGCAACGTATTGATGAATGTATTAAATTAGGCTTTAAAAAAGTAATTCTTCCAAAGGGGAATAAAAGGAGTTTCAGCGGCAACGAAAACATAAAGCTGTTGTTTGCAGATAACGTGTTTACCGCATTATCGCTCGCCGCAGTAAAAGATAAAAATGATTAAGCGAATAGTTCAGTTGTTATTTGCACCTATAGGCGGTGCTATCGGTTATTGGATATGGGTACTTATTGAATCCATCTTTATAAATTTTAATATTGAGCTTTGGGGATGGGCGGCTATTCTTTGTGAAATAGCGTGCATCTCCGTGCTTTCGGTAACGGGTTATTTTGTGGGCAAGCCTATTTCAAAATGGATTGCATATATCATTGCAAAATATACGAAAAAGGCAAAGGACGTATCAGTTTCAGAGCTTATCGCCATAACTATCGGTCTGTTTGTTGGTTTCTTGTTTGCATTTCTTATTTGCCAAGTTTTTGTGAAGATAAGTAATGAAATACTTGTCACATGCATAAATGCACTATTGTACATATGTCTTGGCTTCTTTGGGGCGAGGGTTGCATTTCTCCGTCACGATGAGATAGGCTTTTCTTCTGAGAATAAAAAAGGCAAAAAAGAGACTTTGCAGGGCACGATCCTTGATTCCAGCATTCTTATTGACGGAAGAGCTTATGATATCTATATGACGGGCTTTCTTAAAGAACCCATATATATACCGCAGTTTATCCTTGAAGAACTTACTTCTCTTGCGGATTCTGAGGATAATAAAAAACGTACCCGCGGAAGAATAGGCTTAAATTGCGTAAAGAAAATAAAAGAAGATAAAAATGTGATCATTCTTAAAAATGAAGTTCAGGGTGAGAGTATAGATGAAAAGATAATTGCTCTTGCAAAGGAAATAGGCGCAAGTATAATGACAAATGACTATTCCCTTAATATGGTTGCATCGGTGCAGGGAGTAAAGATTCTTAACGTAAACGAGCTTGTCAATGCATTAAAGCCCACTCTTATTGCAGGCGATGAGATAGAAATTGAAATCTCAAAGCGCGGCAAGGAAGAAAAACAAGGCGTAGGCTATCTTGAGGATGGCACTATGATCGTTGTTGAAAACGGTGCAGAATTTTTGGATAATATGGTAACTGTTCAGGTAACGAGCACCTTGCAAACAAATGCAGGCAAGATAATATTTGCAAAGGTAAAACAGTAAAAAATAGGGTTTTGGCGGTTGGAAAGCAAAAAAAGGCGAAAATTTTCGCCTTTTTTTATTTTTTCTTTGTATTTATTAAAGATGTGTGGTATAATCTATAATATAATGGTATTGTGCCACATTGCGAGGTTTTATATGAAGGTCGTAAAAGCAAGAAAAAGATTTGATATAGTAAATTACATACCTGCCATATTGGTTTTTCTGGCGGTCATTCTTGTAATAGTACTTTTATGTGTATTTCTTTCGGGAAAGACCAAAAGTGTTGATAAGGATGAGCTTGAGCTTCTGCCCTTTAAAAGCAACAGTAATTATGTTTCTTTTGCAGGCGGAGCATCTTATATAGATAACGAAAAAAATCAGATTTTTTATGTTGACGACCGTAATGAAATTATGTGGGGCTTTGAAGGCACCATACCGGAGATGAAAATATATTCAGGTGAAAATAAGGTAGGTGTGGCAGTAGGCAAAAAGCTTCAGGTAATTGATAAGGACGGAAACTTTGTTTTCAGCAAAGAATTCGATAAAAATATTTCGGCAGTGACCTTAAGCGATAAGCTTATTGCGGTAAGCTTAAGTAATTCGGATGATACGATTATTCTCAACGGCACCGGCGAAGAAATTGACCGCATCTTTTCTGCAGTTAACGGCACAAATATCCGCTTTGGTGTATATGCGCAGAACAGTGTGTGGGTTATCTCCGTTGAAAACTCCGGATACAGACCTAAATATCAGCTTTCAACCTATAAATATGACACCGAGAAAACACAGACGGTTACCTTTACTGATGATAGCCAAATGATGTATGATGCGTATTTTGATGATAAAATATGTTATATTTTCGGCACAGAAAGAATAATGGTTCGTGATTGTGATTATACCGGCTCAGTTCACAAAGATTATAACGTTAATGGCTATGATGTTGTTGCCTGCGGAAAAATTGACGGTACAGTGCATATTCTTTTAAATAACAACGGCAATGTAAAAGCCATTGGCGAAAATGGGGTTTCCGATATAAAATGTGAGGAAAAACTTAATTTTGTTGCAATGAGTGAAGAAAATTATTACGGCTTCAGCGAGTATTTTATGTATAAGATCGATCCCTCTGACGGTGAAACTACGAAGTACAGATTTCCCGTTAAAATAGATAAGGTCGTTCAAGGGGACGGCTATGTGATGATCCAATCAGATGAAGACGTTTTCAGATATGAATTTGATGATTAAAGGAGGAGTTTTGTGAATATTGTAGATCTTGGTATCTTGCTTATATTTGCAGTTGGTTTTATTCTCGGCTGGTATAAAGGCTTTCTCGTCAGTGCGTTAAACCTTTTTTCCTATGTGATTGCCTGGTGTGTTGCATTGCTTACCTATTCGGGATTAAGCTCATTTATCCAGCAGACGGAGCTTGGAAGTACACTGCTTGTGTTTACTGCAGGTGCAGAGAAGTTAAGCGATATGTCCGTTGCCAACGTTGATGTTGCAGAGATAGGAATGGAAAGAGTTGAACAGATCCTTTCAACCTCAGGGCTTCCTGAGCCTGTGGAAGGTATGATGGTTGAAAATATCAGCAATAATGCCTTTGAGCATCTTGGAATTACCACGTTAAGCGATTATTTCAACCAAACGCTTATCAATTTAAGTATCAGTCTTATAAGCTTTCTCATAATTTTCTTTGCGGTAAGGCTTATTTGTCAGTTTATTATAGGCTTTGTTGATTACGTTGCAAAGCTTCCCATTTTAAGGCATCTTGATAAGGTGCTTGGCGGTGTGTTCGGAATCGTTCAGTCAGCAGTTATCATTTGGGTTGTTTTTGCAATAATCCCAATCTTTATGTCAGTACTTCCGTTGGAAAATATCAATGAGCTTATTCAGGATTCATTTTTCGGGAAAATGTTCTTTAACAGCAATGTAATTTTTAATGTACTGGAATCAGTATTTTAAAGGAGCATAGTGTATGAAGAAGGCTACAAAAAAAATCAGAATATGTATAACGGCGCTTGTGCTTGTCGTAGCAATAGTTGCAGGAATCTTTGTTTTTAAAAGCTGCGGTGCAAACGGTGAAGAAACACCTCCGCCTTATAACCCTGCGGGCTATAATAATACGGCACACACAGCGACCGGGGGCAGTGAGCAAAAGGATGCAAATATAAATAACATTGCTTTTGAAAATAAGGATAATGCAGTGAGCATCAATTTCAAATTCGTGTCAGGCAGTGTTATTGATGAAGGTATTGCACCCTGCGGTATTCCTCAATATACGGTTTCGTTTGTTCCTGAGCCTTTACGCCTTAAAGTTATCTTTTCGAACATCGAATATTGGGATTATATGGTTTCCGGCTTAGCCGAGGATACAACGGGAATTATTGACGGTATGTTCCAGGTTAGTCCTGATGAAAACAGTAAGGATGTAACGTTATATTTCAGCCTTACACAAAGCGTGCAGTTTAAAATCACAGAAAATGAAGATACTCTCACCGTTTCACTTCTTCCTGAAGAAAAGGTAAACGAGGTTGAAAAATGGTATTTGGTATCTGACCTTTATTATGATTATCAGCTGGGCAATATGCCTGAATGCGGTTTCACACCTATGCTTTGCAATGATAAGATCAGCGTTATTATGATAAGCCAAGCATATAACACTCAGGAGGAAGCAAACAATGAACTGACGCGTTTACTCACTTCAACACTTGAAGGTAAAAACGTGCGTATAATTTCATTAAAAGAAAGCGAGCTTCCTAAATATACCGATGATGCTGATGCTCAGGCATTATTAAGCGAGTCTGTTTTAAGTATCAATGGTGCAAAAACAACCTTGCCGTTATTTTTTGCAGATGCCCGCTTCCTTTGTTGGTTGCCTGATGGCAGCGGTGCATTGTTCGCCAAAAATGAAAACGGAATGGAAAGGCTTTACGTTGCAGATAAATCGGGAACAAAATATCAGTTATCGGATAAAGATTTTTCAACCGTAACACAAGCTGTATATTCTTCAGACGGAAGCCGAATTGCCTTTATTGAGCAGGCAGAGGATGCATCTCTTGTTACTGTGCTTGACGTTGCAAGCGGAAAGATTACTGTAATAAACGATGAGAAAAATCCTTGGGGTGAAATAATATTGGACGTTCAGCTTAACGGAAACGGCACAAAGCTTTTCTGTTTAAGCGGTAAAAGCATTTATTCCATTAAAACCTACGATTTTGCAAGCGGTGAGGTTACAACATTAAAGGATAATATCCTCCTTGAAAGCGATTTAGTATATAATTCAGGATATCTTTATTATTGCGATGTTGTAAACGAATATGAGGCCGTTGTGCGTATAAACTCAAATGGCGGTGACGCTGAACTAATACATAAAGGTGCGCAATTCTCTGTTTCACCGGATGGAAAGCGTCTTGCAGTTATTTCCGAAAACTACATAACTGCCGTTTGCGATCTTTTACTGGTAAATATTGAAGATAAGAGTTCGCAAATAGTATTGGATGATATCGTAACAAGCGAGTTTTTCTTCTCATCTGATAGTGAAAGCATCTTCTACGTGCTTGAAACAGGTGATCCGGAATACTATTATCAGATCATTCGATATGATATTTCAACAATGTCAACTTATACCTTGGCGCAATGCATAAATAGTGTAGTAAGCGCATCAAACAAGCCCAACGAAGTGATAATCAGCGTTATTAACGAAAGTGAAAACGGAGTAACACCCGTTACCTATATTGCTGATTTCGATAAAATGGTCGTAGGCGAAACTGAAGAACCTCAGGAGTAATTATGGAGTTTAATAAAAAATTCGGCTTTGGTGCAATGCGCCTGCCAATGAATGGCGATGAGGTTGATCTTAAACACTTTTCGCAGATGGTTGATGTTTTTATGGAGAACGGTTTTAATTATTTCGATACCGCCCATATGTACATAAAAGGGAAAAGTGAAAAGGCTTTAAAGGAATGTCTTACAAAGCGATATCCCCGTGAAAGCTATATTCTCACCGAAAAAATATCAGGTCCTTTTTTTGAAAAGGAGGAGGATATTGACGGTTATTTCCAACTTATGCTTGATGAATGTGGTGTTGAGTATTTTGATTTTCTGCTTCTTCACGCTCAGAGCCGCGGAAACTATGAAAAGTATAAAAGATGCAGAGCCTATGAAAAGGCAATGCAGTATAAAAAAGAGGGAAAGGTACGCCATATAGGCATATCTTTCCACGATTCACCGCAGTTCCTCGATAAAATTTTAACTGAAAATCCTTGTATTGAGATCGTTCAGCTTCAGTTTAATTATCTTGATGCTGATAACCCCTCAGTTGAAAGTATGGGATGCTATGAGGTGGCAAGAAAGCATAATAAACCTATTATTGTTATGGAACCCGTTAAGGGTGGCACCCTTGCAAATATCCCTCCAAAGGCGCAGGAAGTTTTCAAGAAGCTTGGCAATATGTCACCTGCAAGCTATGCATTGCGCTATGCCGCAGGCTTTGATGGAATAGTTATGGTGCTTTCAGGTATGAGCAACACTGAACAGGTTCTTGATAACGTAAGCTTTATGAAGGATTTTAAGCCTTTAAATGAGAAAGAGCTTGAAGCAGTTAAACAAGTTAAGGATATTATCAATAATGAGGCAACTATCGGCTGTACTGCTTGTCGCTATTGTGTTGACGGATGTCCAAAAAAGATTCTTATACCTGATATTTTTGAAGCCTACAATATTACAAAAAAGGGCGGAAACGGAAAAGAAAAGTATTTTGAGGCAATAAAGGATCACGGCAGAGCAGAGGATTGTATCCTTTGCGGTAAATGCGAAAATGCTTGTCCGCAGTTTATTGATATCCGAAAATTCCTTAAAAATTCATATGACCTTTTTAAATAAAAAAATTGCACCTTAATAGGTGCAATTTTTTATCAGCAAACATACTGCAAAAATAATTAAGTTGTGCATTTTTTTACATCTTCAACTATTGCATCAACGCAGGAATCAGTAACTATGATTCCGCTTTCATTGAACTTTTGGTGTGATGGCAGAGCTTCGTTTTTTATAAAGCGATTGTTTCTGAAAACAAGATTTTTTGTAAATTTAGCAATCAGGAAACGTTCCTCGTGCATTTCGAATTCATTATCTTCAATAATAATGTTTCTGTGATAGGGTGTATTTCCTTCTAAAACGTGCGGATCAATAACAATGGCATATCCGCCTGCATAAGCGGAGTTTTTAAACTTGTTGTTTTTAATCAGAACGTCTTCAACGTGACCTGATTCAAACCAATCGTTGCTGTCACCGGTGAAATGAAGTCCGCAAGACATATTAAAGAAGGTGTTGTTTGTAATAACCGTCTTTTTCCAGGTTGAAGGCAGGAATCCGCGTGGGCGGTTATGTCCTGAAACACAATTATTTATATAAAGTTCAGGCATTTTAGTGAAGTTTTCAACGGTGTTTCCATCTTTGAGTTCGGGCAAATCTTCCAATGTTTCAAGTCGAACGTATTTTGATGAAATTAACTTTGCATCCTTTACTGTGGCACAAGCAATTTCAGTCATTTTTTTATTATCAACAAGGCGAATGACATCACCTTTATCAAAAATATTTACGCCCTCCTGCTCAGGATGACCAAAAGTAAGCAATAATGTGTTTTTGTTTATAATTTTTTCAATTTTTAAATAGTTGCCGTGAACGTTGCCTGCATCATCAAGCATATTGGTGAAAGTGCAGTTTTCATATCTGATAGCACCGGTACAGTTAACAAAGTGTGTGGAATCGGCATTTACAGATAAATATCTGCCGCTGCCCTCACGGGGAACGGTTTTTACCGTATCAAGAGTAACGTTTTCTGAAAGCTGACCGATAATTCCCATAGCAATGGTCGAATGAAGGGTAACGTCCTTTATTAAGGTGTCCTTTGAACGGTTAATTAAAATTCCGGGGCACTTTCTGCCGGGTGCACAAGTGCAGATAAGCATATTGCCGACGTTATGAACGTGCTTGAAATGACCGTCAAAACGAATTTTGTTGCTTGCAAGCTGAGTGCCCTTAACAAAGCGATACATGTTTTCCAAAAAACTGCCGTCACTTTCCTCGGGCAGATAGAGAAAGTAAGGTGAAATATGAGATGACGGGGCAGAGGTCTTTTTATCAAATTCAGTAGTCAAAAATCTGTTGTTTTTAATTTCCCAACCGTCTTCTTCATTAAAAAAAGTTAAAAATTTATCGTCAACGCGGGCATTAAACTGAGAAGTATCAAAAGTTATCTCAATAAAATCCTCTTGAGCGGCAGTTATTTCGCCTTGGAAGAAGTAAGGATTGGGGTAATCAATCTTGAAATTCTTTAAAACAACGTTTTTACTGTTGTCAAGCACGAAGGGCAGAATTTCTCCGTGAAATAAGAGATCAGCACCTTCACCGTCAATAGTAACGTTTTCCATATCGATTATAGGAAAAATTATTGATTTTTTACTGTAGGTGTTATTTGAAATATAGTATTCTTTTTCAAAGGCATATTTTTTATAGAAATGATATTCACCGCCGCCAAGCTTCAAGGTAGAGCCCGGATTTTCCTTTAAAATATGTAATGCTTCTTGAACGGCAAGGGTTGCATCATCATTTTCGGAAAGGTATAAAAAGTCTTTAAGTTCAATTATCATAAAATTAAAACCCCCTTTATGGTGCTTATATTATGCACTATAAAAGGGGTTTTGTCAATATTTAAGTTTCGGTAACAGGCCGTATTCTGCGGAAAAGTAACGTAATAGACCACAGGGCTGTAATACCGATAACTGCATAAATAATTCTTGCCGCAACGGTTGAACCGCCGCCACAGATAAAGGCTACAAGGTCAAAAGAAAATAAACCTACTAAGAGCCAATTAAGGGCACCGATAATGGTAACCGCAAGAGCAGTTTTATCAAAAGCCATATTTATCACTCCTTCGCATATTAGTATGGACGGAGTTTTTTAAAAAATTCATTTTTTCTTTGAATCGTCAAAAACATTTATTTCCACACGGTCAAAATCGACACTTTCGGGAAAATCGTCAGGCAAAAAACGGGTGAGCGAATAATCCTTAATATCATTTATATGCTTTTTCATAATCATAGGATTAGGAATATCCAAGTTATAGCAACACTCCTTTAGTGAATCCTCTAAAATTGCCTTTGCACTTTTTTTGTCATCAACATCACAAACGGTGTCATTTATAAGCTTGCTGTTTTTATAAATTTTTAACCAGAATTTTAACATAATAGCTCCTGAAAAGATATTTTTTATATTATACCAATTAAAAAGATTAAGGTCAACAAGTATATTTTTTCAAAATTCATTAAAAATAATAATGGTTAATTTTAGTTGAAGCAGGTGAAAAAAATGTTTAAAACCGAGCCTATTACTTTGGAGGATATATCGGATGTTTTTTCGGGTAATGCGGATTTTAAAAAACGTTTCATAAAGGTAAATGAAAAAGATTGCGGAATATTTTATCTTGACGGTATGGTTGACACTCAATCTCTTTCAAGATTTGTGGTTGAAAAACTAAGGTACGTGCAAAGTATAAAGGAAGCCGTTGAAACGGGAACGATTTCCTTTTGCAACTGTGTTGAAGCAAGCAACAAGGAAGAGGTTATTCAAGGCATAATCCGCGGTAAAGCGGCAGTTATTTCTAAAGATGAAGCATATCTTTTTGACGTAAGAAAAACCGAAAAAAGATCAGTTGAGCAACCCAGCGAGGAAAGCGTGGTGAAAGCCTCAAAGGATTGCTTTGTTGAGGAAATAAGGGTAAATACGTCCCTTTTGCGCAAAAAGATTGCAAGTGAAAACTTGAGAATAGAGCAATGCGTTATAGGCAAGCAAACAAATACTGCAGTAGCGGTTATTTATATGAAGAATATTGCCAATAAACAGCTTGTCAGGGATATAAAGGAAAAGCTTAAAAAGATAAATAATGACGGTGTGATTACTCCGGGCACAATCGAGCAATATTTAAGAAGCAATATGTATTCATTTTTTCCTCAGGCGGTTATCACAGAACGACCCGATAAGGTTGCAAGAAATCTTCTGAACGGTAGATGTGCAATAATTGTTGATGGACTCCCCATAGGCTATATTCTGCCTGCCACCATATCGCAGTTTATGTCAACGCCTGAAGACTATTCAGGTAATTTTATTTTTGCATCTATAGTAAGGCTTTTAAGATATTGTTTATTGTCAGTAAGCGTATTTTTGCCCGGCGGTTACGTTGCGTTAACTACCTTTCATTATGAAATGCTTCCATCAAAATTGGCATTATCCATTGCGGAAGCCAAGCAAGGCGTGCCTTTTCCCGTGTTGTTTGAAATACTTGCTATGCTTGCGCTTTTTGAGGTTCTCATTGAAGCGGGACTTCATATGCCGCAAAGCTCAGGACAAGCAGTTTCAATAGTAGGCGCATTGGTAGTAGGCGAAGCAGCCATCGCGGCAGATCTTGTTTCTCCTGCGGCGCTGATAATCGTTGCGGTTTCAGCAATTTCGTCCTTTGCAATGCCTAATCAGGATTTTTCCAACGGGTTAAGATTATGGCGCATAATAATAACCGTTTTGGGCGGCGTGTTGGGACTTTTTGGTGTTGTTGCAGGGGGAATAGTTCTGCTTGCTCACTTTGCCTCCCTTGAAAGCTTCGGAGTGCCTTATCTTGCGCCTTTTGCAGGGGTAAAAAAGATTCGATTAAAGGATGCACTTATAGTAACGCCCGATAATCTTAACACAGAGCGTCCCGATGAACTTAACGTATCAAATAAACGGAGAATCAAATGAAAAAAATATTACTGATACTTCTTTTGCCGCTATTATTTTGTTCTTGTAAAGAAAGTGAGCAGATTGATGAAATTGCCTTCGTAAAAATTATTGCCATCGATAAGAACGGAGACGGACTTCATATAACTGCAGGAATACAGGAGCCTAAGCCGAAGGATGGCGAAAAGGAAGAAAAGAAGGATTATATATCGGTTAACTGTCAAACGCTTTCTCAGGGCTTTAATATGCTTGAAGCGGCCACAGATAAAAAGGTGTTTTTCGGGCAGATAAGCTGTGTTCTGTTAGGTGAAGAAATGGCAAGAGAGGGGATAATCGATACTGTTGACTACCTTGTCCGTGCTGATGAACTGCGCTTTGATATTCCGGTAATCGTAGTAAAGGGGACGGAAGCAAAGACGATAATTGAGGATGGAAGCGGCAATGAAAGGCACGTTTCAGATAGAATAACAAAGCTTCTTGAATCAAATTACAGTACGTCATCAGCAGGGCAGGTAGAGCTATCACAGTTAGTTGAAATGCTTGAGGATCCTTTCCGTTCACCTTATTTACCGTATATGGTAAAGGGCACGGAAAAAGGAGATTTTACTATTGAAGGATATTGCATTTTTGAAAATGATCACGTCTTTGAGTTTGCAGATAAAGATATATCGTTAGGTATAAATTTTCTTAATGACCAAGTAGAAAACTTTGTGCTTATAGGAGATATTGATGGTGAAAAGGTAACCTTAAAAATAGCGGATTTCAATACTAAAATAAAAATGAGGGACGGAATATTCAAAGTTGATATGAAGTTTAAGTCCGAGGTCATTCAAGCTGATAGCAGTATTGAAAAATTTGATATGGATCTAACTGAAAAAATAGTTGATTTCCAGAATAAAAAAATTAAAGAGATAACAGATAATACTCTTAAATACCTTAAAGATAAAAAGTGTGATGTTGCGGCTTTTGGCGACTCATTTCATAATGTTTCACCTAAAAAGGCAGAAGGTTATATGAATAATTGGGGCGATACCTTTAAATTGATAACCTATGAGATTTCGGTGGAATCAAAGCTTGATCCGTCAAAAACATCAGGAAAACCCGTAAAACAAGGAGGAAAATAAATGAAATATCTTTTTATTTTCGTATTTTTATATGCTTTTTACAAGCTTTTTATTATAAAGAACGTAAAAGACAAAGTCGGATATTTTGCTCTCGCCTTGTTAACGGTAATATTGGGAATCATTAACCTTATTTACGAGCCGTCTATTGCTGATATTTTAAAGAGGTGAGCATAATGGGAAAAATATCTATGCGCCAAGCACTTATGCTAATAGTGACGATGGTTTTTTCACCTGCGGTAAGGTTGTTTTCTTCCTTTGTATCGGGCAGAGGAGATCAATCAAGCTGGATAGCGCCTTTCTTTTCGGGATTGTTTATGATCATTTTTGTCTTTGTTTTATGGGCAATAATAAAAAGAAAGAAAAATTTTTATCAGCACCTTGAATTTTCGCTGGGTAATAAAATCAGCAAAGTTATCGGGATAATATACGTAATATGGGGGATTCTTTTAACGGGGATTCAAATGCGTTATTATGCTCAGCGTGTTGCAAGCACCATATATACTGAAATAGGAATGGATATATTTATACTGATTCTTGCGGGCATCTGCATATATTCCTTAAAGAACGGAATAGCGGTTCTTGCGAGAATGAATGAGCTTCTTTTGCCGCTGATCATAGTTGTTTCTGTTATACTTTTGGCATTTTTATCACCGGATATTGAAACAAGAGTGCTTGTACCCATATATGATTGGAAAAGCCTGACTCACGTTGCGGTATTTAACGCGGCAAGCTTTGGATATATTACTTTCGTGCTGTTCTTCCTTGATGAAATCAAGGAAAAGAAGAAGTTTAAAAAGCAAGCAATATGGGGGATAATTGCGGTAACCCTTTTTACGGTGTGGATGTTTATTACTGTTATAGGAACACTTGGACCCAGCATTATTGAAAAATTACCATATCCGTTTTTCTCGGTTGTAAAGCAGATTTCCTTAGGCGAGTTTTTACAGCATATTGAAGCTTTTGTAATTACCTTATGGATACTTTCAGATTTCGTTCTCATATCATTTATAAGTGCGGCTACGTTAAAAATTATCGGAGAAATAACGGGAAAAAGGAACACAAAGGAACTTTTGTTTCCGTATTTTTCTTTGTGCATAACCCTTGTGCCAATGATGGGCAGAACAAATTTTGAACTTGAGCTTTTATCTGAAAAGGTTTTTATTCCGCTAAATCTTGTGTTTCTGTTTATAGTGCCGATGATTACACTTGCAATTTGTAAAATTAAAGAGAAAAGAGTGTTGTTAACCAAAAAAACATAAGGAGCGTCTCAAAAGACACTCCTTCAGAGCACTGACAAACCCCTGCAAACACAAATCCCTGCAAAATTTTTGCAGGGATTTGTTTCCATCGTTGCATTTCACTTGCAAAATGCGGTCATTTACGTCTGTGTAAACTCCCTTTTTTGCAAGTTCAGCGCCTTG
>JAZNSH010000066.1:0-24275 GCA_045591115.1 Clostridia bacterium
TTTAACCAATTATCGTCAATTACTTAATATTTAAAAGCACAATGGCAATAAGTCCTAACCCATAACCAACGTACTGCATCGTTGTGTATCTTTCTTTTTTGATAAATATTGACCACACGAAAACAAGGATCATACTGCCACCCGACATTACCGGGAAAACAATAGCAGGGTTCATTCTTCCGCTTAAAACAAGCGAGAATAAGTTGGTAACACCGTTGGCAGCACCGCACAGAACAGCCAGCAACCAGCCTTTTTTTAAGGTATCCGCAACCTCCATACGCGATCCCTTCTTCATAATACTCATTATGAACAATGCAATACTTACAATTAAGAAAGCAACAATCATAAAAACATTATTGCTCTCCGTGCCGTAAAGATCCTGTTTTACAACCTGAACTACCGAGGATATACCGTTACTTAAGAAGCACAAGAATACATATATAACCCACTTTAAGGTAGGCTTTTTATCATCAGGCTCATTATTTACAAGGAACAATGATGCTACAATAAGAACAAGACCGATAATAAGCATTAAAGAAACATCATTGTTCTCCCTCAACGGATTGAAAATGCCGTAAATACTGGGGATTATCAACGAGCAAGCAGAAACAAGTGACGTTTTTGCAACAGGCCCGTGCAAAAGTGCCAATAGAGAAGTAACTACTGCCGTGCCGTAAGAAAGAGCAAAAATACACGAGAAGCCAAGATATTTTATATCATAACTCCAATCGGTATTTGTCACCACAAAAACAAACATTGCTGCAAAGGCAGTTATTGCAGAAAATAAAAATGCATTTTTCGCGCCTTTTTCATTGAATTTCTGCCTAAAAACGTGCTGGATCATAATCGTAAATGCAGAAGCAAACAATGCAATATAATCGAACATAAAAATCCCTCTCTTTTTAAATATACACTATTATACAATATTTTTATAATTTGACAATAACAAAATAAAACATCATTATTGCATTTTTAACTTTATTGTGGTATTATTAACCCATCGGAGGTGGCATCTATGTACAAAACATCTGTTCCTTTAATGAACAACCTTGTTAACAAAAAAACAAGAGATAAATATTTGGAGCTTTTAAAAAAATCAGCGGTAGAAAGAGTTCTCCTTATAGTTGATAATAACCTTAAACTTTTAGAGGAAAACCGCATATTTTTTGAGAAAAACAACATTGAGGTTGCCGCCTGGGTAGGCTCAACCATCGGTCACGGCTCAAGCTTTCCCGGCCTTGAGGGTGATGGCTCAAATGGGCAGACTTTAGTTGATCTTAACGGTGAACCTATCTTTGAAACCCATTGCCCCTTTGATGAAAGCTTCTGTATTAAAACGGGAAAATATATTGCAGAGGTTGCAGAAAAAAGCGGAATAAAGCTTATTTTTCTTGATGACGATTATCGCCTTTCTCAGCACGGCGAAGAATTCTGTTGTGCTTGTGATATGCATATGGCAAGAATCGCTGAAATTTTAGGCGAAGATATCTCAAGAGAACAGTTAAAAAAGCTTGCTTTTAAGGATAAGCCCAACAAATACAGGCACGCGTGGCTTTCTGTGCAAAAGGAATCCCTGGAAAAGCTGGCGCATATTATCCGCAATGAAGTTGATAAGATTGATGAATCTGTTACCGTTGCTCTTTGTGCCGCTCATAGCATATGGGGAGTTGACGGCTCTTCCGCAACAGAAATAGCAAAAATTCTTGCAGGCAAAAACAAGGCAATCGCAAGGCTTCATCCTGCTCCTTACTGGGCAGTTCACTGTGCTATGCCCTTGCCCGTAGTGTGCGAAATTTCACGTATGTTTGCCCATTTTGCAAAAGACCAAAACGTTGAAATTCTTGCAGAGGGCGATTCCTGGCCCCGTCCCAGATATTCAACTCCTGCCTCATATATTGAGATTTTTGATGCCGCAATGCGCGCTGACGGCAACTATAACGGTATTTTAAAATATATGTCCGATTATTTTTCTTCCGTTGACTATGAATCGGGATATTTTGATCACCATTTAAACAATCTGCCCTTGTTGAACAAAATAAGCGAAATATTTGAAAACAAAATCCCCACAGGTGTTTATACTCCCGTTGACAAAAAAGCCTTTGAAAAGGCCGATTTTTCCATTGCCGATGTTTCTAAAAACAACTATCCTTTTCCCTTTGCATCAAGGCTTTTATCAATGCTCTCTATTCCCACTGCCTTTGATGATGCAGGCATAGCAACCGCGCTTTTCGGGCAGGAAGCAGAAAATTATATTCCAAAGGATTTTCTGTTGCTTGACGGCATTTCCGCCTATATTCTCTCAAACCGCGGTATTGATGTAGGTATTGATTCTGTAATTGGTTTTGCAGAAAAAGAAATTTCTATTATAAACTCCGAAACGGACAAACATCTTATCTGTTTAAACAGACAATATGCACGTTTTCTCACAGCCCACTTAAATAAAAACGTTTCGGTGAAGCTTTCAACAGAGGATAATATTCCGTTGGCTTATATTTACGAAAATGCATCAGGTCAAAAATTTGCAGTAACTCTTTTTGATACAACTTATTTAGCCAACAATTCAGCATTTTTCCAAGGCTACTTTATGCAAAAATTCTTTATTGATGCAATAGAATGGGGTTCAGGAAAAAAGCTTCCCGTTACAGTAAAAGATAATCCTGATCTTTACGTTATAGCAAAAAAATCAAAAGATAATAAAAAAATGGCGGTGGCACTTTTCAACTGTCACGCTGACAGTATCTTAAAGCCAATTATAACTCTTGATAAAAGCTATTCAAAAATAGACTTCATAAACTGTTCCGGCAAACTTAAAAATGACGTTTTAACTTTGTCAGCGCCTATAAATGCCTTTAGCTTTGCGGTCTTTGAAGTTACAGAATAAAAAAATGCGGAGAGAAATTTTATCTTTCCGCATTTTTATACTTGTAATACTTTAATTTTTAGGCTTCGAATCCCCTTGGGCTCTTTTGGACAAAAAAATACTGCACCTTTTCGTGCAGTCTTTCTTAGTGGCACCCCCAAGGGTCGGTGCTTCGCACCTTTTCCTGCTCGGCGACCGTTCCGCCTGCTTCGCAGTGCTCACAGTACCCGCCTCACACAACTCGCCTAAAAACGATTATCAATCGTTTTTTTACGGCTCGTTCCCACTCTGGCTTCGAATCCCCTTGGGCACTTTTGGATAAAAAAATACTGCACCTTTTCGTGCAGTCTTTCTTAGTGGCACCCCCAAGGGGATTCGAACCCCTGTTGCTGCCGTGAGAGGGCAGTGTCCTAGGCCACTAGACCATGGAGGCATTTGGCTGCGGAACAAGGATTCGAACCTTGACAATACGAGTCAGAGTCGTAGGTGCTGCCGTTACACAATTCCGCAATGTTTTTATTTAACGTGGCTATTATATTTTAAATATGAAACTTTGTCAAGCATTTTTTTAAAAAAACACAAAAAAATAAAAAATGTCCAAAATGCCGTCCCGCAGCAAATCTAACACCCGTCTCTCGACAGGTGGGTGCGTTGCCTGCGTGCATCTGCCCTCCACAAATGCATAGCCTCGGCGAAGAGACTATGGAGGCCCGGCATAGCCACAGTGCTTATGTTAAACGCTCCCTTTTTGCATAATGTGGGTATTATACAATGATACGTAACGAACATTCCAGACAATTTATATTATGACACATTTTTTGTTTTTATACAAGCAAAAAAACAGTTGCAAATTGTAAATTTATCTGCAATATCCTCAAAATCTTTGTTTTGATATATTTATGGTTGGAAAAAAGCTATTGAATTATTTGCTTTTATGCATTATACTTTTTTTAATAATATATGTAAGGAGTTTTTTTATGAATAAGCGTTTTCTTTCTTTTTTACTTATTCTTGTTATGATCTTCAGCTTTATCGGTTGTAGCGAATCCGCTGAAAATCCCAACGAATCACCGAACGATACCTTATCTAGTCCCATCAATACGGCTGAGCCTCAACCTACCATTGACGTATTGGCTACAACAACGCCCGTACCCAACAAAATGCAACCCGTAGCAAACGATGTTAATAACAACGTTGTTGAAAAAGTTACGAACATACTCCCTGAAGAAAAATCGAATTTTAACGAACTTACCGACGTAGACGATTCCGGTTGGGCTAAATATGCAAGCGGAAAGGTTGAGCTTTCCCCCGACGGTGTTGACGGAACTCAATGCGTAAAATTTTCAGAAGGAAAAAATGCCTGGTCATCACCTGCAATAAACCTTGCTTCTGTTATTAAAGAAGCAGGCAAATACTACATTTCTTTCAGCGTAAAGGTTGGCGGTGAGGACGTTGACACCATTTCAGGCGCCGCATTTGATATGATCATTCGCGGTAACGGACCTCAGGACGAGAACTCATTTATCACAAAAAGCCCCAACAACAATAATTATCGTTTCGGCCCCTCCGCTACCATTGACGGTGATATTGAAGACTGGATGACCGTTGAACTTACTCTTGAAGTGCAACCTGAAGATATTGACGGTGAATCTCACGGCTGGCACTTATGTATGCATATGATAAACGAAGCAGTTACGGAATTCTACGTTGACGACGTTGTTATCGGCAAAATGGAAATCGTTTCCGTCCCTGAAACACAGAAGCTTGTAACTTCTGCTGAAACGTGGCTTTGCAATGAAATGACTTTTATCGCGCAGACCGATATAAAAGACCCCGTTACAAAAGCAACTTTCGACGTTATTTTCACCAACGGTACGACTGAAATGACTGTACCGGGTTTCTGGGACGGTGACAATATATGGCGCGTGCGCTTTGCACTTCCTTCAGAAGGTACGTGGACCTTTAAAACTGTTTTTTCTGACACAAGTGATATAGGGCTTCACAATATTACCGGTTTCATTAACTGCACAAAGTATTCAGGTGACTTGGATATTTACAAGCACGGTTTTGTAACAACGGACCCTGAAAAGAAGTATTTCGTTTATAACGACGGCACACCCTTCTTCTATTTAGGTGATACCCATTGGAACTTCCTTGCCGAGGAATATGATAAAGCAGGCACTAACGCTGAGGATATTAGCACAACCTCCCATTTCAAATATATTGTAAACAAGCGTGTTGCACAAGGCTATACGGTTTATCAGAGCCAGCCTAACGAGGCAGGTTTTGACTTTACAAACGGCATACCCAATCAGATATCCAAGGCTTAAGGGATGCTGATAAATACTTCAAATACATTGCAGATATGGGCTTAGTTCACGCAAACGCACAGTTCTTCTTTGCTTCAACCATGAACCAAACCATAATGAATATGGAAAATTATACAGAATATCTTGATATACTTTCACGCTATTGGGTTGCACGTTTCGGTGCATATCCCGTAATGTGGACTCTGGGCCAGGAAATTGACAACGACTTTTATTTCAACGAAAACACAAAAACAAACACCACTATGAATTCTGTAAACAACCCCTGGAAAGACGTTTGCAAGAGCATTTATAAGTATGACCCCCACAAGAATCCCATTTCAGGTCATCAGGAAGGCTCTTCTTCAGTAATCAATTTCACAACCGCATCAAACTCCGCTTTCCGTGAAATTGAAGGTCATACCTGGTGGGCAAACCAGTGGAAGCCCAAACTTGATCAGCCCCTTGATTTCTCTGCCGCTATGGATTTCTGGGCGAGCGGACAGAATAAGCCTATCGTTGTTTATGAGGCACGCTATGATTTGCTCTGGACAAATGAATACGGCGCCCGTGCCCAAGGCTGGCTTGCATTTTTAAACGGTATGTACGGTCACGGCTACGGTGCAGTTGATATTTGGCTTTACAAGAGCTCCTACGATATTGAATACGATACCGTTCGTGACGGCATCACCATAACAACAAAAGACAAAGCCACCAAATGGGGTGAATCCATTGAGCTTCCCGCAGGCTATCAGCTTGGTTATATGAAAGAATTTTTGGAGCAGTTTGAATGGTGGAAGCTCGTTCCCGTGTTCGGTGATAAAGAGGTTTTTGAAAGTGAAACGGGCACATATTCCTTTGCAAGAATCAACGATGAGCTTTATATCGGATATCTCTATGACGATATAAGCAAGGAAGGAACTCTTTTATCAGGCACGTTAAAGGGTCTTGATGAAACTGCTCAATACACCTATTATTGGTTTAACCCCCGCACCAACGTTTCAGGCACAAAGATTAAGATCGAAAAAGGCAGTCAGTTTGTTATCGGTGAAAAACCGTCAGCAGAGGACTGGGTCATCGTAGTTGAAAAGGTGAAATAATATGGAAAAAATATTTGCTGAAACTTGGCGAAAGGCTGAAATAACCCTTAACGCATCTACTGTTCCTGAAAATCCCATACACGATATTATCCTTGATATGGTAATTTCCAACGGCAACAAAACGCTCACCGTTCCCGGTTTCTGGAACGGTGGCACAGAGTGGGTACTCCGTTTTGCCCTGCCTGAAGCAGGTTTATGGGAATATAAAACCATTTGCAAAGAGGACGGTGCTTTAAACGGTATTGAAGGTACTGTTGAATGTACTTTATATTCAGGCGACCTTGAAATTTTCAAGCGCGGTTTCGTTACAACTGACCCCACAAAGCAGTATTTCATCTATGCTGACGGCACACCCTTCTTCTATTTAGGCGATACCCATTGGAACTTTTTAGCCGAGGAATTTGATTCCCCGGGCGACCACGCAGGTAATATTGATTGCCAATCACACTTCAAGTATATTATTGATAAGCGTGTTGAACAAGGTTTTACCGTATATCAGACCGAAGCTCTTGAAACGGGCTACATAATGGAAGACGGCATTGACGAAAAAGACATTGTTGCATTAAAAAATTCCGACAAATATTTTGATTATATTGCCGAAAAAGGTTTAGTGCATGCAAACGCACAGTTCTGCTTTCCAAGAGAAATTATAACTTTAATGCAGGAAAACCCCAATTATCTTGAGATTTTGCACGATCTTTCCCGTTATTGGATTGCAAGATACTCCTGCTACCCCTGCCTTTGGACTTTAGGGCAGGAAATTGACAACGATTTTTACTTTGGCGAAGGTTTTAATACAAACACATATATGACCGCACACAACAATCCTTACAAGGACGTTTGCCGTTGGATGTATAAGTATGACCCGTTAAAGCAACCTATCTCAGGTCATCAGGAAGGTTCATACAACATCGGTAAATACACAACTGCCGTAAACTCTGCTTTCCGTGACGTTGAAGGCCACACTTGGTGGGCAAATCAATGGAAACCCGTATTAAATACTCCCCTTGATTTTACAGGCGCAATGGATTATTGGTTTAACGGTCAGAATAAGCCTGCTGTTGTATATGAAGCACGCTATGAGTATTTATGGACAAATTCCGTAGGTGCAAGAATCCAAGGTTGGATTGCTTTCTTAAACGGAATGTACGGTCACGGCTACGGTGTTATTGATATGTGGCTCTATAAAAGCACTTACGATATAAAAAATCCCACCTATCGTGACGGTTTATGTATGAGTGTTGAAGGTAAGCTTATGCACTGGTCAGAAACAATCAATCTTCCCGGTGGTATTGCAATGTTATATCTTAAAAAATTCCTTGAAAAATTACAGTGGTGGAGGTTAGAGCCCTGCTTTGATTTAAAGGAATATTTTGAGACCGATCACGGCTACTATTCCTGCGCACATATTGATTCCGACATCTACGTTGCCTATTTCTATGATAAGATAGATGATGTCACCACCGATAAAACGGGCACATTTAAGCGTCTTGACGAAAACGCAAAATACCTTTATCAATGGTATGATCCAAGAAGCAACACCTATTCAGAAGCAAAAGAGGCTTCCGTTAAGAATGGTTGTTTTTCGCTTCCTCCCCGCCCAACAAAAGAGGATTGGGTAGTTTTATTGAAGAAAGCTTAGTTCTGAAATCGCCTTTATTCAAGGCGATTTTTCTTGACTTTAAAAAAATATAAATGTATAATTTTAGCGAGGTAATTATTTTTGAAAAAATTTCTTTCTGTTTTAATATGTTTAATTCTTTTCACAAGTGTTTTAAGCGCTTGTATGGTAAGAAAAACTCAGGATGAAAATAAGGAAATACCTATTCCCGAAGCAACACCAACTATAGCTCCCGGCGAAACACCTGAAGCTACTCCTGAAGCTACTCCTGAAGTGGTTCCTGATGCTACTTCCGAACCTACTCCTGAACCTACTCCTGCGCCCACTCCCGTTCCTACGGCAAGTGCCAATGATTTAGCTTTAATGGAAACCTTGCTTATCGGTGCAAGTGCGGATACAAAAGAGGCAGAAGTGGCAAATTGGACTGACGAAGAGTTTATTGACGTTATGTACAGCAAATTAAATAACTCCGTAGGCGATCCTCTCTTTGAAAGCCTTGGCTTAACCTATTCTTTTGATGACGGAACACTTAAGTTTGATCTTAAACAGATTCAAGCCCTTGCAAAGAATATGTTTAACCGAGAAATACCTTTAACCGCAAATGCAATGTACGCTTACGTTTCGGGCGAAAGCTTCTGCATTATGCCTGCTGACGGTTTTATGACTAAGCTTGAGGTTCAATCAGCAGAAGCAATTGGTCAGTACACTGTTGCAAAGGGCGTAATTGCAGAATACGGCGGAACAAACGGCATCGCAGGATTGTTTGAAGCAACGCTTCAGAAAAACGATCAGTATCCTTTAGGCTATACAGTCGTTTCCTTAAAGTCCTTTTCTTCAAATCCAAGAACTGATCTTACCGTAACAGCATCATCAACGTTAAAAGACAACAAATTTTCCTATGCACCTGAAAACGTGCTTGATAACGATCTTGCAACCGCTTGGGTTGAGGGAGTGACGGGTTTAGGTCAGGGACAGTGGATAAAGCTTTCAACAAAGGATAATTCAAAAATGAATCTTTCCTCCATCTCTTTTGCTTTAGGCTATCAGGATCCCAAGGATTTTGAATTATTATATGAAAACAGTGCCCCAACAAAGATTCGCGTTGAATGTGAAAACGGTTTTTCAAAGGACGTTGAATTTCATTCCTATGATGACGTTGTAATTTTCGATTCTGTGCAAAAAACAAGCTGGGTGAAGATCACCATTCTTGAAGCCAGCGAAGGCACAAAATTTGATGATACTTGCATAAGCGAGATCCGTGTTTACGAGTTTAATAACTAATTTTCTAAGAAAGTATAATTTTTATGATAAGAATTGCAACGCACAATGATTTAGACAAAATTGAAGAAGTCTTTGCCTTTGCCCGCAAATTTATGAAAGAAACGGGCAACCCAACCCAATGGGCAGGCGGATATCCCCAAAGAGAGATATTAGAGGAAGATATAAAAAAAGACCGTCTTTTCGTCTTCGATGAAGGCGAAATCGAAGGTGCGTTTGTATTCTTTTTAGGCGATGATCCAACCTATTCATATATTGAGGGAAATTGGCTTTCTTCTGAGCCTTACGGTGTTTTTCACCGCGTTGCCAACGGCGGAAAATTAAAGGGAATGCTTAAACAGATGATAGATTTTGCAAAAGATAAAACCACGCACCTGAGAATTGACACCCACGAAGATAATTCCGTTATGCAACATGTTTTAGAGAAAAACGGCTTCAAAAAATGCGGAATCATCTATCTTGAAAACGGCGATCCGAGAATTGCATATGAGAAGATTTAAGGCAGGAAAACTCCTGCCTTAATTTATTTTTATGCTCTTTTTGCCTTTTTTACTGTACCCCTGCGCAATAGCGGGAAAAGAATTTTCCGTATCGCAGGTAGGCTGAATGTTATATGTGCCGTACTTATTCACCATTTCGGTGCAGTCCATTGGCTGATCGCAAACGTTACTTTTATCAAACTTTTCACCCAATCTGTTCTTCTTCAAAAAAATCACCTCAAGAACAGTTTGCGCAGAAATTCTTTTTATATTCTCTTTATAAGTTCAAAAGTAACCTTTGTTGAATTTTCTGAAGCCATTTTTAGGAAAGTTGGATAATCCATATGGGATGAATTATCGGCACTGTCGGAAATTGCCCTTAACACAAGGAATTTTACCTTGTTTACATAACAAACGTGTCCGATAGATGCACCTTCCATTTCACAAGCGATTGCATTAAACTCAGAAACTATAAAATCCTTTTGTTCCTTTGATGCGATAAACTGATCTCCTGATGCGATAACGCCTTTTTTGCAGTTGATATTCTGCTCCTTTATAACCGTTTTCGCAAGATTTACCAAATATTCATCGGCAGGAATATTTATAATATTTATTCCCGATAAAAGTCCTTTGGGATCGCCGATGGGCGAAGTGTCCATATCGTGCTGACAAACGCTTTCAGAAATGGCAACGTCACCTATTGAAAGTTCGCATGTTAGCGTGCCCGCAACACCGGTGTTTATAATAAATTCGGGGTTATATTTTAAAATCATCGTTTCTGCGCAAATTGCCGCAAAAACCTTGCCGATACCGCACTTTGCAACAACAACATCCTTATCAAATATTTTGCCCGAAACAAATTCTATTCCGCTGAAAGCTTCGATTTTTTTATTTTCAATTTTGGCTTTGAGGTTTTCAACCTCAACATCCATCGCACCGATAATGCCTATCATTTTTATTCTCCTTTGTAGCTAAAATCATTCCAGTTTTCTAAGTTTTTAAGATATGCTCTGCACTCTTTTTTTGCACTTTCAAGATCAAGCTCTCTATAATTTCCGCATTCTTTTCTTGATGCGCCGAAAACCTCGCCCTGATGGTCAATAATCTGTTTTAATGTCTCTTTGGTAAGCTCTAAAACTTCTTCATTAGTCATATTTCTCACCAAAAGATAAAAACCCGTTCTGCAACCCATAGGTCCGAAATAGATGATATTTTCGCCTTTGTTTGAAAAGCGAACGTAAGTTGCAAACATATGCTCTAAGGTGTGCATAGTAACGCTATCCATATAATCACCGCAGTTTGGCTTGCGCGTTCTTAAATCGTAAGTGACAACGTCACCGTCAATACGTGATATATACATACCCGGAATTATAAAATCGTGGTCGACCTGAAAACTTTTTATCTGCTTTTTCATAAAATTTCCTCTGTTTATATAATTTATTTTGTCAAAATTACTTGCAAAATAGACAATTCGTGCTATAATATTATCAACGATTATTTTTCGGAGGTGAAAATAAATGGCATACAAGATTAATGATGATTGCATTTCATGCGGTGCTTGCGCAGGTGCTTGCCCCGTTGGCGCTATCGCTGAAGGCGACGGTAAGTACGTTATCGATGCTGATGCTTGCATCGAATGCGGTGCTTGTGCTGATGCTTGCCCCGTTTCTGCACCTGAGCAGGAATAATTAGCATAGCTAAAATGCGCGGAGAGAAGTTGCTTCTCTCTTTTTTTTATTTTAGCATAAAATATTGGATTTTACAACATAAAAAGACTTTTGCTTAATCACTCTTTTTATTTTTTAATATATTCCGTGGGTGACTTCCCCATATTTTTTTTAAAGAACTTTGAAAAATAAAGAGGATCGGCGAAACCGCATTTTAAGGCGATCTCAGTTACGGAATCCGCTCCTTTTTCAATTAAATCGAGTGCGTATTGTAAACGCAGTTTATTAACGTACTCATTAAAGCCAATTCCCATTTTACTTTTAAAAAAGTGAGAAAGATATTTTTCAGTGTAGGAGAAAATATCAGCAACTTTTCTTAAGGTAATATCCTTTTGATGAAAATGGGTATCAACGTAATCAACTATCACGTTTAAAAGATTCTCGCTGTTTTTATTTTGCTCAGCTTTTTCCGTGTTTTGAGCAATGTACGAAAGTGTATTTAAGAGTACGCTTTCGGTCAAAACATTTGCATTAATGCTATTAACACGAATAATAGAACCGAGCCACAACTCTTTGAGCTGAGAAAACCCTTGAAAAACGGAGTTTTTAATTGTAATCCCCAACTCAGCCAAAAATTCAGGTATCCCTGTGCCCATAAAGCTTATATAAGTATATCTGAAAGTTTCATCGCCCTCAATTTCATAGGGTACTCCCGAAAAGAAGAAAAACAGTGTCCCCTCCTTTAGTGGATATTCATTGCCCGAAAACTTCAAAATTGCTTCCCCCGACGTTACGAGATGCAAATAATATATGGGACGGAGAAAAGGCTGCTTCATTAGCAAGAACTCAGTTTCATACACAAAATGCACCGTTTTTATGTTACCGAAAACACTTTTAGGCGGTAAAAATCTGCAGATACTATCCATACTAAGCCTCCATTTCTTCTCTATTATGCCACATTCGGAGCAAAAGCGCAATAACAAAAAACTTTTTTTCATAAAAATATGGGATTTTTCCATTTGCTTTTAAAGATATAAGTGCTATACTTATTTTTAATGAGCAAAGGAGATTTTTATGTTAGTACTAGTACTGCTTCTTTCGCTGTTATCAAGCAGCGTGCATCTTATTGAAGGAATTTTAATAAAAAAATACAACGAAAAGCACAATAAAGGCGGTTTCTTCTTTACCGGCATAGTTTCACTTTTTTCAATGCTTTTCTTTGTTATAAAGGATTTATTGATAGATAAAAACGGATTTAACTTTAATCTTGATATCCTTCCTTACGGTATTGTTGCAGGAATTTTTTACTGCTCCGCATCATTTCTCACATTTATTGCATTAGGCTGCGGTCCTTTTGCGATTTCAAGGCTATTGCTTTCCTATGGTGGGATTTTTTCCATATTTTACGGAATCTTTAAATTAGGCGACCGTCCAAGTGAAATTGCCACTATAGGCATCTGCCTTATGCTCATATCCATTTTCTTCAACAGACAACCTAAAGAGAAAAATGCAAAAAAAGCTTCGCTAAAGTGGTTTATTTCAATTTCCTTATCGGTGATCGGAAGTGGAATGTACAGCGTTATTCAAAAGGATCAGCAATATACATTTACCCAAACCGTTGATAACGAATTTATGATAATCTCTCTCGGCTTTTCCGCCTTGGTGCTTTTTGTGATAGGCTTTATAAAGGACGGAAAGGACACCGCTTATATTCTAAAAAATGGCTCTTTATATGCTTCGATTGCAGGTCTATCCAACGGTTTAAACAACTTTCTTGTTATCTTGGCAAACGGAATGATTGAGAATTTTTCAATTTTATCCCCAATAAGATCAGGTGTCGGAATTATCCTTTCCTTTGTGGTTTCCCTTTTGATTTTCAAGGAAAAGTTTCTGCCAAGACAGATCTTTGGCGTTTTTTTAGGAACGATCGCACTTATATTACTTAATTTTTAAGGAGCAAAAAATGAAAAAGAAACTTGTAAAATTAGGCGTTGTAGGTCTTGGTCGCGGTAAGGATGTTACCATTGAGCTTATAAATGAAAAAAACGTGAAAATAACCGCTCTTTGCGATATAAATCCCGAAATACTAAAAAAAGCCGTTGAGGACTATGAAAAAGCAGGCTTTAAGGATTTTGAAAGTTATTCCACTTTTGATGAAATGCTTGAAAAAGCTGATATTGATGCCGTTTTCATTGCAACGGAAGCCATTTATCACGTTCCTTATGTCATAAAAGCTCTTGATAGAGGCTTGCACGTTTTAAGCGAAATTCCTGCAGTTAATTCCATTGAAGAGGCAAAAATGCTTAGAAATACAGTAAAGTGCCACCCTGATTTAAAATATATGACCGGTGAAAACTGTTGCTATTGGGCTTTTATTGAGGCTTGGAAAAGTATGTATGATGAAGGTAAATTAGGGCAGGCAATCTACGCCGAAAGTGAATATATTCACGGCTCTGATATCCGCGAAAAAACTCAGGCAGATTATGATCCCAGCCATTGGCGATATTTTAACCCGGCAATAAAATATCTTACCCACAACTTAGGTCCTCTTCTTTACATTATGGATGATGAATGTGTAAGTGTTTCCTGTATGCAGCCTGACGAGTTTTATAATCCCTACCGTCCCGATAAAAACGGTGTTGCGATCTTCAAAACAAAAAAGGGTGCAGTAATAAGAATTCTTATCATCTTTGATGCTTATGTCGGCTTTGATCATAATTTTGCAATTATCGGCACAAAGGGTTCGGTTGAAACAGATAAAACCAAATCCTTAGGCGATGCCCATACCTTTGCACGTTTTATGGACGTGCCTGGCTCAAGAGATGAAAAAATAGATATCCCCGTAACGTTGAGCTTCCCTGACGAAAAAGCAGGAGCAGGCCACGGCGGTGCCGACCTTAAAATGATGCAGGCTTTTATAAAGTGTATTATTGAAGACACCAAGCCTCCCATTGATGTTGACCTCGGAATCCGTATGACTCTTCCCGGCATAATCGCCGCAGAATCGGCAAAAAATGGCGGTCAGCTTATGGAAATCCCTGAAATATAAAGAGTGCTGAGAAATTCTCAGCACTTTTTTTATAACTGCTTATATAAATTTACAAGAATATAATTGAGCTTCCATTTCTTGCCCGATACGGTTGAAATATCGAGTTTTATATTTCCGTCTTTTTCGTGAACAAGGGGAATAACCTTATACTGATAACTTCCGGCTTTTATGATTTCACCGCCACAACGCCTTCCTTCATCACAGTTGATTAGAGTAACGCTTTCCTCACATTCATCACCTGAAACAACAAAAAGCTCATACTGCCCTGCAGGGGCATCAAAAAGGAAAGATGTTTTTTCCGTGCCTTCAAGGAAATCACGTCTTAATATATCCGGCACACCGCGGTCAACCTTTTTAATGCTTTCAGTATTTTCAAAACCAAAACCGCGTTTTTCAGTAAAATCAAGTTCATTAAGTCTGTTAAATGCCATCGTGCCGATTCCCATTTTTTCAGCACCGTAAGTTTGGCGGTGCAGTTCAACAGAATAATCTTTTTCCGCAGCAGTACCAAAATCGAACTTATACACATTATGATTTTCCATTCGCACGTTACCTAAATACCAATCGCGAGTAAATGAATCAAGAGCTGTTTTATAACCGCTTTCAGCATTTTCGCCAATGGAAATGCGCCGTTTTGTATAGGTTAGATGTTCTAAAAATTCATTTTCGTCAATATCTTTTCTTTCATAGAAATTGCCGAAAACGTACTCTTTACCTGCTTCAGTTTCAATTTCAATAATATTATTTTTGCAGGGTGAAATGTTTTCAAGGGAATAAGGCGAAGTAATTTTCACCTTACCGCCTTTAAGGCTCTTAATTTTAATAAATTCAACTTTATTTTCTTTAAGGGAAGCACTTACTTCAACAGCTCCGCGTGCAAGAAGCTTATCAAAACGCACGTTTTCCCACGCAGGATATTGACTATAGCGGTCATTATATTCTGAAATGGAATAGCCCTTTTCAATCAATCTTTCATATTCCTTATCGCCTGTGGGCATTGCAGGGAAAATACGTATTATTCCGCCGTTTGACTGCATAAGCATTTCATTTACTGCCGCAAGCATTTCACCGGTAAATTCCATCATACACGGATAATAGAGAGGTTGACGCATAATAAGGCAATAATTCATAAAACGCTCGTTTACTTCTGCCGCAAGTCCGTTCGAACGCATAAGATGATCAAGTCCCATTTCATACAATAGCCGCAATGCCCGTTGTCCGTCTCCCATTCTTGATGCAACCGCAGAAAGCCAGCTCACCTGAAAAACACCGATCTCACAGTTATCCTCAAGAAATTTCACCGTGTTGATGGCAATATTTTTTAACCTTTCATCGCTGTCAATATCAATTTCACCTATTGGAAATATAGGCATAAGCATACTTGGATGACGTATCCATAAATTCTTGGGAGCATCTTCAGAATCAATAAGCCGTTCACCGTAATCATCACAGACCGTAGGATATTGAGGCAGATGAGCATAAAGATGCTTTATATCCTTCAAAAGTTCATTTTCATCATTAAGAATTTCTGCCGCCTGAAGCGTAAATTTAAGCATATATTTTACACTTGCAACAGTGATTACGCTATTATGTGTAAGCGGTCCTTGTTCCGGTGAAATATCTGGATAAACGACATAAACGCCTCTTTTTTCATCAAACTTAAACAGTTGCACTGCGAACTTACAAAGTTCCAAAAATAGCGGATATGCCTCCGTTTTCAAGTATTCCGTATCAAGCGAATATTCATATTGAGCCCAAAGATACTGAGCACACCAAGGCCAGGTGGAGTGATACATTGCATAGGGATAATCAAGCGATGCACCACTGAGTCCGTGAAAATCGGCAGCAAATCTTTTTGAAAGTTCAACGTAGGAAAGCAATCCATCAGAAAAGACTTTACCTAAATCAAGACGATTACTTGAAAACACGCCTGCAAAAGCCGCCTGAATATTAACATCCCAATACCACATACTGCCCCAAAGGTTAGGATGTTTTATATCCCATAAGCCATTAAGACCGCAAGCGTGGTGCTTCATCACGCCATCCTTGCCTGACGAGCAATCAAGAGCATACTGATTTATGTAATAAACTTTTTCAAGAAATTTATCGGGAATACAAATTGAAGAGCGATTAAAAAAATCAGTCCAATATTTTTTATGTTCAAGCTTTAAAGCATCTATATTTTGAGCATCTTTTTCAATTTCTTTTATGCCGTCTATAAGAGGATCATCGTATCGCCATTGGGTATAAATTCCCATAAGAATTTTAACGGAATCGCTCTTATTTTTAAGAATTATTTTATTATCTTCAAGTTCTCCAAGAGCGCCAATTAACTTTATAACTCCTGCAAAAGAGAAGTTCTTTTCTTCTGAAAGTGCCATCGTAACGGTATATGCAAAAACCGTTTCATCAATTTGTTTATAAGTAATTTGAGGCAAATCACGGCTACGCTGTTTTTCAAAAACCATATGGATTTTTAAAAGATTTTCAGCATTTTCAACCTCGGTTAAAATTAAATCCTTTCTTAAAATGCGGATTTTTGTATCAGTTTTACCTTTTTTAAAATTAACGATTGCATTTTCAACATTGAGTTCAAGAAGAGTCTTTTCATCTTCTTTTGAAAACTCAAAATCAAGTTCACCCGTCTGCGGATAACTGCCATCAAATCCGCCAACAAAATATCTGTTTTCTTTTGCTTTATCCAAACGATAATATAAAAAGGGTTCACCGTCTTTAGGCTGATTTCTATCAGCACGGGCGCTATGATATTTTATTCCCTCGCCCGGATTCTTTTCAATGGGCAATTTTTTCAGAATGTCCTCAGGAAGAACGCTATCGGATTTATTATAATAAACCTCATAGTGATTTATCGGAAGATGCAAAGCGCCATCATAATATGCCATTGCACCTAAAACGCCATTGCCCAAAGGCAACGCATTTTTCCAATCATTTTTACTGTTTTCAAATTTTACAGAATGCATAAAAACTCCTTAATATTTAATTATCTCCACTTTATATTTTTCAGGAATATCACAAAGGACTTCAAAATTTTTAGGTACTGCCAACGAAAAAGTCTTATCTTTAAGTTTTGCGGCAATAAAGCCTTTTTCTGTTGGCACAACGCCCGTCATTTCCTCTAAATCACAAGGTCTTGGCGCAAAAATGATTTTTTCATTTTCGAAACGAATACCAAGAACATATGCGCTTAAAAGATATGTGCACCCTGCCGACCATCCGTGGCAAACTGAATGCCCCCACTTATCAGTAGCATTATTGGGATTAAATTCCCAGAATGTGGTTGCGCCTTTTTTCAGCATTGCTCCCCATGTGTTGCGAATAAGTGTTATGCCCTCAAGAGGTTTTTCCGCCTTAAACCGCGCTTCAGCCTCAAAGGCACACATTGTTGGTGAAATCGTAGTGCTTCCGCCACGAAGAGTTCCGTTTTTAAAAAGCTTGTCCGCCATTTGTGAGCCGTATTCCGACCACAGTTTCTCTTTTAACGTTCTTAAAACTTTCTCGCTTCTCTCTTCATCTGCTATTCCAAAGAACACTGCCAAAACATTAGAATCCTGACAAATAGCATCATCCAATCCGTCAATATAGGCTTCCTTTTCTTTATCAAAAAGTCGTGTATTTACTGCATCTTTTACCTTTTCCGCAAGCTCCCCCCACTCTTTTGTGCGTTTATCGTTCATTGCTTTTGCAAGCTCGCTCATACAAAGCAGACTCTTATATAAAAGACAGTTCAAAAAAACGTTTTCGCCTAATCGATGAATGGAGCACGCCCAGTCAACCTGAATCAAAGTTGAACTGAAGGTTGAATGAAAAGCAGGTGTCTGAAACAACAAGTTATTATTATTCATTCGTTCTGTAAGCCATAAAATATTGGTTACGATCTCATCATAATGCTCTTCCAGAAAGCTTTTTTCACCATATCTGCAAAAATATTCATAAACCGAAATTATTCGCCAGGCAAGATAATCCCACTGCCATACCGTGCGGTTGAAACTATCCACTGTTGAAATGCCTGCTGCCTTTTCTTCGTGCCTTAAGCTTAAAGAGGTGTTAAGCATTCTGCAATCACCGAAAACATAATTATCGATGGAAGCGTCTATTACGCCATCTCCTGCAAAGAAAAGCATTTCACATCTTGGGCAGCTTTCATATTCTTGCTGTTTTATAAGATGGAAAGTGTATTTACCCGTTTCCCATATTTGGTTAAGCAATCTATCCGAGCAATTAAACCATCCTTTTTTATTCTGCGGAAACATACAAGGCCGAACTTTTATTGAATTTATTTTTAATTGTCCATTAAAGGCGAGCTTAAGATATCTGAATGCTCTGCGGCGGTAGTTTCTGTAAAATCCGCCTGACATTACATCCTTTGTTCTGAGCCTCTCAACGTTATATGCCCAATCGCCCGAAAGATTGAAATCCGTCAACTGTTCAGTAAGGTCAAAAAGGCTGTAAACATCAACTTTTAAATTACTGTTAAAATTAATTTCAACGTATCCAACAACAGTTTTTCCGAAATCAAGGATAATATAGTTTTCATTGGCAGTTGAGGAAATTACCCCATCATTAACGGACATATCCGTTTCAACTATTTTTTCATAATCTATAAAGTCATCGCACTTATTCTGTATATAATTTTCGTATTCTTCCCCCGCAACCTTTAATACTTCATCGGGGATTTTTACATCCTTTTTTTCAGGCCAACAAAGTGCATTTTTCCACGTTAAATTATATTCTTTTTCCGTTATCTGCATAGTTTCCGTAGCCTTTTCGCCCCAGGTTTTATCGGTAACTATCTTTAAATCTGTTCCATCAGAAAAAGAAACTGCTAATTCCATTGCCGCCTGATTCATCCAATACCCGCGCATCTGTCTTGTGTTAAGACCGAACCCCTGAAAATAATGGCCGCCAAGAAGAATTTTAATATTGTTTTCACCTTTTTTGATAAATGAATAAACCTGATGGCAGTTAACTCTTTCAGGAGTTCTGCCCGTTGAGCTTACTATGAATTGATCATTTATAAATATGGCACAAACTGAATCCGATTCAAACCGAATTACCGCATTTTCAACTTCCTTTTCGATAAAAAAGTTTTTGGAATATTCTATCCATTCATCTTTTCTATCGCTTATTGTTGTTATCCAATTTATGTTTGTATTTTTAGTCATTTGTCTGCTCCTAAAAAATTTTCATTAGTGTTAAAATAGCATAAAAAAGGAACTTTTGCAATATTCGCATATAAAAAAGTGGTATTATTCCATAACAAAACAGATTTTTTACATACGCAAGTGTCAAAACCTATCGGGATTTTTTTATGTAGTGTAAGCACAAGGAAAAATTTATTATAAATGCCAGAAGATCCTGGATGCAGTTTCCTAAAACAAAGCCGTAGATGCCGAAGCGCCACACGAGGATATACGTTAGAAGAAGTCCCAAGGAGCCGTCAATAACGCTTGTTACCATCAGTGTTTTTTGTTTGCCAAGTCCGTTCAATGTCGTTCTTGAAACCTGAGAAAGTCCTAAAAATATAACTGACGGAATAAGCATTACCATAAATCTGCCTGCAAGTGGCTGGTGGAAGAATTTAATGGAAAACCACGGTGCAAACAAGAAAAGGATCACTGAAAAGGCAACCGTTACCGAAAGAGATATGAAAAATGCCTGAATAAATTTTCTTTTTATTATCTTTTTATTATCGAGATTTTTGGCGATCTCAGGCAGAAAAACTACGCAAAGCGCGCCGATAACCGTCATCGGCACGAACACCACGGGATATGCCATTGAGGTTAAGATTCCGTATTGAGATAACGCTGCCTCTTTAGTCAAGCCGTAAGCCATAAGACCAATAGGCAAAATAGTTGTTGTTCCTAAGTGCAAAAGGGAGGTTGAAAGGCGAGCAAAGGTTGGCGGAAGTGCGTTTGCAAGAATCTCTTTTTCGTAGCCTCGCTTTTTTAAATCTATCTTTTTAACTGCAAGGAAGTGCATAAAAAAGGAAAGAACTCCGCCAAAGCTCACCGCAAGCACAGGAAGCATTGCCTGATTTTCATCACTTGAACCCTTAAAAAGCTTTATAAGAACAAACACAAAGGCGATTTTTCCTACTTGCTCAACGATCTCAAAAATGGCGGAAAGATATGTTTTGCCTTTAGCGTGAAGATATCCGCAGGGCAACGCCGCCAACGCGCCAAAGGTTACTGCAGGGATAAGGGCAAGAATAACGTTGCCCGCATTTTTATTATGTAAAAACGTTCCTGCAATAATATTGTTTCCCGCAAGCAGAATCAGTGCAGATAAAGCCATCGGATAAATTGCTATTTTTATTGCCGATGCCAGAACGTTCTTTTCTTTTTTTTCCTTTAGATATTTGGCAGAAAGACGGCTTGTTGCGTTAGGCAAGCCTGAAGCAATGGGCGTGATGAATACCGAGTACACACTCATTGCAAGCTGATAGATGCCTAAAGCCACAGGCGATATTTCTTTTGCAAGCCAAACCTTATAGGCCATTCCGATGAAGCGCACCATAATATTACTTAATGCAAGAACGCCCATATTAAAAAACAATCTCTTTTTCAAAGCTCATCACCTGAATAAAAATATGAAAAAGACAAGATTCTTATACTTATTTTTTGCATAAAACAGTTGCGCGAGCGCATTTAATGTTGTATAATAATATAATAAATTTATTTTGGAGTATTATATGTTAGTTTACAACACACTTACAAACAAAAAAGAAGAATTAAAAACTATCCACGAGGGTGAGGTAAGGATGTATTCCTGCGGTCCTACCGTATATAACTTTGCCCATATCGGAAACTTACGCACCTATGTGTTTATGGATCTTTTAAGGCGCGTGCTTACCTTAAACGGCTATAAGCTTTTGGGCGTAATGAATATTACTGACGTTGGCCACCTTACTTCCGATGCCGATGAAGGTGAGGATAAGATGGAAAAGGCTGCAAAACAGCAGAAGAAATCTCCCCTTGAAATTGCCGCATATTATACCTCGGTGTTTAAGGATGATGTTAATCAGTTAAATATCACCTTGCCTGAAATCGTTCCCAAGGCAACGGATCACATTCAGGAAATGATCGACTTTGTAAAAGGTCTTGAAGAAAAAGGCTTTGCTTACGAAACTGATGACGGTATCTATTTTGATATCGTTAAGTACGGCAAGTACGGTGCTCTTTCAAAGTTAGACCTTGATGAACAGCTTGCAGGCGCCCGTGTTGAGGTTAACGATCAGAAAAAGCACCCTGCCGATTTCGCCGTTTGGAAGAAGGCTCCCAAGGAGCATCTTCAGCAGTGGGAAAGCCCCTGGGGTATGGGTTATCCCGGTTGGCACATTGAATGCTCAGCTATGGGCAGAAAATATTTGGGCGATACATTTGATATTCACACCGGCGGTGTTGATCATATTCCCGTTCATCACGAAAATGAAATTGCACAGTCAAATGCACTTTTAGGACATCCTGCAGTTAATTATTGGATGCACGGCGAGTTTATGATGGTTGATAACGGCAAAATGAGCAAGAGTTTGGGCAACACCTATACCGTTGAAGATCTTAAAAAGGCAGGCATTATGCCCCTTACCTTCAGATATTTCTGCTTAAATGCTCATTACAGAAACAAGATCAACTTTACCTGGGATGCTATTAAGGCATCACAAAAGGCATATATCCGTCTTTTAGAAGCAGTTACTGCCAACAAGAATGCTGAAAGCGATGAAAGCCTTAAGGCAATGTGCGATGAAGCATATTCTGCTTTCTGTGAAGCCGCCAGCGATGATCTTAACGTGCCTAAGGCATTGGGTATTTTATGGAATCTTCTTCGCTCAGGCAAGCAAGGCAAGGAAATTTACGATACTGCCATTAAAATGGATAAGGTGTTGGGTCTTGATCTTGAAAAGGGTTACGTTCCTATGGAAACAAAGGAAGATATTCCTGAAGAGCTTTTAAATAAGCTTGCAGAACGTACTCAGGCAAGAAAAGAGAAGAACTGGGCATTATCAGATAAGCTCCGCGACGAGATCAACGCCGCAGGCTATGATATTAAGGACTCCCCCGAAGGCTCAACTCTTGTGAAAAGATAATGGTTGTTGAGGGTGGAAACAGTATTAAGATACAGTTTCCACGCCAAATCTCTGATTTGGTTTCAAATTTTTGAACAAAAATTTGTCAACCTCCATTTCAAGGATGTTAAACATCAATCAAATATCATTATATTTGATTGATTTAAAAACCGTTAAGACGGTTTTTCGTTGAAATAAGAATTATTTCAACATTTATCAATCATTATAACAATATTTGTCTTGAAAAGGGCAACAAAGTGTACTATACTACTAACAGAACAATAGATTAAGCGAGGATTTTATTATGAAAAACATAGCAGTTATCGGTTACGGCGGTCAGGGTGCGTGGCATTGCACGCAGATTCTTAAAAGTGACGTTTGCACTTTAGCAGGCACTTATGATATCCGTGAGATTCGCCGTGAAGCCGCAAAAAATAACGGAATAAAGGTTTATGAATCAAATGAGGCAATTTTTGCTGATCCTACAGTTGACGTTGTTGTAGTTGCAACACCCAACGATCTTCACAAAAACCTTGTTATTGAGGCTATGAAGGCAGGCAAAAACGTTATCTGTGAAAAGCCCGTTGAAATGAGTGTCAAGGCTCTTGACGAAATGATCGAGGCTTCAAAAAAATACAATAAGTATTTTACCGTTCACCAAAACAGACGTTGGGATGTTGACTTTTTAGCAATGAAACAGATCGTTAATAGCGGTGAGATCGGAAAGCCCTTGTGCATTGAATCAAGGATCCACGGCTCACGTGGTATCCCCAGCGATTGGCGCTGTGAAAAAGAGCACGGTGGCGGAATGATCCTTGACTGGGGCGTGCATCTTATCGACCAGATGCTTCAGCTTTTTAAGCAGAAGATCGTCCGCGTTTACTGCACCTGCAGTCACTATACTAACAAAGAGGTTGATGACGGCTTTAAGCTTCACCTTCTTTTTGAGGACGGTGCAACTGCTCTTGTTGAGGTTGGCACATATAACTTCTTGCCTCTTCCCCGTTTTTATATGCAGGCTGAAAAGGGCAGTGCAAAGATCGAGGATTGGCAGCATAAATGTCACGTTGCCAAGTTAAAGGCATGGCAGGAAAAGGACGTTACTCCCGTTCAGAATGCCGCAGGTATAACGAAAACTATGGCTCCCAGAGATGAGCTTACGCTTGATGAATACGATATTGATATTCCCAAAAGTGACGTTCACAACTTCTATCGCAACGTTTGTGCAGTGCTTGAAAAGGGCGAAGAAAGCTTCATTAAGCTCCCCGAAGTGCGCAGAGTTATGTGCGTAATGGAGGCGGCTTTCGCTTCTGATGAGCAGGGACAAGCGATAAATGTAGAAATTTAAAAAAATCATTTGACACAATATTATTTTGTATGTATAATACTAATGCTTAATATTTCGGAAAAGAAAATGAGGTGATACTATGAAACAGGGTATACATCCGGATTACAAAAAGGTAACAGTAAAGTGCGCTTGTGGTGAAACATTCGAAACAGGCTCAGTTAAAGATTCTCTTTCAGTAGAAATTTGCTCAAAGTGCCATCCTTTCTATACAGGTAAGCAGAAGCTCGTTGACTCTGCAGGCCGTGTTGACAAGTTCAAGAAGAGATACGGACTTTAATAGTTACAATAAAAAACACCGCATTTGCGGTGTTTTTTTTTTAAGTCTGCTGACAAAGGCAGCAGACTGCCAGAGTTCGAGAAACCCTTGCAAGCCAAGGCGCGCGTGTTTAATTGCGAAGGCGCTTAGAGGTGGTCCCCGAAAAGCAGAATTGCTTTTTGGGGCAAAGGAAGCACAGCGAAGCCAAACAGGTTTTGCGCACTTGTG
>JAZNSH010000067.1:0-15613 GCA_045591115.1 Clostridia bacterium
GATGGGCGGTAATCAAAGGGCATAAGCGAGTCTTGTACCTTTTGATTGCCGAAAGGCAAGAACTCCCTTCGATATAAAGCCTGCATTATCGAAGGAAAGTTAAGACTTAAATGCAGGCAAATATCAAAAGGAGGCATACATATATGTCAAAAATGAAAAAGGTACTCTTAATGTGTACCGCATACGTGCTTGTTGCCGCGCTTGCTATCGGCGGCACCATTGCATACTTACAGGATACCGATAGCGACGTCAACGTCATGACCCTCGGCAACGTAAAGATCGAGCAGCACGAGTATGAGCGTGCGACCAACACCGATGGTTCTTATGAAAACAAAGAGATCGACGGTGTAACCAGCTATGTGCTGAAGGACTTCACTCAGGGCAAGCCTCTGTATCCCATCGTCGGCGATCCTAACGAGCCCGGCAACAGCCCCGCTTATGCCGGCTGGGACAGCACTATCGTCCGTATGACTCAGGTCGATTCCTACGGCTTTATGCAGGTGTTTGCAGGCAAGAATGCGCAGGATAAGTTCGTTACCGTTGAAAACACCGGAAAGACCTCCGCTTACGTTCGCACCCTCGTTGCGATCGAAATCGGTTCTTCCGACGGAAAGAAGATCATGACTTCTGCCCGCGCTCAGACTGCTGATGAAACCGGTGCCCAGCCCTGGATTGCTGCTTCCGCAGGTACCATCGAAATTGACGGCAATTCTTACAGAGTTGTTGAATACATCTACCGCGGCGCTTCCGACGTGAACCGCCACGTAAACGGCGTTCTGCCTGCAGGCGATACTACATATCCCAGCCTTTGCCAGATTTATCTGAAGCACAATGCTACCAACGAAGATATGGTTGCCATCGACGGCAATGGAAACGGCGTCCTCGATATCCTCGTTCTTTCTCAGGCTGTTCAGACTGCCGGTTTTGCTGATGCAAAGACTGCTCTCGATACCGCTTTCGGTAAGTCCGCGGATAAGGCTGCCGAGTGGTTCGGCGGCATTGCGATCCCCGTTGTTGTTGCATCTGCAGACGAAGCTTATGATGCCTTTAGTGCATTTGACCAGTCCGGAAAAAGCGGTTCGGTTATTTTAAACTCGGATATTAATACCGCTGATGCAGATAACCACTGGTCCTCGAACAGAGAGTATGCTCTTAGAGCGGCAGGCACTGACGTTACGTTCGACCTCAACGGACATACGGTAAACCACGATACCGCTTACCAAAATGGTAATAATACCGGTTATACCTACCTCTTTACAACGGCTTATAACGGAAAATTGACCGTTAATGGTGAAGGCGGCTCTATCTACTCTGAAAATACGGCAGGCCATGTGAGCATCTTCTACGCACAAGGCCCCAGCGAGATCGTTATTAACGGCGGCGAATATCACGCTGTTTCCGGTGTTCCTGTATGGGCAGGCAACAATGCCAAGGTTACGATCAACGGAGGAAAATTCACTTCCAGTGGCAGTGATGACGAAGAGCTGATCTATTCCAGCGGTGGTGTCATCGACATCTACGGCGGCTTCTTCCACAATACCGGTTGGGAAAACCGTCCCGTTAATGTTGCGAACGCTAACCGTAGCACCGGTTTTATCAATATTTACGGCGGAACCTTCGTAAACTTTGATCCTTCCACCGGCGGTGACGATCCTGGCAATATCAGAGTTATGGAAGGCTACAAGGTCGTTTCCGAAGCTCAGGCAAACGGTGATGTCTGGTACACCGTGGTTGCTGAATAATTTGATTTAGTCTTGTCTTCATAAAGTCCACCCACTCCTCTCCGTGGGGAGTGGGCGGCAATCAAAGGATACAAATGCGTTTGTATCTTTTGATTACCGACAACGGATGATTGATATATAGTTCCTTAACACAGGAGGCAGATAATTTTGAGAACAGGCAAAATAATAAGAAGAATAGCGATGCTGCTGTCGCTTGTGATGCTGATCACTTCAACGATCGGTACCACTTACTGCTATATCGTGACGAAAACAGACCCGATCACCAACGTATTCGTCCCCGGCACGACAGGCGTAAGCGGTCTGGCGATCAGCAAGACGGTAGAGCATCCCCTGGGTGATGATTATGCCATCCCCGACAATATCCACTTCGACTTCAACGTCGAGCTTGGCTCCTATTATGCAGGCGCAAAACTGAATACGACAGCCGGAGAAATGACCGCCGATGCAAGCGGCACGTTGAGTGTTACCATCAAGCCCGATGCAACCTTTGGCATTGAAGGTCTTGAAGAAGGAACGGTTGTAAAGGTAACCGAGAAAATGACCACCCTCGACGGCTTTGCTGTGAAGGGCGACGCAACCAAGACGGTAACCGTGGGAGCAGACGGCGCGGCAAGCATCAGTTTCGTAAACACCTACACTCCCGATGCAGTGAAGCCGAGCAACGTCACCGTCAGCGGTGTCAAGGTCTTGGAAGGCCGCCAGTGGCAGGTCGGTGACAGCTTCTCCTTCGTACTGGAACAGAAGGACGGAGAGAACTGGACCAAGCTCGACGAGCAGACCGTAACCTATAATGCAGAAAACGCCGATTTCAGCAAGTTTGATTTCATCGATGCGTTCCAGGCTCTGACCTTTGATAAGGTCGGTACATACACCTTCCGCATGAGCGAGATTGTGGGAACACTGGCAAATGTGGACTACGACAAGACCGTCAACCACTTTACCGTTAAGGTGACCGACGTGGACATGGACGGCAAGCTGGAGATTAACACCGTCGCAGGCACCGAGAATGCAGCCGTGACCAAAACAAACGATGGCTACGCAGTTACCGTGACGTTCAACAATACCTTTGTTCCTCCCGTTGTCCCCGATCCCGATCCCATCACCGTGCAGATCGGCATTGATAAGATCATCAACAACGTCGGCGAAGCTACCCACGGAAAAGGCGGTTTCCAATTTGTGCTGAAGAACACCGAAACCTCCGAAGGCTTGGGAGCAACTTCTGCAGATGATGGTAAATCTTCCTTCTCTTTGACCTTTACAAAGGCAGATATCGGCAAGACCTATACTTACGAGCTTTCTGAAACCAACCAGGGCTTTGCCGGAATGACCTACGATACCGACGTGCATAAGATCACCATTGCGGTGACTTTGAACGAGAATAACGAATTGGTCGCAGCTCTTACGATGGACGGCAAGAGCGTGACTGCATTGAGCGCAACGTTTGAGAACACCTACAATGCCGAGATTCCCGATGCACCTCCGACCGGAGATAACTCCAACCTCACGCTGTGGTTCATTTTGATGATCGTCAGTGGATCTGCACTTGTAGCCCTTACGGTTTACGACAGAAAACGCAGCAGAATTTAACGTTAAGACAGCCCATCCCCTGTTGGGTGGGCTGTCATTCACAAAACAGCAAAATCAGAAAGTAGCGAACATATATGGCTAAAAAAGATAAGCAAAACGGTATATTTACCAGAATATCCCAATTTTTCGGGGGGGGGTACACCCTGTCATCCTTCTAAAAAGGAGGTCGGCAGCGTGAGCGAAGCTCCCATAAAAGAAGAATACGAAAGGTGCATCTTGTGCGGTCAAGTGACCTGCATTCCCGTTTCTATGCCGATAGATTGGCGTGAAAATTACGAGGTCGGGCTTGGTCAGGTCTGCGCTGAGTGTGCCAAGAAACAACGTGAGGCAACGGAACGGGAAACTCTATCCCATGCCAAAATTCTCCGTGCCGTAGAACTCAGCCGTAAAGAAAATAATAAGAAATAGACGATACCGTCAATCGGTGATCGAAAAGCCATTCCGTTGCCGTATGTGTCGGAATGGTTTTTTATAAAGGACGGATAAAAATGAGAGAATTTCCATCACTTATTGGGAAACGATTTGGAAAACTAACGGTTGTAGCACAACTACCATCTACCGCACGTGGCCAGCGCAGATGGCTTTGCAAGTGCGACTGCGGCGGTGAGCATATCGCCACAAGCGGAAATCTTAACAGCGGTAGATCAACGAACTGCGGATGCAAGAAGTCTCCCGACCTAACGGGGAAAGTATTCGGTCGGCTTACTGTGGTCGGACGCTCCGACAAAAGAAACCCTCGTGGTGCTCGAACAACGCCCATGTGGGAGTGTCGTTGCGAATGCGGCAATATCACTTATAAGGCAACGGATACTCTTACCAATCCCGACGAAAGTATGTGCCAGGATTGCCAAGGCAAATTTGCAGCGGAAATCGCGCGGAAGTCCGCAGGTTTCGTAGAGGGAACGCAGCTTGCAAAGATCAGGGATATGACTCCCAGTGCTGCCAATACAAGCGGATACCGTGGAATCTATTATGAATCCAAGTTCGACCGATACCGAGCGCAGATCATCTTCCAAAGAAAGAGATATTATTTAGGAACGTACAAGAATATAGAGGATGCCATTAAAGCACGGCAACGTGCAGAGGAAGATCTGTATGGAGCGTTCCTTGAAAAGGTCGGAGCCGCGAATGAATAAGGTTAAAGATCTGAAAAACCAGCGTTTCGGGCAGTTGACTGTGATTGGAGATTATATCACGATAAGGAATACCCGCAACCGTCAGGAACGCAAGTGGTTGTGTCTCTGTGATTGTGGTACAGAGAAATACATATTGGAGCGCAGTTTGCTTCACGGTGGAACCAAGAGCTGCGGATGCTTGACACGGATAAACAGCGCCAAAGCCAATGCATACGATCTGCACGGCAAGACCTTCGGTGAGCTTGAAGTGCTGAATATAGCCAAGGATCATCCAAAGGATGCTCGTGGCGGTGTATGGTGGCATTGCAGATGCTCCTGCGGCAATGAGATAGACGTTCTCGCCTCGCTGCTTGTGACCGGCAGAAAAACGCATTGTGGCTGCAAGGCAGACCCTCAGTATTACTCTGTAGATATTACCGACCGACAGTTCGGACGGTTAACAGCAAAATATCCTCTTAAAGACCGTGATCGCAAGGGTGGTGTCGTTTGGCATTGCAAGTGTGAGTGCGGAAACGAGGTGGACATCCCATATAACTGGCTGATGTATAGCGGGATGCAGAGCTGCGGTTGTCAGCGACGTGAGCATGAACAAAGCCTATCTACTTACTTAACCCACGTAAACGGTACATCGCTTGATATGATTCGCAGCAAAAAAGTCCCCAATGATAATACCACCGGCTATCGTGGCGTGTACCTTATTAAGGGCAAGTATGTGGCAAAGATCGTGTTTCAGAAAAAAGCATACTACCTCGGCGTATATGACAATATTGAGGAAGCAGCCGAAGCTCGGAAAGAAGCTGAAGAATTGCTTTTTGACGGCGCAACTGCACATTATGAACGATGGAAATCCAAAGCGGATACCGATCCCGAATGGGCAGTTAATAATCCGGTGGAAATCATCGTATCAAAGAAAAGCGCAAGCGAGCTGAACGTGACGTTTTTGCCCGTCATGACTTAAAAACTATCGGCGGTGGCGAAGATGGCCATCGCCGTTGCGTTCATAAGAAAAATATCGGGAAAACAGAGAGATTCCGAAATACATATATGAGCAACCACACGGAGAATCCAACCGCAAGCATTGCGAAAAAAGCCAAAAAGTGATATAATAAAAAGTACAAGGATCATACTTGGAGGCATCAATTGTATGGCAGACAAAAACAGACCGCTACACATACTAAAATATCTGTGGGATCACACCGATGAGGAGCATCCTGCAATCATAACGGATATTCTTGCACATCTCGAAGAATGCGGAATCCATACAAACCGAAAGACGGTTGCCTCGGATCTTGCTGATCTCCAGGACAGCGGCTTTGACATTGTCTGCAATAAGAGCCGACAGAACCAATATTTCATCGGCAGCCGTGCGTTGGAGCTTGCCGAGCTGAAGATGATCGTAGATGCGATCCAGGCGGCGAAATTTATCTCGGAGAGCAAGAGCGTGGCTCTCATTGAGAAGGTCTCGTCATTGGCAAGTCCGCATCAAGCAGAGCAGCTCAAGCGACGCCTCTATGTGGAAGGTAAAGCAAAGACCACGAACGAAACCGTCAACTACACAGTGGATCTGCTCCAGGCTGCAATACAATCGGAAACTGCCGTGGAGTTCCAATACACCGAATACACGGCAAGAAAGAAGAAAGAGTTGAAGCACGACGGCTATTTGTATCGCTTTTCGCCGTATGACCTGGTGTGGAACAACGACTGCTATTACATATTCGGATGGTCGCAGAAACACAGCAAGATCGTCAAGTTCCGTGTGGATCGGATGCATCAGCCGAAGCTGTCGGTGGTAGCCTATCATCCACGCCCGGAAGATTATGACATCAGCGACTACTGCGAACGAGTCTTTATGATGTACGAAGGCAAACCGTGCAAGGTGAAACTCTTGTGCGATAACAGCCTTATGAAAGCGATTGTAGACCGTTTCGGTGAGGACGTGGAAACACATCTCCATGACGATAATTCCTTCTCTGTCGTGGCTGAGATCTCCGCAAGCGCCACCTTCTACTCGTGGGTGTTTACATACGGCGGCAAGATGAAGATCATAGAGCCGAAGGCAATTCGAGATGAATACGAGCGACGGCTCAACGAAGCTCTCAAAAACAGATAACGCAAAAAGGTGGGTGCAAATACGCCCACCTTTTTTCAATCTTCCGAAAACCTATTGCAATAAAACAGATGTTCGATTATAATATGCATACGATGTTCAGTTAAAACTGAACGGCTAAAGGAAAGGAGTGTCTCCATGAAGATCAGTCATACTTTTGGAACATTCATTAAAGAAAAAAGACAGCAGAGAGATATCTCTCTGAGAAAATTTGCAGATCAGATTGGAATATCGCCGGTTTACCTCTCGAACCTTGAAAACGACCGTATGCCCGCCCCGAAAGACGAAGTCGTTTCTACTATGGCAAGATTACTCCTTCTGAACGATACCGACACCGCAATGCTCTATGACCTTGCTGCCAAAGCCAAGAGCAACATGACGGTCTCGCAAGATCTGCCGGAATACATAATGGACAAGGACATTGTCCGAGTTGCACTGCGAACGGCAAAGGATGTAGATGCCACCGATGAGGAATGGCAAGAGTTCATTGCCCATTTAGAGGAACGCAGGAGGAAGATTCAGGAGGGCAAATAATGACCGAAGTTAAATATATCAGACCGGAGCTGATTGAAGCCATAGCCAGGAACACGCTGAAGAACTACGACGCCAGCCTCATACTTGGCTATGAAGCAAAATCCGTTCCCATTGAGGATATCATCGAAAGCATGGGCTTGTCGTTGGAGTTTCAATATATCCGCAAGAACGGCAGAATCCTCGGAGAAACCGTATTCGATGATGACTACGTTCCCATCTACAATATGGACGAAAAGCGGTATGAGCTGATCTTTGTAGAGAGAGGTACAATTATACTGGATGCCAGCCTGCTCCGATGCAGAACCCAAGGCCGGCTCCGTTTCACCGCAGCTCATGAGCTTGCTCATTGGCTGATACACCAGGAACTCTATTCGGGAACCGGAGATACCGCCGCTATGGCAAAGAGCATCTCGAAAAGCTCCGACGCGGACAAATATATAGAACGGCAGGCAGATATGCTCGGAAGTGCATTACTGCTTCCCATGTGCCAAGTTAAAAAGGCGTTTTATCGCTCATCGGGTGATGATCGTGTTTTGCAGTTGGCAACGCAGTTTGGTGTATCAAAACAGGCAATGGAAATTCGACTGCGCCATCACCATCTGATATAAAGCCGATAAAACGGCTTTTTTTACCCATAGTGTTCAGTTTTTACTGAACGCAAAAAGCACTCGCTTGATTATATCAGGGAAAAGTCGAAAAAAATGTCATTTCTGAGGACATAATCTAACAAATTTTACGGTGCATTATTTGTATAATAAAGGCGAGGATATGATCGAATTATACTGATATCGCTGACTTTTTATCGCAAAGAGGAAAAAGTGCGAGGTGGATCTGTGAAAAACAAGGTCAGTTTTATCGGGAAAGGTCGAACGATTATCCCTAAATTCAAGACAAAGGAAGTGATCGGAATGCTTATTATCGAGCAGATATATGAGTCGAGCGACATCAAGAGCGATTTTGTAAGATGTCCCTCATGCAAGAAAGGTCGGCTCTGCGACAAACCCGCCGGAGAGCGAGCAACGGTGATCGCATTAAAACCCGATCACATCGGAAGGACAAGCAGTAAAATCATACTGAAGTGTCCCAAATGCGGTCATAGGTTTATGATCCACCTCCCAAAAGAATAAATCAATAATTATGTTTCGTACATAGTTCAACCGCCGGACACGCTGGATCAATCCAGTATAGCAAGCCGGAAAAGAGCCTGCATCCACCTTAAACGGTGAGAACGAGGACTTTCGAGTTAGGGCATGACAAACAGCTTTTAGGCTGTATTGTTATGCCCTTTTTCTATTGCATCCTTTCTGCCTGAAAGCGGAAAGGATTTTTATGTTTACGAGAACCCAAAGCGTAGGATGCCGCGATCCTCCCGATCAGTCGTTTTGAACATTTTTCAAAAACGATTGATTGGAGGTATATACGGTGAAAAACTTTACACCGAGAAAGGTATTTGTACTTACTGATGGAGAATATCAAGAGATTTCTCTCCAGGAACACCTCGACCGTCGTGAAACGGACGAGGACTATCAAAAGAAAAGATTTATCGCTTTACACGGAATGATCATGGAGGTAACCCCAAAGGACTACATTGCTTTCTACCGTGCAAGACGTAGACAGAAATATCTTGCCGAAGCTGCCGCCGAACGAGGCGACGTTTCCTATGATGCAATGACTACTGACGAGTTCAACGGCGAGAACGTGCTTGTCGATCCCGGCGAGGACATTGCCGATGCATTGGTGTGGCAATCGACCTTGGACAAGCTCCGTTTAGTAATATCCACACTGCCGGAGGATGAAAAAAAGCTGATCAAGGCGCATTTCTACGAGAACAAAACGCAGACGGAAATCTCTGAGCAACTTGGTATCAGCCAGCAGGCAGTCAGCAAGAGAATTCTTAAAATTTGCGCCAAAATAAAAAAACTTATAGAAAATTAAAATTTTTGGTTGTAGCCCCTTCACCTTTTCGGCTTGAAAAGTGAGGGGGCTTTTTCTGTAGGCCTCCGATGCTCCTTGACAAGTGAATAGTACAGCACACCGACCACTTTCCCTCTGCTGTCGGCAAAACCGGCAAGCCACATGAGCGAACGCGCAGGCTTCACCCTTTTTCTTTTGGATACGAACCTGTCGCCTTCAGGACTCAGACGGTACGGCGCACCCGTAACGAAGGCGATGACAGGCAGAGGTATTAAAGATACTTGCGTTCAGTCAATAGGTCGAGCGTTGAAGCGGTAGCAGAACCGTGAGCCGTCACAACCAATGAGAGCGCCCCGCAGCGATCCTGGGGGTGGTGAGATTCCAATGAGGTCAAATGCATGACCGGTGGGTGTGTTCCCGTTAGCCGAGGGATGGCGTGGATCGAATATCGGCAAAGCACAAAACGATTGATACTAACAACACAAGGCGGTCGTTTGCACTCAAAAGCATTCGACCGCCTTTTTTACTTATAACGGAGGCCAACAATGAAAGATATTAAACGAGGCGAGATCTACTACGCCGATTTAAGTCCCATCGTCGGCAGTGAGCAAGGCGGTATCCGTCCTGTCCTCATTCTGCAAAACGACACCGGCAATAAACACAGCCCCACCACCATCGTGGCGGCAATCACAAGCAGAAAAACAAAAGCAAACCTACCCACCCATGTGCCATTCACGGCAGACTGCATGAAAAGCGAATCCATCGTCCTGCTCGAACAGATCAGGACCATCGATAAATCCCGTCTTGACGAGTACATCGGCAAGATTGATAAGAAAACAATGGGTGCAGTAGACAAAGCCCTTATCACCAGCTTCGGAATCAAATATATGGAGGTGTTACTGTAATGAGTGAAAAGAAAATATATGGATATGCTCGAGTCGGCAATGCCGAGCAGCTCTCGGATGACAAACCTGCGTGGATCTACATCCGTAAAGGTAGCATTTCTGATCCTGAATCCTTCGACCGTCAGCGGATAGCATTCCGTGATGAATGCGAGAAACAGGGGTATCGCATCCTGGGCGAAACCGTTGCCGTAGGAAAAGGCGACGTGAGCATGGGCGCCATTCAAAATATCATCCTAAGTGAGAATGCGGTAAAGCATATTCTATCACCGTCAATCTCCTGTCTATCCCGTGAACCGTTGGAGGCACTTGCGGTCTTTGACTATATCACCAAACAAGGCGTTGAGTTCAAAGCAGCCGATCAGGGCGAACAAGCTTTACAACCCAACTCCATGTTACGTAAGCTCGGCGAAGTTATTGGATACGATTTCGGCGCACTTGCCGGATACGACGAAACCGAGGACACGGATGAGGACGAAGAACCCGACGAGAGTCCTCACATTCAGATGTAGGAGGTGCTGATATGACCGAAAGACAACAGCAAACGGTATCCGAAGCGGTGCAGGCGTGGGAGCTTGGACTGCTTCGTTTTTTATACGACAAAGGCATTATCACCGAGGATGAATACCTCGGCATCCGTAAGATCGCAGAGATGCAACACCAACTCGAAAAAAGTGTGTCCTAAATGAAAAATCTCGCCATTCTCTCTGGATATGTCTGAACTCCTGTGGTATGTGTTGTGTTGCCGAAAGGCAGAACAACAGAAAGGAGCAACGACATGAGAAAAAGAACAACGAAAGGAGGTAAACCCGTATGCAGCAAACCCAACGAACGGTAACGAAAATAGTCCCGAACATAATCGTGATGCAAGAAACGAAGAAGATACGAATCGCCGCTTACTGCCGAGTATCCACCGATTCAAGCGACCAGGAACACTCCTTCGCCGCACAGGTAAAATACTACACCGAGATGATCGAAAAGCTCGACGATGCCGTCCTCGTGGATATCTACGCAGACGAAGGCATCAGCGGCCGAGATACGGCAAAGCGCGAGGACTTCAAACGGCTCATCGCAGACTGCAAAAAAGGCAAGATCGACCGCATCATCACAAAGTCGGTCAGCCGATTCGCAAGAAACACCGTCGACTGCCTTCAAACCGTCAGACTGCTGTCAAAGCTCGGTGTTACGATATGCTTCGAGAAAGAACATATCGACACTGCCCACATGACCAGTGAGGTCATCCTCGCCCTGTCCGGCACACAGGCACAGGACGAATCCATCTCCCACGGAAACAACATGAGATGGAGCTACACCAACGCCATGAAGTCGGGCAACTTCCTCGGCACGGTTGCCACATACGGTTATACCCTCATCAACAGAGGAACCGAGATCATCAACGAGGAAGAAGCCCAAGTAGTACGGCTGATCAAGGATCTGTACCTGTCAGGCATGGGCTTGCAGAAGATCGCCAACTACCTCAACGCCCACGGCATAATGAGAAGAAGCGGAAAGCCGTGGAACGCAATGGCAGTCAAATACGTGCTGACCAACGAACGCTACGTAGGCGACGCTCTTCTGCAAAAGAGTATCACCACCTTCGAGTATCCGCCGAGAAGAATTAAGAACGACGGATCTCAACCTCAATACTACGTGGAGAACTGCTTACCCGCCATCTTCACAAGAGAAGAACGAGCTGCCATCCTCGCACTGATGGCACAGCGACAGATCAAGGACAGAAAGACCGGAGGGCATCCGCTGTCAAAGCTTCTGCGATGTTCGGAATGCGGTCATTCCTACCGCCGAATCGTAACGCCCAAAGACGTACTGTGGCGATGCGCTTACCGAAACAGCGGTAAGACAGACTGTACCATATACACAGTACGAGAAGAAGATGTGTGTCGGGCATTTATCACTGCCATCAACAAGCTCCGAGCAGGCAGAGATAACATCCTCGTCCCGATGATAGAACGGCTTGAAGCCATGCAGAGCAAGGTGAACGGCACGACGATAAGGCTCAGCACCATCGACAAGGAAATCGCCGTGCTGAGCCGACAGAGCCTCGTCATCGCAGAACTGCTGAATCAAGGCATCCTCGAACCCTCGGACTTCGCCGCACAGAACAACGAGCTGTCACAGAAGATCTTCCATCTGCGAAGCAAACGCAGAGAAATACTTGCCATAAACGAAGCCGACGATATGCTGAACGCCCTTCGGGAACTGGCAGATATGCTCGAAGATATGGAAACCGAGATGAGCGAATACGATGAAGATATCGTTAGAGCCATCATTAAAAACGCAACGGTGGTATCCGATACCGAACTGAAAATACACCTGCACGGTGGGCTGACGGTTACGGAATATCTGCCCCAATACTACACAAGGAGGTGCAAGCACCAATGAAATTCGGATATATGATGAAAAACGGAGAAACCGTGATCTGCGAGATGCAGATTGCCGTGTACAGGCAAGCCGCCTCCGATTACATCGCCGGAGTATCCCTCAAGAGCAAGGCAGACGAGCTGACAGAGCAAAAGGTGGAATACGCCCCCGGCAAATACAACTGGAACAAAAACCGCGTACAGCGAATGCTGACCGATCCGACCTATCTCGGCACGGAAACCCATCCGCCCATTATCGACCGTGAAACCTTCGACAAGGTGCAAGAGATCATGCAGTCCCGCAATACGCAGAAAGGACATCAGCGAGAGAAGGTATTCTCCTCCTCTGTGGTGCCGATCATCTGCGGAAAGTGCGGAGCATCCACCGATCGCCGATACGATGCAAGATGGGTAAACAATACGGTGCATATCTGCTCCAACCCCGAATGCAGAGCAACCTACGCTATAGGCGACGAAGCCCTGTGGGAATTGGTGAGAATCAAGATTGTAGCCGCAGACGAAACCGAGGTTGAGCCGTCTGAGGAAATCATGACGGCGGTACGCCGACTGACCAATGAGATCGACCACGACCTGCAAGGTCTCGATGTCGATGCTGAAACACTGAAAAACAAAATATTCGAATGTGCAGCTCTGCAATATGCAGCCCTACACATCAAGCGACGGGAGAGCGTGGATTTCACAGAGATGAAACCGCACTCTCCCGTTTTAATTCGGGAAATCAAAAAACGAGTATCCGCCGTCATGCTCGACGGAACGGAAGAAATCAGATTACAGATGACAGACGGTCAGGTAATCGGAAAGGAGAACGACTATGACACCGACTGTAGCTGAACCGTTAGTAAAGACCGTCCGAGTTATACCACCGACCATCGTTATCGACCAAACACCAACGGTCAAACGACAACTGCGAACCGCAGCCTACTGCCGAGTATCCACTGACTCCGATGAACAGGAACTGAGCTTTGAAGCACAGGTGGCAGCTTACACCGACAAGATCATGAGTAATCCCGAATGGTCACTCGTGGGAATCTTCGCAGACGAAGGTATCTCCGGCACTCAGGCAGATAAGCGAAAAGACTTCATGCGAATGATAAGGATGTGCCGAAAAGGTAAGATCGATCAGATCATCACTAAATCGGTCAGCCGATTTGCAAGAAATACAGTCGACTGCCTCAACTATGTAAGAGAACTAAAGCAACTCGGTATCCCCGTGATCTTCGAAAAAGAAGGTCTCAATACCATGCACATGACGAGCGAGATTTATATCAGTATGCACGGCATCTTCGCTCAATCCGAGTCCGAGTCCCTAAGCGGTAACGTGAAATGGGGCAAACAAAAAAGTGCCGAGAAAGGCAATGTAGCCATCAGCTACAAGAATTTCCTCGGCTATCGAAAAGGCGCAGATGGTAAACCCGAAATCGTCCCCGAAGAAGCCGAAACGGTCGTGATGATATACGACTGGTTCCTCGACGGCGACAGCATCCGCACCATCAAATACAAGCTCGAAGCCGCAGGCAGACTCTCGCCGACCGGAAAGACCACGTGGAGCGAGTCCACCATACGCTCGATACTCACCAACGAAAAGTACAAAGGCGATGCACTCCTCTGCAAGACCTATATCGTCAACTGCATCACAAAGGAGAGCAAGAAGAACACCGACCGTCCTCAATACTATGTCACAAACAACCATCCTGCTATCATACCGAGAGAAAAGTTCGACAGAGTACAGATGGAGCTTGCAAGGCGTGGCAGTCTGAAAAAGAAAAGGCAGACGGGTGTAAAAACCGAGCTTGGCAAATACTCAAGCAAATACGCCCTCACCGAATTGCTGATCTGCGGAAACTGCGGAACAGCCTACCGCAGATCGGTATGGAGCAAAAACGGAAAGAAGAAAGCTGTGTGGCGGTGCATCAGCCGAATGGAATACGGCACGAAATACTGTCCCGACTCGCCGACAATCGAGGAAACAATCCTTCATAGAGCGATAGTTGAAGCGATCCAAGAGATTGTCAACGACAACGGATGCCAACTCGCCATCAAGAACCTGCAAGCCCACATCCGAATGTATTACGGCAGCAGCGATGACAACAGTCTCGCAGCCGACGAACTCCGACTCAATCAACTCATCACCGAGGTAATGAACCGAGCCAAGCAAAGCGATGCCAACAGCGAAGAATTCCTCGCACTCTCCCAGGAGATAGCGGAAACCAAAAAGCGGATCGCCGCAAAGAAAGAACAGCAGATTGCCGCCCATGCGAACGAAGCAAGAATGAACGAAGTCCTTGGAACGCTGGATGTACTGAAGAATCATCCAATCGACTACGATGACAGCATAACAAGAAAGCTCGTCGACTGCATCAAGGTGGTATCCAAAAACGAACTGCTCGTCATCTTCAAAGGTGGCATTGAAAAGACAGTAAGGATGGAGTAAGGAGATGAAAAAATGCTCGTGCGTTCACTCATATACAGCTGGGGGTTCGATTTTATGCGACCCTTCCATAAGAAAATGCACCACGTTTGTGGTGCATTTTTTTATCAGTAATGTGGTGGGGGATTCGAACCACACGGTGGGTGCAATATTTGAGCGCGCCCAGTGGGCGATGAAGCGAAAATGTTGCGTTGCAGCGGTCAAAAATTGCAAGGAATAAAGCGGAAGCGACCGTAGCAATTTTTGGGTTACCGCAAAAGGGAAGAAGCGTGTACTGCAAGTATTGCGAAAGCAAGCGGAACGGTCGCGCACATACGGCGTAGGCACCCCCTCTCTCCGCCATAAGAAAATGCACCACGTTTGTGGTGCATTTTCTTATCAGTAATGTGGTGGGGGATTCGAACCACACGGTGGGTGCGGAGCGTAAAGAAAAACAGTTCAGTGAACTGTTTTTTAGCGGAGCATTGCGAGTTGGGTACCGTTGCAAAGCAACGGTCAACGAGCAAGTAGCGCGTGCAAAGCACGAGCGCAATCCCCCTCTCTCCGCCAAAAATCGACAGGTTTCGACCTGTCGATTTTTTATCCATTGCGAAAGCAATGGTATATCATCACGCGCAAGCGTGCATCTCATCACCGAAGGTGTATATCATCAGCCGCAGGCTGCATTTCTTTTCGCAATGATGATATACAAAACTTCGTTTTGATGATATGCAATTCCTGCGTAATTGATGATATACACGGCTTTCGCCGTGATTTATGTGAGGGTTCGAATTCATACGCAAAACCAGCAAAAATATCTTTTGTTTGCCCGATGATAATTTCTTCTTGATTTATTCGGAAATGTATGGTATCATTATTCAAACC
>JAZNSH010000068.1:0-32975 GCA_045591115.1 Clostridia bacterium
AAACACAAATCCCTGCAAAATTTTTGCAGGGATTTGTTTCCATCGTTGCATTTCACTTGCAAAATGCGGTCATTTACGTCTGTGTAAACTCCCTTTTTTGCAAGTTCAGCGCCTTGGCTTGCAAGGGTTTCTCGAACTCTGGCAGCCTGCTGACTTTGTCAGCAGACTGAAAAACTCTTGCGAGAAATCGCAAGAGTTTTTTATCTTCCTGAACTATTTAATTTCAATTACCTCATAGCCGTCATTGGTTATAAGAGTCTTTATTTCGTTGTCATCAATTGGAGAAACAGAATTTATAATTGCTGTGCCATCCTTGAAGCTTACAACAGCTTCTGTTACACCGTTTATACCTTCAAGAAGCTTTTTCACTCTTGCCTCGCAGTGAGGGCACATCATACCTTTAATTACTACAGTCTTTTTCATAATTTTAACCTCGTTTCTTTTTGTTTTAAATAAGTTAAGCCTTAAGGCATTTGATACAACACAAAAGCTTGATAAGCTCATTGCCGCCGCACCCAGCATAGGGGAAAGGGTTAGCCCCAGAAAAGCAAATGCACCTGCCGCAACGGGAATACAAACGGCATTATAGAAGAATGCCCAAAACAGATTTTGATGGATGATTTTCAGCGTCTTTCTGCTTAATTCTATCGCATTTTTAACGTCGGTAAGATGGCTGTTTACAAGTACCACATCAGCTGATTCAATGGCGAGATTAGTTCCTTTGCCAATGGCAATGCCGATATCTGCGCTTACAAGAGATGGGGCATCATTTATGCCGTCACCAACCATAACGACCAAGCCTTTTTCTTTAAGAGCACGTATTTTTGATTCCTTTTCATCAGGCTTTAATGATGAAATAACGTTATCAATGCCAACCTGCTTTGCTATATAAGATGCGGTAATTTCATTGTCACCTGTGAGCATATAAACGTCAATTCCCATATTTTTAATTGCAGAGATTGCTTCTTTTGAATCCTCTTTTATAGTGTCTGCAACGGAAATTATGCCCATAAACTCATTATCTTTTGCGAAAAATACGGGGGTCTTGCCCTCAAGGGAAAGCTTTTCGGCACTGGACAGAGCTTCTTCGGGAATTTCAGCGTGCTTTAAAATAAATTCCTTGTTTCCACCATAAAAGGTTTTATTGTCTATTATGGCAGATAATCCAAAGCCTGCATACACCTTAAAATCATTGCTTTCTAAAAGAGGAATATTCTCTTCCTCGGCCTTTTTTACTATAGCCTTTGCTATGGGATGCTCGCTTTTTTTCTCAAGAGCATATGCAATTTTCAATAAATCTTCACCGATAATATCGGTAACCTCAGGCTCACCTTTTGTTATAGTGCCTGTTTTATCAAGAGCAACGGTTTTAACCTTACCAAGATTTTCGAGGGAAGCAGCCGCTTTAAACAGTATTCCGTTTTTTGCGCCCATTCCGCTGCCTGCCATAATGGCTACGGGCGTTGCAAGACCTAACGCGCAGGGACAGCTTATTACAAGCACCGATATGGCGCGGGATAAGGAAAATCCTATATCAGAGCCAATAACCATCCATATAATAAAGGTGATAAGCGCAATAAGAAGAACTATAGGTACGAAGATTCCCGAAACCTTATCGGCAATTTTGGCAATAGGCGCCTTTGTTGAAACTGCATCACTTACTATTTTTATTATCTGCGAAAGAGTTGTTTCGCTGCCAACCTTTGTGGCTCTGCATTTAACAAAGCCGGATTTATTTATGGTTGCGCTTTTAACCGTATCACCCGAAATTTTATCAACGGGGATGCTTTCTCCCGTTAAAATTGATTCATCAACAGCACAGTTGCCTTCAATGATCACTCCGTCAACGGCAAAGCTCTCACCGGGGCGCACAACGAAAATATCGTTAACGTTAACTTCTTCGCTGGGAACGGTAACTTCTTTTCCATCCTTTATAACGGTTGCGGTTTTAGGCTGAAGTGCCATAAGCTCTTTTAAGGCATTTGTCGTTTTACCCTTTGAGCGTGCCTCCAGCATTTTTCCTAAAGTGATAAGAGTGAGTATCATTGCCGCGGATTCAAAATACAGACCGTGCAAAAGCTCTTTTGCAGGTGAGAAAGTCATCATAAACACTTGCACAAGGCTAAATATAAAGGATGCACCTGAACCTAAAGCAACGAGAGTATCCATATTTGGCGAACGGTGAATGATTCCCTTAAAGCCGTTTATGAAAAATTTTTGGTTAATTATCATTACTGTTATTGCAAGAAGCATCTCACATAACGCAATCGCCAAATAATTTCCTGCTAAAAAGGGCAGAGGCAGACCCCACATAACGTGACCCATTGTGATATACATTAAGGGAATAAGGAATATAAGGGAAAATATAAAACGCTTTAAAATCTGTTTTGATTCCTTAAATTCACTTTCCTGAGATCTTTCGTTTTTTGGTAAAGCCTCTTTTATGCCGTAGCCTGCTTTTTCTACGGCGGAAATTATATCCTTTTTATCGGCATTGCCTTCAACGGTCATTGAATTTGTTAAAAGGCTCACCGTGCAGGCGGTAACACCGTTTACCTTTGAAACGGCATTTTCAACTCTTGAACTGCAAGCGGCACAGCTCATTCCGGTTATATTATATTTTTCCACAGAAACTACACCTTCTTCTTGTGTTAGCCATTGCTAACTCAACTATATTATATACATTCAATTTAAAAAAGTCAAGGAAATGAAAGGGCTTTTTAACGCTTATTGGTGTTTTTGTATTTAAGGGGAGTCACACCGTATTCTTTCTTGAAAGAGGCTATAAAATGTGAATAATCAGGAAAACCGCACATATCGCAGGCTTCCTGAACGCTTTTACCTTCAGCAAGTAAGGTGCAAGCACGGGCAAGACGCTTAAATTTCAAATAATCCTTAGGCGAAACGTTTAAAAAATCCTTAAAATGCCTTTCAAGAGTATTAACGCTCACGTGGGCATTTTCAGCCATATTTTTTACGGTGATGTTATTTGAAAGATTTTTTTCAACAAAGTGTGTGGCAATAATAATATCTTCGGGTAAAGCCGAATTATCATATTCTATTGTATTGGTTGAGCCGTAAGTTAAAAGGTGCATAAGCTCAAAAACCTGATACCAACGGGAAAAATGAGAATTATCGCTATCAATAAGACTGTGGCATAGGGAAATAAAACGTTTTTTCTTTTCTATTGGTAAAACAATATGACTTCCGATGTTTTTTAACGCATCTTCAAAGATCTCGGTTGAGCCTTCCCCGGAAAAGAACAGAACGAATCTTCGGCAAACGGTAGATTCCTTGAATATTATGTGATGAAATTCGTTTGGGCGCGAAAGAATAATATCCCCTGATTGAAGTGGGAATATCTTGTTGTTTACAATAAAAGATACTTCGCCTGAAAGATTGACGTATAATTCATAAACACCATGGGAATGGCTTGGCATATGTGAAGGGGGTGAATTTTCATCCGTATCGTAAAAGTAGATGCCAAGTCTTAATTCGCTCATGGAATCAAGAGATATTACGTTGAGCTTATCATACATAAAAATCGCCTCCTTGGTGATTATATCATATTTTCTGCACAAAAATCAATAGAAATCTGCAAAAAAATGCTTTATAATGATAATGATGGATAAACACATTAAAGGAGGAATTTTTTTGAAAAAGTCATTAAACTTTAATCGTTTGATTGCTTTAGTTCTCGTGCTTACAATGGCGTTTGTTTTTCCAACTTCAATCGTAAACGCCAATGCTGATACAGCAGAAGAAGCAACAAATGAACTTACAGCTCTTGACGTAGTTCGTCAGATAAGTGATGAAAGCATTATTTTATTAAAGAACGATAATAATGCGTTGCCTTTAAAGGAGCAGAGCAATATCGCTTTGTTCGGTGATGCACAGGTATTAAAATATCAGGCAGTAGGCTCTTTGATTGAACAGCCCGGATATATTCCCTTCTGTGCAGGCTCATCATATATTACTCCTCAAAGTAATACAATGGTTGGTCCTTTAACTGTGTTCAGGGATTATCAGAAGGCAGGCTTTGTAAATATTTACGAGCCTCTTGCACAGAGTTATGAAAACCAATCAAAATTCTTTGGCGCTTACACTAATGCCCGTAAAGAAGAGATCACAACCGAGTATGTGCCAACTGAAGAAGAATATAAACTTGCATCCCAGTTTGCAGATACGGCAATCGTATTTATTCGCCGTTGGGGCGGCGAATGTTTTGACTATTCCACCGCACAGTGGGAACTTACCGATGCTGAAGAAACAATGTTAAAAACAGTAAGCAGTAAGTTTGAAAAAGTAGTTGTTGTTCTTAATACGGGTACGCCCATTGATATGGATTGGGCATACGGAAGTGTTGAGGGCATTGAAGTTGACGCCGTTCTTTATTCAGGCTACGGCGGATATTACGGCGGTTACGGTATTGTTGATACCATAATGGGCAGAGTAAATCCTTCAGGTAAAACAACAAGCACCTGGGCAAAGGATATTTACGATTATCCCAGCACCGAAACTTTCCTTGCAAGCGATAGTGTTCAGGAATATACCGAAGATATTTTCGTTGGCTACCGTTATTTTGAAACCATTCCCGGCGCAAGCGAAAAGGTATTATATCCCTTCGGCTACGGTTTATCCTATACCGATTTTGATATTGCCCTTGAAAACTTTACAAATGACGGCGAAACCGTTACGGTTCAGGTAAAAGTAACAAACACTGGCAGCGTTGCAGGTAAAGAAGTAGTTCAACTTTATTTCGGCGCACCACAGAAGGGTGTAGGCGAAGCAGTTCTTGATAAGGCTAAAAAAGAACTTTGCGCCTTTACAAAGACCGAACTTTTAGAGCCCGGTCAGTCAGAAACTCTTACCCTTACCTTTAAAGTTGACGATATGTCATCTTATGACGATTTTGGTTACACAGGTCATAAATCAGCATACGTTCTTGAAAAGGGCGATTACACGGTTTACTTGGGTAATTCTGTTAGAAATACCACCGTTGCAGGCACTGTAACAATCGATGAACTTGAAGTTGTTGAACAGTTAAGCGAGCAATGCCCATCAGAGCTTACAAAACGCTTAACTTATGACGGCACATTTATCAATATTCCTTCCGCAAAAGCAGAAGAGGAAGAAACAGAGGAAGATAAAACAGATGATGAAACAGCAGGTCTTCCCAAAATCGGCGCAGGTGCAGTTACCGTTGAAGCAGAAGCCTACACAGAAATTGCTCAGGCGGCAACAAAGAGCCCCTCAGGCGCTTCTCTTTACGATCCCTCAACAGAAACTTGGGTATCATATCCTGTAAAAGCATTAGGTGATACCTGGAAATCAGGTGCTTACTCTTTATATAAGGTAAACGTTACCGAAGCAGGATTTTACAGTCTTTCCGTAAGAGCATCATCAAACGGCACGACCGCAACAGGAAAAGTTCTTTTCTCTATTTCCGCTGACGGCAGTGAATATACGCTTCTTACTGAGGCTAACGTTTCCGATACATATACTCCTGCAAATACCTTTGACAGTACTGCCTTTAAAAACCAATATCACAACTACAAGGATTTTACGGCAAGTGACGTAATATATCTTGAAGAAGGCGTACAGTTTGTAAAACTTACTTTCTCAAATAACCCCGGTGTTGACAGCTTTACCTTAACTCCCCAAGAGGTTAAGATATATGTTGACGGTGATGACGTTGTTGATAGTCAAACTGCAAATTACGGAACCCGTTCAGGCGTTGTGCTTAATGATGACGGAACGTGGACAAATGTTTCAGGCAGTTATCTTATGAACCTTTCAAGCAGCGGCGCTTACGTAATTTATAAAGCAGAGATCCCCGCTGCAGGCGATTATAAAATGTCCTTCCGCCTTGCAACCGTAAAAAACAGCCATAACCACTTCAGCATTTCACTTTCAGATGCCCTTGACGGCACCTATACGGAAGTGCCTATGTCCTTGAATTTACCCAATACTTCTGAGCTTTATAACGGCACAAGCTCCTATTTCTTCGCATTTATTGATACGGAGGCTGTTACCGTACACCTTAACAAGGGAACCAATTACATTAAGCTTACAGGTGCAAATTTCGGTTCTCAAAACTTAAACACTCCTAACTTTGCATATATCCTTTTGGAAAAGGAAAATGATTCTGTAAGATATCTTGCTAAGGATTATTATGAGCTTCACGAGGCACTTAAGACAAATACAAAGACAGCACCTAAGGTTTATAATTCGGAGAGCTGGATATCAAGCTCAAAGGGTGTTACTTATGTAGATAATAAGGCTTATACTTCAGGCAGATATGCAACCTATAAGATAGAAGTGCCAAAAGCAGGTAAATATGATCTTTCATTAAGAGGCGGAAGCCCCCACGATAACGCTTATATCGCAGTAAGCACTTCAACTGATAACGTTACTTATAATACGATTGTCAGCGATACGAAGCTGGAAAATCAATTTACTTTATATCAGACTGCATCAGGCGATACCGCCACAACCTATAGATTTAATGTTATTGCAGATTGCGCTCTTGGCGAGATCGAGCTTAAGAAAGGCACAAACTATATTCGCTTCATTATGCCCAAGGCAGAAGCACCCAACCTTGAATCATTCCTTCTTACTTATAAGGGCGGAACAACTGAAGACGAAGTAGAAGTTGAAGACGGTTCAGGTGTTGCAAATTATAAGCTTAAAGACGTTTATAATAAAGTTATAACTATGGATCAGTTTGTTGATCAGATGACAAACTATGAACTTTCAAGTTTCTCAATGCTTCACCTTTCAAAGAGTGCAGGTACTATTAAGGAAATAAGAGATAAGTACGGCATTGATAACATCGTTCTTGATAACACACCTTCAGGTGTAATGACGGGTACTTGCTTCCCCAGCGAAACGGCAATGGCATCAACCTGGAACCTTACCCTTGCAGAAGCTTTTGGTAAGTGCATCGCAAAAGAGGCACTTGAACGTGGCTACGGCATCTGGGAAGCACCCTCTATAAACCTCCAGCGCAATCCCCTTGGCGGAAGATATAATGAATATTATTCCGAAGATCCCTTTGTAAGCGGAACCTTTGCAAGTGTCGTAACAAAGGCTATCCAGGAAAAGGGCGTTGGCGTTATGATCAAGCACTTTGTAGGTAACGAGAAGGAAAGCGGCAAGCTTAAAGGTGATACACGTGTAACAGAGCGCGCATTAAGAGAAATCTATCTTGAACCCTTCAGGATCGTTACAAGATACGAGATGCCCTGGTCCTTTATGAGTGCATATAACAAGATCAACGGTGTACAATGCTGTGAAAACTATGACCTTGTTCATAACATTCTCCGTGAAGAATGGGGCTTTGACGGTTTCGTCAGCGCTGACTGGAACGGCGGAACTGACGTTGTTGAAGCAGTAAAGGCTCATAACAATATGCACCCCAGAACACAGGGTGGTCAGGCTGCAAACATTATTGAAGATACAAACAGAGTTCATCAGGCAATTTTAGACGGATATATCACCCGTGATGAAATTAAACGCAACGTTTCAGATATTCTCAACGTTCTAATAAAAACGGAAAACTTCTATAGGCTTCAGATCGAGCCCGACGGAAGAAAAATGCTTAGCACAGATGAATATTATCATTTAGCGTCAATGCCCACAATCGTTAAACAGCAACTTGCTCTTGATCTTTCAAATGAACTTAAAGCGCTCAATATTGAAAGCACAAGAGGCGCATTTGCAGGTTTGAAGATGACCGTAGCCGATGATACGGGATCCTTTGTAAAAAGCTACCTTTTAACAAACAAGATCAAATGTATCGATTATGAAAATAAAAAGGCAACCTTAAGCATTCATAACGCCTTTAAGAGCGCAGATCTTTACGTTAAACTTGGCGTATTTATTCCTGACGGTGTTTGGACGCGTGTTATTCATGAAGGCGATTGGACGAAGATCCCCGCAGGTGAAAGCGTAACCTTAACACGCGATTTCTCTCAAATTGAAAGCGTTCAGGGTTATTCATCAGCAGGAGTTGCCGACCGTATGTACACACAGAACGAATTTGATACCCTTATGTATTTCAAGGCTCCCGATGCCGAGATTGGTGATACTCTCTATCTTGCTGCCGATGAACTTTCAACTAATGCGGCAACCTTAGGCGGTGTTGAAACAACGGAAGTATGGGAAGAAACTATTTGCGATTATGCAAAATGGAACGTTCAATATAAGCTTAACGGAAAAGTTGAAAATGCTTACGAAACACTTTCCGCTCAGGGCATTAGCGCAAAATCAGGTAATCCCTTTGATAAAAACGTTCTTGATAGCTTCATTGCAAGAGCAACCGATAATGAAGAATACAAATTCGTAGGCTGGTATAAGGAAGACGGCACACTTATTTCAAAAGATAAAAACTATACTTATGTTCCTGAAGCCGGCGCAAAAGAGCAGACAGTTTATGCTTGCTATGCAACGGGTGTAAGTGAAATAGCCGGTGCAGATCTTGAGATCGGAAGCTCACTTACAGTAAATTATTATGCAGAGCTTAGCGAAGAACATCTTTCAGCAAAGCTTAAAGTAACAAGAAATAATAATGTTACCGAGCTTAACGGCGTATATGATGAAATTACGGGATATTATAAGTTCTCATACGCCGGCATCAATCCTCAGTGTATGACCGATAATATTAAGGCTGAGCTTGTTTATAACAATGAGGTTATTTCCGTAAAGGAAGAATATTCGGTTAAGACTTATGCTAATAACCTTATGAAAAAGACAGCCTCTGAGCTTGGTTTATCCAACGATAAGTATGATGCACTTAAGACACTTCTTTCCGATATGCTTGTTTACGGCGATAACGCTCAGGCATATCAGAGCTATAGGGAAGACGATCTTGCAACAACCGATATTACCTGGCTTAATGCTTCGGAATTTGTTGCTCCCACAGATGGCGTTAAGCGCGTAGTTTCAGGCAACACGGATGCAAACAACAAGATCCTTTCATCAGGTCTTAATATGGCAAACGTAAATAAGATCTACTTCAAGGTTAACGTTACCGATGCTCTTGTTTATGTTGACGGCGAGCTTAAAACACCTGATAAGGACGGCAAGGTCTATACCGATGCCATCAAGGCAAATCAGTTCAGCGATGTTCATACTTGCGAGCTGAGAAGAGGCAATGAAAGCATTGCAAAAGTTCAGTATAACGTCAATGCTTACATTCAGTCAAAGCACAATAACAATTCTGTAGGATCTATCGTAAAGGCAACCAGCAATTATGGAAATTCTGCAAAAAAATATGTTTTTATTTCAAACGTTCTTGAGGGTGTAGCACCTGATACCGGCAACGGTGCTATACTCGTAACAAACAGAGGTAGCCGTACATCAGGTCCCAAGCAGGATATACTTGAAGCATTAAAGGCTAACGGCAACGGTGAATATTATGTAAGCGGATGGATGCGTCTTGCAAATCCTGAAGAAAGCGGAGTTCAAATGCAGATGATCGCCGAGTATAAGGATACCTCAACACATTGGCCTTCAAGCGCATTTAAGACAGTTTATGATACTTCATGGCAGAAATTCGGCTACACACTTAATATAACCGATGTTGACAGTATGAGTTACAGCTTTATATCAATTCACACAGTTGTTCCCGGCAGCGGAGACTATGATAAACGCCCCTATACAGGCGATATCATATGTGATGATTTCGGCTTATATAAGAAAAATGCTGACGGCACTTGGAGTGATCAGTTGCTTGCAAACGGCGAATTCAAGCCTAACGTTGTAGGCGAGGTTGACGGATGGACGATAAACGGCAAAGCAACGCTTGTAAACACAAAAACACCTGAAATTGATTTTACAGGTGTAAAAGGAGAGAACGGCAGTATTATGTATTCAAAGGGCTTTGTTCCCATAACTGATGAAAACCTTATTTTCTCAGGACGTTGGACAGATCAGGGTAACGGTACTACAAGGGCTTCCTTTGAAGGATATGTTGAATTGAACTTTGAAGGAACTGAACTTTACGTTCTTAACCCCGCAGGCAAAGGCTACGTTGAAATTGATGACAGCGGTGAGTACACTCTTTATAATTTCAGCGTATCTACAAAGATTGCCGAAAATTTATCAAATACCAACCATAAGGTAAGAATTTATACTCAGGCACAGATATCCAACCTTACTGTTGGCGGTTTCTATATCGGTGAAAACGGAAAAACCCTTAAAATTGCCGATGGTCCCGTAATCGAGTTTATAGGCGACTCCATTATGGAAGGCTACACTGTTGACGATACGGACAGAACTATAATCTCAAATTCATATCTTAACTCCTATGGATTCCTCGTAGGTAAAAAGTTAAGCGAAAATTACGGCTTCAGATTCCATAACGTTGCCTTTGGGGGCATTGGTCTTGCAAACTACGCTGATCCCCTTAATATCGGCGGAAGATATTTCAAGGAGAGAGAATATCAGAGTGGCGTTGATGAAAGCACTGTTCCTATGTGGGATACTTCAAAGCTTGTTCCTGATTATATCGTTATAAACATCGGAACAAACGATTATAACAAGGATCAGGCTGAAGCAAAGGCAAATTATATAAGCTTCCTTGATGATCTTTATGAAGCATATCCCGATGTTAAGATAATTATTATGACTCCCTTTGACAGTTCAGCAACACACAATAATGATGCTATAGTTCAAACTATCAACGAGGTTGTTGCACTTTATGATGATGTTCTGTTCATTAACTCCTATGAGTGGGGAATGAAGCCCGGTGCTGACGGATTGCATCCTTCTATCGAAACTCATAAGATGGCTGCAGAAAAGCTCTATCCTGAGCTTGTTAGCGGTTTAGGTCTTGATGAATGAGGCTTTTAAGCAGACAGAATCATTATAACAATGAAGCATTAAATAAGGAGGAACAGTTATGAAGAAATACGAAACACCGGAAGTAGAAATCACACCTATTTTTAAGTCAGATGTTATGACTGAAAGCACAGTTCCCGGTGGTGGCTCCTTTGATCTTCCCGGTGATGATTTTTAAGAAAATATTGAAAAAGACGCTTCTTTTTGAAGCGTCTTTTTTTTCATTTCTTTGAATTAAGATATTCCTGATAAATAGCCATTTCGGTAAGCTTTTGCGTGTGGATAACACCGTCAGCATCAATGTCGATTCGCTCTACCATAGCCATTGCTTCGTCAATTAAGGCTTCCTCATCTAAAAGCTTTTCAGCCTTAACAACCTCATCAAGCTTAGGCTTGGTGGCAGGATGACGGGGAGTGAATACCGTGCAGCAATCCTCAAAGGGAAGAATTGAGGTTTCATAAGTGCCGATTTCCTCGGCAATAGCCATTATTTCAAGCTTATCCATACCGATAACGGGACGGAAAACGGGCAGGCTTACCGCAGAATCGGTGCAGTTAAGGCTTTCCATAGTCTGGCTTGCAACCTGACCGATGCTTTCGCCCGTAACAAGCGCACCGCAACCTCTTAAGCGAGCAATGCGCTCTGATATCTTCATCATAAAACGGCGAGTAAGAATAGTCATAAACTGATCGGGACACTTATCGTAAATTTCTTCCTGAATATGTGTAAAAGGCACAACAAAAACGGAAATTCTTGTGATGTAAGCACACAATTCCTGAGCAAGCTCATAAACCTTTTCCTTTGCACGCTCGGAGGTGTGGGGGAAAGAGTAGAAATGAACGCCGTCAAGCTGAACACCGCGCTTTGCGATCATATAGCCTGCAACAGGGGAATCGATTCCTCCTGAAAGCAAAAGTGCCGCTCTGCCGTTTGTTCCGATGGGAAGTCCGCCAACTGCAGGAACATCCTGAAAATAAACGTAAGCCTTTTCGCGGATCTCAACCTCAATTATGTGATCGGGATTATGAAGATCAACGCGCATATCAGGCATTTTCTCCAAAATTCCGCCGCCTACCGTTGCGGCAATCTCAGGCGATTCCATTGGGAAACGCTTGTCCGAACGGCGTGCTTTAACCTTGAAGGTGCCTGAAAGTATATTGGCTTCCTTAAGCATTTCAACGGCATTTTCTATGCAAAGAGAGATATCCTTTTCAAATTCTCTTGCAGGTGAAAGTGCGTGAATACCAAAAATCCTTGAGAGCCTTGAAAGAGCCTCGTCAAGATCCTTGGGATCAATATTATAAACGTAAATACGGCTCTGTGCAATGGCAATGCGTACTCCCTCAAAGCATTTCAAGGTTGCTTTCATATTGTTCATTAAGGTACGCTCAAAGAAAGGTCTGTTTTGTCCCTTTAAATGAAGCTCACCAACCTTAACTATTATCATATTGCGGTAATTCATAATTATCTCCTATTTTCTCTTGAATTTTCTTAAATACATTACCTTTTCCTTTATATATTGGCAAGCCGTCTCCGCTTCTTCTATGGTGTTAAATGCACCAAAGCTTATTCGAACCGTGCTTTCAGCAAGAGCAAGTGGCATATTTATTGCCTCAAGCACGTGGCTAACCTTGCTTGAACGGCTTGTGCAGGCTGAACCCTTGCCGATAATAACCTTATCTTCAACGGCATTTTGTAATGATGAAGCCTTAACCCCCTTAAAGGTAACGCTTAAAATGTTGGGCGCAGAAGCTTCAATATTGAATATTGTATCAGGTATTTGCCCTAAAAGACGGATGTATTCGTCTTTTACTTTTTTAAGATGCTCTTTAATATCAAGTGCCTGAAGCTCCTCAACAGCTTTTGCAAAACCGATGATGGCAGGAACGTTTACCGTGCCCGATCTCAAATTATCCTGCTGACCGCCACCGTAAACAAAGGGGTAATAGGGCACGCCCTTTTTTATATATAAAGCACCTATGCCTTTAGGTCCGTGAAGCTTGTGTGCACTTACGGAATAAAGGTCAACACCTAACTCTTTCATATCTGCGCATATGTGCATAAAAGCCTGAACACCGTCAGAATGAAAGAGTGTGTTAGGATTTTTCTCTTTAACTGCCTTAACCAAGGAAGCAATATCATTTACTGCACCGATCTCATTATTAACGTGCATTATGCTGACTAAAGAAGTGTTTTCGTTCACAAGATTTTTTAAGGTTTCTTTTTCAATAACGCCCTTTTCGTTTACGGGGCAGAGAATAACCTTAATATTTCTCTTTTTCAAAAACTCCTCGCAGTTTAAGATAGCGTGATGCTCGTAAACAGAAAGAATAACCTCTGAATTATCCTTTGCAAGGTTCAAGGCAGTGTTATCGCTTTCAGTACCGCCGGAAGTAAAGATAATTTCCTTATCGGTTGCGTTCAATGATTTTGCAATTATCTTTTTTGCAGAAAGCATCTTTTTTTCAGTATCAAGAGCTTTTAGATATGGGGAAGAGATGTTATAAAAATCTTCCTTATAGCAAGCGGAAACTGCCTGAAGCACGCTGTCAAAAGGGCGTGTTGTTGCAGAATTATCAAGATATATCATTTTCTGAGTTCCTTTTTGATCATTTCAAGAAGAGCCTCGTTTGGCTCAAAAACCACTGCGCATCTTTCACCGCGCTCATAGGTAAGCACGTATTTTTCAGCATCGTCATTAAGAGAGCAATCAAGCTTTTTTGCTTCAAGCTCCTTAAAGTTTAATGGATTATAATTATCAATACGCTTAAAGGCTGAAACGGGAATATTAACAACCTCCTTGCGTGCTTTAAGATTCTTAATTTTCGCAATAATGAACTGATCATCCTCAACGATGTAATCGTATTCAATAAGCAGAGTATCCTTTTTATTAAGGAAAACAAAGGTAAGCACCAATGAAACTGCCAAAGGAATCAGATCAAAAACGCTGAACTGTATATCCTGCCTTCCTAAGATCATAAAAAGGGACATAAGGAAGTATACCGCAACAAGGCTCATTGCAACTGCAAGAGCAACGAATAAGTTATATTTGAATTTAACCTTTTTCTGTTTTTCTTCATCTCTTAAACGAATAGTTTGTTCAATTCTGTCCATAAAAAAACACCTCAATGAGATTTTAACATAAAAATGCCAATTTATCAAGGTGTTTTAATATTTATTTCTTTTTTCTGTCAAGACGGATCATACCGATTATAATTGAAATAGAGGAAAAAACTTCGGTAATTATTCCGCCCTGAGAATTACCTTTTATATTATAAATAAGCCACAAAGGTGAAGCACACAACGTGTAACGACGGCACATATTTGCTTCAAGGCGCATACCAATGGTGGTTATAACGTTGCCGAAAACGGGAAGAAGCTCAATAAAATAGGTGGAGGTTATAACATCTTCTTTAAGGAACAGTACAGATATAAAATACGAAACAACCGTCAAGAAAATAAATACGCCTATCCAAATCGGATGCCCTGCCCATTTTTTATCACGTTGTGAAAATACTATTGCACGGACGGCACAAACCGCATTTAAAAGTGCGCCTGCATATAGCTTCATCATATAGAAATGCACCGTGAAAAGTGCAGTTGAGAAAAACTGAAAAATAATTATTGATTTCTGCGTTTTAAACTGAAAGGTAATTAAAACTATTGCAGTTGCAAGATAACCTATTATCTGCGCAATCAATTCAACGTTGCCGTCAATTTGTGCGGCTAATGCTATCGGTTCCATAATTTACTCCGTTTAATAATTTTATAAACGAGAAGATTATATTCATTTTACAGAAAAATGTCAATGGGATTTTAAATAATAGTGTAACCGATATTATAAGAAAAGTGTCCGATATTATCATAAAAAAATCTTGAAATAGAAAAACACCTATGCTATAATTTCCCTGAAAACGATTATGGGAGAAATACGTAATGTTTTTTGATGAATTTGTATCAAACACCCTTGCAGGAAGCAGTAATCAGCATTTTTTTATTAGCGACGGCAAAACTCAAAAGGGCCGTGTTTTTTATAAAGTCTTTGAAAAAGGACAGTACAATTATTCCTTTCTTTTCACAAACACAATAGATTCTACCTATGGCGATGGCTCAATCAGCCATAAAAATCTCGTGTGCAAAAGCTTTGTAATCGAACAACTGCGCGTGGCTTGTTGTGATAAAATTGATAATGACATTCCCGAAAATGATTTTAAAATCGTTACCTTTTCAGGCGAAAAAACAAAAGTTGTAAATGAGGCGGAAATTTTTTCAACCGATCCCATTTTGATCTCGCCAAAAGAATATATCTGCCTCGAAATTACCTTTAAGGGAAATATGATTCCTTATCACGAAGAAATAATTATTTCTACTTTTACAGAAAATGATGGCAAATGGGTTTTAAACCGAAAAATGCCCGTTCCCGCAATGATAGGCTGTGATAGGAAAACAGAAAAGAAAATAGCATTTTTAGGCGATTCTATCACTCAGGGATGTGGCACGCCATTAGATTCTTATTCTCATTGGAACGCTGTCCTTGCAGAAAAGCTTGGCAAAAAATATTCTTATTGGAATCTCGGCATCGGCTACGGCCGTGCAAGCGATGCCGCAACTGACGGCGCATGGCTTAATAAAGCCAAAAATAATGATATAGTGTTTGTGTGCTTCGGGGTAAATGATATTCTTCACGGAGGCAATGGCACAGAGCAAATATGTGCGGATATAAATACTATTGTTGAAAAACTTAAAGAAGCGGGAATTGCCGTTATTTTGCAAACCGTTCCGCCCTTTGATTATAAAAAAGAAGATATAGAAAAGTGGCAAAGAATAAACCGATATATAAAAACGGAGCTTATAAAAAAGGTTGATTTTGTTTTTGACAATAATCCCGTTTTAAGAAAAAGCGAAAATGAAGCACATATGGCTCTGTATGGCGGTCACCCCAATTCCGAAGGCTGTAAAAAATGGGCAGAAGCATTGTATGATGGACTTATAAGAAATGAGGTATTTTAAAATGATCAAATCATATCAGATTTCGTCTTTAGAAAATATTATGCCTAAAACAGAGCAGAGCTTTGTAAACATAAATGAAATTACAATTCTTAAGGGCGAAAAAACGTCATATCAGATCGCTTATATAGGCGACAGAGTTTGCGATTGCAAAATAGAAGTGGAAAGCGATATTATGGATAGCATCCATATTTATAGGACGGAATGTGTTCCTGTTAAACGCACTGTATTTTTTCCAAAAGCGCTTGAAGACGATAATTATTTAAGCGTAGATCCCGGACTTTATCCTGATTTATTAAGTGAAATAAAGGATAACACCATACCGTTAGCCTATTATTATCAAGGTCTGTGGATCGAAACCGATAAAAATATTGCACCGGGCAAGCACGAAATTAAAATCACCATATCAAACGGTGAAGATTCTGTTTCGCATTTGATGAATCTTGAAGTTCTTTCTCTTAGCTTGCCTGAACAAAGCTTATTGTATTGTGTTGCCGTTCACGCAGATTGCCTTGCTGATTATTACGGCTTCAAAGTATTTTCTGAAGAACATTGGGCGATGCTTGAAAAATTCATTAAACTTAGCGCAGAATATGGCTCAAATATGCTTGTTCCGCCCATATTCACACCTCCCGTTGATACATTCGTTGGCGGTGAAAGAACAACGGTACAGCTTGTTAAAATCAAAAAAGACAACGAAGAATATTCTTTTGATTTTTCGCTTTTTGAACGCTATATAGAAATGTGCCTCAATGCAGGAATAAAATATTTTTATATGCCACCATTTTTCACTCAATGGGGGGCTGAGTTTACACCTAAAATTATGGCGGTGGAAAATAAGGAAGAAAAAAGGATCTTTGGTTGGGACGTAAAATCAACTGATGAAAAATATATAACGTTCCTGAAAAAATTTGTGCCGTGCTTAGTTGAAAAACTTAAAGAATTAAAAATAGAAAAGAACGTTTTCTTCTCAATTTCCGATGAACCCTTTGATGAAGTGACGGTTGAAAGGTACGCTAAACTCAGTTCAGTTTTAAAGCCGATGTTAAAGGGCTTTAAAGTTATTGATGCTTTTACTCATCAGGATAGATTTGAAAAATCAGGGGCAGATATACCTCTTATTCCAACAAGCGATATAGCCAATTTTAAAATAAAAAACTTTGACTTTTTAAGCGTGTATTATTGTTGCGCCCAGGATTATAAGGTATCCAACAGATTTATTGCAATGCCGCTTTACAGAAACAGATGCTTTGGCTATCAACTTTATAAATATGATGTAAAAGCATTTTTCCATTGGGCGTTGAACTTTTATAATGCGCCCTTATCGAAAAAAAGAATCGATCCCTTTACCGTTCCTGATGCTGACGGTGGTTATCCCGGTGGTGATTGCTTCTCTGTTTATCCCGGCAAGAACGGACCGTTAAAATCAATGAGAATAGTTGCTTTTTCTGAAGCATTGCAGGATTTAAGAGCATTAAATTTACTGGAATCTTATGTTGGCAGAGATAAAGTAATAGAAATTCTTGAAAAAATAACGGGCGAAATAACCTTCGAAAACTGCGCACGCAATGCAGAAACCATATTAAACGTGAGAAACAGTATTATGAATGAACTTAGAAAATTTATTTAAGGAGGTATAAATATGAGCAATTTTACTTATGAATATGAAAAAAGCACAAAAACTCTTGAAACCTTTGAGTGGGATAACACCTGGTGGGATCATGCTAACGTTGAAGGAGTTCCGAGAGTGCTTTATATCGGTGATTCAATTTCCTGCCACGTAAGAATTGCCGCAACAAAGGAAGCCAATAACAAGATATTCTTTGATGGCTTTGGCACGTCAAAGGCGCTTGACAATCCTTTCTTTTTTGAGTCGGTGCGCTTGTTTGCTTCACAGCAAGGTGAAAGAAAGGCGATACTTTTAAATAACGGACTTCACGGCTGGCATTTGGATGATTTAACTTCTTACGGCGAATACTATGAGAAGATGATTACTTCTCTTTTAAATGAGTACAAAAACACTCCTTTGATCCTGCTTTTAACCACTCCCGTTGAAGATAATGAGCGCGATGAAAGAGTTAAAAAGAGAAACGAAGCCGTATTAAAGCTTGCGGAAAAATATGATCTTCAGGTTCTTGATTTTTATTCGATCATTAAAGAGCAGGGAAACGAAATTTTTTCCGATGGCGTTCATTTAAAACCCCAAGGCTACGAGCTTTTAGCCAAGGAAATTGTAAACAAGATTCGTCAGTTATAAAAACAGATAAAAATGCAAAAATGTGTTTGACATATTTACAAAATTATGGTACTATTAACAAGCCGCACATGGTCGTGTTTGTTAAATCTCTTTTTAAGAGTACCGATATTTGGCGAGATTTGTAGAGGAGGTGCTACATTATGTTTGCAGTTATTAAAACAGGCGGTAAGCAGTACCGTGTTCAGGAAGGCGACATTATCTACGTAGAAAAGATGAATGCAGAAGTTGACGCTTTAGTTAATTTTGACGTTCTTCTCTGCGGCGAAGGTGATGACGTTACTGTTGGTACACCCGTTGTTGAAGGCGCAAAGGTAGAAGGTAAGGTTCTTAGCCAGGGCAAGGGCGATAAGATCGTTGTGTTCAAGTTCAAGGCTAAAAAAGGCTACAGAAGAACTACCGGTCACCGTCAGCCTTTCACAAAGGTTGAAATCACTAAGATTTCTAAGTAATTATGACAAAGGTCATATTTTACAAAAATGACAAAGGCAATTTTTTCGGGTTTGAGGCAAAGGGCCACGCAGGTGGCGGTGATATAGGCTTTGATATCTACTGTGCCGCGATCTCAGCTATCACTCAAACTGCTTGCATCGGTTTAGAGGAAGTTTGCAAATGTAAGCTTGATCTTAAGATGCGCGATGGCTATCTTAAAGCTACGATAAGTTCTAAGGAAGCCGAACAAGAAAATTGTCAAACAGTATTTAAGACACTTAGTTTGGGTCTTCAGTCCTTTAAAGAGGAAAACCCAAAATACATTCAAATTTTTGAGGAGGTGCAGTAATAATGCTCCGCATGAACATACAGTTATTCGCTCATAAAAAGGGTGTAGGTTCAACCAAGAACGGCCGTGACAGTGAATCCAAGCGTCTTGGCGTTAAGCGTGCAGACGGTCAGATGGTAGTTGCAGGCAACATCCTTGTTCGTCAGAGAGGCACAAAGATTCATCCCGGTCTCAACGTTGGTATCGGCAGTGATGATACACTTTATGCAAAGGCTGACGGTGTTGTTCGTTTTGAACATAAGGGTAAGGATAAGAAGCAGGTTTCAATTTATCCTGTAGCTTAATCCAAAGCACAAAAAGCCACACAAACATACCCCTTGCGGAAGCAAGGGGTATTTCCTTTTTTATACCATTTATATAAGAGCTATTAAAAAATTTTTGTTTACATTAAAATATAATCGTGTTATACTATATTTGCCACACAATTTAATCAACAAATAAAGGGATACCTCTCTATTTTTATATAGAGGTAGTATTTTCTTTTTGAAACTTGTCAAGAATGAGTTTGATAAAAATGCAAATTCCGCTTGGCAAGTAAGGAGATATTCCTATTTTGTTGAGAATTGTGTGGCAACAATAGGAGTTTGCATTTTTTAGGTGTGGCTTCTATTGATGTCACACCTTTTTTATTTATTAAATTTTGGAGGAAAGAAAAATGAAGAAAATTATGTCTGTTCTGTGTGCAATTGTTATGCTTGTTTCGTGCGTATTGTTGCAAGGTTGTGGTTCTGACATCACCACGAACAATACTGATGTCAATAATGATAGTGGAAATGTGAATAATATTCCCGAAGACACCGATAATGATGGTGGTGCGGAAATCATTGAAGAGGCTTTAAAAGCAACTGATCTTTCAATTGAAAGTTTTGCGTGGGAAACTGTACAGTCAAAATACAATGGGGTTGATTGCTATTCTTTTTCACTGAAAAACAATTCAGATTATGATGTTATAGCTGTTGAATTTACGTATAAAGTAAGGGATGATGTTGCAGATAGTGATTTGGCGGTTTACAGTGAATTTATGAAAGATCACGAAGGTTATATAGAAGAAAACGATTCGCCGAGAGATGTTGTCTTAAGAGGAAGCAAAAACGAATTTATAGCCAAGGGTGAAGAATTAACAAACTTGAGATTTGCAGTTGGCTACAAGAATTGGGTTTGGTATGATTATCCAACAAATGAACAATTTAAGATTATGGAACCCCAGGAGATGCAGATTGGCATAGTGGGAAAGAATAACGTTTTATATATTGCTTACTATGATTTTGAGAATAATAGTTGGATGTTGGATGAAAAAACACAAAATGTTGATACCTGGTCCGAAAAAGAAATTGCCCAAAAAATAAGCAAACCGGCTGAAAATCATCACATTGTTACTGAAGATGAGGAAGATGAATTTAAGTTTGTCTCTTATGGTATTACTGCTGATGAATACGCTCAGTATGTTGAAGAAATCAAAAAGGCGGGATTTGAGGAAGAAAATAGTAGTTCTTTACGCTTTGAAGGAACAAATGAAGATGGTTATGAAGTTGAAATGTGGTATTATGTCGAGGAATCAAGGCTGAGCGTTGGAATAGAAAAGAAAGCATAAAGTTTACGCTTTTGTCTAATGTGTTTAAAGATAAAAGAATAGAGAAGTTTACTATGACACTTCCGTTTAGGAGGTGTCATTTTTCTTTGCAAAAAAAACGCTTCGTGAAGAAGCGCTTTTTGTTGAATATGAGCTTTTTAAATCACCACAATTCCTAAAATATCGCAGAGGCCCTTTATAAGATCATAATTGTCGCCGTAAGAGATGATGTAATGCTGGCACATAACCTTTTGGGCAAAATCGGGAACGTTATCAAGCAATATTTCAAGGCCGGGGAGCTGAGGTGCAGGCTGAGTCCAACCGGCTTCTTCCCACTTTCTTGGGGTGATACCGTCACCAACCACCATATGCATATAGTAGATGCCATCGTCATAGGTAAGACGGCACATTGTAACCTTGCCCGTTTTAACCTTGCTAACGTTTAAGATGCCCTCTGAAAGCTCACCGAAAGCGGCAGGCATAACGGTGATTTCACCGTCTGTTGCCTCGAAAGGAACATAATCGGGAACACCTGCAAGAACACGGTCGGTAAAGAACTCATAGAACTCAAGGTAATATGCACACTGACCGGTAAGATATTTCACCATAAGCTGGGTAATATTACCTAAAGAATCGTTTTCGGGAATGGTGCAAAGCCCTTCTTCGTTGGCAAGAAGCATAAAAATGGGTGCAGGGGGGAAGCCTAAAAGCTTCTTCATTCCGTCAACGTCCTTAAGGGAAATTGAATCATATCCGCGCTCATCGCAGATAGATTTGATTGCAAGATAATAGCCTGCGGCTTTTTTCATACTTTCGGGGTTAGCGGGTTTCAGGAATTTCCACTTGCTCATTTTATTATCAATAACCGCTTGCTTTTCTTCATCGGTGATCTTCTGATAACGCTGTTCGATTTCAAGCATTTCAAAGGTCTCGATTTCAGGGCCGATCTGACGTTTAAGTGAACCGCCGTCATAAAGGGTGCCGTAAAGATTCATATCGCGGTAGCCTGCCATACCTCCCCGTGCGTGGCGAAGCTTTTGTGCTGCGTAAGAAGCAACTGCAAAGTCATAAACCTTCTTTGAGTTGGTGGGTAAGCCGATAATATCGTAAATATACTTGAAATTATATCCTAAATCATAAAAGGTTTTTCTTAATGCTGTAGTGCCTGCCTGATCGGCGGTGGTGACAAGGCGATCGCCCTCCATCCATCCGCAAAGACCCCATAGAACCATTGGTTTATGGCGGAAATGCTCGGTAACCTTAACAACTGCGTGGGTTGGAATCCAGCCTGCAACACAGCAGATGAGCACGTCAAAATCTTTGTTTTTAAGAGTTTCTACTGCCTTTTTAATATCCTTTTCCTCGTAATCATCGGTAACGGGATATACGCTTAAAAGGTCAAGACCTTCCTTTTTAAGTGCTTCTTCAGCGCCCTTACACTTATTTATAATAATATCAATGGGAGTATTAACCTCGCCAAAGCCTACAAATGCCGCTTTAATCATTCTTATTTATCCTTTCTGACGTTTAAAATATTGTCAATTTCGGTAAATCTTTCATAAACCTCGGTGTAGTCTGTGCCGTCAGGCAAATATTCTTTATCAAGAAGAATCATTTCCGCCGCTTTTTCAACGGATTCAAAAACTCCTGCGCCAACGCCTGCAAGTATTGCCGAGCCTAAGGTTGCCGTTTCCTTATTCTTTAAGGTAATAAGCTTTTTCTTTGTGAGATTTGCTTTCATATTACACCATAAGGGACTCTTTGCACCGCCACCCATAATGCGGATCTCATCAACGGGCACGTTTAAGTAATCAAGATTGCTTTTAAGCATACAAGCTATTGATTCCATAATGCTTCTTACGAAATGATTTGGCGTGTGCTCCTGAGTGATGCCCGTAAAGCTTCCCCTTGCATCGGGATTATACTTTGGCATTGTTGAACCGCACAGATAGGGGAGGAAGGTAACACCGTCAGAGCCCACGGCAATATCCTTTGCCATATCGTCAAGCTCTTTAAAATCCTTATTTTCTAAAAACTTATCCCTGAACCACTTTAATGCCATACCTGCGGTGGGACTCCATGAAAGGAGACAGTAAGAGCCGTCATAACAGTAATGGCAGGGAACGATACTGTCCTCTTTATAAGGCGGAACGGTTTTTGAGGGAACGTATATAACCATAGTAGTTCCCGTCATTTCGCTGATAATGCCTTCCTTAACAACACCTGCACCGATTGCGCCTGCTATCTGATCAATGGCAGAAGTTATAACTTTTATGTTTTCGTAATCGCCGATATATTTTGCACTATCGTAAAGGGCTGGTAATTGTTCTTTTTTAACACCGATAAAATCAAGCATTTCATCCCACCAGATGCTTTTGTTTATATCAAAATAGATGGTGGAGGATTGAAGCGTTTTTTCCGTTACGAATCTGCCCGTCAGCTTATATAAAAGATAATCCTCCAAAAGGAATATCTTTTTTGTGTTTTCGAAAATTTCGGGCTCGTTGTTTTTTACCCACAGAAGCTTTGAAGCAGGCCATGTAGCCGTAACTTCAGGCTGACCGGTAATTTCATAAACTCTTTTGTTGCCAAAATGCTTTTGAATTTCTTCCGCTTCCTCTGTTGCGCGGTTATCAAGCCACACAATGGCATCTCTTAAGGGAGTGCCCTTTTCATCGGCAAGAATAAGTGTTTCGCATTGGGTGTCTATGGAAAGACAGTCGATATTGTAGTGCTTTTTAACCTCGTTTATAACGTTTAAAAGCAACGTCCAATACTTTTCTGCTTCAAGCTCAACAATATCGCCTTTGGTGTTAAGCACGTATTCCTCGCTTGTTGAATATAAAAGATTAAGTTTTTCATCATATAGTGCCGACTTAACAGAAGTCGTGCCAAAATCAATACCTAAACAGTTCATTTTTACCTCTAAAACATTTCGTTAATTTCGCTGATGGATTTTCTGACTAAAATATTTCCGCCCTCGTGGCCTGTCCATCCGCTTGTAATATATGCGCTGTAATGACCTGCCTTTTCCGCCTTTTCGGTGGGAAGATAACTGTAAGCGCCGCATGTTAATTGCAGAATAAAGGTCTGCTTTGCCTTTGAACGTGCCTTTATCTGGTTGCCGTAATCAAGGAAAAGCTCAAAGGGGTTTGTTGCAAAGGCAACATCGCCGAATTTTAAGATATGTACTTCAATAGGCACGATCTCCTGATTCTGCTGTCGTCTGTAACGGGCGATAGTGCCTGCGTGAACGTACATTGCGGCATAATCTTCAAAATTAAAGCCTTCTTTATCCTTGTTTTTATCCATATAATATTGAATCTCTCTGATGGCGGTGTTATATTCGGCCATCGTTGCACGCCTTAAAGGAAGATCAAGGGTGAATATTTTATGCTTAAGATCAAGCTCGCTTTTATATTCTGTTATTTCTTCAAGAACAGATAAAATTTCGTTTGCAATGCGCTTTCCTGCAAGACGCGCACCCTCAATATCAAACATTGAAGGATCCTGAACGCGCTCAATGTAATTTGGTCGGTTTATGTGGGGGTCTTTTTTACAAACGTCAGATTGAACCCAACGCACAAGATCACGCGGGCATTGGTCGCCTGCCGCACCGCAAAGCCCTAAAAGATAAACGTGATCGCCTAATTTCTTGCGAAGATATTCCTTTGCCTTGCCCCAATAGTCAGATGAAATAAAGTTTTGATGCTCAAGAATCTGTGAGGGGCAAGCGATATTTGCAACCACGCCGGTAATATTCTTGCTTTCATCAAAGGTGTAAATAAGCTCAATGCCCGAATCGTTTCCGCCCTCCAATGAAACAAAGTTTGCGGTGTTTGTGTCACCCCACATCTGTGCTGATCCGTCATCATAAGTAACACGTCTGCACATACCAACGGGTGCTCTGCCAAAAGCATTAACGTAAAGAGCATTTTTGCGGTTCTGCCACGCTTCGTGTGCTGAATGAGCGATCTGTGTTGCAACAAGTTCAGCGGCATCAATAGGAGTAATAACGTCATCTTGAGTGGCATCAACTAAAGGCTTATATTCCTTGCCTTTTGGCATAAACTCCATTAAAATATACTTAGCCTCTGTTGACTGTGGATCGGTTTTATGGGAAGTGTGAGTGTGTGTTGCGCTGACGATGATCTTTTTTGGATCGAACTCATTATTTAAAGAACTGAAAATATCTCTTGCTCTGTCTATAAGCTTGTTTGCAACTTTTGCAATATCCACCGAAACGAAAATTACCTGATCATCTTCACTCTCAACAGCCATAGCCGTTGCGGTAATATCCGATTCAACGTACTCAGAAAGGCGCTCGTAAAGCTGACCAGCCAGTGAAATTCTTTTATTTTCGGGCACAATACTTTTTTCTGCCCAGCCTATAAGTAATTTGCTCATAATGTTACCTCCGATGTTTTTTTATATTATATAATGTATAAAAGTAAAAAGTCAATATTATGGACTTCGGAAATTTACCGAAATTTCAGTTGAAAAAAATGAAGCATTGTAGTATAATTTTCTTATGTTTAAGAGAATTATAAATGATTTTAATTTAAAAAACACCTTTATGAACGGTCAATGCTTCAGGTTCGATCCATATAAAAACGGATTTTTGGGTATTGCCAAGGGTAAGGTTATATATCTTCAGGAGGATAACGGCACTTTCTTGATTGACGGCGTAACGGAAAAGGAGTTTGATGAAATTTTCGTTGAGTATTTTGATTTAAACCGTGATTATCAGAAGATCGCCCAAAATTTCCAAAAGGAAGAAAATCTTGAAAAAGCCATAGAATACGGCAAGGGAATGAAGATTTTAAAGCAGGATTTCTGGGAAACGCTTATTTCCTTTATTATCTCGCAGAATAATAACATCACCCGAATAAAAAACATTATTGCTCGCCTTTCGATGAGCTATGGTACGCCCATTGAATATGATAACACCGTTTTCTATCTTTTTCCCACTTTAGAGCAGTTAAGGGACGTTAAAAAAGAAGATTATATGAGGTTAGGCTGTGGATATCGTTCAGATTATTTGGAAGCAACGGTAAAGGAATGGCTTAAAAATAAGCCTGATTTTTCAGGCTTAAGCTATAATGAAGCCCGTGAAAAGCTTCTTTCCTTTAAGGGAGTAGGGCCTAAGGTTGCCAACTGTATTCTGCTTTTTGGTCTTAATTATCTTAACGCCTTTCCCGTTGACACTTGGATAAAAAAGGTTATGGAAAGCTTGTATTTAAAAAGAAGCGCCACGAACAATGAAATAGAAGCCTTTGCCAAAAACGCATTTAAGGATTATGCAGGCATCGCCCAGCAGTATCTCTTTTATTACGGTCGCGAAAATAAGATAAAAGGAATTGATTAAAATGGAAAACAGATTTTGTACCCGATGCGGTGCACCGCTTATGACGGATGCAAAATTTTGCACCCGATGCGGATGTGCCGTTATAAGAATAGCCGAGGAAATAAAAATGCCTCCCGTTGAAACCGCCTCCTGGCCTTTAACCTTAATCATCTTCTTTGGAGCATTTATAATTCTTTCGGTGATATGCTTTGTTATATGACAAAAGACCGCAATTAGCGGTCTCAGAGCACTGACAAACCCCTGCAAACATAATGCCCTGCAAAAAAATTGCAGGGCATTATTTCCTGTGTTGCGCGAGTATAATTGCTCAGTTACTTACGCTTATGTAAGCGCCTTCGCAATTAAACACGCGTGCCTTGGCTTGCAAGGGTTTCTCGAACTCTGGCAGCCTGCTGACTTTGTCAGCAGACTGAGACCGCAATTAGCGGTCTTTTTCTGTGCTTTCAATATGCACGCTGAGCTGATTATAGGGGATGGTGATGCCTTCCTTATCAAAGGCAGGCTTAACCTTTTCAAGCATATAAAAATATGCGTTCCAGTAGTTTTCTGAGTTAAGCCATATTCGGCAAGCAAGCTTAACCGCGTGGTCACCGTATTCGGTTATTGCAAAGGTAGGTTCAGGAGCTTCAAGCATAAAGCCTGATTCCCTTGCGATAGCTTCAATAATGCTTTTTGCCTTTATTATATCATCGTCATAGCCAATGGAAAAAATCAAATCAAGCCGTCTTGTTTTTTCTGTTGAATAGTTTACTATTTTGGCAGTTGAGATCTCACCGTTAGGCACAAAAACCGTTTTATTATCAGGCGTTCTCAAGGTTGTATAGAATAAGGTTATGTTTTCAACTGTGCCTGAAACGGAGTTCGTTTCAATGAAATTGCCTTTAACGAAGGGCTTTGTAAAGAGCACTAAAAATCCGCCCGCCACGTTTGATAAGCTGTCCTTTAATGCAAGGCTGATTGCAACACCTGCCGCACTGAAAATTGCGATAAGTGAGGTTGCCTCTATGCCTAAGGTTTCGGCTGCAATGAGAATTATTGCAAACTTTAAAACGATATCAAGTATCTGAATTATAAGCTTGTGTGCAGTAGACTCAATGGTGCTTTTTTGAAGAACTCTTTTTACAATGCGCTTAATGATCCTTGCGATAATAAAACCTATTATCAGAACTGATATAGCTAACAGAATTTTCATTCCGTTATTGTGCAAAAACGTCATTAAATGATCAAACCAATCCATAAATATCTCTCCTTTTTTATTATTTTAACATTTTTTACAAAATAACGCAAGTTTTTAATTGTCAAAAAATGCAGACGGTGATACAATAAATTAGTCATAAAAAGGAGCGCGAATATAATGTTTGAAACCTTTAAAGCAACCTTATCACCGATGCTCGTTATGTTTTTTTGCATAGTGATAGGCTTTGTTTTAAATAAAAAGAAAATTACACCCGATAATACGGCAACGGTTCTTTCAAAGCTTGAAAATAACGTGCTTGTACCTGCGGGAATTATAAGCGTTTTCGGCAAAAACTGCACGGTGAAAGCCTTAAGCGAAAACTATATAAGCCTTGCTTACTGTATTATTCCTTTGGCTCTTGCAGTTTGCATCGCAATGTTTTTAAACCGATATTTTTCAACCAACGCTTATCGCAGAAATATATATAAATATGCGCTGACATTTGGTAACTTCGGCTTTATGGGACTTGCAATCGTGCCTGCTATTCTCGGCGAAGATATGCATTTTAAGTATCTTTTATATGTGCTGCCATTGTATGCTCTTGTTTATACCTGGGGCAATGCGATCCTTATTCCTCACGGCAATGAAAAGCACAGTATTCTTAAAAGTGTTTTAAATCCCATCTGCATTTCCTTTGTTATCGGTGCAATAATTGGCTTGACGGGTGTTTGGGATTATACTCCGGAAGCTATTCAGACAACTGTTGCAAATTTAGGTGCTTGTATGGGTCCCATATCAATGGTGCTTACCGGCTTTGTTATAGGAAACTTTGATATATTAAAGCTTCTTAAAAAGAAAAGAGTTTATGTTGCAACACTTCTGCGCCTTATAGTTTTACCTGCCCTTTTTGTTGCACTTATTTGGCTTTTAGGTGCAAACAAGGAAAATATGATCCTTTGCCTTTTTGCTTTCGGCACGCCCTTAGGCTTAAATACGGTGGTTTATCCTGCGGCATACGGAGGAGATACCAAAACGGGCGCTTCAATGGCAATGATATCACATACCTTGTGCGTTATAACCATTCCCTTAATGTATGCGTTATTGAACGTTATATTTTAAAAAAAGTGCTTCAAAATGAAGCGCTTTTTTTAATTTTATGCTGAATATAAATTCCTATCAAGGGGAAGATCATTCCTGATAATAAGCCTAATTTCATTCCTATCTGCTCAGGCGTAAGACCGAGGGTTTCGCATAAGCCGATGCCGTCTGAAGCGATAACACCGTCAGTTATAACGCCTACAAGCTGAGGTGCAACAGAGGCGCCTAAATCACCGCCTGCCGCCATAAGTGCAAAAATGAAAACACCGCCTTGGGTGAAACGTTTTTCTGCAGCAACCAGATTTCCCGGCCATAGCATTGAGGTGCAGAAGCCGGTAAAGGCACAGGCAAAAAGTCCGATAATGGGCACGGGTACAACTGCTGCAGTAAAATAGCAAAGAGTAGCACCCACTGCACCTAAGAAAAGAATCTTTTCAATGTTCTTGCCGAACTTGCCGTAAAGAGTTCTGCCTAAGCCCAAGAACAGCGCAAAAAGTGCAACGCCGAAAATATCACCCCATAGCTTGGGAATATTAAGTGCTTGTTCAAGATAGCTTGATGCCCACTGGGCCATATTACATTCTGCCGCACCGCCAAGGAATATGGCAATAACCGAAAGCCACACAAGCTTATTTTTAAGAAACCCGAAGGCCTCTGATGACTTTTTGGGAGTTTCCATTCTGGGAACATCGGAAAGCAGGAACAGTATTCCCCCCAATAAAGGCAGGATCAACGATATAAAGACAAGATATTGCCAGTTTTCACCGCCAAGCAGATGAATAAACAAGGTTGCAAAGATAATTACGCCTACCGTACCCCAAGCATAGCAGGAATGAAGCTTACTCATCTCTCTGTCGGGATCCTTTGCGGGGATGGTTGCAAAAACGGGACTGACGAGAACCTCTCCTAAGCCTGCTGAAACGGAGAAAACCACAGTACCCAATAAAAGACCGAGATAAACGTTATCAAAAAGCGGAGCGAAAGCAAAGAGAATAAGACCTGCAATAGTAATAAAGGGAATTGTCTTTACTGTTTTAGCGATATTAAACTTGTGTGAGAAAAAGGAAAACACAAGGTCAATGGAAAGCTGAGTGAGAAAGTTAATTACAACAAGTGTTCCCAAAAGAGAATAGGAAATGTTATAAAGTGAACGGAATGTAAGGAAAAGTAAGGGAGGCAGATTGCCCGTAACTGACATTGTCATACCTGAAACGTAGCAGGCATATTTAAGTAATTTGTGCTTGTTCATTTTTTAAACCTCGGAATTTTTAAGTAACTGTTTTAGTGCTTTTATAGCGAAAACTGCTTCCTCAAAGGCAAAATCATTGCCGTAATGGGTAAGAACGATTTCAAGATTGCAAGCACCCTTATAAGAAATATCCTTTAATGCATTGAAAACGTCTTTCCAATCAATATCGCCTGTGCCGGGAATCTTGTGCTGATCCTTTAAGCCGTTATTATCGTGAAGATGCAAGGCCTTGATGTAAGGACCAAGCTTTCTTATAACATCGGAAACCTGAGGATTATTGAATTTTTCTGCAAGATTAGTGTGTCCCGTATCAACACAAACGCCAAAGGTATCGCCGTATTTTTCATATAAGGGCATAAAACCCTTTAAAAAGTTATGAAAATTTCCAAAAAAGTCAACGCAACCGTAACGGGAGGATGAACCAAAGGTTTCACTTAAGAGCCTGATACCAAGCTTTTTAGCTAAAGGAAGAGTTTTATCAAAAAGCTCATAATTAAACTGAAACATCTTTTCACTTGGTGTTTCAGGCGGCAGATGATAGTTGCCCGCCGTGTGTATAACGCAAGCTTCAGCTCCCAAAAGCTTTGTTGCAAGAAGATCCTTCAAAACGTTTTTAACTAAATCTTCGTCGTCTTTTTTGTTGTTTTTATAGCCCGTGCCGTTGCCGTGAGTGGTAAATATTTTCATATTTATACTGTCGGCATAATTTTTAATATCCTTAAAATATTCAGTAAACTCCTCGTCGCTTTTACTATAGACGGAGTTTTCATTATTTATATGGTAATTTTCTGCCCAAAGGTTAAAGTCAACGTCGTCAGCTCCTGCTTCTTTTGCAATTCTGATGGCATCCTTTTCTCCGTAAAGCTGTTGCAGAGTACCCGTTGAAATTGAAATATTCATAGTTATATCCTTCCGTAAAGCTCGTTCCAATATAAGAATTTTTCTCTGTCGACCGCTTCCAACTGTTCCTTTAAAATGCGGTACGCCCAGTTGTTTTCTGCGCATCCGGGCTTGTTTAAGCGAGTATCACTGCCGTAAAGAAGCACGTCCTGCACGGGAAAGATAACCAATCCTGCGTGGCTCTTAAGCATAGCTTTTAAAATAAAATCGTAGCTTTCATCCCAGTTATTGCCCGTAAAACAACAGTAATCAAGCAACCGTTTTCTTGTGCTTTCGGGAAGCTCCCAAACGTAGCCTAAAAGAGTGTTGTTATCGTGTGTGCCCGTATATGCAACAAGATTATTTTTATAGTTATGGGGAAGATGAGGTGAATTATTATCGCCTAAAAATGCGAACTGCAATACACCCATACCGGGGAAAGTGCTTTTTTCAACCAACGCGTGAACCTCAGGTGTAATATCGCCAAGATCTTCGGCAATAATGAGCTTATCCTCGCAAATAGGCTTTATGGCGTTTATAAAGGACATCCCCGGTCCCTTTACCCATTTGCCGTTTTTTGCGGTCGTTTCCGTTGCGGGAATTGAGAAAAAGCTTTCAAGACCTCTGAAATGGTCGATGCGAACACCATCAAAAAGCTCGGTCATAAATTCCATTCGCTGGCGCCACCACAGATAATTATCCTTTTTCATTTCTTTCCAATTATATAAAGGATTGCCCCAAAGCTGACCGTCCTCAGAAAAATAATCAGGGGGAACACCGGCTACGGAGCGTGGAAAGCCTTTTTTATCAAGAAGAAACTGCGATTGGTTGCTCCACACGTCAGAGCTGTCGGGAGCAACGTAAATGGGAATATCACCGATTATCTTAACGCCTTTTTCGTTGGCATAAGCTTTTATGCTCATCCATTGCTTGAAGAAAATGTACTGTGTGAATTGCCAAGCCTTATATTCGCTTTCATCAGGAATATCGGTGACCCAATTGTTCCATATTTCACCGTTATTTGCCTTTTTTAATGCCATAAATTTGCAGAAATTATCTGTGTGCGGATGGCTTTTTAAAAAAGCATCAACCTTATTCCATTCTTTAAAACGTGAGGAAGCCTTTTTTAAAAGAGAAAATCTTTCTTTTGAAAGGCGTTCAAACTCGCAAAGATAGGGCGTGTTTTGCCGGGCGTCATTAAGCTCAGCTTTTAATATAAGATTATCCTCATATAAAAGATCAAGATCGATAAAATAAGGATTTAATGAAAATGCGCTAAATGATTTGTAGGGCGAATTATATTCATCGGGCAAACAAAAGGGAAGCACCTGCCAATAAGAAAAGCCTGCTTCCTTGATCATATCTATCCAATTTTTTGCGCAAGCACCCATTGAACCTATGGAATACTCACCCCAAAGTGAGGAAATATGCATTAAAATACCGCTTGAACGCTTCATAAATATCACTCTTTTCTGAATATCACGTTAATTATACCAAAAATTCAAATTAAAAGCAACAAAGTTATTGATTTAATTTTATTCAAATGATATAATTTCTTTGAGGTGAATTTTGTGGCGAAAATACTTAACTTTGGCTCATTAAATCTTGATTATGTTTATAACGTACCCCACTTTGTTACTGCGGGAGAAACGCTTTCTTCTTATAATATGGAGGTCATCTGCGGCGGAAAAGGATTAAATCAATCGGTGGCACTTTCACGGGCAGGAGCAAAGGTTTATCACGCAGGAAAAATAGGTGTAAACGGCAATATTTTAAAGGAAATGCTTGAGCAAAATAACGTTAACACCACTTATCTTTTAGCTGATGCTTCTGAAAACGGACACGCCATAATTCAGGTTGATAAATCAGGGCAGAACTGCATTTTGCTTTTTTCGGGAAGCAATGGGAAAATAGAGAAAAATGAAGTTGATGAAATCTTAAGAAACTTTGATAAAGGTGATTATATCGTTTTGCAGAACGAGATATCAAATGTTCCCTATATTATTGAAAAGGCCTATGAAAAGGGGCTTTTTGTGGTGTTGAATCCATCACCCATAACTGATAATATTTTATCTTACCCAATAGATAAAGTTTCACTTTTGATTTTAAATGAAGTTGAGGGCAAAGCACTTACAAATGAAGATGATCCTCAAAAGATAATTGACGTTCTTTTAACAAAATACAAGGGAATAAAGGTACTTCTTTCCTTGGGAACGAAGGGCTCTGTATATGCAGATGATTCCAAAAGAATAAAGGTAGGAATTTTTAAAGCGAAAGCCGTTGATACTACTGCCGCAGGCGATACGATGCTCGGCTTTTTCACCGCTCTTATTTCTAAGGGAACGGATGAAAAGGAGGCACTTATCCTTGCAACAAAAGCATCTGCACTTGCAGTATCGAAAAAAGGTGCCGCACCGTCCATTCCAACCCTTGAAGAAGCAAAAGCTTGCACTTTTGAATATGTGGAATAATAAAAACCTCCGATTTCTCGGAGGTTCCAGAGCACTGACAAACCCCTGCAAACATAATGCCCTGCAAAAATTTTGCAGGGGTTTGTTTCCGTCGTTGCATTTCACTTGCAAAATGCGGTCATTTACGTCTGTGTAAACTCCCTTTTTTGCAAAGGGGACCCTAAAAAGCAGAAGTGCTTTTTGGGGATAAGGAGTCGCAGTGGAGCCAAAAAAGCATTCCGTCATTTTTACGGAATGCGTAAAGCGGAACTTGCGATGACGCGGCTTGCAAGGGT
>JAZNSH010000069.1:0-12954 GCA_045591115.1 Clostridia bacterium
ACAAAATCAGTTCCTTTGGGTTCGCAGAAGTTTAAAATAGCAATTTTTGTTCATATCAAGGCACTTGCACAGGGACATACAGGACGTATTTCCCTGTGTAAGTAACGCAGAGATGGGCAAAAATGGCATTTTAAACCGTTGCGGGTTCGGCTCCCTTCGGCTATAGCATAAATTCCCGTAAACGGCAATGGATCAAGCGGTGCAAGTTCGCTTGTAGTAATAACGATCCTCCCGCCTTTTTCTACAAGCGGTAAAAAGGTTTTGTTTATTAAAAATGCACCGGTCACGTTAATATCAAAGATTCTTTTAAAGCTTTCGTTTTCGATTTCAACAAGGGAATCAAGCATATAAATGCCTGCAAAGTGGATGATGCAATGAAGGGAATCACATTGAGTTTTTACTTCATTAAATGCATTTTTTATGCTTTCTTCATCGGTAATATCCGCTTGTATGGGGATAATGTTTTCTTTTCTGTCCCCCACTATCTTATCAAGAGCAAAAACGGTATATCCGTTTTTTGCCAAAAACTCAGTTGTTGCCTTTCCCATTCCGCCATATGCGCCGGTTATCAAAATTGCTTTCATTTTTACCTGCCGTTTTATTTTTTGGTTTATTATATCATATAAAAAGTTCCGTTGCAAGAATCTCATTGCAAAAACATTTTTACTGTGTTATAATTTTAAAAAAATTCGGAGGTTACATATGAAAAAATTCATTTCACTTACACTTTCTCTTCTAATTATCTCCCTTTTGTTTTCTGCTTGCGCGCCAAAGAATCCAATCAGTGCCGATAGCTTTATAACTCAAATGGAATCTGAAGGCTTTACGGTTATTGACGTTACTTCTTCAACTGAAACAAACGGCAATGCCACAAAGGTTCTTATTGCAAAAAAGGGCGGATATCAAATAGAATTCTATCAGCTCATAAATAAAGAGATCGGAGAAGCCGTTTTTGAGACTAACAAAAGAATATTTGATGAAGAACATTCCTTCAAAACTCTTTCTTTAAGCGTTAGTGTGAGCAACCACAATTACTATGCTTTTAACGCCGATGAAGATTTCCATATGATCTCTCAGATTGATGATACGATGCTCTATTGTGATGCAAGCGTTGCTTATAGGGATGAGATTATTTCCATTGTGGAAAAGTTAGGATATAAATAAACTATGCAAAAATTAAAACAAAACAGATTATTAAGCTTTATTATCGTTGCACTTGTATATGTTATTGCATCTATAGTTGGTGTTCTCGTTTATAATTCCCTTGAGTTTTCTGTGTGGCTTTCCTTGCTTATTGCCGATGCTATTGCAACTGTTGTTACCTTTATATTCAGCGTTATATTTAGAAATGCTTCGGTATATGATCCATATTGGAGCGTGCAACCACCGGTGATTCTTATTGCATTTGCTTTCGGCAAGCAGTTGACCGCTTTAGGTATAATGCTGATCATAGTAATTTCATTTTGGGCGATCCGTCTTACCTTAAACTGGGCGTACACCTTTAAGGATCTTACTCATCAGGATTGGCGCTACACGATGCTTAAAGAAAAAACGGGAAAATTTTATCCCCTCATCAATTTTATAGGCATCCATATGGTTCCAACGCTGGTTGTTTACGGATGTGTTCTGCCTGCCGTCTATGGAGTTATAAATAACGTGGAAGCAAATATGGGAAGCGTTTTATTCCTCCTTTTATCCTTCTGTGCGGCAGTTTTGCAAGGTATTGCCGATATAGAGATGCATAGCTTCCGTAAAACCAAAAAAAGCGCATTTATCCAAATCGGTCTTTGGAAATATTCAAGGCACCCCAACTATCTTGGCGAGATCCTTATGTGGTGGGGCGTTGCCTTATCGGTAGTTTGTGCTTCGCCCGAAACCTGGTATCTTATTTCAGGCGCAGTTGCAAACACAGTTTTGTTCTTTGCAGTTAGTATTCCTATGGCCGATAAAAGACAATCTCGCAAAGAAGGTTTTAATGAATATAAGAAGCAAACAAGAATGTTAATTCCTTTGAGAAAAACGTCTGTGTAATGTAATACACAGACTCTTTTTTATACTCCCTCAAGAATCATCGACATCATATATTTTTCAGAAAATATTGGGTTGGCTGCAAGCTCGACTACGGTGGCATTTTGGGCTATATCCTTTGCCTTTTTTCTGAGCTCTTTATTTAATAACAAAAGTGATGCTCCCGAAAGTGCTCCGTTACCTATAACCTTTGCTTTTTCAGAAAGTTTTTTCGGTATTAAGCCTATTGCAGTTGCGTTTTTAATATTAAGATAATTGCCAAAGCCTCCTGCAACGTAAAGCGTGCTTATTGAAGAAACGTTTATTTCCGCTGTTTCAATTAAAGTTAATATTCCTGCACAGATGGCACTTTTTGCAAGCTGAAGCATCCGAATATCCTCAGGATAAAGATACACAGAATCTTTTATCAGAACCTTTTCATCATCAAGATATCCGCTTTCATCAAGGCTTTCATTTTCAATAAGGCAAGCGACCGCATCTATAAGACCGCTTCCGCAGATGCCCTTTGCTTCACCATTGCCTATAACGTGGGCGAAAAGCTTTCCATCAACAAGCTGAACCTTATCAATTGCACCAACAGCACCGCGCATACCCATTTTAATGCCTATGCCCTCAAAGGCAGGCCCTGCGGCAGTGGAGCAAACCTTTAAATTACCGTTATGCCATATTGCAAGCTCACCGTTTGTTCCGATATCAACAAGCAGAGCTGTTTCTTCCTTTAAAAGCTCGCTTGCAAGTATTGCGCAGGTTGTATCTGCCCCTACAAAGGCTGATATGCAAGATGGAACATATATGCATATATCTTCATTAAGGGTTTTTAAGCCTAATTTTTTTGCAGAAAGCTCCTCGGCAAAGAGTCTTTTCACATTAAAGGGTGCGTGAGAAAAGGGTTCAACGTTCTCATTAGCCAGCAATGAAAGCATAACCGTGTTTCCCGTTATTACTACGCCATCAATATCCCTTGAATTTATATTGAGGCTATCAGCAAGCTCAGTTATAATCTCATCAACAGCAGTTCTTATTGCCGTTGAAAGTGCATTATTTTTTCCGCTCAATGATGCTTCTATGCGGGATACTACATCGGCACCCCATTCTTGTTGAGGATTAAGGCGTGACGTACTTTTAAGCATTTCGCCATTTCTGTTATATATTTTTGCGGCAACGGTGGTAGTGCCGATATCTATTGCAACACCGAATTTATCAAAAGCAGGATCAATTCTTGTTTCAGGCAAGAATCCATCGGTTAGTATCTGTGTTGCGCTTTTTTCTGAAAGAGTTATAATTTCACAAGCACCAAGCGCCTTTGTAAGGCATTTAAGGCGGATTCCGCTTTCAATTTCATTTATAGAAAGCAAATTTCTCTCCTCATTTGTAATTTCAGAAAGATCGCCCTTGGCTTTCACCTTACATCTTCCGCACTTGCCGTGCCCACCGCAAGGCTTTTCACCCTTCACTATTTCAGAAAGAAAAGCTCCCTTTTGGGCATATACAGTTTTTCCGTCCAAAGTGACGGTTATTTTTTTATTCATTATTCTTCTCCATCAAGGGAAAACAGAACTGCACCAAAATAGGTAACGGTGTTCTGCCCGTTAATATATTTCATTGCCGATGCCTTTGCAAGAGCAGACACGTTAACCCCATATGCTTCAAGGGATGCCATTGCATTTTGGGGAAATCTGCAAGGCTCGCCTACTTGCTTTGCACATTTTTCGCACACACCGCAACCGCCTGCACCAAGATGCAAAGCGTTCAATATATTCATATCCGAAAATGCTTTACGGATGCTTTGCGCGATAGGATAGGTTCTCTTTTTTGCTTCTATCATTCCCTCAAAATCGAAGCTATCCTCAAGCTCGGTAACGGTCTGATACACAAGAGCATAATCATATTTTTTTACTTCCGCCATAAGAGCATCTATATCGCCAACATCAGGGGGACACATATAACATTTACCATACATTCCGCAGGCGTTTGATGCACACATATCGCGAAAAGCTCTGTCCGTTTCAATGCTTTCAGCAGGTATTATATTTGATTTAAAAGCACCGTTTTTCATTGGGACTTCCTTTAATTTTTCAAATATTTCCTGCTTATCCATTGATAATGCCTCTTTTAACGTTAATTTCATTTACATATTTTTGAGCATTGGGCAATGCAAATATCTTCTTATCAAACTTTTCCAGCGTGCCTAATATTTTATTCATATCGTTAAGCTCAGGTTGAGACATATTTATACCATAAAGTTCTTCAGTTTCGCAAAGTGACTCAATATAGTGATCTCCCCTACCGCAAAAATGAATGCATCCGCCATTAAAATACTTAAAAAGCTCGCTGTCATAAGGCTTACTGAATTCATTATAAAACTCCGTTGAAATATTCATAGCACTGTCAAGTCGGATAAGAATATTTCCTCTGTGCATAAGCGTCCAATGGGTTGAAAGCCCTTCATTTTTAGGAATTATGGTGTACCATTTATCAAGAAAGGCTTTATATGTATCTGTAATAAGTCTTAATACGGAATGAACAAAATCGGGATCATCATACATTTCATAGAACATTTCACCGCCCCAAAGGAGCTCAGCAATATCAAGAGGTCCTTGAGTGTCGGGATGATAGACGTCTACGTATTTCTTTATTTTGGGATATTTTTCAAAGACCTCGTTACACATTTCGCCAAAATAAAGAACCTTTTTGCCAAGTCCGTTATTTAGATCGGGAACACCTTTATCCAAAGCTTCACGAATCTTATCACTATCGTTCCAGGATTTCGTTGTGGGCAGAGTGTTGGTGCTTCGTGGCATCTCAAAAAGCTCTGCGCCAAAGAGCGAAGTCATAATACCTGTTCCGTAATTTGCGCGGATGCCAAGTGTGTCAGTTGTGCTATTAAGTCTTCTGCTTACAGATGCAAGCTCGGAGCAGAGCATAAGCTCAAAATCATTGATGGCATCGTTTATGTGTATATCTTTGACTTCTATCCCCGCACTTGATATTTTCTTTCTTTCAGGAACAAAAATTTCCGCATCGCAATTTCCGTACCAGAAATTTTCCCATTGTTTTTTATAATCTTCTTCCGTTTCAGGATCGATTCTTCTTTCGATATCTTCTAAAAGTTTTATTGTATAGTCTGATAATCTCATAAATTCACCTGTTTATAAAAATCGCTTGTTGCTTCAAAAAATGCATCAATATTCTCCCAGGGAGTCATTGGCGGAATATCGCAACCTGATGATATAACAAAATTATTATATTTGCAACACTTTTCCATTATTGAAAGAGTTACCTTTCTTACCTCTTCAGGTGTTCCCATTCGTAACACGCCAGCAGGATCAACGTTTCCCATAACCACCGTATTTTCAGGAACTTTTAATATAATATCCTTTTCCATATCTACCGCATTGCCAAAGTGATATGCAGAAGCGCCTGTTGATAAAATTGATTGAAGCATAACGGGAACGTTATCACCGCAGTTATGATAAATGAGAATAAAGCTTTCGTCCTGCACCGCCTCAACGATTCTTTTAACGTAAGGTGATGAAAATTCTTCCTCAAGTATTGGCGAAAGCAAGCCTGCAACGGGCTCTGCAAGCACTATTCCGTTTGCGCCTGCATTTTTATATGCCTTTGCATATTCTATTAAAAAAGACGTTGCCTTGTCAAGAACAAGATGCACCATATCAGGATCATCATAGCAATCGATCATTATTTCTGATACATCCAAGAGCCTTGCCGCAAGGGAGAATGGGCCTATCATTCCCGCAAGCACAGGTCGGTCATTTATTTCTTCTGTTGCCTTTTTTATGGCATCTATATATATTGAAGTTCTGCCTGAACCGATGAAAGGAATTTCAAGTGCTTCCGCTTCATCCATATCATTTATATAGCGTCCTTTAACTGTTGGAACTTCATTTTCCGAAACAATAACCTTTGCACCAAAGCACTCTGCTTCAACAGAAAGATCCATAAAGCTTACTGCTGCCGCAGTAGCATCAGTTTTTTCAGCAACGGCTTTCATTCCTTTTGCCTGAAGCTCGCTATCGGAAATAAGTTCCTTAACACTGATTCCAAGCAAACTTACGCAAGGAAAGGACAAAATAGGCATAGGCTTTTTAACCTTTGCTTCTTTAAGATCCTCTATCCATTTTTTCATATTATATTTCATATTGAATTCCTCAACTATTTTCTCTTATGCCTCAAATCTTAATTTTCTTTATTTCTTCGGCATAATACTGTACCAATTCAAATTTTGATCCCGGCATAAGTCTGTGATCAGGGCAAGGAATAAATCCACCCATACCTGCAAGACGTTTTATGCGCTCAATTTCCTCATCCACTGCCTTTTTATCTTTTCTGAATACAGTTTTATCCATACCGCCTACACCGAGGATCTGTTTGCCGTATTTTTTTCTGGCATCTTCAAACTGATCGCCCCAGGTGCCGATTTCTATGGGAAATAACACGTTTACGCCGTTTTCTATCCATGTGGGAATAAGTTTTTCAACAACACCGTCACAGTCAAGGGAAATAATATTGATTCCGTGTTTATGACAAAGCTCAGTACGCTTTTTATAGTGCTTTGCGCAAAGCTCATCAAACAAATCGGGAGCTAACAGAGGTCCGTTTTTAAAACAGATATCCTCCCAGAAATGAGCATAATCAAACTTTGCACCCGTTTCAAGCACCGTTTCTGCACACTTATATTGCATCTCGGCATAGGTATCAACAATATCCCTGAAAAGATCTTCATCCTCATCATAGATAAGATAACTCATTCCGATAACAGTAGTTATATTACGGATATCCCCCATTACGCTTCCCACATTAAGACCTATGGGATTTTCCATATCCCGTGTTTCATTAAATTTTTTAAAATAATCAATGTTCACGCGCTCAGAAGAATACTTCATCTTGGGCTTAAACAAGGTCTCAAAGGCCTCTCTATCCTTTAAAAGATAATCATCCTCTGAGGGAATGGAAACGATACCGGGCTTTACCCTTTCGATAACTCCGTTACCTGTAAGAACACGTTCGGTGCCGTCAGGAAGCGTTTCAATGACCTTATTTTCAAAGGCCGGATATAAACCGTTGCTCGTTCCTTCACAAAGCCCCCAGCCGCAATCCCAGCCGATTATCTCATCAAGAGCTTTAAGCACCTTAATATCATATGGATTATGTGATAACTCTTCGGGAATATGCCCCTCTTTCGCCCACTCTTTAAGAAGTTCTCCCCAATATCCGAAGTGAACTGCAGGCATTCTGTCAGCATTTTTATAATTTAAAATATTTAAACAACGCTCTCTTGCAGTCATTTTTTCTTCCTACCTTGATTTTTTATTTGCAGAACTCAACTGCTGCATCTGCCGCACTTGCCGCATCAACGGTATAGCAATCAGCACCGATAGAATCGCAATATTCCTGATTTATAGGTGCTCCGCCAATCATAATTTTAACTTTATCTCTGATTCCTAATTCTTCTGCCTTCTTTACAACATCAGCCATAACATTCATTGTTGTTGTGAGAAGTGCAGAACAGCAAATAACCTGACAATTCTCATCAATAGCCGTTTGAACAAAGGTTTCAGGTGCAACATCTGTGCCAAGATCAACCACCTCAAGACCTTTGCCCTCCATCATCATTTTAACAATATTTTTGCCTATATCGTGAAGGTCGCCCTGAACTGTGCCGATACATACCTTGCCCGTAGCTTTAACTCCGCTTGCCATAAGATAGGGCTTTAATACCTGAACTCCCATATTCATTGCACGTGCGGCAACGAGCACTTCAGGAACATAAACCTCGTTATTCTTGAATTTTTCGCCAACAACATTCATACCTGAAAGAAGTCCTTCATTTAACACCTGCTCAACGTTAGCACCTTCATCGATTGCCTGCTGAACCATTTCCTTTACTATTTTTGCCTTTCCCTTCTGAAGATTTTCTGAAATCTCACTTAATACTACCATTATTCTTTCTCCTTTTGATGTTTTATTGATTTCTATGTTTTTTACAGATTGCTTTTTTTCTTGTCTGTATTCATTGGGTGTCATACCCATATACAGATTAAAGTTCTTATAAAAGGATGGAATGTCCTTCAGTCCGCATTTTAGAACGATCTCCTCAATTTTGAGCTTACTCTCCGCCAATTGCCTGCAAGCATACTCCATTCTCACCGATCGAAGATATTCATTAAAGTGCTTGCCCGTGAGCTTTTGAAATATTCTGCTCATATAAGGCTTACTTATATAAAGCATTTCCGCTATTTGTCCCAAGGTAAGTTCAGGATTTGAAAAGTTGTTTTTTATCAGCTGTACTGCAGATAAAACTACGTTCCACTCACCCGTTGAAACGGAGGATTTATTTTTTACGGAGCTATCAATATACCTTGCAACGTTTATAAGCAATATGGAAAGATTACTTTCAACCGTCTCCTGCCAAAGGTTGTTTTTTTCTTTTATTTCCTGCTCTATTTCGTTGAAAAGACCATATACCCTATCGCGCATAGATCTGTTAAGCATCGCATAGGCACATACAGAGCCATCACTGAACATTCCATAGCAATCATTTTCAGATGCTCCATCCAAATAAAACCGTATCTGTCTGATATCAAGTCCCTCTTTTTCTTCCTCAAGAAAAAAACCGTGAGGTATATCAGGGGGAGTAACGAACAGATCTCCTTCCTTGCAAGGAATTGCTTGATCAAGGACAAGATGAATTCCATATCCCTCCACGATCAAGCTTATTTCAAAATAATCGTGCCGTTGTATATCCATCCAGGAATTTTCCTCGCTGAATATCATTTCGCAGGGAACGCTTTTTTGGCAAATATTCACTTCACGAACTTTACTAAGCATTCTTCATAACCTCTCGGCAAATATTTGTTCTCCAATACATCTGTATTATAACTTTTTTTGCTTCTAATGTAAATATGGTAGTTTTTCTTTTTTGCCGGCTTCTGAAACAAAACCACATAAAAACCCAAAAATAATAAAAACTATCTCGTTTTTATGCGAGATAGCTTTTATTTTTTATTTTATAACCGAAAAGGCTTCCCTTTCGTTTTTATAGATGCCAACTCCAATTCCGCCGAGAAGTGCCGCGCCAACTGCGCCTGCCGCCTGACCGTTTGCAACGCGGATAGGCTTATCTAAAACTTCAGCTACGATCTTTACGCAATCGGAAGAATTGCTTATTCCGCCAATCATCGTAACCTTTTCGGCTCTTAGACCGCATTTTTCAAGGTTTTTAAGATTTTCCTTAAGAATTAAGGCGGCACCCTCAATAATCGCCCTTGCAATATCGCTTTTTGAATAATTCTTTCCGATCTCAAAATCTTCATCGGTAAAAGAGAATTTTAAGCCGTTACAGCCAAGCTCTGCTTTTTTAACAAGCTCATCATATTCTTTATGGGTAATTTCACCTAAATAGTGAAGTCTCAAAGCATCGATCTTTTCGCTGACGCTTGTTATGGATTTCATTACGCAATAGGGCGAACCGTTAAGCATAAATCTATCCACAAGACCTTTAGTTGAGATTGCAAGTTCTCTTGAAGAAACGGGAAAAAACTCAACCCAAGAGGTTCCGCAGGATAAAAGCATTTCGCCTTCTTCAAAAACGCCTGAGCCCATAGCTCCTGACGGATGGTCAAAGCTGCCTAAAACAATTTTGGTATTTTCTGAAAGTCCAAGTTTTTCTGCTATTTCAGCTGTGACGTTACCTAAAACTGTGCCTTTATCGTAAATGGGCGGTAATTTTTCTTCGGGAATCCCTAATTTTTCAAGCATTTTTTCGTTATAAGTGCCCTTTTCCTGATCCATAAGTAAGGATGGCGTTCCCATTGAATGAGCTATACCCCATTTGCCGGTAAGGGCAAAGTTAAGATACTCCGCGCTCATAACGATTTTTTCTGCTTTTTCAAGAAGCTCAGGTCTGTTAAGTTTTATTGCGCCAAGATATGCAAGTGGCATACGGCAACCTAAAGGCCAGCCTGCAGTGGGATATATTGATGCTTGTTCTTCCTCTGTAAAGAAAGCGTTTCTGTCTTCTTCGGGAATAAGAGTCTGCCAGCCAATAATAGGCGTAAGAGGTTTTATTTCTTTATCAAGCAAAAGAAGATTTCCGCTTGCGCAACAAGAGCATATTGATAAAATACGGTCATCTTCACCTATTCCTTCGGCAAGTTTTTTGATGACCGAGAAACACACTTCCAAAAACTCTTCAGGTTTAAGAAATTTTTGATTATTTTCGCCAAAGTAATTATATCCGCCGGTAAAAGTATCTTTAACTTCACCGTCAACAGTTAAAAGCACGCCTTTTATAGCAGTTGTGCCAATATCAAGACCTATTAAATAATTCATTTAATTTACACCTTCAATAAGTCTTTTTGCATTAAGGAACATAATATCTTCAACCTGACTATCGGTAAGCTTTAATTCGGTTGCAACACGCTTTAATGCACGAATCTGTTCATACATCATTATGGTTACGTCTTTTTCATCGGTTTCGCGCATATGAATTACGCCTGTAAGGTCACCGTAAAGACCACGGGGAACTACGTTGAAATACTCACCGTTTTCAACGATTCTATACATTCGCATAAATGCATAAGGCAGATCTGATCCGAACAAAAGACGCTTTGAGCCAACAGCTTCGATACAAGCTCTGATTGCATCATCACATACGTTTGCAGTAAAGTCAAAAACAAGATTTTTTGTGTTTTTAAGCACGTTAAAGGCATCGCCGATATCTTCCTTTGCATATGCTCTGCCGATATGGGCAACAACTAATTTAAGGTTAGGATATTTTTCCTCGATCTCCATTATCTGTGCAATGTTTACTTCATCACGAAGACGCTTATCACGGGCAATATGAAGCATTATTATCCAGCCGTGTTTGTTTGCAACCTCCAACTGCTCCTTGGGCATAAAGTCAAAGATTCTGATTTCGGGAATGGGAATATAAGGCGGGCGGAATGTTAAATAAGGCTTTAAGCCTAAAAATCCGCCTTTTTTAACTTCTTCCTCAAGAAATTCAGGAGTCATTTCATAGCTTGATCTGAAAAGTGTGGGAAAGCCATATTCGATTCCTTTATCGTGAACATACTGGTTGCAGGTGGGAATGTGACGTGAACAGCTGCCGAAAATCAAGGGTGTAACCTTGTTTTCGGGGAACATCATTTTATAACCCTCTACCAAATCTTCTACCGGCATTTCTTGGGCAACTCTGCCTACCCAACCTTTTTCACCGTAAGGGCTTTTATAACCATCGCCCATAGGAAAATCCTTTTCCCAAATATGAACGTGACAATCAATAAACTCATTAGGCAAAAAGTCCTTAAGTTCTGTTTCATAAACTTTTCTGTCGTAATCTGTTAAAGTTATCATTTTCTTTACCTCTTTTTAAATTTCATAGAATTCGTAGCCCATTGTTTTTGCAAAGGACTCAGCTATTTTTCTTGCATCGCCATACATCAGATTGAGATGATGTGTGCCGCCAAGCTTACTGTAATCTTCAAGGAAAGTGCCAATATTCTTATTAGGTTCAAACCAACCTGAGGTGGATTTACCGCGGAATTTATCACATTCAGGCACAACCATATCCACCAAGGATACGATAACCCTGAACTTATCGTCAGCAATGGGTAATAAGTTAATAAGCGTTGCCTTGCCCCCTTTAAATGTTCCGCAAAGCCAGGTTGTATCAATATCGGAATATGTCATAGGCTTCTTCATAAACTTAGGTTTATCTGCAGAAAGTGCGGTGTTCATTTCCCCCATATGACTTATGAAAATAAGATTTTCTTTCCAATCGGGGCAGAACATTTCGATAAAGGATGCTTCATCACTTACGCTCATAAGCGCACCGGTAAATGCGGAAGTAAGCACGTCGCCTTCGCCTGCATAGCCGATTCCTCTTTCCATTGCTCTGTTAGCCTCGGCAAAGGGAATGCCCGCAATTCCGAAATCTTTTTTAACATTTAAGAAGTTTGCAGTAAATGCAGTTAAGTTATTATCTTTAATCCATTTTCTTACTGCAAGATCGCCTTTCATAGCGTTTCGCAAAAAGTCCTCGGGAATATCGTCAGCTACATCGTACTTTACTTTGTCATCAGCTATAAGCATATCAATTTCCTCTTCGGAAACACTTGCAAAATACTGTTTGGCTTCCTCAGAAGAAAGGTTCACCTGCTCAATGCCGATCTCACCGTAAAGATTTTCGCTTATTCTGAAATCGCCCATTCCGTTAAATGCACCGCCGATAGTTCCTACACGGGAATTACGGAAAGATTTTGCGATCTTAATGCCTTTAACGCGATTGATCACTCTTTCAATAACGTCGCTTTCCTTGTAATGACCTGCTTCAATAAAGAACTGCTTTTTGTTTCTTACAAGCAGGTTGCACATATCCTGAACACCATGAATACCGTGGTTATAAGATATTGCGCGACCGTCATCATCGTGGGTAAAATTGAAATTTTTAGTTGTATCAAGAATCACAATGGGAAGATCTGTGCCTTTTAAAATCTTTTCAGATTCAAGGGACGGTGAGTATGCAAGATGCAAGGTAACGATACTATCAACATTTTCTTCTTCAAATAAATTGACAGCATCCTTAAATTCACTTTCAAGACGGCAAACGTCTGCAGGAACAACTTCAACGTCTTCCCTGTTTCTTAAAATATCAAGAATCTCATTTTTAAAACCGTCAATACGTTCTCTCATTGCGGGAGCGCCGTCATCATAAAGCTTAACGTAAAGAGGCAAAAATCCTATTTTAACCTTTTTCATATTATTCACGTATAATTAAACCATCTCGAAAGGGGTGGTTTAATTATGTCTCCTTTCTTAAAATTATTGGTTATATTTGCAGGAGTAGCTACCTGCGATATAATTAAGACAGGCACTGTGGATTTGTATCTATATTTTTACAGC
>JAZNSH010000070.1:0-7063 GCA_045591115.1 Clostridia bacterium
CATAACGACGAAAATACCCCTTCCGAAAATTCGGAAGGGGTATGTTTGAGCGGATTTCTCGTATCTTACCACGCACTTACAAAGTGCAATAAAACTTGCGAGACAAGGTGTGGTTTATGCAATGCTTCATTTTATTTCGCATTGATTGAGGTATGCACTTCGTGCAACTTTATATAAAGTTCGTGCGAAGCACTTTTCAACATTTTTGCGAAGCAAAAAATATACCACACGAGCGAAGCGAGTATATCACTTTGCGAAGCGAAATACCACGCACCGTCAGGTGCATACCACTTTACTTGATGGTAATAAATATCTCCGCGCTTCGTGCTTCGCCCTTTTCAAGAGGATATAAGTCCCTCTTCGTTTCAATATCGTCAACCACGTTAAGATATGCGGGAACGCTCTGCCAGGGCTCAATGCAAACATAGGGTGCATCGGTTTGAGGCTTATGCCAGAAGCCAAGATATTGGAATTCGGGATACTTCACCGTTACGCTTCTTTCTGTTTTATCGCTCTTTAAGGTAACCGTTTTACACATATCGCGGATAAAAATTGCGTCATTATCAAAAAGGCTATGATTTAAGCGAAGAATTTTTCCGTCTTCAAGGTCAAAGGGAACGGTTTCATCGGTTGTATAGCAGGAATCAAAGACCATCTTCCTTGCAGGCTTTTCACACTTGAACTCAAGATAATAATCCTCAAAGCTGCCGCCATCCAAGGGCACGTTAAAGCCTGGATGTCCGCCAAAGGCTGAATACATAGTTTTATTTCCTGTATTTCTTACGGTGTACTTCATTTCAATGGTGTCATCATTTAAAGTATACTGAACAAAATACTGAAAATCGAAGGGGTACATCTTTTTGGTTTCCTCATCTGACCAAAGAATGAACGTGATGCTGTCTTCCTTCTGCTCTGCCATCTCAAACTGAGAAACCTTTGCAAAGCCGTGAAGCATCATTGCATATTCCTTGCCCTTATAAGTGTAAATGCCGTTTGTAAGTCTGCCGCAAATGGGGAAAAGGTTGCAAGCTCTTCCTGCCCAATATTTGCTGTCGCCCTGCCAGAGATATTCACAGCCGTCCTTTTTAATTGACATCATTTCTGCGCCAAGATCGGAAATAACTACCGAAAGCTTATCATTTTTAATGGTATAATTCATAAAAAGCACCTCTTTAATAATTTTTTATCATTGTACCACAATTTATTGTGTTTTTCAATAAATAATTGTGGAAATTTTACTCAATATATGTTAAAATATATTATATTGGAGGGATGTATTTGAAAAGAATACTTGCAATTTTGATTTCCCTTACCCTTTTGTTTTTCTGCGGTTGCGAAGAAAGTGAGCCGGAAGCTATAATAACTCCTGAGCTTACGGTTTATTATCTTGATGTGGGTCAGGCCGATTGCTCCTTAATTACCGTTGACGGCAAAAATATGCTCATTGACGGCGGCAACGCAGAGGACGCACCTTACATAATCGAGTTTCTTGAGAAAAAAGGCGTAACCACGCTGGACGTTGTTGTTGCCACCCACGGTCACGAGGATCATATCGGAGGTTTGGGCACCATCATAGATCACTTCCGTGTGGGAACGGTTTACTGCTCCGTTGATACCTATCCTTCAGTGGCTTTTTCGGAATTTCTTGATGCCGTTAACAGACAAAGTGAAATTACCCTCTGCAAGCGCGGAATGTCCTGGACCCTTGGCAGTGCTGAAATTTTGGTTTTGTGGCCTGATGGACCTGAAAAGGAAAACGCAAACAACACAAGCATCGTTCTCAATATGACTTACGGCGAAACCTCCTTCCTCTTTACCGGTGACGTTGAAAAGGATGCCGAAGCGCAGTTTTCCGATGAAAAGCTTAAGTGCGATGTTCTAAAGGTCGCCCATCACGGCTCCGATACCTCCACAAGCTATCGTTTTCTTCGTGAGGCTCAGCCAAAATATGCCGTTATATCCTGCGGTTTAAACAATATATACGGTCATCCTCACAGTGAAACTCTTTCAATTCTTGAACAGGCAGATGTCAAAGTTCTGCGCACCGATATCTTGGGCACGGTGAAGATCATATCTGACGGAACAGGTATTTTCGTTATCAACGAGCAGTCGGTGACAGCCGAAGTACCCGCCACCCATTCCTATTATGTGGGGAATGTGAAAACAAAGAAGTTTCATTCGCCACAGTGCCCCAATCTGCCCTATGCTAAAAATTCAGTGAGCTTTGAAAGCTCTGAAGAAGCCAGAAATCACGGCTATTCTCCCTGCAAAAACTGTAATCCAAAATAAAGGAAGTAAAAATCTTATGAAAAAAACAACTACTATCTGCTTTGCAAACAATAAAGGCGGTTCGGGAAAATCCACCACCTGCTCAAACGTAGGCTATTCTCTTGCCGAATCAGGCAAAAAAGTTCTTCTCATTGACGGTGATATGCAGTTGAACTTATCCCTTTCGTTTTTCGATGAGGACACCGTTTTGGAAATGGCACAAGGCGAAAAGAATCTTTACACCGCCATTAAGGAGCAAAAGGATCTTGAAGATTTTATCGTAAAAACCAAATACGAAAATCTTGATCTTATTCCCTCTTCAACTCTTATGAGCGGTATCGAATATGAGCTTTTCACCAAGTGGCAGAGAGAGCTGATTTTGAAAAAATGCCTAAAAAACATTCAGGAAAGCGGGAAATACGATTATATTTTAATTGATGCGCCGCCCACCTTAGGCGGATGGGCAATGAATCTCCTCTGTGCATCCGATTATCTTCTTATTCCCGTTGAAGCAAGCCCTTGGGGACTTTTCGGCTTAGCCAATATGTTTGAATTCTATTCCGTTGTAACCGATATTGCACCGCAGTTAAAGATTCTGGGCATTGCAATAACAAAGGTAAACGAAAGAAAGAATTACTTTAAGCAGACTCTTCAATCCTTAAAGGATATGAAGGATTTCTATATTTTCAATTTCTATATCCGCATTGATTCCACCATTGAGTGGGCGCAGGATGCAGGCAAACCCGTTGCATCATTTAAAAAATCAAGCCGTGCTTCTTTAGAATATGAGGCTCTTGCCCAAGAGATCCACAAGCAGGTTTTAAAAAGGAATAAGGAATGATCGATCTTTTTCAATATCAGGACTTAAAATACAAGGAATTTCATCAGAAACTTATGCCTACCGTCGATAAGGATACGGTTATCGGCGTGCGCACACCTCTCTTAAGAAGGCTATCAAAGGATTTTTCTGATCCTTCCTTTTTAAAGGAGCTTCCTCACAGATACTATGAAGAAAATAATCTTCACGCTTTTTTTATTGAGCAAATAAAAGATTTTGATAAATGTATAGATGAGCTTGAAAGGTTTCTGCCCTATATTGATAATTGGGCGACCTGCGATATGCTTACGCCAAGGTGCTTTAAAAGAAACACCGAATTACTTTTGCCGTATATACAAAAGTGGATTAAATCAGAACATACTTACACCGTTCGTTTTGCCGTAAATATGTTGATGAAATTTTATCTTGGCGATAACTTTTCCATTGAATATTCGGATATGGTAAAAAATATTTCCTCGGAAGAATATTATATAAATATGGTTCGCGCCTGGTATTTTGCAACGGCACTTGCAAAGCATTACGATGAGATTATCCCCTATCTTTTGAAAAACAAGCTTGATAAATGGACGCACAATAAAACCATCCGAAAAGCCATAGAAAGTTACCGCATAACAAAAGAACAAAAAGAATATTTAAAAAAGTTAAAGCGTTTGTGATTTTTCACAAACGCTTTTTTTCTTAGAAAATACTATATTCGATAACAACTGCCGCAAATACGATTGATACCATTGAAAGTAATTTGATCAAAATGTTAATTGCGGGACCTGAAGTATCCTTAAAGGGATCGCCTACAGTATCACCGACAACTGCCGCTTTATGGCTATCGGAGCCTTTTCCCCCGTGAACACCGCTTTCGATGTACTTTTTGGCGTTATCCCAAGCACCGCCTGAGTTTGACATAAACACTGCCATTAAGAAGCCCGTTGCCGTTGCGCCTGCAAGCATACCAACAACGCCCGTAACGCCCAATATCAAACCTACTACAATAGGAACAACAACTGCGACTACGGTGGGAAGAATCATTTCTCTTAAGCTTGATTTGGTACAAAGATCAACACACTTTGCATAATCGGGTTCGGCTTCACCGGCCATAAGTCCCGTAATTTCCTTAAACTGACGGCGAACTTCCTTAACAACGCTCTGTGCGGCTCTGCCAACAGATTCCATAGTAAGTGCCGCAAAAACAAAGGGCAAGCAAGCACCGATGAAAAGACCTACCAGAACGGTGGGATTCATAAGGCTTAAGTTAGAGATATCTCCGCCCTTTGAGGTAACGGTTTCAATATATGCTGCCATCAAGGCAAGTGCAGTAAGTGCCGCTGAGCCGATTGCAAAGCCTTTGCCCGTTGCGGCTGTGGTATTACCTAAAGCATCAAGAGCATCCGTTCTTTCACGAACTGTTTTATCTAAGCCGGACATTTCGGCAATACCGCCTGCATTATCGGCAACGGGGCCGTAAGCATCGGTTGCAAGAGTGATTCCCAAGGTGGAAAGCATTCCCACTGCGGCAAGAGCTATTCCATAAAGTCCCATATTGGGAGTTTCTGCGCCGCCTGCAACGAAATACGCAACTAAAATACAAATTGCAACTATAATAATGGGAAGAGCCGTTGAAAGCATACCCAATGAAAGACCTGAAATAATGGTGGTTGCGCTTCCCGTTTCCGAAGAGGAAGCCAGCTTTTTAGTAGGCTTATAGGTATCGGAGGTAAAATATTCCGTTGCTTTACCGATCAAAACACCTGCTATAAGCCCTGCAAGGATCGCAAAATAAAACGTCCAATTTTCTTTACCTAAAACAAAGTAAACAAGAGGGAAAGATGCAACTGCAATAAGAATTGCCGAGAAATTTGTGCCTCTGCTTAAAGCCTTCAAAAGAGATTTCTGGCTTGCGCCCTCCTTGGTTTTAACAAGGAACGTTCCTAAAATGGAGAAAATAATTCCCATTGCGGCAAGGAGCATCGGCAGCGCCATTGCTTCAAACTTACCGCCAAATGCGGCAACGCCCAAGGCTGATGCCGAAATAACGGAGCCAACGTAGGATTCATAAAGGTCAGCACCCATACCTGCAACGTCACCAACGTTATCGCCAACGTTATCGGCAATAACTGCAGGGTTGCGGGGATCGTCTTCGGGAATACCTGCTTCTACCTTACCAACAAGGTCAGCACCAACGTCAGCCGCCTTAGTGTAAATACCGCCGCCTACACGGGCAAAAAGTGCCATTGAGGATGCGCCCATACCAAAGGTGAGCATTGCGGCAGTAATTTCAGGGTCAGTAAGATTAAAGACGAACTTCAAAAGCGTAAACCAAATTGAAATATCAAGCATACCTAAGCCAACAACGGTAAATCCCATAACAGAGCCTGCTGAGAATGCAACTCGAAGACCCTTATTAAGGCTTTGGGAGGATGCGTGTGCCGTTCTTGCATTGGCGGCAGTTGCTATCTTCATTCCGATAAAGCCTGAAAGTGCCGAGAAAAATCCACCGGTAACAAAGGCAAAGGGAACAAAGGGCGTAAGCAACTCAAAAATAGCCATTACGCCAAGAACAATGAACATAAAAGCAAAAAATACCCCTACAACAACGTACTGACGCTTCAAAAATGCATTTGCGCCCTGACGTATAGCAAGGGATATTTTCTTCATTTTGTCTGTTCCTTCAGAAAATTTCATTATCTTTTTTGCCGTAAACACTGCAAACAACAGTGCGGCAAGAGCCCCCGTGAAGGTAGCAATTATTAAAATCGTTTCCAAAAAACCACTCCTTTTCAGTTGGTAATGCCTATTATACTTCTGTTGCAAAATTGTGTCAAGCAATATTGCAATTTTTTAAAAAAATTTATTCACATTGCAAATCTTGCTATTGTTTTACAAAATTTTATCTTTCCTTGACGGCATAATCGGTTTTATATTATAATATTTTGAAGATATTTTAATAAAAAGGAGCACTTTTATGAGCTTTTATGAACTTGCAAAAAGCCGTTTTTCGGTGAGAAAATTTAAAAACGAGCCTCTTTCAAAGGAGATTATTGATAAAATACTTGTTTATGGCAATATCGCCCCCACCGGATGCAATCTTCAACCGCAGAAAATTTACGTTATAAACACCGAAAACGCCCTTAACAAGCTGAAAAATTGTACAAAATGCCACTTTGATGCCCCCTGCGCAATGCTTGTTTGCTTTGATAAAAAGGCTTGCTGGACAAGAAAATACGATGGTCAGCAATCGGGAATAGTTGATGCCTCCATCGTAACCACCCATATGATGCTTGGTGCTTGGGAAGAAGGCATCGGCTCCTGCTGGGTTATGCACTTTGATCCCTTTAAAATGCGTGAATCCTTTTCTATCCCCGAAAACCTTGAGCCCGTTGCGCTCTTAGTTATGGGAAAGCCTGCTCCGGATGCCACCCCCTTAGATATGCACGAAAAATGTAAGCCCTTAGATGAAACGGTAATCTATGTTGAGTAATATTAAAGACCGACTTTTCAGTCGGTCTTTATGTTTGCAAGAGTTTTTCGTACAAAGTTTATCCTACCACTAACCACAAAGTGCGAGAAAACGCGCAAGCCAAGGTGTGGTTTATGCAATGCTTCGCATTGATGATATGCACGGCATTGCCGTGATGATATGCAAAACTGCGTTTTGATGATATGCAATGCTTCATTTTATTACGCATTGATTGAGGTATGCACTTCGTGCAACTTTATATGATCTGCGCACCACAGAATGCGAGAAAACGCGCAAGCCAAGGCGCGATGTTCTGAACGCGAAGGCGCTTACATAAGCGTAAGTAATTGAGCACTTATACCGCTCATAACGACGAAAATACCCCTTCCGAAAATTCGGAAGGGGTATGTTTGAGCGGATTTCTCGTATCTTACCACGCACTTACAAAGTGCAATAAAACTTGCGAGACAAGGTGTGGTTTATGCAATGCTTCATTTTATTTCGCA
>JAZNSH010000071.1:0-48578 GCA_045591115.1 Clostridia bacterium
TGAGCAGCCATACCCGCAGCGGCAATAATGGCACCAAAGCCGTTTTCACGGGCGTTGAGGGCAAAATCACGAGCCTCAACAGGGGTTCTGTGAGCAGAGTAGATATGCACCTCATATGGGATCTCAAGACTTTTCAGCATATCCATAGCTTTCTGCAGGATGGGCAGATCGCTATCACTTCCCATTACGATTCCAACTTTTTTCATTTAAAATCTCCTTAAAAAATAAAAAAGGACACAGTTATTCGCAAAAGCAAATAATTGTGCCCAGACGGTCGGCTTAAACATAGATTTTTTACTCCTCTGTGGTGCTCCACAAAAATCCGTCAGTCGCAAAAAATCTCTTCAAAAATCACATTAAAATTATATTGTAAAATGCAATTTTTGTCAAGGCACAAAGCATATTTATTTAAGAACTATATGTTAATTTTTTGCCTGTGTCTCACAGTAGATGCAACGGTAGATTCCGTTCTCCTTATCAGCAAGTTTGAACACGTGATCAAGCTCCTGCTCACAGCTTGAAATACATCTGGGATTCTTACATTTTATAACATTCGTAAGAATTTCAGGCTTTTCAATGCTCTTTTTCTCAACAAGCACACCGTTTTTGATCACGTTTACCGTAGCACCGGGATCAACGTAACCTATAACGTCAAGATTAACCGGAATATCAGCATCTATCTTTATGATATCTTTTCTGCCCATTTTTTTTGAAAAACCGTTTTTAATGAGCGCGATGGAGCAGTCAAGCTCAGAAAGACCTAAAAGCTCGTATAAAAGCATACCTCTGCCTGCAGTGATATGATCTATTACAACGCCGTTTTGTATTGAATCTACGTTCATAAAAGCTCAGCCTCCTTCAGAAGTTTTAAGATAAGAGCCATTCGCATATACTTGCCGTTCAAAACTTGTTTGAAATAACAGGCACGCTTGTCATCATCAATTTTGACGCTTATCTCATTTACTCTTGGTAAGGGATGCATTATGGAAAGATCTTCCTTTGCATTTTTAAGCTTTTCGGGAGTAAGAATATAGCTATCCTTAAGGCGAAGATAATCCTCCTCATTGAAAAAGCGCTCACGCTGAACACGTGTCATATATAAAATATCAAGCTCAGGCATTGCTTCTTCAAGGCTGGTAGTCTGCTTATATTCAATATTCTTCTGCTTTAAAAGATTTTTAACATAGCTTGGGAGCTTAAGCTCTTCAGGCGAAACAAGAACGATCTTTATGTTCTCATATCTTGTGAGGGCATTTATAAGGGAATGAACGGTTCTTCCGAACTTAAGATCTCCGCAAAAGCCTACGGTAAGATCGGTAAATCTTCCCTTTTCCCTATAAATGGTTAAAAGATCTGCTAAGGTCTGGGTGGGATGGTTATGTCCCCCATCGCCTGCATTGATTACGGGAATTGTTGCGTTTTTTGATGCAACGTAAGGCGCACCCTCTTTAGGATGGCGCATTGCAATAATATCGGCATAACAGCTTATTGTTTTTGCCGTGTCGGCAACGCTTTCACCCTTTGCCGCCGATGATGAATTGGCTTCGGAAAAGCCTATAACGTTTCCGCCAAGCTCATACATTGCCGCTTCAAAGGAAAGGCGTGTTCTTGTGGATGGCTCAAAAAAGAGCGTAGCAAGCTTTTTGCCCCTGCATATTTCACTGTACTTTTTGGGGTTATCAATAATATCACACGCACAGGAAATAAGCTCGTCTATTTCCTCAACGGAAAGATCAAGTATATCAATAAGACTTCTCATATTTTTAACCTTTCAGATTAAATTTTTGCACCGTTAATTGCAAGATAGTTTTTAATTCTGTCTACATTTTCCTTGTTTTTGGGATCTTCTTCAAGATACTCGATAATATCGTAAACATCAACAACGGAATATACGGGGAAGCCGAATTCTTCGCCAACTTCAGCCATTGCTGATTTCTCTGTCTGTCCCTTTTCCTTGCGGTCAACCATAACGAATGTTGCGGCTACCTTAACACCATCAAGCTTTGAAAGAATTGCCATACTTTCGCGGATAGCAGTACCTGCGGTTATAACATCCTCAACGATAACTACCTCTTCGCCTGCCTGAGGCTTATAGCCTACGAAAACACCGCCCTCGCCGTGATCCTTTTCCTCTTTACGGTTAAAGAAGAAGGGTACATCAAGATTATTTTTGGAAAGTGCGCAAGCAACTGAAACTGCTATCGGAATTCCCTTATATGCAGGGCCGTAAAGAACTGTTTTCTTGTTGCCTACCTTCTCAAAATATGCCTTTGCGTAGAACTCACCTAATTTTGAGATCTGATCGCCGGTTTTAATATCGCCTGCGTTGATGAAATAAGGAATCTTTCTGCCTGATTTTGCAGTGAAATCGCCAAACTTAAGAACGCCTGCGCCCTCTAAGAATTGTATAAACTCTCTCTTATAGCTTTCCATTTTAATTCTCCGTTTCTATTTTTTAATATAAAATTTATCGTCTTCTGTAAGCTCCAGAAGGTCTATTGCACGTTCAAAAACATCAGGTGCCTTCAATAATGCTTCGGGATGATGTGCATCACTGCCCATATAGAATTTGCACCCCTCCTGCTTTGCAATGCGGTATATTCTTAATGCCTTATCTCCATCCTCAGGTGCAAATGACATATCAGCTCTGTTAAGTTCAATGCCTGCGCCTTTTTCAGCGCAACGTGCAAATATGCTTCTGAGCTCCTTTTCAGGTAAGCTTTCGAGCACCTTATATGCACTCTGCTTGTCCTTCATAAGACATCCTGAAAGATGAGCAAAGCCGATCTTATAAAAAGGCAGATCCATATTAAGAACTGCATTCATACGCCTTAACCAACATTTTACAACGCCTTCAACACTTACTGCATCCTCAGGGCTTATGGTATAGCCTACCATATGAAAATGATCGATCGGAATAACCGCAAAATCAAGCTTATCAAGCGCTTCCTTATCAAGACCTAAGGTATCATCACCATCAAGCTCCGTTTCAACACCGAAAAGAAACTCTATTCCTTCCCTTTGAGGAAGAGGCTTTGCGGTCATCGCCCGCTCAAGTGGCTGGTCCCTATACCAATCGGGACATCCCTTTGAAGCGTTTGCCCAAACGTGATCTGTTAAAACTATCCTTTTAAGGTTGTTTTCAACTGCATACTCCAATATTTTTTGAGGTGATTGGAGAGGATCTGAGGAACAAAGCGACAGCGATGAGTGGATATGCATATCATTATCCCAAACGTATCTCATAAAAAAGCTCCTTTTAATCGCAGAATTCTCTTACACATCTCTCATAAGCAGCCACGGGGTCTTCTGCGGCAGTAATAGGTCTGCCAACAACGATATAATCTGAGCCGATCTTTTTAGCCTGTTCAGGCGTCATAACACGCTTCTGATCTCCCACATCGCCATCAGCAAAACGAACACCGGGAGTAACCGTAATAAAATCATTACCGCAGGTATTATGAACCTTTTCAGCCTCTAAGGGTGAGCAAACTACACCGTCAAGTCCTGCTTTTTTAGCATTGGAAGCATAGTGCATAACAACTTTATCAATAGGCTCGTTAATTAAAAGGTCTTTTTCCATACTCTCCTGATCGGTGGAGGTAAGCTGTGTAACTGCAATTAAAATGGGACGGGTACCGTCTTCCCTTGTTAAGCCTTCAATAGCGGCAGTCATCATATTGATAGTGCCTGAAGCGTGAAGGTTTGTCATATCAACGTCAAGACGTGATAAAACTGACATTGACTTTTTAACTGTATTGGGAATATCGTGAAGCTTAAGATCAAGGAATATCTTGTGTCCTCTCTTTTTGATCTCACGAACGATTTCAGGCCCTTCAGCATAGAAAAGCTCCATACCGATCTTTACGAATGGCTTTTTACCCTGAAACTTATCTAAAAATTCAAACACCTTTTCCTTTGAAGAAAAATCACAAGCAACAATAACGTCCTTTCCCATTATAACACACCTCCGATAATATCTCTTAAATTGTCTATTTTGTATTCTTCCATTTTCTTGGGAAGCTCTTCAATAATATTTTTGCAAGCAAAGGGCTCAATAAGATTCATTGCGCCAACTTCAACTGCAGTTGCACCTGCAAGCATCATTTCAATAACGTCTTCGGCAGAGGAAACACCGCCCATACCGATAACGGGAATTTTTACGGCATTAGCAACCTGATATACCATTCTCACCGCTACGGGGAAAATTGCACTGCCTGAGAAACCGCCCATTTTATTGGCGATAACGGGTTTTCTTGATTTTAAATCAATGCGCATACCCAACAAAGTATTTATAAGGCTGATACCGTCTGCCCCTGCATCCTCGCAAGCCTTTGCAATGGAAACAATATCCGTTACGTTTGGCGAAAGCTTAATGATAACAGGCTTTGTTGTAACCTTTTTAACTGCCTTTGTAACCTCTGCCGCGTTTTCGGGAGAAGTACCAAAGCTCATTCCGCCACCGTGAACGTTGGGACAGCTTATATTAACTTCAAGCCAGCCAACCTGATCGCATTTATCAAGCTTTTCGCAAGTGTAAGCATAATCCTCAACGGAAAATCCGCTTACGTTTGCCATAACGGGCTTGTGAAAGCATTGTTTTAATTTAGGCAATTCTTCTGAAATTACCTTTTCAACACCGGGATTCTGAAGACCTACCGCATTTATCATTCCCTGAGGACATTCGGCAATTCTCGGTGTGGGATTGCCAAAGCGGGGATCCTTTGTTGTTCCCTTAAATGAGAACGTACCTAAAATATTTATATCGTAAATTTCGTTAAATTCATAACCGAATCCGAATGTTCCCGAAGCAGGAATAACGGGGTTATCAAGCTCAATACCACAAAGGTTTACACTTAATTTTCCCATAATATTTCCTCCTTCTCTAAAACGGGGCCATCCTTACAGATACGCTTATAGCCTGTAACAGTTTTGCAGGAGCAACCCATACAAGCACCGAAGCCACAGCCCATTCTTTCTTCAAAGCTGAACTGACCGCTTGTTATGCTCTTTTTGTAAATTGCCTTAAGCATAGGCTCTGGTCCGCAGGTGTAGAAATAGGAATATTCCCTATCCATTTCATCTGTTACAAAGCCTTTTTTGCCATAAGAGCCATCAACTGTAGTAACAAAAACCTCAGCACCAAGCTTTTTAAATTCTTCCTCGTAGAAAATCTCATCCTTAGTATTAAAGCCGAGAACTACGGTAACCTTTTTGCCCATTTCAATAAGCTGACGGCAAAGCATATACATTGGCGGAACACCAACGCCACCGCCTAAAAGCATAGGTTTATCCCCTGCTTTTGAAAGATCATAGCCGTTACCAAGTCCCGTTAAAATATCAAGAGTGCCTTCTTTCATTAAACTCATCTGCTTAGTGCCTTTACCAACGACTTTATAGATAATAATAAGTTTATCATCCACAACGTCACAAACGGAAATGGGACGTCTTAAAAATAAGCCGTCAAGCTTGATATTTACAAACTGACCTGATGCGGTAATATCACTTGTATCGCCCTTGAGCACCATTTTATAAACGGTGCTCGTCAGGGGGATATTTTCTAAAATTTCAAATAAACTTTGTTTCATTTTTCACCTTTAACCAAATCATTATGACTTGAATTAGCCTTAAACGGCTGAATTTAGCATATTCAGATTTGTGGTCCTTTTAAGGTAGACCCTGCCTTAATGCATCCTCCGTACCTGAATCTAAACAAAATTGAGCCGTTTCAGGTCGGAGATTTAAAAATGATAAAATTTTTGATTTTAACAAGGAAAAGACCGCAGGTAATATCGAAAATATTATCAAGGGCTTTGACACAGTTAAAACGGAAATTTTACATTTTGAAACTGATTTAAGTTACAATGATTCGGTTATGCATCAATAGTTGAAATTGTAAGAGTGGTTTCCTCTAAAACGTCAAGAAGAACCTTAACTGTATCAAGGGAAGTAAACATCGTAACGTTATTTTCCGTTGCATAACGGCGGATTTCATAACCATCGGTCATCTGACCGCTGCCGATATCACGGGTGTTGATAACGTATGCAATGTGTCCCTGACGGAGTGCATCGGGAATCTCATCGGGATCCTCGTGAATCTTGTGCAAAACGTGAGTTCTGATTCCGTTAGCCTTTAAAAATTCTGCAGTACCGCTTGTTGCCTGAATGTTAAAGCCAAGATTATAGAATCGACGGATCAAAGGAAGTGCTTCCTCCTTATCCTTATCGGAGATAGTTGCAAATACTGTGCCGTAATTCTGCAAGTGCATACCTGATGCCTGAAGTGCTTTATAAAGTGCACGGTTAAGCTTATCATCATAACCGATCGCTTCGCCCGTTGATTTCATTTCAGGTGAAAGATAAGCATCAAGACCGCGGATCTTATTAAATGAGAATACGGGAACCTTTACGTACCAGCGGTTCTTTTCGTTGGGATAGATTCCGAAAATGCCCTGCTCTTTAAGGCTCTTGCCCATAATAACTTCAGTTGCGATATCTGCTAAAGAATATCCCGTTGCCTTTGATAAGAAGGGAACTGTTCTTGAAGATCTGGGATTAACTTCGATGATAAATACGTTGTCATTTTCATCAACGATGAACTGAATATTGTAAAGACCAACAATACCGATGCCAAGACCTAACTTTTTGGCATACTGAAGAATAATACCTTTAACCTTATCGGAAATAGAGAATGTGGGATATACGCTGATGGAGTCACCTGAGTGGATACCCGTTCTTTCAACAAGCTCCATAATGCCGGGAACGAAAACGTCGTGTCCATCGCAGATAGCGTCAACTTCAACCTCTTTACCCTGAATATATTTATCAACTAAAACGGGCTTGTCCTCATCAATTTCAACGGCAGTTTTAAGATAATGGCGAAGCTGTTCCTCGTTTGCAACGATCTGCATAGCGCGTCCGCCTAAAACGAAGCTGGGACGAACAAGCACGGGATAGCCTATCTCTGCCGCGGCGTTGATGCCGTCTTCAATCTTTGTAACCGCTCTGCCCTGAGGCTGAGGAATATTAAGCTCTTCCAATACTTTTTCAAAACTGTCACGGTTTTCTGCGCGCTCAATGGCATCGCAGTCAGTACCTATAATTTTAACACCTCGTGCCATAAGAGGCTCGGCAAGGTTGATAGCAGTCTGACCGCCCAATGAAGCGATAACGCCCTCAGGCTTTTCAAACTCTATGATGTTCATAACGTCCTCAGTTGTAAGAGGCTCAAAATAGAGCTTATCGGCAGTTGTATAGTCAGTTGAAACGGTTTCGGGGTTGTTGTTAATGATAATTGCCTCATAGCCTGAATTTTTAATGGTTGTAACGGCGTGAACGGTTGAATAGTCAAACTCAACGCCCTGACCGATACGAATAGGACCTGCGCCTAAAACAACTATCTTCTTTTTATCGGTAAGTCTTGAAGCGTTTTCGCCCTGATATGAAGAATAGAAATAAGGAATATATGCATTTGTATGGCAAGTATCAACCATCTTGAATATGGGAAAAAGCTTGCTTGCTTTACGCATATTATAAACTTCGATCTCATTTACGCCCCAAAGCTTTGCAATGAACTTATCTGAGAAGCCCATCGTCTTTGCCTTTTTAAGAGTTTCAAGATCATTGTTTGCCTTTACTTCTCTTTCCATTTCAACAATCTTCTTAATGGATTCAAGGAAATATCTTGTGATCTTCGTAATATCGTAAAGTGTTTCAATGTCGGTGTCGCGTCTTAAAAGCTCAGCAACGGCAAAGATATTATCATCTTTAAATTCCTTGATGTAATCAAGCAATTCTTCCTTTGAAAGATTATCAAACTTAGGAAGATGGAAGTGACAGCAGCCGATTTCAAGCGAACGAACTGACTTTAATAAACATTCTTCCAAGGTTGAGCCGATACCCATAACCTCACCGGTAGCTTTCATCTGTGTACCGAGAGTATTTTTTGCAGTTGCAAACTTATCAAAGGGGAATCTTGGAAGCTTTGCAATAACGTAATCAAGGCTTGGCTCAAATGCCGCATTGGTGTTTGCAATCTTGATATCCTCAAGTGCCATACCTACTGCGATCTTTGCGGTAACGCGGGCAATGGGATAGCCTGATGCCTTTGAAGCAAGTGCGGATGAACGTGAAACGCGGGGGTTAACCTCGATTAAATAATACTTACTTGAGTTGGGATCAAGGGCAAACTGAACGTTGCAACCGCCTTCGATCTTAAGCTCGCGAATGATCTTGATTGCTGAATCGTTAAGCATCTTAAGGTCGTGGTCGCTTAAAGTCATAATAGGTGCAACTACAAGTGAGTCACCGGTATGAACGCCAACGGGGTCGATATTTTCCATACCGCAGATGGTAATTGCGTGGTCGTTGGAATCGCGCATAACTTCAAACTCGATTTCCTTATAACCTTTAACACTCTTTTCAATAAGAACCTGATGAACAGGTGAAAGCTTAAATGCATTTACGCCAACCTCAATAAGCTCTTCTTCGTTGTAAGCAAAACCACCGCCTGTACCGCCCAAAGTAAATGCAGGGCGAAGAACAACTGGATAGCCGATCTCTTTTGCCGCCTTCTTTGCTTCTTCAAGATTATATGTAATTTCAGAAGGAATCGTAGGCTCGCCGATTGATTGACAAAGCTCTTTAAAAAGCTCTCTGTCCTCAGCGCGCTCAATACTTTCACTGCTGGTGCCTAAAAGCTCAACACCGCACTCCTTTAAAACGCCTTTCTTCTCAAGCTGCATTGCAAGGTTAAGTCCCGTCTGACCGCCGATACCGGGAACGATTGCATCGGGGCGTTCATATCGAAGGATCTTTGCAATATATTCTAAAGTCAAAGGCTCCATATAAACCTTATCTGCAATGGTAGTATCAGTCATAATAGTTGCGGGGTTTGAGTTGCATAAAACAACCTCATAGCCCTCTTCTTTAAGTGCAAGACATGCCTGAGTGCCTGCATAGTCAAATTCAGCCGCCTGACCGATTACGATAGGACCTGAACCTATAATAAGAATTTTCTTTAAATCTGTTCTCTTTGCCATTATTTTATGCCTCCTGAATTTTTCATATATATCACGTTATCGTTTTTAACGGTAAGTAAACACTGTGCGAAAAGTTTTTCTCCTTTAAAAGGAGTCGCTTTACCCATTGATAGGAATTTTTCGGGATCAACTGTATATTCTTCATTAAGATCCCAAAGGGAAAAGCCTTTATTTTTTATATTAAACCGCTTTTGGGGATTTACGGTTAAAAGCTCAATAAGCCTTTCCAATGTGATCACATTGTTTTTAACAAGGTAAGTATACATAACGGAAAATGCCGTTTCTATTCCCACTATACCAAATGCACTTTTTTCAAGCCCTTTGCTCTTTTCTTCAAAGGAGTGAGGTGCGTGATCGGTGGCGATCATATCTATTGTTCCGTCAATTATGCCTTCAACTAAAGCAATTCTATCGGTTTTATCTCTCAGGGGAGGATTCATTTTAAATCTGCCGTCCTCCTGCAAAAAGCTATCATCCATAACAAGATAGTGAGGACCCGTTTCGCAGGTTATATCAACACCGTCTTTTTTTGCCTGACGGATAAGTTCTACGCTTTCCTTGCAGGAAATGTGGCAAACGTGGTATTTAACGCCAACCTTTTTTGCCAAATTTATATCGCGCTCAATCTGCTTATATTCGCTTTCAGAGCAGATGCCTCTGTGGTTATGCTCTTTTGCATATTTGCCTTTGTGAATGTATCCGCCCTCTAAAAGATCATTGACCTCGCAATGGGCAACTATCATTTTGTTTAACGCCTTTGCCTTTTCCATAGCCTGAAGCATCATTTCATCACTTTGAACGCCTCTGCCATCATCGGAATATGCAATGGCAATATCTTTCATTTTTTCAAAGTCCGAAAGCTCTTCGCCCCTCTGCCCTGCGGTAATTGATCCGTAAGGGTAGATATCGATAACCGAATCGCGGTCGATTATTTCTTTCTGCAGGAGAAGATTTTCCAAGGAATCAGGCACGGGGTTTAAGTTGGGCATTGTGCAAACGGAGGTATATCCCCCTGCCGCCGCCGCACGGGAGCCTGAATAAATAGTTTCTTTATAAGAAAAGCCCGGCTCACGGAAATGCACATGCACATCGGTGAAACCGGGGAAAATAAAATATTTATCTGAATTGAAAAGGGAATACTCCGATTTTTGAAGAAAAGAGGACACTGATGCTATCTGGGATTCATTTAAGCCTATACAGTTTGCTTTTAAAGCGTCTTTCATCCTTTTTTATCCTTTCACAAAAAAAGCCTTGCCCGAAAACAGCGGCAAGACACACAAAAAACCGAACACAACCTGCGCTGTATTCTAAAGAAATATTTGCAATCTTGCCGATCTCACAGGATCGTCTTTTAAAGATTTATTTTACTGTTAGAATTGTATCACTTTATGCCAAAAATGTCAACTGACTTTTGGCTCTTTTTTGGTAATAATATATGAATTTTTATATATATATAAAGCGTTACAAATGCGCATATATGCAAGTGTTTCAGTTGTGTTAAGAAAATACTTTGAAACACCTGCATCGCACTTTTCGCCACTTATTTTTGTTTAATCGAAATTCTGTAAATTTCAGATGCGTGAGGCTCAATAACCGATACCTTAACAGTATCATTGATCACCTTGTTATATTCGCCCGTCCAAAGATTTTTTACGGTTATCTCAATATCGGTATCTGCATCAAGTCCTATCATATCAAGTGTTACAAAGCGATTATGTACCCTATTGTCGCTAAAGTTAAAAAATCCAAGAGCAACATCACCGTTTTCAAGAATTTTGGCGTACACGCGAACCTCGTGATTATCTTCCATTGTATCACCACTGCGCAACCTAAACGGACGGTTAAGCTCTTTATCTTGATTTATGCCAATTATCTCCTTGTTTGTAAGGATCTTTACAGTGTCATCATCCATATTGCGGATATCGCAACCAATCATAAGCGGTGAACCAAAAAAGGACCAGAATGAGAAATGGGTTTTGTACTCTTCAACAGTACATCCCGTAATTGAACAGAAGCCTTTGCCGTTCATACCTACGATAAGCATATCAAGATCTGAAAAGCAATTTATATAGTTAACATTGTTAATATCAATGCCTTCAAAGGCAAGCTTCTTTATATGCTCCCAGGAATCCTTTATATCTCCCGTGGCGCGCCACATATTTGCACCGGTTGTATCTATCCACTTATGGGTATCATCGTGTCCCCAAGAGCAAGCCGAAAACAAAATATCCCTGCCTGTGTTTTTTAGCGCAATAGCCATTTTTCTGTAAAGATCAACGCCTTCTGTCTTTTTTGAGCGAAAGCAATAATCATATTTCAGAAAATCTATTCCCCACTCCTTAAAGGTTTCAGCATCAGCATACTCGTGTCCGAAGCTGCCGGGATAACCGGCGCAGGTCATTGTTCCCACACAAGAATACATACCGAATTTAAGTCCTTTTGAATGTATGTAATCAGAAACTGCCTTCATTCCGTTAGGAAATTTGTTTTTATCAGGCACCATTTTTCCATTTTCATCGCGCTCTTTTTCTGCCCAACAATCGTCAATTACAAGATAATCGTAACCAATGTCCCTAAGTCCCGTGCTTACAAGCGCATCTGCAAGCTCAATTAAAAGCTTTTCATTTATTTCTGCGCCAAAAGTATTCCAAGTGTTATATCCCATAGGTGGTGTATATACTGTCATTCTTTTTTCCTCCTAAAAAGTTTAAAAACATTTGTTATTTGTATGTGAACCCATTTCCTCACACTTACCGCAACGGTAGCAGATTTCGTTATCGCAAATATCCTTTTCAAAGTAATTTACGATATTTGAAACTGTTGTTTCGGCAATATTATCTAATGCCTCGTTAGTCAAAAACGCCTGATGGGAGGTTACGATAACGTTAGGCATTGAAATGAGCCTTAAAAGAGTATCATCAGTAATAATATTCTGCGAAAGATCTTCAAAGAAAAATTCTGATTCTTCCTCGTAAACGTCAAGGCAAGCGGCACCTATCTTTTTTGTTTTTATACCCTCAATAAGCGCTTCCGTATCAATAAGCGCACCGCGGGAGGTGTTTATTATAACTACCCCGTCCTTTAACTTTTTCATAGTTTCATCATTTAACATATGGCGTGTTTCATCAGTTAAAGGACAATGGAATGATATAATATCGCTTTTTTCATAAAGCTCATCTAAGGAAACGTAATTGATTCCGCTATCCTTTATGGGAAATTTATCGTAGGCAATAATATTCATATTAAAGCCTTTGCAGATATCTATGAAAACTCTGCCTATTTTGCCCGTACCGATAACGCCCACAGTTTTATTATATAAATCAAATCCTGTCATTCCGTTAAGGGAAAAGTTAAAATCACGGGTACGGATATATGCTTTATGAGTTTTTCTTACCTGAGTCAAAAGAAGTGCCATTGCGTGCTCGGCAACTGCATAAGGCGAATATGCAGGCACGCGCATTATATGAATTTTTGAAAATGCGTGCTTAACATCAACGTTATTATAGCCTGCGCATCTTAAAGCAATGACTTTTACACCCATTTCATATAATTTATCTATTACAGATGAATTTACGGTATCGTTTACGAAAACGCAAACGCCTTGACAATTCTGTGCCAGGTTAACCGTATCTTCATTTAATTTCGTTTCAAAAAATTTAAAGTTTACGCCTTTTTCTTTTCCCAACTTTTCAAAGTGGACAATATCATAGGGCTTTGCATCAAAAAATGCTATATTCATATAAATCACCAAGTATATTATTTGTAATTAAAAGATATTTTATAAAAAAGTGCCGAAAAAATTCGGCACTTTTAAATATTATTCTTCAGTAGCTTCTGCAACTGCTTCTTCTACTGCTTCTTCTACTGCTTCTTCAACCTCTTCAACTTCTTCCTCTTCGATAAGAGCTTTGATTGAAAGGCTGATGCGCTTTTCTTCAGGATCAACGCTTAATACAAGAGCTTCGATTTCCTGACCAACCTTAACTGCTTCGTCAACCTTCTGAACAAACTTGTTAGAAACTTCGGAAATATGTACTAAACCGTCAATACCGGGTTCAAGAGCAACGAATGCACCGAAGGAAGTAATGCGAACAACTGTGCCCTTAACAACTGACTCAACTGCATATTTTTCAACTGCAGTATCCCAAGGCTTGGGCTGAAGCTGCTTATAGCCAAGAGAAATTCTCTCGTTCTCTCTGTCAAGTGAAAGAATAGTAACTTCAACTTCCTGATTAACCTTAAGAACGTCTTCAGGCTTGTTGATGCGATACCAAGCGATATCACCGATGTGAATAAGACCGTCAACACCGCCAAGGTCAACGAAAGCACCAAAATCAGTAAGTCTTCTTACGATACCTTTAACTGTTGCGCCCTCTTCAAGCTTTGACCAAGCTGCTTCAAGAGCTGCTTCTCTCTCTTCCTTAACGATTGCACCATGTGTAGCAACAACCTTGCGATGCTTTGCATCGATATCGATTGCACGAACACGGAGAGTCTGACCAACGTAACGGTCAACGTCCTTAGCAAAGCCGTTTGCACGGATCTGTGAACGGGGGATAAATACGCGGATACCGTCATAATCAGCAGTAAGACCGCCCTTAACTGCTTCCTTAACTGTTACCTCAAAGATTTCGCCGTTGGAAATGTTCTGCAAGGTTTTGTCAGCCTCAAGACGAGCTATAACTTTTTTTCTTGAGAGAATAACATTACCGTTGCCATCATTAACCTTGACTACCTCTACTTCGATTTCGTCGCCCTCTTTAAAGAGTACTTTAGGATCTTCGGCACCGGAGGCTGTTAATTCCTCTTTGGTAATCAAGCCATCAGCTTTATACCCGATATCCACGCTAACTTCGTCTTCTTTAGCATAGATAACCTTACCCGTAATGATCTGACCGGGACGGATTTTTACCAGAGTTTTGTCCATTTCTTCTTCAAAGCTCAGGTTTTCTGCAAAAATTTCATTTTCGCTCATTTTCTCCACAACCTCCTTTATTAACCAATCCGGGGTGGAAGCACCGGCGGTTATACCTATGATATCGTTTTTATATGTTTTTATGGTCAAAACGTCATCTACCGTTTCAACCGCATAGGTCCTTAAACAAAATTCACTGCATATTTTATACAGCTTGGCGGTGTTTGAGCTTTGCTTACCGCCTATTACAACCATAACATCAACCTTTTTGGCTATATCCATAGCCTCACTCTGACGTTGGCCCGTTGCATCGCAGATAGTATCAAACACATCTATTTGGCCTGAATACTTTTCTTTTATAGCTTTTACTATGCTCTCAAAAAGATCTCTGCGTGTAGTGGTCTGTGCTACCACGCACAAGGCTTTTTCGGTTTGGGGAAGCTCATTTACTTCCTCAATACTGTTGACTATAAGACCCTTGTTTTCGCAATGACCGTTAATTCCGATTACTTCAGGATGAGCTTTCTCGCCTATTATAACAATAAACTGATTATTTAGCAAAGCTTTTTCAACAATTTTTTGGATTCTTCTTACAAAAGGGCAGGTCGCATCAATAATTTTTATATTTTTTTGTTTAAAAGCGTCGATTTCTGTCTTAGGCGCACCGTGACTTCTGATAATAACCGCGCCTCTTTCAACCTCATCGGCATTTTCAACGGGGAACACACCGTTATCCTTAAACCCTTTTACTACTTGAGGATTATGGATTATTTCACCTAACGTATAGAGCTTTTCATACTTCCCCATACTGTTTTCAACGGTCTCCACCGCTTTTTTTACCCCAAAGCAGAAGCCTGCGCTTTTTGCGATTATAAACTTCATTTATTTTCCTCTAACAAGCCGTTCATAGCGTCGCAGGCAAGCTCGGTAAACTCACTTAACACCTGAGAATTTGCTTTTTTGCCTTCAAAAGCACTTAAATCAAGCTTTTGACCGATATATAAAGTGTTTTTCTTAAAAAACTTGGGCTTTTCCTTAAACATCATCGGGATAACCGTGCTCTGATTTTTAAGAGCGAACATTCCCGTTCCAACGTGCATTTCTTCTAACTCGATCTGAGGTTTATCTGTTCTTGTGCCCTGAGGGAATATCATTAGATTTTTGCCATCCTTTAATAAACCGCAGGCGTGCTTTATTGCCTTAAGATCGGCAGTGCCCCTATCAACTGGAAATACGCGAACTTCCTTTAAAACCCACCCCAAAAATTTATTCTTGAATATTTCTTTTTTTGCAATAAAGTGGGTATTTGCGGGAAGATGTGCAAGCAAAATTACCATATCGGTAATGCTCTGATGATTGCACATATACACTGTATTATGTTTTTCAATATTTTCCTTGCCGTAAACCTTGCAGGGTACAACAAGCCTTAAAATAGTAGCAATAATGCTTACAAGCCATCTGAGCATTTATTTACCTTCTTTGATAATGTTTATTATATAATTCTGAACCTCTTCAATTCCCATAAAAGTGCTGTCAACAAGAACGGCATCCTCTGCCTGCCTTAAAGGTGAAAACTCACGGTGAGAATCGTTATAATCTCTCTGTTCAATTTCTTCCTGAATTTTCTTAACATCAACCGCCTGACCCTTTTCTTCAAGCTCCTTTGCCCTGCGACGTGCTCTTTCAGAAGAATCAGCCGTTAAATAAAACTTAAAATCCGCATCGGGAAGAACGCAGGTTCCGATATCTCTGCCATCTAAAATGCAATCGTTCTGTCTTGCAGTTTCCTGCTGCATTTTAACAAGAAACTCTCTTACCGCCTGAAGTGCAGAGAAATCAGATGCGGCCTTGGAAACGGAATTTTCACGGATTCTTAAAGAAACGTCCTCACCCTTAAGATACATTTTTTGCATACCGTCTTCATATTTAACCAAAAGATCAATATTTTTAAGTGCTTCCTCAACCTTTTCGGTTTCTTTAACGGTAATACCGTTATCAAGCATATGAAGTGCCACTGCACGGTACATTGCACCTGTATCAAGATACATTATGTTAAGTTCTTTGCTTATTGCCTTTGCAATGGTGCTTTTACCTGCTCCTGCAGGGCCATCAAGCGCTATTTTCATAAAAAATCTCCTAACACGATATGCCCGCCAGATAACCTGTTGATAAGGCAAGCTGAATATTGAAACCGCCCGTTAGAGCATCTATATCTATCATTTCTCCTGCAAAATATAAGTTCTTTATTATTTTGCTTTCCATTGTGGATGGATCGATTTCCTTGGTATTTATGCCACCACGAGTAATTATTGCTTCGTTTATAGGGCGTAAACCGCTAACGGGAATCTCAAGATTTTTAAGAGTGTTGACAAGTCTTTGTCTCTCTTCCAGTTTAAGTTGATTTACCGCCTGATCGTCCTTTAATCCTGCATTTAATAACACCGCAGAAATTAAACGTGAAGGCAACAACTTCACACAAGCATTTTTAAGTGCCTTATTGCCGGCTTCCTTAAAATCCCTTAAAATTCGCGCATCTAATTGATCATAAGAAAGTCCCGGTTTAAGATCCACAGTAACTTTTAATTTGGAAAAATCATATTTTTGCAATTTTGAGCTCAACGTTAAAACGAGAGGCCCTGAAATGCCGAAATGGGTAAAAAGCATTTCGCCCAATTCCTCATAGAGCTTTCTGCCGTTATATTCGGCTTTCAAGGTAACGTTTTTAAGGGAAAGCCCCATAAGACCGTGAACCCACTTTTCTTCTGAGGTCAAGGGAATAAGTGAAGGAATAAAATCCTCTACCCTATGTCCAAGCTCCTGAAGTTTATCTTTCCATAAGCCATCAGAGCCCGTTGAAACGTAGGATGCACCGCCCAAGGCAAGGATCACCTTATCAGCAGAATAATTTCTGCCATTATATTTAATACCCGTAACCTTATTATCGGCAACGAGAATATCTTCCAATTTAGTATTAAGCAGAACCTTTGCCCCTGAATTTTTAAGATATCGTTCAAAGGCTTTTATAATGTCGCTTGATTTATCGCTTACGGGAAAAACACGGTTGCCTCTTTCAGTCTTAAGAGGTGTGCCGTTTTCTTCAATAAGATTCATTACGCTGTCAGGCGTAAAGGTGTAAATTGCAGAGTAACAGAAGTTTGAGTTTTTTGAGATATTAAGAAAAAAATCCTCAATATCGCAGGCATTTGTAACGTTACATCTTCCCTTGCCCGTTATGAACATCTTTTTAAAAAGCTTTTCGTTCTTTTCGATGAGGGTAACGTCATTACCTGCATATGCCGCCTGAGCCGCCGCAATTACGCCTGCGGGACCGCCGCCGATAACGAATATCTTACTTCTTTCCTGCATAAAAATTATTCTTGCTTCTGAGCATCTCCATTTCTGTCAGATTCCCTGCAAGCTCTTCCTTCTTTTCCTGACTTATCGCCGCCAACAGAGCATTTATCACACTTAAGGGTGCAACCAATGAATCCACAAAAGATACTGTGTTGCAATGAACATCCATCTTAATATGGGCATATTCGCTTAAAGGCGAAAAGGCGCTGTCGGTTATAGCTATACATTTTGCACCACGTGCCTTTGCATAACACATTGCATCAACGGTACGTTTTGAGTATCTTGGAAAGCTTATTCCGATAAAAACGTCATCTGTGCCCAAATGTATAAGCTGTTCTATATTATCGCTTGAAGCATCGGTAACAGTGCGCACGTTGTCAAGAATAAAATCAAGATAATAGCCTAAAATATAAGCTACAGTATGCGCAGAGCGAACACCCATAATATAAACGCGCTTTGCGCTTACTATGGTTTTTACCGCTTCTTCAAATGCGTTAGTATCAATTTCGTTTAAAGTTAGTTTTAAGTTATCAATATCGGTTTTTAAAACCTTTTCAAAAAGCTTCGTGTTGGGAAGCTGACCCGTAAGCTCCATTCGCTGTGTTCCCGTCAAACGGGAGCGAAGCATCTCCTGAAGCTCCTTTTGTAATTCAGGATACCCCGAATAACCAAGTGAGTTGGCGAAGCGAACCACCGTTGATTCGCTTACGCCTACTTTAACACCCAGTTTACCTGCCGTTAAAAATGCGGCAGAATCAAAATTTTCCATAATGTAAGCGGCAATCTTCTTGTGCCCCTTACTCATTTTTTTATATGCAAGATCTATTTTTTCAGTAAAATCTGCACTCATCAGTAAAATTCCTTTTAAATTATTTCGCTTACGCTGACAGAGATGTCAAGCTCCTTTTTGCCTTCCTTGGCTTCCTTGCGAGCTTTAAAGAAGTTCATTGCAACCTGCGGGAAAAGTGCGTAGGAAAGTACGTCCTCCTCCTGCTCAAGGTATTCGGAAATTTCTGCCTTAAGGCTTTCGTATTCAGGCTTTAATGCATCTGCAGGACGGCCTGTGATAACGGGCGTATCACCGATGCACTTTTTGCGGATCTCTTCATTAACCGGTGCGGGAAGCTGACCGTATTCACCTGCTAAAAGGCCCTTTGATTCCTTAGTAACCATCTTGTATCTTTCGCCGGTAAGCACGTTAAGAACTGCCTGAGTTCCTACGATCTGGCTGGTAGGTGTAACAAGAGGAGGATAGCCGAAATCCTTTCTTACGTTGGGAACTTCTGCCAAGCATTCCTGAAGCTTATCTTCTTTACCTGCTTCCTTAAGCTGTGAAAGAAGGTTTGAGAACATACCGCCGGGAACCTGATATAAAAGAGTATTGATGTTAACTGCCAATACCTTAGGATCAAGAATCTTATCGTTTGTTAAGCGCTGAGCAACCTTTTTGAAGTGTGCTGATGCTTCAACAAGCTTATCAAGTTCAAGACCGGTATCATACTCTGTGCCCTTAAGAGTTGCAACGAGAGATTCTGTTGTAGGCTGGCTGGTGCCGTTTGCAAGAGGTGAAAGTGCAGTATCAACAATATCAACACCTGCTTCGATAGCCTTAAGAATTGTCATATCACCGGTACCTGAAGTATTGTGTGTATGAAGATGAATGGGGCACTTAACTGCTTTTTTAAGCTTTGATACAAGCTCATAAGCATCATAAGGAAGAAGAAGGTTTGCCATATCTTTAATACAAATGATGTCAGCACCCATCTGTTCCATCTGCTTTGCAAGTTCAACGAAATAGTTTGTGTCGTGAACGGGGCTTGTGGTGTAGCTCATTGCAAGCTCAGCAATGCCGCCGTACTTCTTTGTGCTTTTTGCGGCCTGCTCCATATTTCTTAAATCGTTAAGAGCATCAAAAATACGGATGATCTCAATGCCGTTTTCAACTGACTTCTGAACGAATTTATCAACAACGTCATCAGCATAGTGACGATAGCCTAAAATATTCTGTCCGCGAAGAAGCATCTGTAATTTTGTGTTAGGAAGAGCTTTCTTTAACTTGCGAAGTCTGTCCCAGGGATCTTCGTTTAAGAAGCGGAGGCAGGAGTCAAAGGTAGCTCCGCCCCATGCTTCAAGTGAATGATAGCCAATGCTGTCCAACACTTCACAAGCGGGAAGCATTTCTTCAATTCGCATACGTGTTGCCGCCTGAGATTGGTGAGCATCACGCAGAATAGTATCTGTAATTAAAACCTTTGCCATAATAATCCTCCATTAACCAAAGATTGCAAGCAATACGCCTGCCGCAACTGCAGAACCGATAACGCCTGCTACGTTGGGACCCATTGCGTGCATTAAAAGGAAGTTCTTGGGGTTAGCCTTCTGACCGACAGTCTGAGAAACACGTGCCGCCATAGGAACTGCGGAAACACCTGCTGAACCGATAAGGGGGTTGATCTTGCCCTTTGTGAGCCAGCACATAAGCTTGCCTAAAAGCACGCCGCCTGCCGTACCTATGCAGAAGGCAAAGAGACCCATACAGATGATGAGAACCGTCTGAAGGCTGAGGAAGGTTGAAGCAACTGCAGTTGCACCAACGGTAGTACCAAGGAAAATGGTAACGATATTACAAAGCTCGTTCTGAACAGTTTTGCTTAAACGCTCCGTTACACCGCAAACTCTTAAAAGGTTACCGAACATAAGTGAACCGATGAGGGGTGCGGTATCGGGAAGAATAAGAATAACTGCGATAGCCGTTACAATGGGGAAAACAATAAGCTCGCGCTTTGTAACGGGACGAAGCTGTTCCATAACGATCTCGCGTTCCTTCTTGGTTGTAAGAAGACGCATAATGGGAGGCTGAATGATGGGAACAAGTGCCATATAAGAATATGCCGCAACTGCGATAGCCGCAAGAAGATGAGGTGCAAGCTTACTTGTTACTAAAATTGCGGTAGGTCCGTCAGCACCGCCGATAATGCCGATGCTTCCTGCTTCAGGACCTGTAAAGCCCGTTGCAATAGCAATAATGAAGGTAATAAAGATACCAATCTGAGCCGCTGCGCCTAAGAGAAGGCTCTTGGGGTTAGCAATTAAGGGTGAGAAATCAGTCATAGCGCCAACGCCCATAAAGATAAGGCAGGGATAGATGCCTAATTTAACACCTAAGTAGAGATAGTCAAAGAGGCTTGCCTTAACAAGCTCAACCGAGCTTGCAAGAGTATTAACGTTCACTGCACTGTTGGTAACGAAAATGTTTATGCTATCAACAACAGTTTCGCCATACTGAATGCTTCCGTCAGAAAGGATGGGAACTGCATCGGTAAGTGAAAGACCTGAAACGGTACCAATTATATCGTTATTGAACATAACCTGCCCGTCAGCAAGGATCTGCCACCCCTCTTTGGATAGAAGATCAATAGAATTGATAACATATTGCCCGTGACCTGAGAATGCGCCCCAGTGAACCTCACCGCCATCAAAGCAGAGGTTATTAAAGATCTGACCGATGCCGATGTTTGCTAAAAGCATACCGGTTGCAATGGGCACTAAAAGCAATGGTTCGAATTTTCTGCCGATGGCAAGATAAAGAAGCACACAAGCAATGAGGATCATTACAAGGGTCTGCCAACCGCCATCTAAAAAGTTATTGAATATGCTGTAAATTCCGCTACTTTCCCATAAATTCTTTATGGTTTCACCGAAACTTACGGAATTTTCAGCTGATAAAACAGCTAAATTCATTTGTTGCCTCCAAATTATTCAAGGCCTACAAGAATATCGCCGGTATTAACTGTTGAACCCTTTGTAACTACAGATTTAACTGTACCATCCTGAGGAGCAAGGATCTCATTTTCCATCTTCATAGCCTCAAGGATGCAAAGAATATCACCTGACTTAACAGCCTGACCAACCTGAACCTTAACGTCAAGAATCGTGCCGGGCATAGGTGCTTCAACGTTAACTGCGCCGCCTGCAACGGGTGCAGGTGCTGCCTGAGGTGCAGGTGCTGCTTCTGCCTTAGGTGCTTCCTTAACGGGAGCAGGTGCGCCTGTCTCCTCGATCTCAACAACATATATTTTTCCGTTTACATTTACATTGAATTTACGCATTTTATTTTCCTCCTAAAATTTAACCTTTTTTAATTGATTTGATCTTGAAATCAGAATTTCCCGTAACACAAGTGATCGCGGCAGATATTGCGGCAATAAAATCGCCATCCTTTTCCGCTTCAAGTGCTTCAGGTGCTTCTGCCATAACGCCCGCGGAAATTCTTTTTTCTTCCTTTTTGGGTGCTACAGGTGCTATTGGTGCTTCTACCGGTGCTTTTCTTTCCTTCAGAACAAAATGGAGTGCTTCGATAAGAACGATAAGTATTACAAGAACTGCAAATACTACAACGACGCCTATCAAGGTAACCATCAATGAATCTGACATAGTAGTTTTAGTAGAATCAAGTGCCTGGAACGTTGTAACCATCAAAATTTCACCTCTCTGTATTCTATGTGTATAAACACGTATTTAAAATAAAAAGCACAACAAAGCGCTTCTATACATTTGCGCTTAAGTTGTGCTTATTAAGACAAGGAATAGCAGTATAAAGGTCCTTAACCTTTACCTTAAAAATGCTATGCAATAAAAAACCTAAATCTAATTTGCCCATTTACGGCCCTTTCGTCGTACGAAATTTCGGCTTGCATTACACCGAAAAAGCGTAACAGTTGTTCAAAATTATCGCACCTTATAATAACATATAAACGGGTATTTTGGCAAGTGTTTTTTGCAATTTATTTGATATTTTCAAGGTATTCTATTTCATTTTGCGTCAAATATCTCCATTGACCTTTTTTGAGCCCCGAAAGAACAAGCTCCCCGTGACGAATGCGTGTTAAATGAATAACCTTCTTGTTTACCGCCTCAAACATTTTTCTGACTTGTCTGTTTCTGCCCTCGTGGATAATAACGGAAAGGCTCGTTGTGTGGTCGGTAATTTCCGTTACGCGCACCTTCGCCTCTGAAGTTTTTTCACCGTCAATTATAACACCTGATTGAAGCTTTAAAACCTCTTCCCTTGAAATTTCGCCCTGAATAACGGCAAGGTACTCCTTTTCCACCTCAAACTTGGGATGCGTAAGATGATATGCAACGTCACCATCATTTACAAGGAGAATAAGCCCCTCCGTATGATAATCAAGCCTGCCCACGGGATAAAGGCGCACATTTTCATCAACAAGATCAAGAACTGTTTTTCTGCCTTCAGGATCAGAAGCGGTGCTCATAACCTTATCAGGCTTATAAAGCATTATGTACACCCGATTTTTCGGGGGTTTAAGGGTAACGCCGTCAAACTGAACGACATCGCCCTCATTTACCTTTGTTCCAAGCTCGGTAACAGTTACGCCGTTAACCGTTACTCTGCCTTCTAAAATAAGCTGTTCGCTTGCACGCCTTGAAGCAACACCGCAATCAGCCATATATTTTTGCAATCTCATTGTTTTCCTCCTATATCCTCATTGAAAACACAGGGTGCAGATATAACGTTTTTACCGTCAAGATAAAAATCTATCCTGCCTGCACTTTCGCCCTTTAAAACAGAGCCATTCTTTTCAAAGAGAATTTCATATCTTGCCCTAAGCATTTCGCCCTTTTTTAACGGGTAGAAAATATCTTCTTTTGTTATTATATCACACTTTTTTAAATTTTCGCAAAAAATATTTGCAGAACTTACAATTTCATCCTTTTTTGATATCTGAACAAAGGAATACTCCTTAAAAGCCTTGTTTATAAGGGTTTTTGAATCGTTAAACCAGCTGTAATCGTTAAGCACAACGCAAATTACCTGAGCGCCGTTTCTTGTTGCCGACGAGCAAAGGCATCTGCCTGCCTTTTGAGTGTATCCCGTTTTAATGCCGTCACCACCCTCAAGCTCACCTAAAATGCGGTTTTTATTGTAAAGATATCTGGTGTTTTCGCCCTCACCTATCTTATAAGTTTTTGTGGCAACTACCTTCTGAAAAAGCTCGTTTTTCATTGCATAGGCAGAAAGTCTTGCAAGATCGTTGCTTGTGGTATAGTGATTTTCGCTTTTTAATCCGCAGGGATCCTCAAAATGAGTGTTCTTTAAATTCAACTCTTTTGCCTTTTCATTCATAAGCGCAATAAAGCTTTCCGTGTTTCCTGAGGTTAAAATTGCAAGAGCATATGCGGCATCATTGCCTGAAGCAAGCATAAGCCCATATAGAAGCTCTTCCCCCGTAAGCTTTTCACCTCTTTTAAGATATATTGACGAGCCTTCTATTCCCACCGCTTCATCGGGAATCTCATATAGCTTATCTAATGGGAGATTTTCTATTACAAGAATAGCCGTCATAACCTTTGTGGTGCTTGCCATCGGCATTCTCTTATCACCATTGCTCTCATATAAAATCCTGCCCGAGGTTTTTTCTATAACAGTATAGGATGCGGCAGAAACTGCCTTTGGCCGTATATTGATTAAGGCTATGCACAAAAAAATCAGCATAACCGATATGATTTTTTTCATAAATTCCTCCAAAATAAAAAATAGGGTTTTCTTAACCCTCAGTCTGCTGACTTTTCAGCAGACTGTCAGAGTTCGAGAAACCCTTTTAAGACAAGGCGCGATGTTCTAAACGCGAGGGCGCTTACACAGACGTAAGAAACCGAGCGTTTATGGTTATCGCAACGACGGAAATAGTTCCCTGCAAAAATTTTGCAGGGTGCTATGTTTGTAAGGGTTTGTCAGTGCTCTGACGGTTTTCTTAACCCTATTTTTCTCATTCTTCCTCATTTAATTCATCGCTGTTTTTGGCAGAATTTTTAATTTGTTCCATCAGTTGAGGCACAAGATCGATTATTTTATCGTAGGTATTATTCTTCTGAATGGGCAAAAATCTGATATTTTCGCCTGAAATTATCAGAAATCCGCTGGGTTTTACGGAAACACCTGCACCGGATGCACCTAAAAAGGGATAATCTTCCTTTTTAGTTCCGCTGAATTCATATTCACCGCCTCCGGAAACAAATCCGAAGCCGATCTGCGATACGGGAATTATGGTTGCACCGTCAGGCGAGACCACTGCATTGCCGATGACTTTATCAACATCGATCATTTTGTTGATGCTTTCCATAGTGGTTGACATTATGTTTTCAATGGGATGCTTTTCCATTTTCTCTTTCCTCCTAAAATTTTAAAAAGTACCATCAATCCCTGAAAAAGATTGGTTTTAAGATAACATTGCCCGAAAAACTCAAAAATTTTTTCATTAAAATCAGGCTCCATATTTATGTTACAGCGCTCTTCCATCCTGAAAGGTGCAATAAGCCCCAAAATTCCGCCGTTGATCATTGCGGTGGACGATGCTTCTCCCGTTCCGATCCTTGCGTCAATATCAAGCTTTTTTAACCTCACGTGTTTTTTCAAGATATTGAAGATCTGCCCCTTATTACCCTTTTTCTTTTTGCCTGAAAAAAACGAAGCAATTACTTTTTTTACAGTTATGCTGCCCGAATAAATTTTTACTCCGATTTTTAAGGGCAACATAATATCTGCCCGTATTTTCAAAGCTTCTTTTTCGGTGTCCGCTTTGAGCCGTATATGAAGCGGCACAAAGAAAACGGCAATAAGAAAAAAATAAAGCACAGATCTTCACCTCAATAAAGATTCTGTGCTTATTTTTTAAAAATATACCTTAAAAAGAAATTTTTTCGCCCCTTTTAACTTTTTTCTCAATTATGCCGTTATCATAAAGTAATAACGTTCCGTCATCAAGTGCTTCAACAGTATTTTTTGTTACCTTAACAGTTGCAGGCATCATATATTTTTCTTTTAAGCCGATAACTGCCTTATTGTTCTTAATAGGTATAAGTAAGAAAAGTCTGAAATCATCATAGTTTTCAAGGGTAAGATCGATTTTTTCACCGCTTGAAATAACTTGATAATCACCGCTAAACCAATTATAAAGAAGATATTCACCCTTCTTGATTCCGTAAATATCATCAGGCGAAACTGTGCCTGAAACTGCTTTTTCATCCTTATCAAGGTTAAATGCGGCTAAAATACCTGCGCCGTTATGAGTGTTGAATACTTTAAATATCTTGCCGTTATTTTCAGCATCCTCAAACATACAATCTTCCGTTGGCAAGCAATGATCTTTTAATCTTATAATTCTGCCGTCAGAGAATGTTGTGGGCATAATAACTTCCTTGATACTCCTGTTAAGCTCATCTGACATATAGATAGGTCCGCCGCTCATCGAACGAAGCACCGCATTTTTCTTTGCCTGCTCATCATCGGACCACCACATATCCCAGTCACCGGTGTATACCGTACCTTGCGTTAAGGAATTGTAGCTGCATTGCAGAAGATGCTGAACAAACCACTTTCTGTCTTCAGGCCTGAAGTCACCGCTGAAGCGGTTGATATTACTATCCTTACCTCTGTTCCAGAAATTTTCAATGGGCATACCCATACAGTTGATCAGGTTGTTGTCATAATATTTTTTCGCAGCCTTTTCGATGGCAACATGCAGATTGGTTACGGTGGTATTTACGTCGCCCTTACGGTATGCAAAGCCCTCCGTTGAGCCCTGATTGTCAACCTTTGTAAAATCTGCACCGCAATCCTTATAGAATTTGTGCTGAAGATCGTAATACCTTTCAATCTTCTTTTTATCAAAGGAATGCATATATATTGGTGTATCACGCCACATTTTGGCACCGTAGGTATATTCAAGCAATTCTCCGTGTTTTTTTGCAAGAGCACCGTTGGGATTGATGCCTGACCAATATCCGCTTGTGGGATGCCACATACCAACCCAAAGACCGTATTTTTCCTTTAAATCAGTAATTACCCCCTTTAAACCGTTGGGAAAACGAATGGGGTCTGCCTCCCAGTCGTTAAGCTCTCTCTGATGCATAGTAGGTCTGTCAATGCAGGAAACGTCACCCCACATATCGTCGATTATCGCCCAACGCACGGGAATCTTCTTATCCTTAAATTCCTGTGCCTTTTTAACGAGGTCGTCATGGGTAACGTCCATATGGAATGCATCCCATGAACACCAGCCGAGATATTCAAATATTTCAGGGTATTTTTTATTTTTACGGAGTCTGCCTTTTTTATCCATTGCTTCAAGACCGAATGCAGTTACCTTTTCAGGAAGAGTATACTCATCCTTACCGATTCCGCCTAAAAGCACACACTCGTCGATTTCATCAAGAACCGTATTTGAATGGGCTATTACCGACATAATTTTACCATAAGCAAACATTTCTGTCTTATACGCCTTATGGCAGGTAGCAAGAAGATATAATTTATCTTGTCCCCTGTCAACAAGCAATGCCTGCGTTCGATTCTTTAAGTCCTTTAACTTTTTACCGATAAAGGGTCTTTGCCAGAAGGTGCAATTCATAAAGGCATCAACGTATTTTTTTGTTTTGGGAATATCAAAATCAAGGCCTATTCCCTTTTCATCCACAAGATGACTTCCGTGCTTTGCGGTAACAGGCTTATATTCACCCGTAAGAACAAGTGCAAAGTTTCCGCCTTCTTCCTTAACGGTAAGAGTAAGTCTTGCAACCTTATCCTGATCCTCGAAGAAAGCGGATTTTTCTGAAACGCTTACGTTCTGAAGCCTGATAACGTCTCCGCCCCTCAGATTGCTTTTTACCCAAGGCGAAAGTCCCGTTAATACGGTTTTGCCGTCAAATAACAGATTTACTCCGTTATCAAAATTAAATGAATACATTTTTTTCTCCTTAAACAGTATATATCTGATTCTTTTCTACTGCGATTTCTTTTATGAAATTATTTTCATAAACCAGCAAGGTACCTGCATCAAGCGCTTGTATTCCGCCCTTAACCTTTTTATACGTTGCAGGCATCATATATTTTTCTTTTAAGCCGATAACTGCCTTATTGTTCTTAATAGGTACAAGTAAGAAAAGTCTGAAATCATCATAGTTTTCAAGGGTAAGCTCGATTTTTTCACCACTTGAAATAATCTGATATTCGCCTCTGAACCAGTCATAAAGGAGATACTCGCCCTTCTTGATTCCGTAAATATCATCAGGCGAAACTGTGCCTAAAACGGGCTTTTCGTCCTTATCAAGATTAAATGCCGCTAAAATACCTGCGCCGTTATGAGTATTGAATACTTTAAATATCTTGCCGTTATTTTCAGCATCTTCAAACATACAGTCTTCTGTTGGCAGGCAATGATCTTTAAGCCTTATAATTCTGCCATCAGAGAAGGTGGTGGGCATAATAACTTCCTTAATACTTCTGTCAAGCTTGTCTGAAACGTAGATAGGTCCGCCACTCATTGCTCGAAGCACAGAATTTTTCTTTGCCTGAGCATCATCTGACCACCACATATCCCAGTCACCGGTGTTGATAGCGCCTTGTGAATAGGTGTTATAACTGCACTGTAATAAATGCTGAATAAACCATTTTCTGTCTTCGGGCATAAAGTCACCGCTGAAACGGTTTACGTTTGAATAAGTTCTGTTCCATAAATTTTCAACGGGCATACCCATACAGTTGATAAGTGCACCGTCATAATACTTCTTTGCCGCCTTTTCAATGGCGTTATGTAAATTTGAAAGACACTGACCTATTCCGCCCTTAAAATAACAATGGCGTTGTGTTGCACCCTGATTATCAACCTTTGTGAAATCAATTCCGCAATCCTTATAGAACTTGTGCTGAATATCATAATACTTTTCGATCTTCTTTTTATCAAAGGAGTGCATAAGTCTTGGTCCATCGGGATAGAAACCGGGAATAGTATATTCCAAAAGTTCAGGTATGCGCTTTGCCAAAGGCCCATTAGGATTGATGCCGTACCAATATCCGCTTGTGGGATGCCAGATACCAACTTTAAGATCATACTGTGCCTTAATATCCTGAACGCACTTCTTTAAGCCATCGGGGAAACGCTCAGGTGCGGCTTCCCAATCGTTAAGCTCGCGGGTGGGCTTAGTTTCGTTATCAATGCTTGTAACGTCATTCCAGGTATCATCAAGAATTATCCATTTTACGGGAATATCCTTATCCTTAAATTCCTTGCACTTGGCTAAAACCTTATCGGGAGTTATGTGATGCTGGAAAGCATCCCATGAGCACCAACCTAAATATTCAAATATTTCGGGATATTTTTTATCCTTTTTAAGCTTGCCCTCTTTGTTCATCACCTTTAAGCCAAAGCCTGCTGCCTGCTCAGGCAAAGCATAGTGATCACTGCCATATGCACCAATGAGCACACATTCATTTATGTCATCACAAAGGGTATTTGAATGAGCAATCAACGAAATGCGGTTATTTTTACAAGGGAAAAGCTCAGTCTTGAACATCTTATCGCAAACAGATGAAAGATAAACTTTATCCTCTTTCATCTTATATAAAAGCATCTGTGTGCGCGCTTTAAGATCCTTTAATTTTGAACCCACAAAAGGCTTCTGCCAGAAAAGATACTGCATATAACCTGAAGCATAATTGCCCGTGTGGGTAATATTAAAATCAAGACCTATTCCGCAAAGTGAGTTAAGGTGATGACCGTGGCCCATTAATCCGTATGTATCATATCCCCCCTCAAGGAACAGTGCAAAGCTGTTATCTTGCTCCTTAACGGTTAAGGTGAGTTTTGCCTGACCGCCATCACTTTCATAATGAACGCTTTTTTCATCAGATGATACGTTCTTAAGATAAATAAGATCCTTGTAATTATTATCCCAAGGCTGAATTTTGGTATTTACCCAGGGAATAATGTTTTTAAACAGAATTTTGTTTCCGCAATAAAGGGAGTTTTCTTTAAAATAATACATACTCAATACACCTTTACTTTCATATCTTTCTTTGAAAAAAATTCAGTATTTTTGTTTAACGGTTTATTTTCATCAAAATCGGGGCTATAATTTCTGCCGAGATTTTTATATTTTGCGCCCGTCATTTTATTATAGGGTATAAGCTCCACAACAAGATTGTTTTTATAGGGTTCTAAGAATTCGGCAATACCCGATAGATTTTCATCTGTATCGGTAACTGTGGGAATAAGCGGAATTCTTATTGTAACAAACCGTTTTTTTAAAATCTCGCTTGCATTTTTCAAGATAAGCTTATTGCTTACCCCCGTATATTTTATATGTTTATCTTCATCAATCAACTTGATATCCATAAAAATATCGTCAATTTTATCCGTTACACTTAAAAACCTTTCAGTTTCAACATAACCGCAGGTTTCCACTGCAGTTTTTATATCTTTAAGTTCTTTTATTGTTTCAAGAATAAAGTCACCGTGGCACAAAGGCTCGCCGCCTGAAAAGGTTACACCGCCTTTTTCAAGAAAGCTTTTGTTTTTTAAAAGCTTTTCCGCTAATTTTTGGGGTGAATATTCTTCCCCCACTTTTTTAACGTTGTTATTGGGGCATATTTTTACACACACGCCTAAATCTTTACATTCTTCGTGTGCACACTCTCTTTTACACAATCCGCACGACGTGCATTTTAACGGATTTTTTGTAACTTCCTTAAAAAAGCTCTGTCCTTCCGGATTATGGCACCAGGTGCATTTTAAGGGACAGCCTTTTAAAAACACCGTGGTGCGCATACCAAATCCATCATGAAGACCAAATTCCTTAATATCGAATATAAGACTATTCATTGAACTCCTGCCTTGCAATAAGGTGATCCTGATATTCCTTATCAAGCTCAACGAAATATGCACTCCAGCCCCAAATACGAACGATGAGATTGGAATAATTTTCAGGATGCTTTTGGGCATCAAGAAGTCTTTCGCGGTTAATGGAATTAAGCTGAAGCTGATGTCCGCCCATATCAATATACTGTTTAACCAACGTTGCAACCTGCTCTATACCCTCATCAGTGTTAAATACGGTTGAGTGAAATTCCATTGTAAGAGGTCCGCCGTTAATAGCCTTCTTTAAAGGAGGCTTTGTAAAGGACTGAATTACTGAGAACGGTCCTTTTGAGCGAACGTAAAGGCTGGGTGAATAGTTTGTGCCGAAAGGCTCACCCTTTCTTCTGCCATCAGCAGAAGCATCCATTTCGTTGGCGTGCCACAAGTAGAACATTGCCGAGCCCGTTCCTGCCCTGAAAATACCTCCACGGCAGTTTTTCTTGCCTTTTAAGGAATCACCGAACCAACCCATAAGAGTTGATGCAATGTTATCAACCGAATCAACATTATCGCCCATCTTGGCATCCTCATAACGGCAGGCGTGAAGAAGCTCTTCGTAGCCATTGAAGTCATTTTTGGTTGCCTTTATCATATCAGAGGCAGTAACGTCCTTTTTATCAAAAACGTGATTGCGAATGGCTTCAAGTGCATCGGCCGCAGTTGCAATACCTGTGCCGTGGAAGCCAAAGTTGTTATACTTCCCGCCCATAGAAATATCACGTGCGTTTTTAACGGTGTTGGGCATTAAGATTGAATAAAAAGGTGCAGGAACGTTATAAAGATCCTTTACGCTTAAACACATTCTTGCAGTTTCAGCATATATCTCCGTTTTTACGTTTTCCATAAATTCATCGAAATCTGCAACCTTTTCAAGAGACTCATACATAACCTTTTCAACTATCTTAGGATAGCAAAGAGCGTTTATGTTGGCAATATCCGCTTCACCGGGAATAATAAATTCCCAGCAAGCCGCAACTGAATAGTTACGCGCATCCTCCAAAGAATAGCCTAAATCAACTAAGCCGGGGATAACAACGTCATCATTTGAATATTGGGGGAAGCCAAGTCCCGCCTTTGTAAGGTGCGTTCCCTCAACGTAGCGTTCATAAGGGGTATCCTTTGAAACGCGCAAGTTGATCTTGGGATCAATAAGCTTAAGCTCACAGCTTGCTCTCAAGCACATTTCCGAAAGAATGTTATATGCATCATTGCCAAATTCATCACAACCGCCAAGCATCATTGCCTGACCGTTGTCGCCAAGCTGAACACCGATATACTTATCGTTATCCCAGTTAAAGGAAATGAAGAATTCTTCCAATAATTTTTCGGCTTCTTCCCTTGTCATTCCCTTTTCCATATCGCTTTTAAGATAAGGATAAATAAACTGATCAAATCTGCCGATGGTGTTATGATATTCCCCCTCTGCCCAAAGGGTATAGTGAAGAATTCTGAAAAACTGCAATGCTTCGCGGAAGGTCTTTGCGCCTTTTCTCGGCACGTTATTTAAAACCTCAACAATATCTTCTCTTCCCTGCTTTTTAGCTTCTTCTTTATATTTATCAACAAGACAATAAACTGTTTCGATCTGTTTTAAGGCAGATTCAAGGAACAAAATGCCTTGTTCATCATTTTCTGCCTTTGCCTTTTTAAGACGCTGAGAAATCTCTTCCTTGCGAGCATCAAGACCTGCTTCTATAGTAGGGCCGTAGCAAGGGCAAAGATTCGAAAGATATCCAAGCTCGTGAATTGAATGATTTTCCTTTATCTCGTTCCACTCATCCTCTTCAAAAATGCTTGGAACGTCAGTAACCGTGCGGATAAACACAATATTTTGCCCGTCTAAAATTACGGGAGTTTCCTGATCAAAAAGATCTTTTAAGCGCATAGTCATTCTTATTGACGGTTCAATTTCACGATTGGTGAAATCCGATGCACTTGTTTTATCAAAAGGCTTTCTGAAAGCGTGATGCTTTTTATTTAATACCTGCTCGTAAAGCTTTATGTTATACATAAACTACTCCTCCATCATTTTAATTACCCTAAACACTTGCTCGCAAGCGTCAGTTATATTTTTTGTTGCATTGTTTATATCCATTGCACTTTCAAGAGTACAAGGTTTTTTAACTATCGGGAAAAAAGCATCTATTCCATAGTCATTTAAAATATATGCATCTTCGGTAACTCCGCCTGCAAAGGCAAGGACTTTTTTATCGTACTTTTTTGCAATATTCGCAACGCCTATGGGAGTTTTGCCCATAATGCTCTGCCCGTCAAGGCGACCCTCGCCCGTTATTACAATATCTGCTTCTTTAATTTTTTCCTCAAGTTTGGTTTCTTTTATAACTATATCAATGCCCGATTTAAGTTCACCGTTAAGATAGGAAAGAAATGCAAAGCCCATTCCTCCTGCCGCACCTGCACCGGGATAAAATTCATCGGCATTTTTATTTATGCTTTTTGTAAGCTCTGCATAATTTTTAAGCCAAGAATCCATATCTTTTATGATCTCTTCCGTCGCGCCTTTTTGTGGCCCGTAAATTCTTGAGCATCCCTTATCACCGCAAAGGGGATTTTTAACATCGCAGGCTATGGTAAACTTACAATCTTTAAGTTCTTTTAATGCACCGTCAGTTTTTATGGTTTTAATATTTTTTAAGCCTTCACCGCTTTTTGAAATCTCATTGTTGTTTTCATCTAAGAATTGAAAGCCTAATGCAGAAAGCATACCCGTTCCGCCATCATTGGTGGCGCTACCGCCGATGCCGATTATAAATTCTCTGCATCCCTTTCCTATGGCATCCTTTATCATTTCGCCTGTGCCGAAAGTTGTGGTTTTTAAGGGATTTCTCTCACTGTCATTTACAAGAGTTATTCCCGAAGCCTCCGACATTTCAATAATTGCCGTTTTATTTACAATGCCGTATCTTGCCTGAATTTTTCGAATTAATGGGTCAGATACTTCACAAGAAACAAACTTTCCGTTATTTGATAAAACTATAGCTTCAACAGTACCCTCGCCACCGTCTGCCATTGGGCAGATTTCAGCGTTGCCGTCAGGATAAACTTTTAAAAAGCCTTCCTTTATCTTTTCCCCTGCCTGAAGACTTGTCATACTTCCTTTAAAGGAATCAATCGCTATTACTACGTTCATTTTTTTATACCGTATGATTAGCCTCAAATTGGCTTTCCAACTTATCAAATTTAATATTAAATTTATTTAATATGTGCCTTTTTGCAGGAACATCAGAATCAATTAAAACCTTGGCGTGATTTCTGCCTTTACAAAGAGTAAAGGTTATATCGAAGCCTTTTTCCTTCATTTTTTCATATAAGCGTTTTGAATGTGCAGTATAGTTTACCGCCTCATCATTATCACCGTGGAACAAGTGATATTCGGCATTTTTAGGTAATTCGTCGATAATATGTATAGGTGAGTATTTTTTTATAACGTCCAAAATATCACCGTCTTCGTAATAAAAAGCACTATAAAGCGTGCGCGCATGATTATGATTGTTTTTAAAGCCAAATACAAGGTCGCAATTAGGACAGTTGGCTATGCAGATTTCAGGTGTACGTTTAGCACGTGCCGTATATACGATTGCACCCTGACCGCCCATACTTCCGCCTGTTGATGCGATGGGTACGTTGGTTAAATTATATTTTTCAAAAATAACGTCCATAATTTCATCAATAAGGTTTACCGCAGGCTTATTCATCCACGCCCAAGGATTATAATAAGGGATTATAAATATTACGCCATACTTTGCATAGAACTTGCCAAGGTGCGTATCAGTATCATACATGGTATAAACGCTACACCCTGAAAAGTTAAGCACAATACCCTTTATTTCGCCTTTTATCAACTTATCATTGGAATAAGCAAATTGTCTTAAATTATCGTAATTTATAATTCTATTCATAGCCTTCACTCCCTCAATATAATGATATCAAATCGAAAATCAAAAGTCAATATATCAATCAAAAGGTGCTTTAACAAAGCAAATTTTGTCAGTAAAAGAAACAATCTGTGCATATTTTGTACACAGATTGTTAATAACTTAATATTCAATAACTACAACGTTATGGCAATGAATTTTGTCAATAACAAATGCTATGCCGTTATCATTTTCAGTAAATGCATATTCAGTATTTTCAACAGGTGAATATACACGTTTTATCTTTTCTTTTATATTCACTTTAACGGGAATATTATAGATGGGCACAATATCATCAATAATTTCAGCGCAACCACGCTTAACGGGTGAAGCATATGTCATATTAAGCACATAAGAATCTTCTTTTTTGCTCATTGTAATTCTTCCCTGCGCACCAAGATTGATTTCAAAAGCAAGCTCAGGTGTAATAAGATTCAAAGCGTACATAAAAATACGTTTATGCATAACAGCACCGATTTTTGCGTAGTTTGAGCACAAAGGACTTGCAACATATACAATATTTCCCTTTTTAACTATTCCATCATACTGCTTGCCATCCTTATTTTGAGGCGTATTTTTATGCCCGAAGAAATGACCGTAAGTTCTTGAAAAATAGGGATCAAGGATTTTTGCATAGGATGTTCCGTCAGTTGCTTCAACGTGATGGGATGCAACATTGCAAAGGATAAATGCATCAGCAATATCTTCCTGCTTTTCATCAAGCTTGATATAATCGCAATCATAGCTGCTGTGCTCAATATACTTTGCGCCGCAATCAACGATAAACTCATTATCTTTCACAAGGCTATCGCCCATAAACAAGAGCTTGCCGTCATTTTGAAGATATTTTTTAAGTGCAATTTCACCATCTGAATCAAATTCACATCCCGATGGCAGAATTACCGTTTTAAAATCTTCAAAATTGTTATTTAAAATAATATCGTAATCAATTTGATTTTCATTTAAAATATTGGAGAGGCCTTGGTTTTCCTCTTTGTCTTTACTAAGATAGATGCCTACTTTTGCGGTAGACTTACCTCCGTAAACGTAGGGTGTAATTTTTTCAAGATAGCTATATGCATAGCCGATATTTTCATAGGTAGCCATTTCCATAAAACCATCAGGGTGAACGTGGTCGCCAATGGAAGCACCTGCACCGTAAAGGGACATTGATGCAATTTCATATTTTAACGCTTCTTTTGTTTTATATCCGCCAAACTCGCCCCAAGCAAGGTGGAATTTTCCCGTCATACCGATAAAATCCTTACCTGTTTTTGAGAAGAATTTTGCACGAAGAGGCATTTTATCATAACCTCCCCAAGCAGTGGGCAGATCTTCCAGTTCATAATGAGATTCATATTTTAAGCGCCAAGGGCGTGTGTGATCTGCACCGCCTGAATTATAAAAAACCGTCGCTTCAGGACGATATTTATGAAGAATTTCATTGCACTTATTCATAAAATCACCGTGGCGATCCTCAAAATACTTTATCTGATCCTGCTCATTTTTAGGGTCTAAGCCGAGTTTTTTCATTCCCGCAACACAATGGGAGCAAGTGCATTTACCACCAATAAATACTATATCATAAAAAAGACCGTCTATTTCTTTATAGCGTTTGCAGATTTCCTCGGTAAGCTCATAAATGTGCTGACAGTATCCGCCATCATTAAGGCACAAATTTATCCATCCAACCTCAGGCTTTGCACATTCTTCACCTGCTGAAAAATCAAAGCTTGTTGCATATTTGCCATTTAACTGAGCACGCCACTCAGGATGCTCAATAGCATCCTTATGAGACCAGCCTGCAGTAATATATATCGGTGCTTTTACTCCGATTTCGTGAGCGGCGTCAATCTGCGCACCTAATAAATCGAAATCAAGACCGGGATGCATTTGACCAACCTCAGTAGGATAATAACAATAGCCGTGGTGGCACTTTGCAAATACCGTTATACTTTCAAGGTTGCCTGCCTTTAAAGCCGCCTGGAAATTCTCCTTAGAAAAATTTTCACCAACTTTCACAAGTGGCGAAGTGTGAAAATCAAGATGTACGCATCGTTTTGGAAAAGCCATAAAACAACACTCCTTTCAGTACATTAAATTATACTATCTGCATCTTGTTTTGTAAATAACTATTTTCCAAAAAATTCACAGTGCAAGGCGTGGTGTTCTGAATGTGAGAGCGCTTACAAGAAGGAGCCACAGCGGAATAAAAAAGCTTTCCGCCCAAATAGACGGAAAGCGTAAAATGTAGCTTGTGGCGACGTTGTGAAGATTTCTCGTGCCGGCAACTCATCTCAAACAAAGGAGTGCTAAAAAATTCACAGTGCAAGGCGTGGTGTTCTGAATGTGAGGGCGCTTACAAAAGCGTAAGCAACCGAACATTCAAGGTTACCACAACATAGCAATGTGAAGATTTTTAGTGCTCCGTAATTATTTATTGTAGAAAACCTTCATAATCTTCATAACGTTTTCCTTCATAGCCTTTTCGGCTTTAATGGTAAGATTATGATAGTAATCCATATCCTTAGCATTAATGGTATCTATTGCGGCCTGATAACCTGCAAAGCCCATGTATGAATAGTAGTTGATCTTGCCAATACCTGCTTTTATAACGTTCCTGAAATCTTCGTCAGATAATCCGCTTCCACCGTGCATTACAAGCGGAACGTTGGTTTTTTCAGTAACTTTTCTGATAATATCAAGATTTAAAACAGGCTTTTGCCTATAAACGCCATGGGCTGTACCAAAGGCAATAGCCAATGCATCGGCTTGAGTTTTTTCAATAAAATCAGGAACCATTTCAGGATCAGTGTAAAGGCCCTCTTTGTTTGCTACTTCCTCGCCACCGCCTTCACGGGCAGGCATCTGGCCAAGTTCAGCCTCAACCATAACATTGCGTGCGTGTGCATATTCAACCATTTCGCGCGTGTTTTTAAGATTTTCTTCATAACTCAATTCTGAAAAGTCAATCATAATTGAATTAAAACCCAGTTCAATGGCTTTTTTGCAGTATTCGGCATCTTCACCGTGATCAAGATGAACGCACACTTTAACTTTTGAACGTTTAGCAGCATCAATCATTAAAGGCCCTATTTTTTCTAATGGTGCAGCATCTTCATGAATTTGTGCATGGGCGATAATAATGGGTACGTTTAATTCTTCTGCTGAATCAAGTGCAGCAAAAAGGCTTTCCGAGTTAGGTGTGTTTACGCTTAGCGCCGCACCGCCCGTTTTTTTTGCTTCATTGATTACTTCTGTTAATGATGCTAACATTTTTATTTCTCCTCAATATCAATTATCTCATAACCTAAATAGGTTGAAAATGCTTCTTTCAAAATATCTGCCATATGGCCGATACCAACGGTTGTATGATGCTTAAATCCACCCTTTGCAAGCTTAATAAGCTTATTCTGCAAATCGGGAATTTCAGCAACACCGCCACAGCCGAAGAAGCTATCTTCAATGGGCTCGCCCGTAAACTTGCCTTCTGCGGCATAGACTTTTAACTTTCCGTCCTCGGTAAAGCCATTGGAATAAGTCATCGGGAATGCTTTTATCCTGCCTTCATTTGTTCCCCATCCGCTTCCCGGATCGCCTTTAGCAAACATCTTGTGCTCGGTAACTGTGCCAATGCCATCCATTAAGCTTTGAGCAACGGGACCGCAGTGGAAGAGGATAACCTTATTTTCATCATCGCCATAGTTATTATTCCAATCAAGACACGCAGTAGGCTTTTCAGATGCAAGAGCCATAGCACGCATTGTAATTGCACTTGTTAAGTCAATTTCGCAGGAGCAAACGATACCTCTGTCATTAAGCTCGGAAATAAGCACACAAGGGCAAACTCGAAGAATTGTTTCCATTTCGTTCCAGCAACGAAGGGTTAAAGCATCAAGATGATATTCTTCAATATACTCATCAATTACAACTGAGATCTTTGCTAAGGTGAGCATATTTTTATCGGGAACAAGTGAGAAATTGGAGTATTCCTTAAGTCTTTTGATTTTTGCTAAAACAATTTCGTCATCATCTTTCTTATTATTTACCTTAAAAATAAGCTCGGAAAGATCAAAGCTTTCAACGTTGATACCATATCTTTGAAGGGTAACTTCATCAAAGCGAACGGTTTTAAATGCGGTGGTTCTTGCACCGATACAACCTAAATTAAATCGCTTCATTCCTTTAACAACACGGCAGATGGCGGCGAAATCAGATAAATTCTTCTTAAATGCATCGCTTAAGGGATGAACAACGTGAGGCTTCATAACGGTGAAAGGAATTTTATACTGATAGAAAACGTCAGTTACAGAGAATTTACCGCAATAAGCATCTCTGCGATGTTTAAAATCCATTTTACCGATCTCATCGGGATATGCCTGCATTAAAATAGGAACTCCTGCATCCTGAAGTGCTTGAACTGCACCGTTTTCATCAATGAATATGGGCATACAAAGAATAACGCCGTCATACTCACCCTTATGTGATTCAAGCCAATCGTGATAAAGCCTGCCCTCATCACGTGTTTCAACTGCGCCATAACGTGTAAGCGAAGCATCCATAACAAGAGCCTCGTGGCCTGCATCGGTTACAGCCTTTATCATATCTTCTCTTGCGCCTGCAATAAGCTCAGCAGGCATAAAACCACGGTTTCCGAAAAATAATGCAAATTTCATATTTTTTACTCCTTAATTTTTTTTAATTCAATAGATTTACCGGTATAATCACCGAATAATAAGTCAATTTCTATTCCCTTTTCATCAAGTTCTTCATAAACATTATCCTCTGATTTATATTTGCCATCGCAATGAGGATATGCGGTATAAGAATTCTGAATCTCACGCTTTGCAAAAAGCGAAAGTTTTGTTTCATCTTCGGTTGAATATTCAAGGCAAATAAGGTGCTCAGTATCTGAAAGAATATAAGTTTTTTCTTTTTGCCAAAAAGCTCTTTCTTCCTTGTATTTCGATATCTGCTCTTTTAAAAATTCAAGATGTTCAGGTATGATTTTCGTTAAATCACAGCTTATACCGATAGGACCACCCTTCATAAATTCCTTTAAAGTATTGTCCTTTACACCTTCGGTAAAGCCCCAACCCGCATCACCGGAAGCAACGATAGTTTTCCTATCATTAAAAATACCATCAAGACTGCCAACAGTTACCCATTTTTCCATACAAGACGCAGGAAGCCTTAAAAGCGTGTTTTTATAAATTTCAATCTGCGCGTTAACGCTATGGTTATCACTTATCCAAAAACTGTCAAAATCGCGTAAAGACGACAAACTCATTCTCATACCGCCTGAAGAACAGTTTTCAAGATATATTTGAGGAAATTCCCGTCTGATATTTTTAATAAATTGGCGATAGCCTTTAAAATAGTCAATGAAGGCTCTGTTTGTTTCATCGTTTGTAAGAGAAGCGTTAAAATCAAACTTTATAAACTCGATATTATACTTTCTTATATTCTCACTTACAACACCGAAAATATAATCACGCGCTTCTTTATCAGCAAAATTAACAAAGGCTTGTCCGTTTTCGATAATGTAATATTCAGGATGTTTTTTTACCGTTTCGCTTGAAAGTGAAGCACGCTCAATTTCAAACCACAAACCGAATTTAAGTCCGTTTTTCCGTACCGTATCAGCAAAATCTTTCATTTTACCGCACATTTGGAAATTTTCTGCCTCTTTCCAATCACCAACGGAATTAAACCATTTATATTTTTCACCAAACCAGCCTGCATCGATAACGAAATATTCGCACCCGATATATTTTGCTTTTTCAAGCTGAGGCATAAGAATATCGGTGCTGATATTATCAAACACGCCCATCCAGGTGTTATATATAACCGGCAAACGCGCATTGTGCCTTTTATTTACAAAGTTATGTAATTTATATGCGTCAAGGTCGATTTTATTTTTGAAATCATAGTACAAAATCACGGGAAGCTCTAAAGTTTCACCGGGTTGTAAATCGTAAGCAAAATTGTCATATCCTGCTTCAACTACAACTATGCGATGATGAGGTCCCTGAATAAAATCACGGTAAATTGCATATTGCCACAAACCGTCAGCTATAATATGGAACGCCTTTCCGCGTTGATTTTGCAAATTATATAGTGCAAAAAACGGATTTGAGCCAACGTTATTTCTTGTTTCGTGGTTTCTGTAAAAAATTCCGGAATTAAGTTCGTCCCATTTTCCTACAGATTCCATACACCATTGACTGTACTGGGTATAAACCTCGTATTCGCCACCGTTAAATTTAAAACGCGAAAGAACTTCATAAAGAGTTATAGGCTCAGCGCCCGTATTTTTAACGGTGTCCTTGCGGATATATATTTCGTCTTCTTTTTTCTCATTTACCGTAAAAAGAAGATCTCCGCATCTAAAACCTTCATCTACCGAAACTGCTTCTCCGTTAAAAGAGCCATACTGTGTTTTTACGCTAAACAAATCAGAAAATTCCATCAAAACAACTCCTTAACTGCAAAATATAATTTTTTGTATTTTCTATATTGCTCTTCATAAGCATTGTGATCTTCAGGCACGAATCTTTTTTTGTACTGAACGAAAATATCCCGCGCTTCAAACAAGTCCTTGCATACGTTAAGGGCAACTGCCTGAAGCATTGCGCAACCGCAAAGTCCGCCCTCGCCTGAGCGCAATGATTTAATGGGCACATTTTGTATATCTGCCTTTATTTGAAGCCATTTTTCCGAGTTTGCTCCACCGCCTGTTGCAGTAAGCTCCTTAATTTCAATGCCGAAAGGCTTAACTGCATCACCGTTTAAGCGCATTTCCATAGCGGTACCCTCTAAAGCACTTTTATATAGATCGCTATCGGTATGCTCAATGCGCAAGCCTACGATACTGCCCTTTGCATCTATATTCTGATAAGGGGTTGACGCACCGCCAAAATAAGGCAAAAGCAAAATTCCCGTAGGCTCCTTTTGCATATCCTTTTCAATATAGCTGAAGAAATTTTCCTCATCACCCTTATAGTTGTGCATAATGGATTTTCTTATCCAGTTGACCAACGAACCGCAGGAATAGTTTAATATATAGGTGCAATACATTCCCTCAATGGCATAGGGTACGCACGGAAAACCCATCTGCCCCATTTTAACGTCATCAGGCTTTTTATCAAAAAGCGTTGTTATACACTCAACGGTACCTAAGCCGTCAACTGCATCACCGGGCGATAATACGCCTGCGCCTAAAGCAGTGCAAACCTGATCGTGAGCGCCTAAAACAAGAAGACAGTCATTTTTAATGTTAAGCTCTTCCTTGATCTCAGGCAAAAGACCTCCAACAACTGTGCCTGCAATGGCAGGTGTTGAGAACATATTTAAGTCAACTCCCGCTTTTTCAATAAGCTCCTTTGAGAAAACCTTATTTTCAACATCAAAAACACCGGTGCGGGAGGCAAGTGAATATTCTATAACCGCCTTGCCCGTTAAAATATAGCCAAGATAATCCTGCACAAGCATCAGCTTTTTTGCTTTTTCATATACATCTGTATTATTCTTTATCCACAAAAGCTTGTATATGGAAAACAAGCTTTGAGGCATCGTTCCCGAAACGGAGAATATCCTTTCGCTGCCCACAAGCTCTCCAAACTTATCGGCCTCCTCCTTGCCGCGAGGATCGGTATATATCATCGGCAGAAAGAGAATATTATCAAATTCATCCAAAAGCACAAAGGATTCGCCTATGGTAGAAACAGCTATTGAATCAACGGAAAAATCCGTTGCAACATCCTTTATAAGTGATTTAAAATTCTCAACGATCCTTTCAATATCAACGTAGGTTTCTCCATCAATGCGCTTAAGCTCGTATTCCTTAAAAAGATACTTGAGAATCTCGCCTCTCTCGTTAAAAAGCTGACATTTACAGCCCGTTGTTCCTATATCGATACTTAAAAAGTTCATTATACCATTCACCTCGCCTTTATTTTATTTGACTTTAGAAAAAATGTATAGTACAATATGTTTAAAAATATGGTAATTTCGTCCTGAAAGGTGCTTTTTTTATGGAATATGATTCAAAAAAGCTGTTTGATCTTTTAAAGGATTTTTATTTGCTCACGGGAATAAAGATCTGCCTCTACGATAAAAATGAAAACGAGGTAGCCTATTACCCTGAAAAGCTATCAGGCTTCTGCACTCTTATAAGGAAAAGCAAGGCTTTGGAAAAAAAGTGCCTTCAATGTGATAAAAACGCTTTTAACCAGTGCAGAAAAACGGCAAAACAATACACTTACACCTGCCACGCAGGGCTTTTGGAGTGTGTTTCGCCGATAATCATAAACGATGAGATTATCGGATATATTGCAATAGGACAGATCCGTGCAAAGGAAAATCCCGTTAACGCACGTTTTTTGGAGGAATACTTAAAGCTTCCCGAGCTTCAAAGTGACAAAATTTCTGCGGCAATAAACATCCTTGATGCCTGCGCAGGATATCAGTATTTAAAGGACATTATGCTTCACAAAGACAGCATTGATTACAGAATTGACCGATATATTGATAAGAATCCTGCCTGCAATATTGCCGATCTTACAAAAGAATTTAACGTTTCAAGAAACGAAATGTTTTCCATTTTCAGAAATTATTTTGATTCAACACCTCACGAATATATTAAATACAAAAAGCTGAAAAAGGCTATCCACCTATTGAAAACCACAAAGCTCCCCGTAAACGAAATTGCCATAAAATGCGGTATTCCCGATTATAACTATTTTTCAAAGGTCTTTAAGAAGGAGTTTGCTCTTTCCCCCACAGAATACAGAAAAAATCAGTGAGACAAGTCTCACTGATTTTCACTTAAACTCGTTTTCATCTACTGTAGTTAATGAAAAATTTCCCCCAACTACAGTATATAAAGTGTATTCCCATGTAAAATTTTCAAAATTTACTAATTCATCATCTTTTTGATATCTTGTATTTTTGCCAAAAAGGTATTCTGTACCATACCAATCTTTTCCACTGGCAAAATATACATAAAAATGCTTTTTAGGAATATTAATCGTCACATCTGCATTAGCACGCACAAAAAAGGCGAAAACATCCTTTTTATTTGCATCTTTTAGCTTTATATAGCAAGAACTCCCTGATGTTTTTATTCTTATTTGAGAAGTGCGTTTTAAATTCTTACCAATAAAAATCGTACCACTTTGTGGCAACTCCATAGCTTCCATTTCTTCACACACTTTGCAAATTCTAGGACTGTTCTTACCTTTTTTTTGCCATAAGTGAGTCGATAGTGTAGTTCCTTCTGTTTTGGAGCAAACCGAGCAATATTTAGGTCTCGCGCATGTTGCTTCTACCCACATATGTCCATTTGCCGTTCCATCAACTTTTGAACACATTTGGCATACCTTAGGTTTCTCACAGGTTGCGTCTGCCCACTGGTGTATATTACTTAATGGACCTTCAGTTTTTTTGCATAATACACATTGTTTTGGCGTTGTACATGTTGCCTCTGTCCATTGATGTATATCACTTAATGAGCCCTCAGTTTTTTTACATACTACACATTGTTTTAATTTTATACACGTTGCCTCTGTCCAAGTATGTTCAATGGGTGCCCCCTCCTGTTTTTTACAATCCAAACAATATTTTGATTGTGTGCAAGTTGCATCCACCCAGTTATGTGCTAATGCTTCACCTTCTTCAATCCCACAAACTCTGCAGTGTTTCGCTTTTGCGCAAGTCGCTTTAACAAATTTGTGTTCTGTCGTAACACCTTCCGTTATCCCGCAAACGCTACACCGTTTGGGTTTTGCACAAGTCGCCGGAATCCATTTATGATATGTTGCGACATCACCTTTTATTTCTCCACATATTTCACAATGCTTTGGTTCTATACAGGTTGCTTGCACCCATTTATGCTTTACTTGACCCATAATCTCACCACAATCAATGCACTGTGCAGGAGAATCACAATCAGCGATTGTCCAATTATGCTTATGTTCGTTTTTTACAAAAACGATTGCACAAGCAGCAATTACTAATATAATAATGCAAATTCCAATAATTTTTTTCATTAAAATCCTCCTATTTTTTATATTGTACATATTAAAATTGTTTTTGTCAATACTCTCCTCGTTGTCATCTATAAGCACAATAAGAAAATTTTGCAAGCATACCTAACAAACCTATTATCATATTAAAATTCCATAAATCACACAAATATCCTTTACTTCATAGAATAAAAAATCAGCGAGAAAAATCTCGCTGATTTTTTATTCAAATTCATTTGCGTTAGAACTAGATAAGTTTAATTCTTCGCCAAGAAAAAGGGGGCCGGATACAGGATATAAAGTGTATGTCCAAGTATAAAACTTAAAATTCTTCAATTTATCCTCTTTTTCATACAAAGTTTCTTTACCAAAAAGATATTTCGTACCATACCATTTTTCACCACTTGCAAAGTGCACATAAAAATAATCATTAGGAACATCCACGGTTACTTCTGTATTAGCTTTCACAAAAAAAGCCATAACATCTTTTTTATTTTCGTCTTTTAACTTTATATAGAGTGAGCTGTCTGATGCTTTTATTGTAATTTCAGATGTCCTTTCTAAATCTTCACCCATAAAAATCGTGCCACTTTGTGGCAATTCCATAGGTTCCATTTTTTCACACACATTACATATTCGAGGACTGTCATTACCTATTTCTTGCCACGAGTGATCTGATAATGTAGATCCTTCTGTTTTGGAACAAAACGAGCAATATTTAGGTCTTGCGCATGTTGCTTCTACCCATTTATGCTCAGCTTTTGGTCCACCAATGCTCGAGCAGATCGGACAATACTTTGGATTTTTACAAGTTGCCTCTATCCAACTATGTTCTAACTTTGAACCTTCTTGTTTTTTACAAACCGAACAAAATTTTGCTCGGTTGCAAGTTGCCTCTATCCAACTATGTGCTATTGGTTCTCCTTCTTCAATCCCACAAAATTCGCAATGCTTTGCCCTTGTGCAGTTTGCTTCAATAAACTTATGATCAGATATAACGCCTTCCGTTATCCCACAATCCTCACAATGCTTCGGTTCTTTACAGGTCGCAGGAGTCCATTTATGGTACGTTATAATATCACCGCTTGTTTCTCCACATATCTCACAATGTTTTGGTTCTATGCAAGTCGCTTGTACCCACTTATGCTTTTCTTCGCCCATAATTTCACCACAATCAGTGCACTGTGCAGGCGAATCACAATTAGCGGTTGTCCACTTGTGCTTATGAGTTAATTTAACAAAAACAATTACGCAAGCAATAACTACCAATAGAATTATACAAATTTTAATAATCTTTTTCATTAGTGTCCTCCTATCATTTATATTTTACATATTAAAAAACATTTTGTCAATACTATCACTTTACCTTTTTATAAACAAGCGTTGCAAATAAGTCTAAAAACTGTTATTGCATCAAAAAAATTAAAACTTACGCATTTGCTCTTTCCCCCACAGAATACAGAAAAAATCAGTGAGTTTTATCTCACTGATTTTTTATTACTTTTCTTCTTTTTCTTTTTTGTTCTTTTTCTTTTTTACCGCTACTGCTGTGCCGAGAGCACCTAAAGCAAGTGCCGCACCGCCTGCGGCTACAGGAATGACCCAATCGTTACCTGAATCGGTATTATCATTTTCAATCTGGATTTCCTCTTCAGGTAAAGGCTCGTCATTTAAAAGCTCATCAATTATTGTGCTTAAGTTGGCGTGCTTATCGTAATCGGGGCTCTGACATTTTGTACATCTGCCAAACTCATCGTAATTATGATTTTCTCCGCAGAAAACGTTACGGTGTACGTCATAAAAACGCTTTGAGCGAAGCATCATATGCAAAACATCCTTTGCGCCTTCGATAAGAGTTTCTCTGGAAATTTCATTCTTTTCGATGGCCTCCAAAACCACGTTAATATCGCAGAAGCTTGCAGGCTCGCGAACGGTGTTACCTGCATTGATCTCATCAATATGATTCTTGGTATTGTTCCAGTCACCTGAAACGTAGCCCTCAAAGCCCCATTCATCGCGAAGAATACCCGTTAGAATATCTTTATTTGCCGATGCGGGAACACCGTTAACGTAGTTATAAGAGCTCATAACGCCGTTGACCTTTGCGCCCTTAACCGACATTTCAAAAGGTTTTAAGTAAATTTCTCTGAGTGCGCGCTCTGAAACTCTTGAATCGCACTGAAGCTTATTGGTTTCCTTTTCATTTAACACGAAGTGCTTGATGCAAACGCTTATGCCCATTGACTGTGCCGCTTTTGAGGTCGTCATTCCCATTACGCCTGAAAGATAGGGATCTTCTGAATAATACTCACTGTTTCTGCCTGCAATGGGGCAACGATGCAAGTTCATTCCCGGTGCAAGCCAGATATCAATATCACCGTCAAATGCCTCCTTGCCGATTATAAGACCGAATGCCTCAACAAGCTCGGTGTTAAAGGTGCAGGCGATTATCGTTTCGCAAGGGAAGCTTGTTCCCACACTTCCTAAGCCTGAGGGGCCATCCATAGGAGTGAGTTCAACTAAGCCATACTTGGTATTAACTTCTTTATCAGCACCTATTCTTGCACCGTTGTGAGCAACAAAAAACGTTGCAAGCTCGCTATTGGTCATATTATTAACAAAATCATCCATTGAATAAGTGCCAAGACCTACTTCATAAAGCAAATGTCCCAGCTTGCCCTCACCATCGGGAGCTTCTTCGATCTTTTCCTTCTGTGCCTTTTGTGGCTTGGGAAGCTCTTCGAAAGTACCGTCAGCAAGCAAGCGTTTATCAAGATTTGTAGGTGCTTTGCTTGTGAGCTGTTCAACAACTGTAAATTGAAGCTCTGTTTTGCCAACTTCCTTAACGTTTTTAACGGAGTTTCCGCCAAGGAGAGTATATTCCCCCTCCTCTAAAACGTAAGCAGACTTATTGCCCGTTTTACCAAGATCATCAAAGGATGCAAAATCCTTTAAATCAATGCTAAAGGAAAGAACTTCTTTCTGTCCCTTATTAAGAAGGCGTGTTTTTTGGAAAGCGCAAAGAACCTTTGAAGCCTTACCAAGCTTGCCCTGAGGTGCCGAAAGATAGATCTGAACAACTTCCTTGCCTGCAACCTCGCCTGTGTTTTCAACCGTTGCATTAAAGGTTACCTTTGTTCCCTCAGCTTTAAAATCTGAGAAAGAAATATTAAAATCAGTATATGAAAGACCGAAGCCGAATTCATAATTAACATCAACGTTAAAGGTCTCGAAATATCTGTATCCAAGGAAGATATCCTCAGTATATTTCTGATAATTTCTGTCCTTTACAAAGGTTTCTGTTGTGGGATAATCCTCAAGCGTTTTTGCATATGTCGTTGCAAGCTTACCTGATGGATTAACTCTGCCTAAAATAACGTCACAGATGGGAAGACCGCCCTGCATTCCGCCATAGCCTGCAAAGATCAGGGAATCGACTCTTATTCCATCAATTTCACCCTTTGCCCAAGAGGTGTCCATAGGTGCGGGAGTATTAAGCACCACAACCACTTTCTTGAAATACTTTGTAACGTTCTTAAGCATTGAGATCTCAGATTCAGTAAGATTCCAATCCTTTGGCTTCATATCAACACATTCGCCACCCCATCTGCGAATAAAGCAAATGGCAGTATCAGCATTTTCGCTTGCCTTTTTGTAATCTGAATCAGTGGGAATATATTCTTTATAAGATGCTTCCGAATGGCTGTTTTCAAGGGCATCAATATAGCCCTTGCTGATCTCCTCGTAGAGCTTGATTTCACCGTTGCTATGTGCTTCCTTAAAGGCATCAAGGGGATCAATCTTATTTTGAACACCGCCTTCGCCCAATGCTCGGGAAGAGCCGGCGCCCCAAGGCACGTAACCATGCTGAACGCCTAAGGTAGCGTAAGTTGAACTGTTAAGGAGCTTTAAGGTGTCCTCATCAGTTTTAAAATCCTCTGCCGTATAAAGGCGCAAATGCTGTCCTTCACCAAAGAGTGCAACAGATTCGCCTTTCTGAAGGGGCAAAGCATTATTATCATTTTTAAGCAACACAAGACCCTCATCACCTAATGCGCGAGAAACGTCTTTTCCTTTTTCATCGGCTTTTGCTTCAACCTTAACAGGTGTGAGCATAGGCACAAGAGCCACTACAACAAGAATCAGAGAAAGAATTACGGATACAAACATTTTCACTTATTTATCCTCCTTAAATTATATATATATTCTACCATATGGAAAAGCACTAAACAAGTCATTTTCGTGTTTTTTATAGACAAAAACTCGCATTTTTTTGCGAGTTCAGTATGCTGGCAAAGTCAGCAGACTGTCAGAGTTCGAGAAACCCTTGCAAGCCAAGGCGCGATGATCTAAACGTGAAGGCGCTTAGAGGTGGTCCCCGAAAAGCAGAATTGCTTTTTGGGGAGAAGGAAGCACAGCGAAGCCAAACAGGTTTTGCGCACTTGTGCGTAAAACCGCAAAGCGGAGCTTGTGCTGACGTGGTAAGTAACCGAGCGTTCAAGGTTATCACGACACAGAAGTACGAAGTTTATTTCGTTACGCCCTCTTTGAGAGGACTTCGGCTTCGTATTCCTTAACCTCTTCAAACCAAG
>JAZNSH010000072.1:0-7364 GCA_045591115.1 Clostridia bacterium
AATCCTTTTTGTTAGGTGATTTGATTTTTGTTTTGTTGTTATTACAATTATACACCATCTAACAGACTTCCGAAAGGAAGTCTTTTCTTTTTTTGTAAAAAAAATTAAGGCTGCCTCACTTAGTTAGTGAGACAGCCCCATTTTAACCTTGATTTAATTCTGTTTATTTCTTCGCTTGGTGCCGAGAAGGTTATCTTAGTGCCTTCGTTTTCATATTCTTCGGAAACTATTTTGCATTTTGAGTGAATATAAGATAAAACGTCTCCACGGGCATAAGGCACGTTTAAAGTAACCTCTTGCCTCATTTTTTTCAGCTCTTCTATGATAGCACACTTTAATTTATCAATGCCCATCCCATTTTTGGCTGATATATATATACCATTTTTAACAGGCTCAGCTTCGCCAATGATGGCATCAACTTTATTTACAACTGTAATTGTGGGAATATTTGATGCACCTATCTGTGTTAAAACCTCATCAACCGCCTGCATCTGCAAGAAAAGTTCATCGCTTGAACCATCACAAACGTGAAGAAGAATATCCGCAAAAACGGCTTCTTCGAGGGTAGAACGGAATGCTTCTACAAGCTGGTGCGGAAGCTTTTTAATAAAACCTACTGTATCGGTAACCAAGACCTCAACACCTTTATCAAGCTCACATCTGCGTGTTAAGGGGTCAAGAGTTGCAAAAAGCTTATCCTCACAGAAAACTTCACTGCCCGAAAGCTCCTTTAAAAGCGTGCTTTTGCCTGCGTTGGTATAGCCAACAAGCGCTATTTGCGGAAGCTCCTGTTTTTTGCGTTGCTTACGCATAAGACCACGCCTTTGTGAAAGCTGCTGAAGCTGGCTTTTAAGCTCATAAATTCTTCTGTTTATATGACGTCTGTCCGTTTCAAGCTTTTCTTCACCGGGACCGCGCGTTCCTATTCCGCCACCCTGACGGGATAAAAAGATTCCTTCACCCTTTAGCCTTGAAAGTCTATACTGCAGTTGTGCAAGCTCTACCTGCATTTTGCCTTCCTTTGTGGCGGCACGCATTGCAAAAATATCAAGGATAAGCGCAGTTCTGTCAATTACGGGAACGCCAAGTTCCTGCTCTAACATATTGGCTTCCGACTGAGTCAATTCATCGTCATAAACCGCAAGATCAATGTTTTTTGCCTGAACGATCAAAGAAAGCTCTGAAATTTTACCTTTACCGATTATGCCCTTTGCATTCTTCTGAACCGCTTTATAAACAGTTTCACCGCCTGCAGTATCGGTAAGACGTTCAAGCTCCTCAAGAGAATCACTGTCAGTTCCGATGAGCATTACTCGTTCTTTTTCCGTTTCCTGCTCTTCAAAGGTCTCGTGCTTAATTATTTTATCAGCCTCGTAAATTTCATTGAGCCAGAAATCGTGAGGAATTCTTTCAACACTTGGTGCAGTATAATAATTATAACCTTGTTCGTTATCAGAAAGAATTGCCATTGTAACGTTGGTTGTGCCGGATTCATCAACGCCTATTGCGCACATTGAATCAAATCTAAGCTTTTTAAGGCTTTCAATATCTACACCGGAAAGATGACCATTTCCACCGGGATGAGTATGAATACACCTTAAACCTGAAAGACGGCTGTTGCTTCTTCTCAAGGATATGCCCTTTAATGATGCTCTGTCCTCTTCGCCGAGATTAACGTAAAGAACCTCGCCTTGACGCGAAAGATAAATGCATATCTCCTTATTTAACTGAGCGGTTATTTCGCCTAATTCATAGGCAAGCTCAGGCTCAATAAATTTTGAAGCATCGCATTTCAGCTCATCAAGAGCTTCAATCTTTTCTCTTATATATGCTTTTATGCCTTTTAAATTTCCGTTTATCATAAATTTTATACCATCCTATAGCATTTGCCCCGTGAATGTTGCATTGCTATATCAATATTAACATCAACTCCATCTCTCGCGCCACGCTTTGAAAGATGGGTGCAAACAGTATTATATGCAAGTTCGGCCGTATTATTTTCTTCACTTAAATGTGCAAGAATAACTTGTTTTAAGCCGTGATCAAGTAAATAAGCAAGCGTCTGCCCGCAAAGGTCATTGGAAAGGTGACCTTTGGGTCCTTGAACTCTCTGCTTTAAAAAGGGCGAATATGGGCCTTTTTGGAGCATCTCCAAATCGTGATTGGCTTCAAGAACAAGGATATCACTGTTTTTTAAGTTTTCAACAATACTGCTGTTCATATGACCCAAATCTGTCGCAACGGTGATCTTGCTCATTCCCGAATGAATGGAAAATCCGCAGGAGCAGGCACTATCGTGGGGAGTTTTGAAGGGTTGAATATCCAACCCACCGATAATAAAGCCTTTACTGTTTTCAAAGGTACGAATATTCTTGCCTTCGAGATCGGGAACCTTCCTTAAAATTGCGGACATCGTTTTTTCATTGGCATAAACAGGCACACTGAATTTCTTTGAAAAAACACGCACGCCTGCAATATGATCCATATGCTCGTGAGTTATGATGATCCCGTCAACCTCATTGGGAGAAACACCGAGATCCACAAGATTTTCGGCAATACACTTTGCAGAAAGACCTGCATCAACAAGTATTTTATTTTTTTCCGTAGCAATAAGATAACAGTTGCCCTTACTACCACTACCTAAAGCACAAAACGTTACTGACAATTTAAAAAAATCCTTTTAAATGATATATTGAAATTATACCATCTTACGTGTTTTTTTGCAAGCGGAAAGAAATTAAAAAAACGCCATATTTTTCGCGTATTTACTTTACATATTTGTTGTTTTATGGTATTATAATCATAACTTTATGTATAAGTGAGGATTTTTTACTATGAAAAAGTTAAATGTTGGTATTATTGGTGCAACCGGTATGGTTGGTCAGCGTTTTATTACGCTTCTTTCAGATCACCCCTGGTTCAATATCGTTACACTTGCCGCAAGCTCACGTTCAGCTAATAAAACATACAAAGAAGCTGTTGGTGATCGCTGGGTTATGGATAAGCCCGTTCCTGATTTCATCAACGAAATGATGGTTTTAGATGCAACTGAGGATGCTGAAAAAATCGCATCAATGGTTGATATGGTTTTCTGCGCAGTTGATATGCCTAAGGCTGAGATCCGCGCACTTGAAGAAAGATATGCAAAGCTTGAGGTTGCAGTTATTTCAAATAACTCCGCACATCGTTCAACTCCTGACGTTCCTATGATCATTCCTGAGCTTAACGCTGATCATTCAGAGGTTATTACCGCACAGAAAATGCGTTTAGGCACAAAGAGAGGCTTTATTGCAGTTAAATCAAACTGCTCACTTCAGAGCTATGTACCTGCACTCTTCCCTCTTTCAAAATTTGGCATCAAAAAAGCACTTGCTTGCACTTATCAGGCAATTTCAGGTGCAGGTAAGACCTTTGAGCGCTGGCCTGAAATGGTTGATAACCTTATCCCCTTTATCGGTGGTGAGGAAGAAAAGAGTGAGAACGAGCCCTTAAAGATTTGGGGTCACGTTGAAAACGGCGTTATCGTTCCTTCAGAAACTCCCAATATTACAACCCAGTGCTTCCGTGTTCCCGTTTCAAACGGTCACACCGCTGCAGTTTTTGTAAGCTTTGAGAATAAGCCCTCAAAGGAAGAGATCCTTGAGATCTGGAAGAATTTTAAGGGCGATCCTCAGATTTTCAATCTTCCCTCTGCTCCCAAGCAGTTCCTTAATTATTTTGAGGAAGACAATCAGCCTCAGATCAAGACCTGCCGTGATTTAGAAGGCGGTATGGCTGTTTCCATCGGCAGATTAAGAGAAGATAAGCAATATGATTACAAGTTCGTTTGTATGTCACATAACACATTACGCGGTGCTGCAGGCGGTGCAGTTCTTATGGCTGAATTACTTGTTGCACAAGGCTTTATTGAGAAGTGAGAATTATGAGAAAGAATACTATTTTTACAGGCAGTTGTACTGCTTTGATTACACCCTTTACGGAAAATGCCGTTGATTTTGAGGCTTTTAAGCGTCTTATTGACTTTCAGATCGAAAACGGCACCGATGCTCTTTTAATTTGCGGTACAACGGGCGAGCCTGCCACAATGACCTATGATGAAAGAGCAGAAGTCGTTAAGTTTGCTATTGATTACATAAACAAACGTGTTCCCGTTATCGTTGGTACAGGCTCAAATGCAACGCATATTGCAGTAAGCAATTCTATTGTTGCATACGAAGCAGGTGCAGATGCTTTATTGGTTGTTACTCCCTATTACAACAAATGCACCCAGGAAGGCTTATACCTCCATTTTAAGGCAGTATGTGAAGCTACTCCTCTTCCCGTTATCTGCTATAGTGTTCCCGGCAGAACAGGCGTTAACATTACTCCTGATACAATGGAGCGTTTAGCTGACCTTGAAACTATGACGGCTATTAAGGAAGCCAGTGGCAATATGGATCAGATCACCGATATCTGCGCAAGATTAAAGGATAAGATCGACATTTATTCAGGTGATGACGGCATTACCGTTCCCGTTATGTCAGTTGGCGGTAAAGGCGTTATTTCCGTTGCTTCAAATATTCTTCCCTATGAAGTACACAAAATGTGCGAAAACTTCCTTAACGGCAATGTTAAGGATGCTATGGATATGCAGTTAAAGCTTCATCCCCTTGTTAAGGCGCTTTTCTGCGAGGTTAATCCTATCCCGGTAAAGACTGCCGCTTCCCTGATGGGTTACGGCAAATGCAATCTCCGTCTTCCGCTTTGTGATATGAGCGAAAAAAATCTTGAATACCTTAAAAAGGAAATGACTAAGTTCGGTATTCAATTCTAATTTTGAGGGAGGATATATATGTTAAAAGTAATTCTTTCCGGTTGTATGGGCAAAATGGGCAGAGTTATCATCGGTGAAACTCAAAAAGGCGATGATTTTAAGGTTGTTGCAGGTGTTGACCTTATGGCGGCAAATGCAACCGACTTTGACTTTTCCGTTTACAGTGATATTGAAAAATGCAAAGAGGATGCTGATGTTATAATCGATTTCTCTCGCCCGGAAGCACTTCCCCAGTTGTTGCGCTACGGACAGAAAAAGCATATTCCTATGGTTCTTTGCTCGACCGGCTATAATGCCAACGATGTTAGTGCCATTGAATACGCTTCTGAAAACGTTGCAATAATGCGCTCGGCTAATATGTCAGTAGGTGTTAATCTTCTGATGGAGCTTTCAAAATCGGCAACAAATATACTTCACAGTAATTTTGATATTGAGATCGAAGAAAGACATCATAACCAGAAGGTCGATGCACCATCAGGAACTGCAATGATGCTTGCCGATGCTATAAATCAAGCCGCCGGCGGTGATCTTGCTTACGTTTACGACCGCCACGAAAACCGCACTGCCAGAACAAAGCGCGAAATTGGCATGCACGCCTTACGCGGTGGCACGATAACGGGCGAACACACAGTTGTTTTTGCAGGCAGTGACGAGGTTATTGAGCTTACACACAAAGCTTATTCAAGAAGCATTTTTGCTCACGGTGCTCTCCGCGCCGCAAAGTTTATTGCAACACTTCCCTGTGGCTTATATAATATGGGAAGTCTTCTCACACAACAGAATATTGTTACTAATGCATATTCTTCAGAAAGTGATGCAATAATATCAATAGGCAACATTAAAGATGCAAAGCTTATAAGCGATATCTTTAAAACTCTTAAGGAAAACGATATAATGGTTGATATTATCACCCAGACCGTTCCTTTCAACGGCATTTATACCCTTTCCTTCTCAGTTTCAAAGCCTCTTGTTGAAAAATCGGTTAAGCTTATCAAAGCTCTTATCAAGGATGAGGTTATTGATGTGCTTGATCACATTGCAAAGGTTACTATTGAAGGTAGCGGTATGGAGCATCATGCAGGTGTTTCAGGTGATATATTCGGTTCTCTTCAGGAAAAGAATATTCCCGTTTTACTTATTACCACTTCAGAAACAAAGATCACCTGTTGTATTCCCAAGGAATATAAGGATCAGGCTCTTAAAGCTCTTAAAGAGTGTTTCACTTGATATAATTTAAAGGGCGAACTTTGTTCGCCTTATTTTTTAAGGAGAAATGAAAAATGGTTGATGAAAGAGTAAAAATATTAGCTGACAAGCTTGTTAACTATTCTTGCCGACTTAAAAAGTGCGAAAACTGCCTTATTGAGCTTATCGGCGCTGACGAGGAGTTCGGTATGGAGCTTGTTAAAGCAGTTAACAAAGCAGGCGGAAACCCTTTCCTTTGGGTTCGTTCAAACAGACTTAACCGTTCACTTTTGTTGGAGGCAACTGAAGATCAGTTAAAGCTCCGCGCAGAGAACGATGCCGCTTTAATGAGCAAAATGCAGGCATATATTGGTGTTCGCGGTCCTGAAAACAGTTTTGAAATGAGTGACGTTCCCCAAGAAAATATGGAAGCATACAACAAGCTTTATTGGGAGCCCGTTCACGGTGCAATTCGCGTTGCAAAAACCAAGTGGGTTATCTTAAGATATCCCAACTTCGGTATGAGCCAGCTTGCAAAAATGTCAACAGAGGCCTTTGAAAACTTCTATTTTGACGTTTGCAATCTTGACTATGAAAGAATGTCAAAGGCAATGACACCTTTAGTTGAGCTTATGAACAAGACCGATAAGGTTCGTCTTGTTGCAAAAGATACTGACCTTACCTTCTCAATTAAGGATATTCCCGCAATCAAATGTGACGGCTTCTGCAATATTCCCGATGGTGAAGTTTATACTGCACCCGTTAAAAACAGCGTAAACGGCAAGATTACCTATAATACCGCTTCTGTTGAAGACGGATTCACTTACGAAAAAATCTGTTTTGAGTTTAAAGACGGAAAGATCATTAAGGCAACCGCAAACGACACAGAGCGCATCAATAAAGTTCTTGATACCGATGACGGCGCAAGATACGTTGGTGAGTTCGCAATAGGTGTAAACCCCTATATCAACAATGCAATGCTTGATACACTTTTTGACGAAAAGATTGCAGGAAGTATTCACTTCACCCCCGGTTCTTGCTATGACGATGCACCTAACGGCAATCATTCAGCAGTACATTGGGATCTCGTTTTAATCCAAACCCCCGAATATGGCGGTGGCGAAATTTGGTTTGATGACGTTTTAATCAGAAAAGACGGTTTATTCGTTATTGATGAGCTTAAAGGCTTAAATCCCGAAAATTTGATGTAAAAAAAATGCACTCGAAATGATATGCACCCCAAAAGTTAGACACTTTTGGAGGTGCATATTTTTTATGGCAAAAAAAGGACAAAAACAAAAAAGATATAGTGCAGAATTCAAAATAGGTGTTATAATGGATATGCGAGAACACCATTTAGGTTTGC